>NZ_JACHWV010000016.1:745-1321 GCF_014191595.1 Mesoflavibacter zeaxanthinifaciens subsp. sabulilitoris | reverse complement strand
TCTGTACTATTGATTCCGATTGGATCACATGGATTGTTTGGATCGAATGGTCCTGGTCCATATGTGTTTGGATCTTCTGGTGTGTTTGGATCATCAATCCCTGTTGTCTCTTCACAGTCTGTTAATCCGTCTCCATCGGTATCTGTACTATTGATTCCGATTGGATCACATGGATCTGTTGGATCTGATGGGTTCATTGGATCTACTCCAAATGTTCCTGGATCTAATGGTGTCGATGGATCATCGATTCCTGTTGTCTCCTCACAGTCTGTAAGACCATCTCCATCTGTATCTGTTGTATCAATTCCAATTGGATCACATGGATTGTTTGGATCGAATGGTCCTGGTCCATATGTGTTTGGATCTTCTGGTGTGTTTGGATCATCGATTCCTGTTGTTTCCTCACAGTCTGTTAAGCCATCTCCATCAGTATCTGTACTATTGATTCCGATTGGATCACATGGATTGTTTGGATCAAATGGTCCTGGTCCATATGTGTTTGGATCTTCTGGTGTGTTTGGATCATCGATTCCTGTTGTTTCCTCACAGTCTGTTAAGCCATCTCCATCAGTATCT
>NZ_JACHWV010000016.1:0-650 GCF_014191595.1 Mesoflavibacter zeaxanthinifaciens subsp. sabulilitoris | reverse complement strand
GTATCTGTACTATTGATTCCGATTGGATCACATGGATTGTTTGGATCGAATGATCCTGGTCCATATGTGTTTGGATCTTCTGATGTGTTTGGATCATCAATTCCTGTTGTTTCCTCACAGTCTGTTAAGCCATCTCCATCAGTATCTGTACTATTGATTCCGATTGGATCACATGGATTGTTTGGATCGAATGGTCCTGGTCCATATGTGTTTGGATCTTCTGGTGTGTTTGGATCATCGATTCCTGTTATTTCCTCACAGTCTGTTAAGCCGTCTCCATCAGTATCTGTTGCATCTGGACAAGGCTCTGGTGCATAACCATCATCAGTGGTTGTGTTTGTACCTTCAACTACGGTTACCGTCTCTGGATCTGAACCTGTTGTGGTTAAGGTATCTGTAATGTCTGCTGGTAATGTAGTCTCATCTACATCTACCGTTGCATCGCCTACTGGAATGTCGGTTGCTGTCCAATCTCCATTAGCATCTGTGGTTACTGTCGTTGGGTTACCATCGACATCTGTTACGACAACATCTACACCTGCAATTCCTTCTTCTCCTGCATCTTGTACTCCGTTTCCGTTAGTATCTTCGAATACGGTTCCTGATACATCACCTACTGCTGGTGCATAGCCATCATCTGTTGTAGCGTT
>NZ_JACHWV010000015.1:0-1409 GCF_014191595.1 Mesoflavibacter zeaxanthinifaciens subsp. sabulilitoris | reverse complement strand
CCTGTAGAAGAGAAATAAAGTGTGTTATCACTACTAATGTATGGGAACATTTCTTGTCCTTCGGTATTTACCTTTTGACCTAAGTTTTCTGGTGTACCTACATTTCCGTTTGCATCTAATGTTGCTTTGTAAATATCAAACTTACCATATCCTCCTGGCATATCACTTGCAAAGTAAATCATGCTTCCGTCTGCGCTTACACTTGGGTTTTTAATCGAGTAGTTTGGACTATTGATTGATAAGGCTTCTACCTCGCTAAAACCATCACTGTCTTTTGTAGCTTTAAACAGATGTAATACACTATACTTTGTGTTAGATAAACTGTCTTTTTCATAGATGTTTTCAAAGAAACTTTCTCTTGAAAAATACATGGTTTTTCCGTCTGGTGTAAAGCTTACAATACCTTCGTGGTATTTAGTGTTAATATCTCCGTCTAAAAGCTCTTCTCCTTGGTAAGTCCCATCTTCTGCTAAGGTATATTCGTAGATGTCTAAAAATGGTTCTTCGTTCCATCCGTATTTTTTACGGTTATCATTTCTAGAGCTAGTAATGTATAGTTTACCATCTTGAAGCGTACCTCCAAAATCTGATGTAGCTGTGTTGATGTCTAAGTTTTGTACGTTAAAGGTTTTTCCTTTATCTAAGATTTTTGATAAATAATCTGGGTTAGACTTGTACATCATTGCTCTGTCATCTGATGGCTTCATTGCAGCAAACTTATCCATTTGCGTATTTGATGCTTCATACTTTCCGTTTGCTTTTAGCATTTCTGAATACTTGTAGATCATCTCTGCATCGTTTGCTCCTGCTTCAAATGCTTTAGCATACCACTTTTCGGCTGCTTCGGTACTATAGATATTGTAGTTGGCTTCTGCTAATTGTGAGTAGACATAAGCATCGGCTTCTCCTTTTTCTACTAATTTATTGTAGGCTTCTATAGCATCTACAAATTGGTACTTAGCAAAAAGTTTATCGGCTTTTTTTGTGGCACTGTTTTGAGCAGTTAGACTAAAACTGCTTATTAAGGCACAAACTATAAATAATTGTATATGTTTCATTGTTCTTGGTTAGCTTATCTGATTAGAAATAACGTGGTGATCTTGATACTTTTCTTGGTAGATTGATATCAAAGTTGATAAATATCTCATGGGATGAGTTAGTTACAACATCTAATTGTGAGTTAACACTGTCATATGCATAACCGATTCTTAAGTTTGGTGCTACTAAAAAGTTAACCATACCACTAAACGAATCGTCTAAACGGTAACCTGCGCCTACCTCTACAAAATCATACATAAATAGGTTTAGGTTTATATCGTAAGTCACTGGTGAGCTAAATGCTAGCTTTGTCATTACATGTGGCTTTAACTTAAAGTTTTCTGATAAGTCAAAAACATATCCTGCTGCTA
>NZ_JACHWV010000014.1:0-2645 GCF_014191595.1 Mesoflavibacter zeaxanthinifaciens subsp. sabulilitoris | reverse complement strand
TTGGTATCTTCAAATACCGTTCCGCTTAAGTCGCCTAATGCTGGTGCATACCCATCATCGGTAGTTGTGTTTGTGCCTTCTACTACGGTTACTGTTTCTGGATCTGAGCCTGTTGTGGTTAATGTATCTGTAATGTCTGCTGGTAAGCTAGTCTCATCTACATCTACTGTAGCATCTCCTACTGGTATGTCGGTTGCCGTCCAATCTCCATTGGCATCGGTCGTTACTGTCGTTGGGTTACCATCAACATCGGTGATGATTACTTCTACACCTGCGATTCCTGCTTCACCTGCATCTTGTACGCCGTTGCCGTTGGTATCTTCAAATACTGTTCCTGATACATCTCCTACTGCTGGTGCATAGCCATCATCTGTTGTTGCTGTATCTACTCCTTCAACTACGGTCACCGTCTCTGGGTCTGAGCCTGTTGTGGTTAACGTGTCTGTAATGTCTGCTGGTAATGTTGTTTCATCTACATCTACTGTAGCATCTCCTACTGGAATATCTGTTGCGGTCCAATCTCCATTGGCATCGGTCGTTACTGTCGTTGGGTTACCATCAACATCGGTGATAATTACTTCTACACCTGCGATACCTGCTTCGCCTGCATCTTGTACACCGTTTCCGTTAGTGTCTTCGAATACCGTTCCGCTTAAGTCGCCTACTGCTGGTGCATACCCATCATCGGTAGTTGTGTTTGTGCCTTCTGCTACGGTTACTGTTTCTGGATCTGAGCCTGTTGTGGTTAAGGTATCTGTAATGTCTGCTGGTAATGTTGTTTCATCTACATCTACTGTAGCATCTCCTACTGGAATATCTGTTGCGGTCCAATCTCCATTGGCATCGGTCGTTACTGTCGTTGGGTTACCATCAACATCGGTGATAATTACTTCTACACCTGCGATACCTGCTTCGCCTGCATCTTGTACACCGTTTCCGTTAGTGTCTTCGAATACCGTTCCGCTTAAGTCGCCTACTGCTGGTGCATAGCCATCATCGGTAGTTGTGTTTGTGCCTTCTGCTACGGTTACTGTTTCTGGATCTGAGCCTGTTGTGGTTAAGGTATCCGTAATGTCTGCTGGTAAGCTAGTTTCATCTACATCTACTGTAGCATCGCCTACTGGAATGTCGGTTGCCGTCCAATCTCCATTGGCATCGGTCGTTACTGTTGTTGGGTTACCATCAACATCGGTTACGACAACATCTACACCTGCGATGCCTGCTTCGCCTGCATCTTGTACGCCGTTGCCATTAGTGTCTTCGAATACCGTTCCTGATACATCACCTACTGCTGGTGCATAGCCATCATCTGTTGTAGCGTTTGTTCCGTCTACAACTGTTACTGTCTCAGGATCTGAGCCTGTTGTGGTTAAGGTATCTGTAATCCCTGCTGGTAAGGTCGTTTCATCTACATCTACTGTAGCATCGCCTACTGGAATATCTGTTGCGGTCCAATCTCCATTGGCATCGGTCGTTACTGTTGTTGGGTTACCATCAACATCGGTTACTACAACATCTACGCCTGCGATGCCTGCTTCGCCTGCATCTTGTACGCCATTTCCGTTGGTATCTTCGAATACCGTTCCTGATACATCGCCTACTGCTGGTGCATACCCATCATCGGTAGTTGTGTTTGTGCCTTCTACTACGGTTACCGTCTCTGGATCTGAGCCTGTTGTGGTTAAGGTATCTGTAATGTCAGCTGGTAAGGTTGTTTCATCTACATCTACTGTCGCATTGCCTACTGGAATGTCTGTTGCCGTCCAATCTCCATTAGCATCTGTTGTTACTGTCGTTGGATTATTATCTACATCGGTGATGATTACTTCTACACCTGAGATGCCTGCTTCGCCTGCATCTTGTACGCCATTTCCGTTGGTATCTTCAAATACGGTTCCTGATACATCACCTAATGCTGGTGCATAACCATCATCAGTGGTTGTGTTTGTGCCTTCAACTACGGTTACTGTCTCAGGATCTGATCCTGTCGTTGTTAAGGTATCTGTAATGTCTGCTGGTAAGGTTGTTTCATCTACATCTACCGTTGCATCGCCTACTGGTATGTCGGTTGCGGTCCAATCTCCATTTACATCTGTTGTTACTGTCGTTGGGTTACCATCGACATCTGTTACGACAACATCTACGCCTGCGATGCCTGCTTCGCCTGCATCTTGTACTCCGTTTCCGTTAGTATCTTCGAATACGGTTCCTGATACATCACCTACTGCTGGTGCATAGCCATCATCTGTTGTAGCGTTTGTTCCGTCTACAACTGTTACCGTCTCTGGATCTGAGCCTGTTGTAGTTAACGTACCTGTGATGTCTGCTGGTAAGGTCGTTTCATCTACATCTACTGTCGCATTGCCTACTGGAATGTCTGTTGCCGTCCAATCTCCATTAGCATCTGTTGTTACTGTTGTTGGATTATTATCTACATCGGTGATGATTACTTCTACACCTGAGATGCCTGCTTCGCCTGCATCTTGTACGCCATTTCCGTTGGTATCTTCAAATACGGTTCCTGATACATCACCTAATGCTGGTGCATAACCATCATCAGTGGTTGTATTTGTACCTTCAACTACAGTTACGGTCTCTGGATCTGAGCCTGTTGTGGTTAAGGTATCCGTAATATCTGCTGGTAA
>NZ_JACHWV010000013.1:0-4109 GCF_014191595.1 Mesoflavibacter zeaxanthinifaciens subsp. sabulilitoris | reverse complement strand
AATGACGATTCAAGTTTTACAGCGACACCAACGTGTGATGGCGCAGTAATGAGTAATGTCGTAACGCCAGGCGGAACTTTTGCATTAACAACCACAGGAGCGACGATAGATTCAGCAACAGGAACAGTAACAGGTGCTGCATCCGGATCCACACATACCGTAACCTATACAACAACAGGTACATGTCCAACGACAACTACGGTAAACTTTACAGTATTAACAACAGACGATCCAACTTTCACGATGCAACCAACGTGTGATGGAGCTGTAGTAGATAGTTCAGTATCATCAGGCGGAACCTATGCTTTTAATCCATTACCAGGCGACGGAGCGCTAATAGATTCAGGTACAGGAACGATTACAAACGGTACATCAGGAGCAACCTATACAGTAGAACATACTACAAGTGGAGTATGTCCAGCATCCACAACAGTAGATGTAACAGTATATCCATTAGAAGACCCAAGTTTTACGGCAACAGCGACTTGTGATGGTGCAACAGTAGCAATAACAGGAGACGTAGGCGGAACGTTTGCCTTAAACCCAGATCCAGGCGCACCAGTAACAATAGACGCAGCAACCGGAGAAGTAACAGGCGGCGATTACGGTACAACATATACGATAGAATATACCACCGCAGGACCATGTCCAGAAGTAAGCACGCAAACTGTTACCACGTTAACAGAAGATGATCCAAGCTTTACAATGATACCAAATTGTGATGGAGGAACTGTAGATACAGTAGCGATGCCAGGTGGGACGTATACGTTTAACCCAGCAGCACCAGCAGGCGATACCGTACAAATCAATCCATCAACAGGAGAAGTAACGATGGCAACTCCAGGAACAAGTTATACGGTAGAATATACCACAGCAACCCAATGTCCAGCAACAAGCACATTTGTATTAAATGTATTACCAGCAGACGATTCAAGCTTTACGTTAGACCCAACCTGTGACGGAGCAATAGCCACAATCACAGGTATGACAGGCGGAACCTTTACATTAACAAGTACAGGCGCAACGATAGATCCTACAACAGGAGAAGTAACAGGAGCATTACCAGGATCAACACATACTGTAGAGTATACGACTAACGGAGCATGTCCAACAACAACAACACAAAATGTGACTGTACATCCAGAGGTTATAGCAATAGATCCAACACCATTAGAAGTATGTGATGATAACATACCAGACGGTATCACACAAATCGATTTAACATTAAAAGATACCGAAGTTACAGGTGGTATAGCGAGTTATGTAGCAAGTTATTACTTAACATTACCAGAAGCAGAAACAGCTACAAACCCACTACCAATCCCATATACAAACTTAGCTAATGGTCAAATAGTTTATGTAAGAGTAGAAGACGCAAATACAGGATGTTATGATACCACTACGTTAGAGTTACAAGTAGAACAAGCACCAACAGCCTTTACACCAACAGCGTTAGAGTTTTGTGATCCAGACAGTGATGGTTTTGGAGAATTTATGTTAACCGATGCAGACACGCAAGTAACAGGCGGCGCAGCAGGATTAGTGGTTACGTATCATGAAACGATGAGTGATGCAGAGAACAATGTAAATGCCTTATCAAGTCCATACGATAACATTGTTTTTGAAACACAGACTATTTATGTAAGAGTAGAGAGTCAAACCATAGTAACAGACTGCGCAAGCTATGTCGAGTTACAGTTAATAGTAAATGAAACACCACAAATAGAATTAACACCAGCAGCATTAGAAGAATGTGATGATGATACCGATGGATTAGCTGCATTTGATTTAACACAAGCAAATGACGAGCTATTAAACCTATTAGACTCAGATACAAGTAATGATATAGACCCATCAGAGGTAACCATTACTTACTATCAGTCAGAAGCAGATGCAGAAGCACCGTCAAATGCAATAGGCACACCATCAAACTATACCAATGTTACACCGGATATGGAAACAATATGGGTGCGAGTAGAGTATAATGCTACAGGATGCTATACAGTGACCGATTTAAACTTAATAGTTAATCCATTACCAGTATTAGTACAACCAGATCCATTAAATCTATGTGATTACAATAATCCAGGAGATGAGCAAGAAGTATTTACGTTAGAAGATGCTAATGCACAAATCCTAAATGGGCAAACGGGTATTACGTTAACATACTATGATACACAAGCAGGAGCAAATACAGCAGATGCAGCCGCACAGATTTTTAGTCCATATACAAACGGACCAAACCCACAGACCGTATATGTAAGAGCAGAAGATGATGTTACCGGATGTGTAAGTACAATTACTTTAGATTTAAGAGTAAACCCATTACCATCACCAGCAACACCATCACCATTAGTAGCTTGTGATGATGATAATGATGGTTTTTATACCGAATTTGATTTAGACAGTCAAACAACCACCATTATTAACGGAGAGCCAGACATTAGTATTAGTTATTATGAAACCTTAACCAATGCACAAAACGCAACAGATCCAATACCAAGCACATTGCCTTACGAGAATATAGATCCAGACGTTCAAACTATTTATGTAAGAGCAGAGAATGATATAACAGGATGTTATACAATAGTAACAATGGATTTAATAGTAGAGGAGTCACCAGTTATCCCAACAGATTTAGAAGATTATGTTATATGTGATGATGACGATGATGGGTTTAATCAATTTGATTTTAACACAGTAATGACGCCACAAATATTAGGGACGCAAAACCCAGCAGATTATGTGTTAACCTATCATGTGACACAAGCCCAAGCAGAAACTGGAACAAATCCAATAGTAAACACAGGTAACTATACCAATCAGAGTAATCCACAAACTATTTATATACGATTAGAAAGTAATATAAATGGATGTGTAAGTTTAGGAGAATTTGAAATTAGAGTAGAGTTTCCACCAGTCATAGTACAGCCAACCGCATTATCAATATGTGATGAGTTAGATGCTAATTACTATGAGAACAATGATCAGTATGCTGTATTTGATTTAACAGTAAAGAATGATGAAATTACAGGCGGTGTAGGAAGTTGGACAGTGACGTATTACGAAACACTAGCAGATGCTCAAGCAGACACTAACGCAATACCAGATCCAACGATGTATCAAAATACAGATCCAGGCGCACAAACAGTACATGTAAGAGTAACGGATAATGATACAGGGTGCTTCTCATTAACAACATTAACCATACGCGTATTACCAAACCCAACACCAACACCAGATCCAACAGATTTAGAGTTGTGTGATGATGTAAACATAGTAGGACCAAATGATATGATAGAAGCATTTGATTTAACGACATACGAAGTTGCTATCATAAATGGAGAAGCAGGTGTAACAGCAAGTTACTACACAAGTTTAGACGATGCATTAACAGGAAGTAATGCAATAGCAGACGCAACAATGCACACAAACGAAGATCCAGATAATCCAGGAACAGCTATCAACCCTCAAACAATCTATGTAAGAGTGACAAACGGAGATGACGAAACAGGATTAAACGGAACAGGCTGCTTTACAATAGTAGATTTTGATATAACAGTAAACGCATTACCAGTAGTAAGTCCAATCGAAGATTATATTATTTGTGAATTAAACACAGATGAAGTAGCAGGCTTTGACTTAGAAAGTAAAACAACCGAGATACTAAACGGTCAAGATGCAACAGTGTTTACAGTAACCTATCATGATACACAAGCCGATGCCGATGCAGGAGTAAATGCTTTAGTAAGTCCGTATAACAATACAAGTAATCCTCAAGTTATTTATGTAAATATTACTGATACAACAACAGGATGTGATATCACTACAATGTTTAATATAGAGGTAAATGAGGCAGCGCAAGCAAATCAATCAATGCCAACGTATTATGAATGTGATGATAATATAGAATTTGATGGTAACCCAGCAAATGACAGTGTACAGTTTGATTTATCAAGTCAAGACGCTGCAGTGTTAATGGGTCAAGATCCAGCAAACTATATAACAAGTTACTATGAGACTTTAGCAAATGCCGAAGCAGCTACAAACCCATTACCGTTGCTGTATGAAAACATCTCAAACCCACAAGTAATCTATGTACGCGTAGA
>NZ_JACHWV010000011.1:0-44818 GCF_014191595.1 Mesoflavibacter zeaxanthinifaciens subsp. sabulilitoris | reverse complement strand
TAAAACTTTTTTACGCAAAGTTCTGCTGTTTTCAAAGTTCGGAATTCGCACGATTTTTACGTTTAGTTTTTAATTCCGCTATTGCAACCAACGGTCTCGTATAACCGTCAGTTACGGGTTAATATGCGTTAATTTTCGGTTTGGCACAGACGTTAGCAATTCCGAGTGGATTCGGACTTAGTCGAATCCGCCGTAATTGCGGTTATACATTGTTGTACAGCGTTTTTTATTCATCTAACAAGTCCAATTTCCAACCAGGATTTGGTCTTTTTTCTTTCCAATCCCAATATGTTCCATAAAAGTCGTCGTGAAGCATTGAATCCATTTCATTTTCCTCATCAAAGTCAACTAACATAACTTCTTCCCATTCTCCAAATTCAACAGTTGGGTCTGCTGTTCCGTCTATTATGTTGAGCACCGAGAAAAAAACGTCAGCAGTATTGCTTGCGAATACTTTTCTCAAAGCACTTTTTAAAGTCGGATTGATTTCCAGTTTTTCCAATTCCGATTTTTCCGATTCCGTTAATCCTCCGTTTGAAGGGTAATTTATTAGTCGGTTCGTTCTTTTGTGTTCGAGGTCATTTACAGTATGACTTGCATTCTCCTCAATTAATTGATGAATAGAAACTAAAAGTGATTTTTTATTGTTTTCGGATAATTTCATTGGCGGTTTTTCAAATGCTGTACAACGGTTTTGGCTATGGTTTCGTTGCGGAAAAATCCGCAGGATTCTTTCCGCCGTAAACCAAAGTTAGTAAATATGTAGGAATTTCCGATAGGAAATTCATTATCTTTCTTTTATTTGTTATCTACCTATTAATCATTGTTTTATAGGGTTTTTGGTATTCTTTTTTGTTGCCAAACTACCCTTTTTTGCTTATATTTGTTGCCGTATTGTTGCCCATTTAACAGTAATACAACACATCGTTTAACACAGTAAATATAAGGAAAATGAAAGTTACTTTACGCCAACGCAGAAAAGGGAAACGAATTAGTTTATATCTTGATTATTACGAAAACGGTAATCGTAAATACGAGTACTTGAAATTATATTTAACACCAGAACCCGATAAAGGGTCCTTAACCAAAGCGCAGAAATTAGAGAATAAGAAAATCTTGCAACTTGCCGAAAGCATCAGAGCTAAAAGGCATCTAGAAATTCAAAATAATATTTATGGCTTTGAGAATAAGGAAAAGAAACAAGGGAACTTCTTTGTGTATTTAGAACAATGGATTGAAAGACGTTCAGAAAGCAAGGGAAATTTAGCAGTATGGAATAGTACTTTAAAGCATTTAAAAGCTTATTATCCTAGTGGTATTTCTTTTGAAAGAATTGATGAAGAATGGGTTGAAGGTTTTAAAGAGTATTTAGATAAAAAGGCACTTTCTAGAAGTAAACGAGAATTAAGCCAAAATACTAAATCTGCATATTTTAAAAAGTTATTGGCGGTATTACGTCAAGCGGTTAAAGAAAAGGTAATACAATACAATCCTGCAATTTATGTTGAAAACTTCAAAGAAGAAGATACACATATGGAATTTTTAACTTTAGAAGAAGTTAGAAAGCTTTTTAGTACAGATAGCAAACACCCACAATTAAAAAATGCGTTTCTTTTCTCTTGCCTTACAGGTTTGCGTTGGTCGGATATTACAAAGCTACAATGGTCAGAAATCCAATATTCAGAAAGTTACGGGAATTTTATTAGATTTAAGCAAAAGAAAACTAAAGGAGCTGAAACCTTACCAATTTCCGAACAAGCATTTGAATTGTTAGGAGAAAAAGGCGAACCAACTCAAAAAGTTTTCGAGAATATAAATAATGTTCAGAGAAACTATGACCTATTAAAAGATTGGGTTGGAGATGCAGAAATTAAAAAGAATATCACGTTCCATTGTGCGCGACATTCATTTGCTACATTGCAGCTAACTTTAGGTACTGATATTTATACAGTATCAAAAATGTTAGGTCATAAGAACTTAAAAACAACTCAAATTTACGCTAAAGTAATTGACGACAAAAAGAAACAAGCAGCGTACAGAATAAACCTTAACCCAAATGGCTAAAGACCTATTTATCGACTTACTGTATGTGGAAAAGGTTACTGATGATAAAAGAACCGAAAACCAATTTAAAGAGCTTTTAAAAGGCTTTAAAAAGCAATACCTCAATACAACGCCTAAATATGAAATTGACTTCAAAAAGGCGTATTCTAACAGGCGTAAATACTATTTAAAGTTAATTGAAACCGAGTACATCAAAAATTTTAATCAAATCAATGATGCACTTGAAATCAATACTACACCAGGTCATTTATCTTTCTTGTATGATAAAGAATATAACCGTATCAAAAATTACCTAAACCAAATTAGTAACTATGTTTCTGATAACGATCTTGACGAAACCTTATACTTAAAGCCAATTCAAAACGATAAATCAGATGAAGCTTATATTATTTCATTTTTAAAGGCTAATGCGATGATGCTTTTTATGGAACTTCAAGAACGATTTTCAGAATTAAGTGATGCTGAAATTTATACAATAGAAGAACTGCACGAAGTATTTTTTAATGAAGAACCACCTCAAGAGTTAATTGTAAAATCCTATTCCGGTGCAGAAATAAAAACGGTCAGGAAACAAGTAAAACAAAGTTCAATTTTCAACGCTATACAAGGTGATTTTAGAGAGGAAAACAATGATGTCTTATCCTATAACGAACTTATTAATAAGATTAAACAAAGAGAATTTGCAAAATTAGAGGAGCTATTAAATGAAAAAGGCATTATAGATGATGAATATAACTTCATAAAGAATAGAGGTAATAAAATATTACTTGCAGCTTTTATGGTTAAGTTAACAGAAACTAAATATTTTAATGAAAGAATATTTTTTGACAGAAAACCATCTAAAAAAATAGAGCCTAAACACATTTATAAATTCTTTGCTTATCGGTATGGACCAAGTAGTAATGCAGGTAAAGAATACCGTAGATTTTTAGGTACTGAAAAAAGAGCCTATCAAAAATTAGTTGAAGCCAATTTTTGGCTTGACCAAATCAAATAAAACTTCACTTTTTAAAAGTGGTATTTTCTCTACTTAATACCAAATAGATAATACCAAAAACGGTGTAAATCATTGTTTTACAATGGTTTAATAATACCATTTTTTCTCTTTTCTGTTATACCAAACACCTTTTTCAATATTTGTTATGTCCTTGACAATCAAGGATGACTTTTGCGCAGAAGTCCATTTTTTAATTAAAATTTATAATAAGATGGACGTTAAAATAATTGAACGTTTAGAACGCATCGAAAAGTTGTTAGTAGAACAACAAACGTTGCAAAAGCAAGTATTGAATTTCAATGAAACTTGTCAGTATTTAGAACTATCACAATCGCACTTGTATAAACTTACAAGTACGGGAGCCATTCCACACTATAAACCGAATGGTAAAAAAATCTATTTCCAACGTCAGGAATTAGACCAATGGTTATTGCGTAACCGTATGGATTCCCAAGACGAAATCGAGCAACAGGCAGCTAATTACTTAATCAAAAAAGGAAGGATTTAGTTATGACTGAAATCATCGATTTACTCTTGGCACTCTCACAAGAGATTAAGGACTTAAAGGCACGTATCGAATTAATAAGAGCTACGAGAGCAGAACGCTTAAAAGATACGTGGATTGACAATCAGGACGTAATGCAAACGCTACATATTAGCCAACGGACATTGCAAACATTCCGTTCAAATGGTACGATTCCATATAGCAAGATACAAGGTAAATTTTATTACAAAGTATCTGATATAGAGGAACTATTACAAAGCAATTATTATAACCCAAATTTTAAATGCGATGGAAATAAGTAAAGAAAGCATCTTAAAGAAAACGCATTACGGGTTAAATATTTATGCTTATGTATTAAGGCAGTATTATCCTAAATCAACAGTCCTTTCCTTAAAAGGAAGGGACTGCGGGATAACCCGAAATCCTTTTAATGGTGGTAAATCAACATTACAAATTAATGTTGTTGAAAATAAGGCAATGCATTACGACATAGAATTAACCGATTTTAAAGGTGATGTATTCGATTTTGCATCCTATCATTTTAAAATCATTAATGAAGAAGAATTGTTACTAAAAATCAATGAGGTACTGCATCTAAATTTTGAAGTTAAAAAAGAAGATGAATTATCCTGGTTAGATGCACCTGATGATACTTGGTATGCTTACAGCAGTTTTTACAAAGCACCAATTAGAAATGTTTTTCCAACTGAAAAAGTAAGATTACACCAAATATTTGAGCGTATTACAAGCGATAAGTATAAAAGTATCACAGAGCAATTTAGAGCGATTAAAAACCCTAAAGAAGCACGGAAATTTAAAGCAAATCATTTTGACTATGTAACATTTTCAGGTGTGTTTTCTAAACGAAACGATGATAGCTTAATTGAGCATTCATCATTATTAACAATCGATTTTGACCATTTACAGAATCTTGAAGAACTAAAGCAACAATTATTAAACGATGAATATTTTGATACCGAATTGTTGTTTACATCACCTTCTGGTGAAGGCTTAAAATGGATAATTAGAATCGATGTATCTAAAGTGTCACACAACGAATATTTTATTGCGGTGGCCAATTACATAAAACATACATATAACATAGAGGTTGACCAATCGGGTAAAGACATTTCCAGAGCGTGTTTTTTATCCCACGATCCATTGGCATACCTACATAAAAGACATCAAAAGCTATGACAAAAATATTCAACCCGAAAGATTGGTTAGCTGTTCCAGAGCAAAAAGAAGTACCTAAAAAACCAATCAACAACAAACCGACAACGGTTGTTGCAAATGATATTGAAACATATATCAACGCTTTAGAACAATCAGGTATCGATATTACTGATACTTATGAAAAGTGGCGTGATATTGGTTTTGCTATTTCAGAGGAATACGGTGAAGCTGGACGTGATTACTACCATAGAATTAGCAGAAATTATTCAGGTTACGACCATAAAGAATGCGACGAACAGTATAATAAATGCTTACAAGCAAAAGGACACGGTATAAGCATAGCAACCTTATACCACCATTTGCATCAAGTTGGTATTAAACCAAAACAGCAACAACAAGTTGTTGAAGTATCGCAACATCCAGAGGAAGAAAAACAACCATTGCCAACAATACCAACAACAGTTTACAACAACATCCCAACATTTTTGCAACAAGTAGTAAAACCATCAAGCAGTAATGAAGAACGTGATATTTTGTTGTTGGGTGCATTAACTGCATTTAGTGCCTGTTTTCCAAAATTATTTGGTGTGTACGACCAACGGAAAGTGTTTAGCAACTTGTATTTATTTGTTACTGCACCTGCTTCAGCAGGAAAAGGGAGATTAAACCAAATTAAAAATTTGGTAAATCCTGTTCACAAAGAAAAGCGCGAACAATCCAAAACCCTAAAACAACAGCATCAAGTTGAAATGGCTACTTATAATATGAATAAGGGCAAAAGTGAAACTATGGAAAAACCGAGTAAACCACCTGAAAGAATGCTGTTTATTCCGGCTAACAATAGTGTAACAGGTGTTTATCAATTAATATCGGATAATGAAGGTAGAGGGTTAATTTTTGAAACCGAAGGAGATACTTTAGCACAAGCTTTTAAAAGTGATTACGGTAATTATTCCGATGGTTTTCGTAAAGCATTCCACCACGAAACCATTAGTTACTATCGTAGAACGGACAGAGAGTATGTAGATATTGAAAGACCTTGTTTGTCAACGGTGTTGTCTGGTACACCAAAGCAGATTCAGGCATTGGTTCCAAGTGCTGAAAATGGGCTGTTTAGTCGATTTATGTTTTATTATATGAATATCAAACCTACTTGGAAGAACGTTTTTCAAACGGATACAACCAATGGTTTAGATGAATATTACGACCAATTAGGAAAAGAATTTTTTGGGTTATACAAAACCCTAAAAAACAATCCTGATATTGAAGTAAGGCTAACAACCGAGCAACAACAAAAGTTTAATGTGTTTTTTGAGAAGCTTCAAACCAAATACCTCAATCTTCAACCCGATGACTATATAGCAACTGTTAGACGTTTGGGGTTAATAGCATTTAGAATTATAATGTTGTTTTCTGTATTTCGCATTATGGAAGATGGTGATGTAAACCAAGTAAGATATTGTGAGGATATAGATTTTGAAAATACATTGGAAATGATAAGCGTATTAGTAAAGCACAGTAGTAAGGTGTTTAACGATTTACCTATCGAACAAAAAGAAGTAAAAAGAGCCAATCGTAAAGAACGTTTTTTAGAAGCACTACCTTATCAATTTTCAAGACAAGATTACCTAAATATAGCCGACAAAAACAAGATTCCTCATAAAACAGCAGAAGGCTATATTACTAAATTTGTTGATGCTGGTCTAATACATAGGGAAGCACATAACAATTATACAAATCCCACAAAAGCACAATAAGGATTTTGAGGATTTTAAGGAAACGAGGATTTATAAAAATACTTTATATCCTCAAATCCTTAACTTCCTCATTTCCTGTTTATAATTGTTAATATCTTTTTGTTAGTTCTTATTTTCTTTTTCTTACATTAGACAAATATTGACAAGTCAAAATATCCCCAAAATGACGTTTGGAGAATACATCAGAGAAATACGAGAAGAAAAGCAATTATTATTAAGAGAAGTTGCTTCTCAAATGAATATTGATACGGCACTTTTAAGTAAAATTGAACGTGGTACTCGTATGGCTCGTAAAGAACAAGCTGAAGCATTAGCCAAAGTATTAAAACAAAACAAAAGCGAATTACTTCAATATTGGTTAGCAGATAAAATTGTCTTTATGTTAAAAGATGAAAAGAACATTACGGAAATCCTCAAAATTGTAGAACAAAAAATTAATAGATTGAGCAAGAAGTAGAATTAATAAACCCAAGTATTATGAGTCAGGAACTTTATTTCAATATCATAACGTTTGATTTACCAGACAAACCAATAACTTTTTATTTAAGTAAAGAGAAAATTGGTAATGCTCAAAAGCTCTATAAAACAAAGTTTCCAACCAATATAGAAGATTTGTTTCCTGGTATAAAAGAAGAAAATCCTGATTTTATCTACACATCATTTATTTATGAAAAGGAAGGCTATTTGCCTTTAAAACTCAATCTAAAACAACAACCAACCGACTTAATAAAGCATTACTATAATTGGCGAATCAAAAAATTCTTTAAAAGCATAAAAAAACTTGTTGGTCAAAACTTTGTGAATGATAATCAAATTTGGATAGGTAATAGATCATATCAAAATAAAAGTTTTGCACAGTATTATAAGTTTACTGTCAAAGTACAAATTAAAGAAGTTAGTGAATATGGTGAGTTAGTTATTTCTTATGATGGTATGGCTAAAGTGTTTAAAAAACCTATTTCTGAAATTATAAAACATATCTCAACAACAAATCTTAATAAAGTTGTATATAAAATGAGGTTATTAAAATATCATAAGGAAAAGGAATTTATTGATGATAACACAAAGGCTTTTGCCATTTTGAATAACGATTTACGAACAGCTTTTAATATTCAACCAGAACCAAAAGATGATTCCAATAAATATATAAGTTATAAACACAAAATCGATAAGTTTATTCAGCATTTCATTTTAAGTGAGGAATTTAAGAAAGTTATCCCTGTTAATAATGACGATTACTTACCTGTAGAAATAAATCGAATTGGTGAAGTTGCTGATGAAAGCAATGATTTAGTGTTCCAAAATGGTGTTGGTAGAAATCCCAAAATTGATTTTAAGAATTTAAAGCCTTTAAATCCTTGTCAGTTAGATAATGTGCATTTCTTCTTTATACATCATACAAGTTATACTAAAGAAGTAGAAGCATTGCAAAAGTTATTGGAAGATGGTACAAGTTGGTATAAAGGTTTAAATATTTATGCTGGTGTTTTAGCACATTTCGATAATGATGTCAATATAGTATTTGATGATTTAGAAAATCCATTACCTCAAATAGCAAAGGGTATAAAAGATTTTAAATCAGACCCTAATATTAATTATGTTGCTATTTATTTAAGTCCTTTTAACAAGCACGAACCCAATCTTGAAAAAAAGTTAGTGTATTACAAGGTTAAAGAGCAGCTTTTATATAAAAGAATTATATCTCAAGTAATAGAGTTTGATAGATTTAGAAGAAATCAAAATAAGTTCATATACGATTTAACAAACATTTCATTAGCCTTATTAGCAAAATTAGATGGTACACCTTGGCAACTAAATGTCAAACCTAAAAATGAATTAGTTATTGGTGTGGGTGCATTTAAAAATACCGAAGAAAACATTCGATATGTAGCAAGTGCATTCAGTTTTAAAAATAATGGAAGGTTTAATGAATTTCATTATTTCAGTAAATCTGATGTTAAACAGTTAGGGGGTGCATTAAGTGATGCTATCTATCAATACGTACCAACAAACCAAATACCTGAAAAAATAGTTATTCACTTTTATAAGGATATGAAGGATGAGGAAATACAACCTGTTTTAGAAATGATGGATAAACTTAAATTGCCTTGTCCTTTATTTGTTTTAAATATCAATAAAACAAAATCTCAAGATATAATTGCTTTCGACCAAAATTGGAATGGTGAGCTAATACCTATGAGTGGTACTTTTATAAATATAGGCAGGAAAGATGAACACAAATATCTTTTATTTAATAATTTAAGGTATAAGACAACAGTTCAATACCCAAGTCATTCAAGTTACTCATTTCCAATAAAACTTAAAATATCAAGTCCTACACCAGAGGCTTTAAATGATAGTAAAATGATTAGAAAGCTAATAGAGCAAGTGTATCAATTTAGTAGGCTATATTGGAAATCCTTACGTCAACAAAACGTACCAATAACAATTAAATATCCTGAAATGGTTGCAGAAATAGCACCTCGTTTTGAAAGCAAGGAAATACCACCTTTTGGTCAAGAAACCTTATGGTTTTTATAATCCGAAGCCTTTTTTCTTTGCACAACCATTGCATTAAAAAATTCTTATATTTGCCTTAATGAAATTTTTAGCATTCATATTGTCAATCTATATCTTCACACTAAATTTAGTGCCTTGTGAAGATACAGGTACTTTTGACAATGAAGTTAAAACAGAAATTTCTCAAGATTTAGGTGATAACCACCAACATCAAGATGCAGATTTATGTTCCCCATTTTGTATTTGCCAATGTTGCCATTTAAACGTAACTTATTTCAAATTCGCAGAAATAAAATTTGAGTTTAAATACATTTCTTCTCAAGATTTTCTCTACTTAAACGGTATAAAAAAAGATTTTACCACTTCCATTTTACAGCCACCACAGGCATAATTCAGTTTTTTAAAGGATAGCTATATCCTTACGCAATGCTTTTTAACAAAAGCATTGCTTCGCTTTTATTTTGCGCGAAGCGCAAAATGATATGTTTAACTGAATTAAAATTTTACTATGATTAATAAAATCATTGATTTTTCAATCAATAACAAATTCATTATTGGTTTGCTTACGCTTACCATAATTGGAGCAGGTATTTGGAGTATGACCAAAGTGCCAATCGATGCTGTTCCAGACATTACCAATAACCAAGTACAGGTTATTACACAAGCACCTAATTTAGGTACAGAAGATATTGAACAATTTGTAACCTACCCTGTGGAAGTTGCAATGAGCAACCTGCCTGATGTAAAGGAAATTAGGTCAATCTCTCGTTTTGGCTTATCGGTTGTTACCATCGTATTCGACGATGATATGGGAACCTATCTACCTCGTCAATTAGTAGCCGAAAAACTAAACGAAGTCAAAGAACAAATTCCAGCTGGTTTTGGAGAACCTACTATGGGACCTATTTCCACAGGATTAGGGGAAATTTATCAATACACCTTAAAAGTAGCACCAGAGTATAAAGACAAATACGACATTGCAGATTTACGCTCAATGCAGGATTGGATTGTACAACGTCAAATGGCAATGGTAGAAGGTGTGGTTGAGGTTAACGCTATAGGCGGTAAAATTAAACAATACGAAGTCGCGGTTGACCCAAACGATTTAAACGCAATTGGATTGACCATTACAGATGTCTTTAATGCACTTGAAGCCAATAATCAAAATACAGGTGGTGCATATATTGAAAAGAACCATCAGGCTAATTTTATTCGTGGAGAAGGCTTGGTACGGAGTTTAGAAGACATTAAAAAAATTACGGTAAAAACCGTTAATAATATTCCTGTAACTATTAATGATATTGCAACTGTGCAATTCGGTTCTGCCATACGTTACGGTGCATTAACCCAAGATGGTGAAGGTGAAGTTGTAGGTGGATTGGTGATGATGCTAAAAGGTGCAAATTCCAATGATGTTATTGCCAATGTAAAAGAGCGAATGGCTCAAATTGAAAAGTCATTACCAGAAGGCGTAATTATTGAACCATTATTAGACCGAAGTAAATTAATTGGCGAAACAACTTCTACTGTAACCACAAATCTTATTGAAGGTGCATTGATAGTTATTTTTGTGCTTATCTTCTTATTGGGTAATTGGCGAGGTGGTTTAATCGTTGCTTCAACAATACCATTATCCTTATTATTCGCTTTTATTTTAATGAACGTGTTCGATGTTTGGGTAAACTTAATGAGTTTGGGAGCAATAGATTTCGGTATTATAGTTGATGGTGCTGTAATTATTGTAGAAAGTACAGTATTTCTCATTGCATCACAAGTACTAAAAAAGAAACAGCTTACATCCAAAGAGCGAGATAAAGTGGCGTCTAATGCTTCAAAAAAGATGATGAACGCTGCGTTTTTCGGTCAGTTGATTATCCTTATCGTTTTTCTACCCATTTTAGCCTTACAAGGTATTGAAGGAAAGATGTTTAAACCAATGGCATTGACCTTTATTTTTGCTATGATTGGTGCAATGGTACTGTGTTTAACCTATGTGCCAATGATGTCTGCTTTAGTGTTAAGAGCACCAAAAAATGATAAAAAATCTTATGGAGATAGATTTGTACATTGGGTTGAAGACAAATATCAACCTTTATTGGTTAGAGCCTTGCGAAAAGGTAAATGGGTAATTGGTATTGCAGTTGTGTTGTTTGGGATAACCGTTTTTATGTTTTCAAGAATGGGTGGTGAATTTATCCCGCAACTCGATGAAGGTGATATTGCATTTCACGCTATTTTAAAACCAGGTAGTTCCCTTACTGAAACCATTGAAACTACCACTAAAATAGAGCAAATAGTAAAAGCAAAATTTCCAGAAGTAGAAAAAATTGTGAGTCGTATTGGTGTTGCTGAAATACCAACCGACCCAATGCCAATGGATTTAGCTGATGTTTTTGTTATTCTGAAACCTAAAAGCGAATGGACAACAGCAGAGACAAAAGATGAATTGATTGAGAAAATGAAAGAAGCGGTTGAAATCGTTCCTGGTGTTAATTATGAATTTACTCAACCTATCGAAATGCGTTTTAATGAGTTGCTTGAAGGTGTGCGTGAAGATATTGCCATTAAACTCTATGGTGAAGACATTGACATACTATCCCAAAAAGCTGAAGAAATATCTAAAATTATTGCAGGTACTGAAGGTATTGGAGATATGAAAGCGGAAGCCACAACGGGTTTACCACAAATGACCATCAATTACAACCGGAATAAATTAGCACAATACGGACTTCAAATAAATACGCTCAATCAAACCGTACAATCTGCATTTGCAGGTGGTACAGCAGGTGTGATTTTTGAAGGTGAAAAACGCTTCGATTTAGTGGTGCGTTTAAGTTCTCAAAACCGAAAGGATATAACAGATGTTCAAAACCTGTACATCAATTTACCTTCAGGTGCTCAAATTCCTTTACGTGAAATTGCAGATGTAAGCTACAAAGCAGGACCAATGCAAATAAGTAGAGACAATACCAACAGAAGAACCTATGTAGGTATCAATGTCAGAGGTCGAGATGTAAAATCTTTAGTAACTGAAATAAAATCAAAATTAGATGCACAATTGGAACTACCATCGGGTTATTTTATTCGCTATGGTGGTGCATTTGAAAATCTGGAACGTGCCAGCAACCGATTACAAACCGTTGTGCCTATCGCCTTATTACTCATATTTATACTAATATACTTTGCATTAAAATCACTACCTCAAACCTTAATGATTTACATAGCCATTCCAATGGCAACCATTGGTGGTGTTGTAGCCTTATGGTTGCGTGATATGCCATTTAGTATTTCAGCAGGTGTTGGTTTTATTGTGTTGTTTGGCGTTGCAGTTTTAAATGGATTGGTAATGATAAGTGGACTCAACGAATTAAAAGAAGAAGGTGTAACCAATCTAAAGGATAGAATAGTTGAAGGCACTAAACGAAGAATCAGACCTATTATGCTAACTGCTTTTACAGATGTGTTAGGCTTTCTACCAATGGCGATTTCATCATCAGCAGGTGCAGAAGTACAACGTCCATTGGCAACTGTAGTTATTGGTGGATTATTAACTTCAACTTTGCTAACACTATTTGTGTTACCTATTTTATACCATTGGGTAGAAAATAAATCTTTTACGTTTAAGCCAAATAAAAAGTTAGTAACAGCAACAGCAGTTGTATTATTACTGTTTGGCTTTTCACCACAAAGTAACGCTCAAGAGTTGAATGATACAATTCCCGAAATTTCATTACAGGAAGCTGTTAAACTCGCAAAAAGTAATTATCCATTGCTCAAACAAAAGCAGTTGGAAATTACAAAACAAGAGCAATTAAAAGCGACTGCCTATGATTTCGGAACGACTCAAATTTTTACAGGTGGTGAAGAAATTAATAGTGGTAATGGCATCTATACAACCATAGGTGTTGGTCAATCCAACATTGATTTATTTGGAATTGGTACAAAAAAGAAGCTGCAAGAACAACGCATTCAATTGGCACAAAAAGCCTTTCAACTTTCCGAATTAGAACTGGAATTGGAAGTCAAAAAAGCGTGGTCAAAATGTTATCAAATGAAACGAAACTATAACTTGTATAGAGAACTGGATTCCATATATTCCAAATTTGCACAAGCTGTTACTTTAAATTATGAAGTAGAAGCCATTTCTAAATTAGAATATTCAGCAGCAAAAAATCAAGCGTTTCAAATTCAGAATAAAAAAGCGCAAGCTTATAGTGATTACCTTATTGCCTTACAGCAATTCAATTTGTGGTTGGTATCAGAAGAAATTTTTACAGTTTCAGATGAATTTGAGGTAGCGATAGATAGTGATATGGAAACGATTAGTATTGAAAACCATCCGTTGTACAGTATGTCGCAGAACATTGTAGATGAAGCGGAAGCTAAATATAAAGCTGCAAAAGCAGATAATTTGCCAAAGTTCAATCTTCAAGGTGGTATACAGAAAGTAAATGGCAATTCAGGGTTTTACACGTATCAAGCAGGTATTTCCATTCCGTTTTTATCAGGTACTAACAAAGCACAAATTAGAAGTTCCAAAATTGATAAAGAAATAGCAGAAACCAATGTAGCGTTCAAAAAACAGGAAGTACAATCAAGGTTTGTTCAGGCTAAAGAAAACTATATAAAATGGAAAACATCTTGGGAGTTTTACAAAGACCAAGTTTTACCATTAACAAAAGAGCAAAAAACAGGTGCATTACTGGCATATAGAGAAGGCGAAATAGATTATACTGCATTTACGCAGTTGATAAAAGAAGCAATTCAATCGGAACTTGAAGCACAGACTGCATTAGTAAACTATTTAGAAAGCACATTTCAATTACAATATTTTAATCAATAAGACAATGAAAAATAAAATATATAAATTCCTTACCGTAATGGTGTTAACCATTTTTGTTTCAGCTTGCGGAAATAAAGAAAATCATAACGAGAATGATGGTCATTCCCACGATGAGGAAGAAAAAACAGAAGTTAATGAAGAACATAATGAAAGCGAAGAAGTAATGCTATCACAACAGCAATTCGATGCTTTAAAAATGAAAATAGATACGTTGGCATTACGTAATATGAGCGGCTATGTAGAAGCAAACGGAACGTTAGAAGTACCACCACAAAACGAAGCAGCTATTACTACTGTTGTTGGTGCAAATGTCGTTTCAATTGAAGTGATTGAAGGTGATAAGGTTAATAAAGGTCAAGTTGTGGCTTATCTATCGCACCCAAATATCATACAAGCGCAAACGGATTATTTAAACGCTTATAGCAATAGCGAGCTTGCAAAGAAAAATTATGAACGTCAACAAAAATTATACGATGCTGGTGTTGGTTCTGGTGCTAATTTCCAGAAAGCAGAAGCAGAATATCAAGCATCAAAAGCAATGGTTAATGGTTTAGAAGCGCAATTAAGAATACTCAACGTTAACACTACATCAGTTCGCAATGGAACAATTGCACAGCGCATAGCATTGCGTAGTCCAATAGAAGGCTTTGTGCAAAAAGTTGAAGTAAAAACAGGTCAATATGTAGAGCCACAAACCGAATTATTTGAAATTGTAAATACGCATCACGTTCACGCCGATTTTATGGTCTTTGAAAAAGATGTCCATAAAGTACAGAAGGGTCAAAGAGTAAACTTTACGGTACAATCTATACCAGATACAGAACTTACCGCAGAAATCTATTCCGTAAGCATAACCTTTGAGGACAACCCAAAAGCAGTTCACGTTCACGCAGAAATAGAAAACAAAAAAGGTAATTTAATTCCTGGTATGTATATTCAAGGTAAAATTCAAGTAGATAATACCCAAACAAAAGCTTTACCAGAAAGTGCAATTATAAAAGAAGGCGAAAGATATTATGTGTTTTCAGTAGAAAAAGAAAATGACGATTGGAGCTTTAAACCTATCGAAGTTGTGTTAGGTACTAAAGATGGTGATTGGGTATCGGTTCAATTTATTGAAGATATAGAAAGTAACACACAATTTGCCTATAACAATGCTTATTACCTTAACGCAGAAATGAAAAAAGGAGAAGCAGAACACGAACATTAATTATGCAGACAATAGAACAAGTATTAGAGTCAAAACAAATTCGTATTACAGCAATGCGTTTGCTTATATATAAGTTTCTTGCAGAAAAAGAAATAGCAGTAACATTAAGTGACATTGAAAATGCTTTTGAAAAAGCAGATAGAACTACCTTATACAGAACTATTAAAACATTTGAAGATAAAGGAATAGTCCATCAAATAGACGATGGCACAGGGATAACAAAATATGCGTTATGCGAAGAGGGATGTAATTGTGATATTAAAAACGATTTGCATTTACATTTTCATTGTAATAATTGCAATGAAACCATTTGCTTAACAGAACATAAAATTCCACAAATTAAAGTGCCTGATGGATTTGTTTCAGAAAATGTAAACTTGGTTGTAAAAGGTATATGTGATAAGTGTAGTGGATAATAAATGCACTTCCATTGCACGCTTTTTAATTGCATTTTTGTAATCAAAGAATTAAGTAATTATGAAAAGTAAATTAGCGATAACAAGTTTGCTTACAGCAATTACAGCTTCATTATGTTGTATAACACCTGTTTTGGCTTTAATAGCAGGAACAAGCGGTGTAGCTTCAACTTTTTCTTGGATAGAACCATTTAGACCTTACTTAATTGGGCTAACAATAGTAGTTCTTCTCTTTGCTTGGTATCAAAAATTCAAGCCAGAAAAAGAAATAGACTGCGGCGAATGTGAAACGGATGAAAAACCAAAATTTATGCATTCAAAAACCTTTTTAGGAGTGGTAACAGCATTTGCAATTGTGATGTTGGCTTTCCCATACTACTCAAGTATGTTATATCCAAAAACCGAAAAACAAATCATAATAGTTAATAACTCAAATATCAAAACAACAGAGTATAAAATAAGTGGTATGACCTGTGCCAGTTGTGAAGCTCACGTAAACCACGAAGTAAATAAACTTAACGGAATTGTAAACTCAAAAACATCATACGAAAATGGTAACTCAATCATTGAGTTTGACGAAACTAAAACCAATGAATTGGAGATTGAGAAAGCAATTAATGCTACAGGTTATAAAGTAACTGATAAAAAAGAAAATTGATGCAAACCATATTAAAATCGGAAATCACTTGCCCTAACTGCGGTCATAAAAAAGTGGAAGATATGCCAACTAACGCTTGTCAATTCTTTTACGAGTGTGAGCATTGTAAAACGGTTCTAAAACCAAACGAAGGTGATTGTTGTGTGTATTGTTCTTATGGTACAGTTCCTTGTCCACCAATTCAACAAAACAAAAGTTGTTGCTAAAACAAAACTAAATGAAAAAAAAGAAAGTCAATTTAAGAGATTTAAAACCAAATTCAGAAGAACAACATTCTCACGATGATGGTCATAATCACGGTAATGGTAGTGCATTCAAAACCTATGTACCTGCAATCATAAGTTTTACAATGCTTATCATTGGTATAGGTTTAGATTATTTTGATGTTTCCTTCTTTAAGGATTGGATTCGTATTGCTTGGTATGGTATTGCATATTTACCTGTAGGCCTTCCTGTTGTGAAAGAGGGTTGGAATAGTATTAAAAAAGGTGATGTTTTTACAGAGTTCTTTTTAATGTCTATAGCAACCATTGGTGCATTTGTTATTGGTGAATATCCCGAAGGTGTTGCAGTAATGCTATTTTATGCAGTAGGCGAATTATTTCAAAGTGCTGCTGTAAATCGTGCAAAAGGAAATATAAAAGCATTATTAGATGTTAGACCTAAAGAAGCCAATGTATTTCGTGAGGGAGATTATAAAAGTGTTTCGCCAAAAGATGTAAACATTGGAGAAAAAATTCAAATTCGAGTAGGTGAAAAAATTCCATTGGATGGTGTTTTATTATCCGAAAAAGCATCTCTAAACACCGCAGCATTAACAGGCGAAAGCAAACCAGATTCCATTCAGAAAGAAGCAAAGGTTTACGCAGGTAGTATCAATTTAGAAAGTGTTATTGAAGTTGAGGTAACCAACAAGTTTGAAGATAGTTCTATTGCGAGAATATTAGACTTGGTTCAAAATGCTACAGCTCGTAAGTCTAAAACAGAATTATTCATCAGACAGTTTGCTCGTATCTACACACCAATTGTAGTGTTTTTAGCTATTGGTGTTACTTTTATACCTTACTTTTTTGTAGATGATTATGTGTTTAGAGATTGGTTATACAGAGCATTAATTTTCTTGGTAATATCTTGTCCTTGTGCGTTAGTGATTTCAATTCCATTAGGATATTTCGGTGGATTGGGAGCAGCTTCAAAAAATGGAATCTTATTTAAAGGTGCTTCATTTTTAGATGCAATGACCAAGATAAATACTTTGGTAATGGACAAAACAGGAACCGTAACTAAAGGTGTTTTTAAAATCAAAGAAGTAAAAGCAATTGATTGGAAAGAAACCGAATTTATGCAATATTTAATGGCGATGGAAGAACAATCCACGCATCCAATTGCTAAAGCAATTTTAGAGTATAAATCAGAAGGAGAAGATTTTGAAGCTCAAGACGTTTCTGAAATTGCAGGTAAAGGATTAAAAGGAATTGTAAATGGTAAAACAGTTTTAGTAGGAAATAAAGCCTTAATGACTGCGAATAATATAAATGTTCCAACGGAAACGGAATCTATTGTAGAATCGATAGTATTAGTTGCAATCGATAATCAATTTGCAGGTTATGTAGTCATAGCAGATGAATTAAAGGAAGATGCAAAAGAAACAATTACAGCATTACACAAAGTAGGCATTAAAAATATTATGATGCTTTCTGGTGATAAAGATTCCATTACTCAACAAGTCGCTAAAGAACTAAATATTGAAAATGCTAAAGGTGGTTTATTACCAGAAGATAAGTTAAACGAAGTTGAAATTTTAAAAAAGAATCCTGAAAATAAAGTAGCATTTATAGGGGATGGTATAAACGATGCGCCTGTTTTAGCAGCAAGTAACGTTGGAATTGCAATGGGTGGTTTGGGTAGTGATGTAGCTATTGAAACAGCAGACGTTATCATTCAAACCGACCAACCTTCAAAAGTAGTTAGAGCCATTAAAATAAGTCGTTCCACACGAAAAATCGTTTGGCAAAATATTATTTTGGCATTTGGTGTCAAAGTAATTGTACTGATTTTAGGAGCAGGTGGTTTAGCGACGATGTGGGAAGCAGTATTTGCAGATGTAGGCGTAGCATTATTAGCAATATTAAATGCTGTTAGATTACAACGAATGAGTTGGTAGTTTTCCCCACAACCCAAAACCCAGTTTTTTCGTACCTCAAAATCCTCTGTCTTTTGTTTTGTTCCGCTATCCACCGCACTTGTAGTTTTTGGTTGCCAACCCTCACACAGCACATTGCTTATTTTATTTGCTATTATATTTTAAAAGTAGTACAATAAAAAAGCAAAGAGCTGTTGCCATCCCTCACACCAAAAACTACCCCAAGCTATGTTTACATAATACAAGTTATAGGAGCAAAAATCCTTTCAAAGGTAGCCTACGGCGTTTTATTATATTTTTGTCGCTATAACTGGTATTATGTAAAATATCCGCTATTCCAACGCTCACATCCGAACATATAACCATATTTTGAACAAGCATTAAACAATAGCAAATTTAAAAGATTGATTAAGTTTAGTATTATATTGGTTATCTCATTCAAACTGCACAAAACCATCGTTAAGTCCAAGTATTCCTTACCTCAAGTCTTTGTTTGTTTCATTTCGTTAACAAATATAAAAGTCCACTTTTCCCCACCACCCAAGTCAGCGGTTATAAAAAAATAGGTTAAGAAAATGCAGTAATACGACATAGCATATTGCTTTTTATCGTACCTCAAAAAAACAAAAAGCTATTGCCTAAAAGTCCTGTATAAGTAGCTCGTTTAAATGCTGTTTTATCAAACAACTATTTAAAACGCTACCCATACAACCGCTTCATCCAATGCTCAAATTGGTGATAACCTATTTTTTTAAGAGTTTATGCCCCAAAAAGTGGAAATCAATTAACTAAAAAGAAAACAAGATGATTACAAAAACAATCCAAATCACAGAGGTTACAATAGATGAATTAGCAGATGCGGTAGCCAGATAAACTAATGTTTAAAATTGAAAACTACCTTAAAGAATTATCTAAAAAACAAAATGATGAAATCCTAACAAGACAAGAAGTAGCTGATTATTTAAGGATAAGTTTAGTAACAATACATTCCTGGAATAAACACGGCATTTTAAATCCAATTCGTATAGGCAACAGAATTTTTTACAAAAAACAAGACATATTAGATGTTTTAGAACAACAAAAAATAAATAAAAAAAGGTAGCAAATATATGTGGCTACCACAGCCAACGCGCAAGGCTATAAAGGTCACGCCCTACGGGTTTTGAAAAAAATCTCCACCCCAATATTATTAAAAAAAGAGGGTAGTATTTTTTCCAAAAACCTTGACAGCCTTATCCACGCCACAAGAACATACGGCTTTCTTTTTTTATTGTTTTTCTTTTAAAAAATTAATGGTGCGAAGCGTAGCGAAGCAATTTTAAATTGGATAGCTATGTCAACTTTTGAACTGAAAACACACCAAATCGGAAGAACCTACTCGCAACCTCATTTTTTTATTCTGAACAAAGGGCAAAACTGCGGAAAGCCTTTAATAAATCCTTGTCCTAATTGTTTTGTTGTATCTACGTCAACCGAAGAAGAAAAACAAACCCTTTACCATTTATCAATGATGTTGCAAATAGGCGGTTTTTATGCTTATTATTTAAAAGGGAGTGTTATTCCATTTATCTCAATAGATGATTGCAGAAACACCTTAAAAAATAGTTACACCTCGTTGTTAAGTGATGAATTTGAGTTACAAAAGCATATTAATATAGTGTCAGCAATTTGTAAAAAAGAAGCTGAACTTCAAAAAGTAATTTCAAAAATGGCAGATTTAAAAGTGTCATACATACAAAATCTATTTTCTAAAAAGCAAAATCGGGCAACAAAGGGCAACAAAAACCAAATCAATCTATTAGCATAGTATTTGCCATATATTACTTGTGTTGGTTAAAGACCGTACCAAGTCCGTACCAACTTCGAACAAGTATTAATTTTAAATTTTATATACAATGGGTGTTATTTCACAAGGAATCCTGGGCGGTGTATCAGGTAAAGTAGGAAACGTAGTTGGTGCTTCTTGGAAAGGTATTGACTATTTGAGAATTAAGCCTTCAAATGTGGCAAATCCACGAACAGAAGGACAAGTTAACCAAAGAAACAAGTTTACTGTTACTTTGGAGTATCTTCAACCGAATTTAGGTTTTATCAAGAAAGGGTATAAATCTTATGCGGTACAAAAAACAGAGTTTAATGCAGCAATGTCATATGTATTGAATAATGCTATTACAGGAGCTGCACCAAACTTTACAGTAGATTATGCTTTAGCTTTATTAAGTAGAGGTAATCTATCTGGAGCATTGAACCCTGCAACAGATTTAGCAACTGCGGGACAAGTAGAATTTACTTGGGATGACAACTCTGCTGAAGGTAATGCAAATGCAACCGATAAAGCAATGGTTTTAGTTTACAATCCAAGTAAAAAAGAATCAATGTATATTCTTGATGGTGCTGATAGAACTGTAGGATCACAAATCATTACAATTCCAAGTACCTATGCAGGTGATACTGTTGAGCTTTTTATGGCATTTATTACTGCTGATGGTAGTATCGTCTCAAACAGCGTTTATTTAGGCTCTGGAACAGCTAATTAACGGTTGATGTTTAAATAATAAAACCGTTCTACACGAACGGTTTTATTTTTATCGTTTAATAAGTTCCTAATTTTATCTATTATTTCTTTCCTTTGATTAGTTCTTATAATCAAATATTTGTTGCCTTATTGTTGCCTTTTTAATTGAAATCCCTTATAAATAAGGGTTTCTTAATTTCCGATAGGAAATTCCGCCGCAATGAATTATAACCATTGTTAACTACTTTTGCGACGCGATCAGCTTTTTATATTTCGATAATTTTAGTTGATTCTCGTTTGAATTATTACTTTATTGGAAACTTTAATTTTCATTTGTCAGAGTAGAGTAGAGTAGAAGTCAAGTTTTTAAAATTATTGAGTTTCTCCGAATTATTTTTGTTTAAATTTTTGTTTTTTTTATTCAATTTTTCATTGAATCTAATCCGTTCTGTTTTTGTCATTTTAAAATTTAATTTCCCGCTAAAAAAAGCTTTCAATCTGTAGATTTTCGATTGTTTTTACTCTTTTTTCGGTTGAGTAAGTTCTTTCTTTTGAAATTAAAACGTTCTTTTTGAGTTCTAAATTTTCTTATTTAGTTTTTGTCAGAAATTTTGTGTTTGGATAAAAATGAAGCTTTAAAAAATTGATTTATAATTAATCGATTTTCGCTTTTTGAGTGTCCATTTTTCTTTTTTAATTTCGAATTAGTTTTCTATAAAATTTGGATTTATTTTATCGATTTTGAGTTTCATTTGGAACCGATTATTTTCATAATCATCACCAGTTTGAGTGAGTTTTGGAGCAATTGTAGTTAACGGTCTCGGCTATGAACAGTTGCGTGGTTTAGTACGGACTTTTGCAAGTACACGACAAGCTGAAAATTCAGTAGGAATTTTCAGGATAAGCCAGTAATAGCAATTGTTTATAGCCATTGTTAGGTGGCGTTTTTTATATTCAGTTATTAATCTTTCCGTTTATTTCGTTCGAGTAAATTTCATTGTCTCCAAGTCGAAATCTCACTCTAAATTTTGTTTTATTTATTCCATAATTTTGTCTTAAAGCAGTAATTGCAATTTCATTTGGTGGAAGATAGAATTCAGTTAATCCTGTTCCGCAATCATAGATGAATTGTCTCTCAATTTGTTTCCAATTACCAATCGAGTCTTGTGCTTCCGTTAGCATAGGCAATATATCTCCAAATCCGATACTCAAAGTGTCAGAACTTTGATTTTTAATAAAAATAGGATATGACTTTTTATTTACACGATGTTCAGGTGCTTTATAATATTCCCAAATCCACATTGGAAATCCGATTGTTTTTGTTGTATCAATAAATATGTTTAAGTCAGTTGCCTTTGGATTTCTATATTTCCCCCAATCTATATCCTCAATTCTATGTCCGATTTTTGAAGTTTTATAGCATAATTCAATTGAATCAGTTAATTGTCCGATATAAACTGGCGAAAATTGAGATTCTCTTCTTTTCGAAATAGTGTCTAAAATTAATTCATTATCAAAATTATCATACAGAATTAAATTCGAATATGGTTCGCTGATTTGTTCTTTTATTTCAGTTTTAGCAATTCCGTTATTCTCCTTTTTGTTTTGGCAAGAAGTTAAAATCAGAAGTAGTAATATGATGTTTGTAAAATGTTTCATTCAAATGACACCTAACGTTAGCGTATAAATTTCAGTTGCGGAAAATCGGTACGATTTTCCGATTGAGCTGAAAGATAGAAAATTGCAATGAATTTCCGCAGGAAATTCAGTCGCAATTGAATTTATACATTGTTGGTTGCAGTTATATTTCAGTTTTTAGAGATTTACTCAGCGTTTTGTTTTGCGTTTTGCTATTCAATTCCACGTTTTGATTCCGCAATTTTGGAATTCGATAGAGTAGCAGTGATCAATTCACGTTTTTTAAATTCCGCTCAAGTTGATTTCTGCGCACAGTTCCGTTTTACATTTTTCAATTCAGCGTCACGTTTCGGTTTCGAGTATTAAATTCGGTTTCCGTTATGTTTTTTTGCGCAAAGTTCCGCTGTTTTCAAAGTTCAGAATTTGCACAATTTTCACGCTTAGTTTTTAATTCGGCTATTGCAACCAACGGTCTCGTATAACCGTCAGTTACGGGATTAAAGATAATGATTTTCGGTTAAGAACTGGCGTTAGCAATTCCGAGTGGATTCGGACGCAGTCGAATCCGCCGTAATTGCGGTTATACATTGTTGTGTGCAGTTATTTATAATAATAATACCAATTGCTTTCATAATTATTGTCAAAATTTTCTTTTGAATCAATTCCGATATGCAACTTATCAAGTTTAAAATATCCTTTTTTATCAAAAGGTTTTATCGTTTTATAAAAATCGTCTTTTAGGTTTTCCATTTCACGACTATTTTTATATTCCGCAATGTCACTTTCTTTATAGAGAAATACAATTACTCCAAAAGAACTATCGTGAATTTCCCAAATTTTATTTGTTGTATTCCGTTTTTTAAAATCAGAAAGTATGTCGTCTGGAATTTTATCAATTATTTCGGATTTGGCAATCGGATTGAAAGCAGAAAAACATACAAAGTATTTGTCTTTAGGTTTTTTGAATAAGTTTTTTAAGAATGAATTGTTTTTTGATACCTCACCATTTAGTTCCTCAAATTTCTCTGAAATCGAACTCTGTTTTAAACTATCGTAGTTTGTGTTTCTATCTCTGAATTCGTCCACATCCTCATAGTTTTCCAAGACAATATTTAGTCTTGGTTTGTTCAAAGTATCTAAATGGTCCTGAACAATATGTAAGACTTTAATTCCGTACTGATTTTGTATCCATTCTTTAAGTTCTTCAATTGTTCGAGACGTCTTTTTCTGTCCATTAATGACCGCTTTAGTTTCCTTATAGTCTATGTCATTTGGGGTTATCATTCAATCTCGGTTTTAATTGCACACAACGTGTTTGTATATGGAAAGTTGCGTGTTTGTGTGCGAGGATTTTCCGAAGGAAAATCAGACGTAAAAAACGTGCAACGACCTTTTGATTTAGCTAAAAATAGCAATTTTTTATATACGGTGTTAGCATACGTTTTTTTTTAATGTTGTTCGACCCAAACTTTAATTTTCTTGTCATTTTTGTCAAGAGAAATTACTAAAAAGTCAAAGTCAATTCCAAATCCACTATACGCTCCAACAGGATAAAGCATTAAATTCAGAGTGTTATTTTCTGATTCCACGTACCGCTTTTCCAATTCAAATGGTTTTCCGAGTAGATTTATAACTTGGGTTTTATTCAGTTCTTTATTCAGATAATTTTCTCTTAAATCCGAAAGCATATTCCATCTCGGATTTTTATGATTTCCATCATCGCTATGTTTTAACCATTCTTTTTGGTCAAACTTAATTTTCAGTTCACGTCTTTTTAGAAATTCTTTATATTCTTTTTCCGCTTTTTCATTATCCATATTTTTCAAGATACTTCCAAAGCCGATATTAGTAGAATCTTTTTTAGATTCAGTTTCTTTTTCAGTTTTTGATTGTCCACAACTTACTAAATGTAATGTCAAAAGTAGAATTGTAATTGCGTTTTTCATAAATGTATGCTAACGTTAGCGTATAAATTTCAGTTGCGGAAAATCGGTACGATTTTTCGATTGAAACTGAAAGATAGAAAATTGCAATGAATTTCCGTAGGAAATTCAGCCGCAATTGAATTTATACAATGTTGTGCATAGTATTTTATTCAAATTTTGGTTCTTTTCGCTCAATTAAATGAGAATTCCTTTTTTCTAGGTCATTCATAGATAAGCAATGTACAGCTAAAATCAATTGTATATTAGGGTCATTTAAGTCAAAATCACTATTCGTTTTTAAGATTTCGTGATATTGAATATCAAACCCATTAAAATCTCCAGAAGCTTCAATTCTATCCGCATATTTGGCAATTCTTGGATTTGTTTTTCCCAAATCCGATAAATATTTTTGGTATTTACCCGTAGCAACAGCACAAATATTTTTTGATTTTATCTCACTCGGATAATAAGTCGATTCACAATACATCCAAATTTCATTAAAAGTCGATTGCGATATTTGTTCGTAGAACTTTCTTTGGTCTTTAAAATCTATTTTCGTCCAAATTCCAGTTCCGTTTGCTTGCAGGGAATCGTGATTCGCTTGTTTATAACAAGTTTTTAAATCAGCGTTTTTATCAGTACAAACATTTTCTTTAAAGAACTCAACAATTTTATTTAAGTCAGAAATTTGGTCATTCGTAAAATTTGATTTCAATTCAGACGTTGAGTAATTCGTTTTACAAGAACTCAAAATCAGTAAAAACAAAAATATCAATATTGACGAAAATGATTTTTTCATATTATGCACAACGGTCTCGTATAACCGTCAGTTACGGGATTAAAGTTAATGATTTTCGGTTAAGCACAGATGTTAGCAATTCCGAGTGGATTCGGACGTAGTCGAATCCGCCGTAATTGCGGTTATACATTGTTGTGCATAGTTTTTTATACTGCCCAATTTTCCCAATCAACAATATCAGGCTCGTCATTTTTATCAATTTCGTGTTCAATAGATTGGATAAATTTTAATGTGTTACTTACTGCATTAAAAATCAGAACACTTTCATTATAATTCAAAATTGGATTGTCGTGAGCAAAACTCTTTTCGTTTCTAACTGTATTAAATGCCTCCATAACCGAAATCGAAGATTTTAAGATTCTTACAGTCATTTCCGATTCAATCAGTTTATTAGAAACTAAAAACTTAATATACATTCCAAATATGCTGTGAAGTGGTAAATCCTTTTTGATTTCAATTCCGTGTTTTTTGCACAATTCTCGAATATATCTTGTCAAAAAAGTGTGTAAGCGGTCTAATCCTGTTTCTGGTTGGTTTTTTTCAATACATTCTTTTATTGATTCCGAAAGTTTTTGAAAATCAGAATCATCAGTGTTCGGGTCAATAGCGTCAAGATTTTCTATGATAGCTCCAGATTTCAATCTGTCGGCAGTTTTTAAACATTCTTTGTGCAAATTCTCATCTGCTTGTGTATGGTTAAATTCTCCCATATTTACTTTCATCAACCAATAATCGCAAAGTCCTTTAATCACAACACCAACATTGTAATCAGACTCTATTTCAATAAAAGTCCTAAATCGTTTTGCTTTCGAATCTCCATTTGCATAAAATCTTTCTTCATCAATGTCAATTTTGGCAGTATCGTGAACAAACTCTCTAAATGTTCGATTCGAAAAGTCAAGAACATATCCGCTTCCCATTCCCATAAGTTTTTCCAAATATTGTCTTTCTTGAAATTTTAATTCTGCCATTCGTTAGTTTGGTTAAATTATGCACAACGTTAGCGTATAAATTTTAGTTGCGGAAAATCGGTACGATTTTCCGATTGAGCTGAAAGATAAATAATTGGAATAAATTTCCGTAGGAAATTCAGCCGCAATTGAATTTATACATTGTTACCCGACGTTTTTGCTTTGTTTGTTAGTTTTCGGATTAATAAAATTCCGCCAATTATTAAGCCAATAATAAATAAATAAAACACCACTTTTCCAATCAAAAACCCACTTTCATATGCAGAATTCTCTTCCTCATTTTCAGGATTCTTTAGTTCAGCAATTTTTGCATTAGAAACATCTATTGAATTAAAAAACTTATCTTTATTTTTTGAAGCTAATTCTTCATTTTCCTCGAAAGTCCAAAATTCAAAACTTATCAAATTATTATTTACAACAAGCATTCGTCTGTATCTTAAATTTGGAAGTTGGGGATTGTAGTTTGCTAAATAGGATATTTCCACACCTTTAATTCCATCCAATTGAAATTCACTTTTTTCTAATAAGTCGCCTTCTGTTGCAGCCAAAGTTCCAGATGTAACACCTTCATAAAATTCAGGTAAACCAGATTCTGTCATTTCGGGTTTTCCTATATTTTTTATTACTACTACATACACTCCTATATCATCTGAGGTTGAATAGTACACACCTCCATTTTTATTGGTTTTATCAGGTGTATTAGGAAATTCAATTGATGCTAAATTATTTAATCGAGTTTTAGACCATTCTTGACTAAAAGAAAGGTTTGAAATTAATAATATAACAATTAAGTATTTCATAAATTCTATTTTTTAGGATTTTACTAGTTCAAATGTTGGGTAACGGTCTCGTATAAACGTCAGTTACGGATTTAAAGTTAATGTTTTTCGGTTAAGCACAGACGTTAGCAATTCCGAGTGGATTCGGACGCAGTCGAATCCGCCGTAATTGCGGTTATACATTGTTGTAACGCGTTTTTTATTCATCATCTTTCATTGAATCCCAAAAATCGGCATCTAATTTTTTGATTTCTATTGTTTGCTCAACTTGCATTCCGAGTCCATAATCATAGATATATTCTGCAAGTTGTTTTCCGTCTATTAGAACTAAAGTTGTCGAGCCATTTAAGTTATTTGCATATTCGATAGCTCCTTTTGAATAATAAGATGTTGTGATAAATACTCCTTTATTCGATTGTGCAACTGCTAAAGCTCCGACAAATTTTTGTATTTCTTCACGTCCAATTGAACTGTCTATTTTATATCTTTTAGCCTGAATATGAATACGTCCAAGTCCAAGAACGTCTTCTTTGATAATGCCATCAATTCCGCCATCATTCGATACTTTTGTTACAAGACCAGAGTTTTCAATTTCTCCGCCATAACCCATTTTTTGAAGTAATAAAACAACTAATTTCTCAAATGCAGTTGGTGTTTTCGTTAAAATGGTATTTAAAATTTCTGTGTAAACAGATTTTCTGATATTTGAAAACGAAGAATACAATTTTTCTTGAGGAGTTAATTCAGATGATGAATCGTCAATAGTTAGTTGTTCTTCTGTTGTTTTTTTCTTTTGTCTTGTTGGTTCTCTTTTTTCAAGCTGTTGCTCAATGTATTTGTCAACCTTTTTTGGAGTTTTTAATAATTCAATTCCAGATTCGTTGATTTTGTACATTCCACGTTTTGGTTTATCCAAAAGTCCAGCCATATTTAAATAGCTTAATGCCCAAGAAATTCTATCATAAAATATATGTCCATTTCCAGAAGGATACATTTCGTTAACCTCTTCATCAGTTAGTCCAAAATGTTCAGATAATGGTTCAATGAAATCACGAAGTTTCATCGTTCCGTTTTTTGTTAATAATTCCATTACTGGAACTCTAATTTCATCGTGTTTCGGTATTGCCATTTAGTTTGTTTTTCAAATGCGTTACAACGGTCTCGTATAACCGTCAGTTACGGGATTAAAGTTACTGTTTTTCGGTTAAGCACAGACGTTAGCAATTCCGAGTGGATTCGGACGCAGTCGAATCCGCCGTAATTGCGGTTATACATTGTTAGGTGCAGTTTTTATTATTTCAGTCGTGTTACAATTCGAACACCACCAATATTCTTTTTTACTGTCTTTTAATTTCGATTCCGTTCTCTTTCCACAATTTGAGCAATTCCGCTCGTCAGATTCATTCTCGAATGCTCGATATTGGCAGTTTCCACAATCCCAAATTGTCAGAGGTGATTCTTCTTCGTCCACTTTCCAAGTGAAATCATCTACTTTACAGTTCGGACAGATTTGGGTTGCCATAATTCAGTCTATTATTCTCTTAAATATGGAAGTAAAAGATAACCTGCTTTGGCAGGAACAGAAAAGTCATATCTTTTCTTTCTCATTTTATTCCATTGTTGATTTGAATTTTCACCAAGATGAATACTATCAATTTTTTTCATTAGAATAAGTGCTTTGGCAATTCCTTTTAGTGTTGTCAAATAACTTATTCTGTGTTCAGCTTTATGCTCGTTCCAAGTTGGTGGTAATTTCTTGTGGCTAATAAATTCGTCACGTTTTGCTTTTAAATTATTATCCTTTATAAATTTTTCAAAATCTTTAAATTCGTTTTCTAAGGATTTTAATTTATTCGTAGCAAAATAGAAATTTACCTTTCCGTAACTTTTATGTCCTAATTCAGATAATCTTGATATTATTTCGTCCTGAAATTTTTTCTTTATCAGGTTTATTCTATTCAACTCTTGATTTTTAATATCTTTTTGAAAGTCGTCTGTTTGTAATTCGCTACTTAAAATGTAGAAATCTCTCATTAAAGTCCAGGTTTGAATAATTTCTCCAACTTCTCCTCTTAAATTCGAAATAAGATTGTCAATTTCAGTTGCTTTAAATATTGATTTACTCATTTTTTTCAAATTGCACCTAACGTTAGCGTATAAATTTCAGTTGCGGAAAATCGGTACGATTTTCCGATTGAAACTGAAAGATAGAAAATTGCAATGAATTTCCGCAGGAAATTCAGCCGCAATTGAATTTATACATTGTTACCAGTAGTTTTATATCTCAAATGAGCTGAAAAAATGGTCTTTGATAAATTCCTTTTTATCTTTATTTCTTAATTCCTGAAAATAGTTTTTAGGTAGAAACTCAATATGACAATCCTTGAAATCAAATTCACTCATTTCCGCTAAAATGATACTTATATTATAATTCAAACAATTAGATTCGTCAATGCGTTCATTTTTCAATTCATTAAACACTTTTTTGAAATTTAGAATTGCTTGTTGTTCTTTGTTCTCTAACTCTAAATAAATTCCAGTGTATAGATTTTTTAGAATATCAGATTCAGGGTTTTTAAATTCCGTTATTTTATTAAAAGCTTTATCTTTTTCATTAAATAAATACAATATTTTAAATTCCGCTATATTAATAATTTCCGCTCTATCTTTTCCATAATTTGTTTTTTTTAAAGAGTCAATTTTAGCCATTAAGCTTTTAAATTCAGGCGAACCAAGTCCGTTGACTGATAGATTGGAACTCATTTTGGGTAATTTCATATAATCAACTAAAATTTCCTCTGCTAGATTTCTTGAACTTTCAGCATAATTCGGTTGATTGGTCTGTTTGCAAGAATGAATGAAAATTAATAATATTAGAAATAAGTATGTGATTTGTCTTTTCATTACTCAAATTACTGGTAACGGTTACGTATAAGAATAGTGCGTAGTTTGAGTGCGAGGATTTTCCGAAGGAAAATCGGATGCAAGCAAACAAGCACTAACTTTTGATTTAGGAATAAACTTACGCATTATTTTTATACAATGTTGCCATTAGTACTTATTTCCATTTCCAATTCAGTTCGTCAACATATTCGGCTCCAAATTCAGTCACACGCTTTTTAAATTCCGTTTGATTCTCAATCGAATGTTTTGGTACAATCAGAGATAAATCAGTTGTCAGCTTAATAAAGAAATGGTCTTTCGTTTCAATCAGTTCTTTTAGTTCAGTTCCGTTTATTTTACTTTCAGACGTAAAATCTTTGGCATTCACGGAATTTTCGTCGAAGTCAATTTCCACTGGTTTGTTAATCCGATTTTTATAATTTTCCTCAACGTGCTTTTTAAAATGTCTTTTGTATCTCCATTTAGAATACATTGGATAAAATGCAAACCATCCAATTCCGATTCCACCCATTATAATTCCAATTCCGCCGTTTTCGTTTTTATTCGCAAAATAAAGTCCGATAAGTAGATAAATTATTGGGACAATTATCCGAGAACGAAATCGTCTTTTTTTATGCAATTCAGATTTTGAAGAAGTATAAAGCTGATACTCTAAAAAATCCGAATTTGTAAGTTGGTAGTTTATGTTCATCGTATTAATGGCAACGGTCTCGGCTATGAACAGTTGGGGATTTTACGCCCTAACTGTTCAGTTTAGAATTGACCTTTGTTTTATGTTTATAATTTCGTTTTATCACTTTTACCCCAATTGTTTATAGCCATTGTTGCCAGCAGTTTTTATTCAGTTATCACATCTTTAAACTTCTCAACCAACAATTCCATTGGAAATTTATATTCCGAAAATCTACTACTTATTGGTGCAATCTGTTTTGTCAAATTTTTGTTTGCAATTATTTTGCCTTCCTCTAAATCAGGGTGATTAATCTTTTTGCGAGTATTCATTTGCTTTAAGTGGTCGTCAATTATTTCTCTCAAATTAGTGTCCTTCTTTTTCAAATGAGGTGTCCAATAAATTAGAGTATCAATATCAATTATAGTCAAAGATTTTATAAAGTTTGGGTTGTATTTATCTCCCAATTTTTCGATTACTTTTTCTAGGTACCATTGATTAAGTCTATAATTTATTCCCAAGATTTCAAAGATTCTATCGCTTATCAACAAAATTGGATAGACAGTCAAATTCTTTTTGGTATTTACATATTCATCAAATTTAAAGTCATTTTCTACAATTTGATTTATTGAAGTTATTAATTGACCAGCACCAATAGGTTTATTATTGACTTCTAAAAATTTTGATTTTAAAACGGCATTAATTTTTTCAATATCGCCAGAGCTTTTTATGTTTTTTGCTATTAATATATCCTTATTTTCAATTAAGAATATTCTATTATTATGGCGCACATAATAATCAGGTTCATTATCTTGATTATCGATAACAGCCTTTTTAATAAAATAAGGTTTATTAAATATTTCGTCAAGAACTCTTTTCATTAAAAATTCTTCAGAAAATTGAGTGTTGAAAAACTCAAAAAAGGTTCTGTCTTTTGCAGGTAAATTATGATGCTTATGAAATGATTCTTTTAGAATGAACTTTACACTTTTATAAAATTTATCTATAACAAAGAAAAAATCGATAATCGAATAAGTTTTATCATCAAGTTTATAAATCGGATAGTTTCTTAAATTGGTAAAATCCTCATCTTCTATTATTTCATTTGAAGCCAAAGAATTTAGAAATGATAATGAATCTTCATCGTCAACTTGGAACTTGAAACCATTTTTTACTTTAAGTTCTAGTAATTTTCCAAAAAGATATTTCATTTGCTTTGAAACCTCTTCAAGATTTTCTTGTGCGAAATATGAGTACAAATCTGTCACTAAATATTCGTATTCCTCATTAGATTGAAGAAACTCAATTAGATATTCAAATCGAGTAATTGTTGCATAGATTAGTTTTCCGAACTCTAAATCATTATTTTCATAAATTCCGATATCAGAGGTAGAAAACATCATTGCTATTGACATATCAACAAGTTTTTCCAAATTATCCTCGGAAGCAGTAAGGTTCTGTTTAGAGTTAACTTGTTTGTTGATTATTAAGAATGCTTTAAATAGATTTATTTCATCGGAATCTCTATCGTCATTACTATTTTTTTCAATAAGCTCATCTCGATTAGATAGAATTATTTCTGCTAACCTTAAGCTAGCTTCTCTTGAAACTAATCTAGGTTTTTCCCTAATGTCATTTTCCCTTGAAAATCTAATCACACGTTGTATAATGTCTTCTCTGACTTCTAGATTTGAAGCAAAATTGTCAAAATTTGGTTGTGGGTTAGTATTGGAAAATCCTATAATATTTAAAAGTGTAAAAGATGATATTTTCTTTAAATAGAATAAAATATCTTGTTCTTCTTCGTCAGGAAAAACGTGCTCAAATTCTAAACGAAGTACGGTATTAATCATTGTTGAATCGGGTGTTTTTCAAATTGCTGGCAACGTGTTTGGCTATGATATGTTGCGGAAAAAATCCGCAGGATTCTTTCCGTCATAGCCGAAAGATAGTAAATTGCAATGAAATTCCGATAGGAATTTCAGTAGCAATGGATTATAGCCGTTGTTGTGTGCAGTTTTTATTTAATTCTATAAAGTGTAATTTTGTCATCAGATTCGGCAATACTTTTCGGTTTTATTCCATTTTTGCCTCGCGCATACAATAGAATATCTTTTTCCACAATATCAATTATCCCTGGAATTTTTAATTGTTTTTTACTCTCCAATTCTGTGAATATTAAGTCCAAAGTTTTTGGTGTTTTGTTATAGTCAATTTTATATTCAAGACTGAATTTTTTTCCGTTTCTCATAAAGTCATTTCCACCGATTTTTTCATTCTCAGATTCCATTTCAGCTATTCCGTTACTGTAAAAAACAAAGTTACCAGAAGAAGAATAAGATTCCCATTCCCATTTTCCAACAATATTAAATTCTGAGACTTTATTAAAATCACTCTTACAAACTAAAGTAAAGCCAAAAACTAAAATTAAAAAAAGTTTATTCATATGAGTTTTCTAATTGCACACAACGTGTTTGTATATGGTTTGTTGCGTGATTAAGCAACTAATTTAGTAAATAATTACCGACCAAGAAAGTCCGCGAGGACTTTCGTAAGTAGGCGAGAAGCCAGCAATAAATTATATACGGTGTTGTGCTTAGTTTTTATCTTTCGTAATTTTATTCTCTAATAATTTGATTTTATTTTCTATAAGTCGGATTTCACTTATGTTAGTTTTCAATTTTTGAATCTCTTCTCTTATTTCATTATTTTCATCTTCTTCCTCAGATTCATTTGGCTGAACAAAATCAACAACTCCACCATTTTGAGTAAATCCTATAAGTTTTTTTATTGATTTGTCTAAAGCGGTAATTTTATCTCCGTTTTGTTCTGCATTCAATTGTAAATCTTCAATTGCAGAATTTAAAATAATTTGTGTTCCCTCGTCTCTTTCTTTTTCTGCCTCTTTTTTCAAATCCGAAACGAGTTTTTTATTTCCTAATTTCAAGGCTTTTAACTCCTCAACTTGTTTTAAAACATTAATAAATCTGTCTGCAACTTTTAAAGATTCAAGTAAAATTTTGCTTACACTTGTTGCTAATCCAACAACCACAGCCATTTCAATTATTATAGAACCTTTTTTCGCACCAATAATGTTGAAATCTTCAGGACTTTTATCTTGTGCCATAGCAATTCCACGTCCAATATCGTACCAAGTAGCACTTAGTTTTTTAAAGTCAGTTAAGTTTTCAATTGCTACGTCATTTTGAAAATAAACTCTCATCAAAACTTGGTTATTCTGAATTTCGTCAGATTCTTCTATTTCAAAAGATTCTAATAAAGTTGTTTGTAGTTTTGTAATAGTTGCTTGAGCTCTCGAAATTGTATTAGAAAACTCTTTAATTTTACTGGTAGCTGTGGCAATATCTAAGTTGTTTTCAATTAATATTTTTTCAATTTGTTCAACTCCGTTTTTTCCTAAAAGGTCGATTATTTCTAAACTTTCAAGAAATTTCATTTGTTCTAAGCTTAGATTCTGAAAATTTATATCTTTTATAACTTCGAATAAATTAATTTTCTCTTGTTCAAACGGAACTAATGCTTGACCGTTTCTTCTAATATTTTGATTCATTTTAGAATGAAGAGCAGAGTATTTCTGTGGTATTTGGTTTTCAATGATATTTTCATCAAACCATTCAGTTAATCTTAGTAGTTCGTTTATTTGCATTTAGTTTTTCGTTTTTCAAATTAAGCACAACGTATTTGTGTATGGCTCGTTGCGGAAAATCAGCTATGATTTTCCGCCGTAACCGAAAGATAGCAAATTGCAATGAATTCCGATTAGGAATTCAGCCGCAATGAGCTATACACGTTGTTACCCAACGTTTTTAATTCGGTTATATATTTCAGTTTCTTTTCGTTCAAATGCTGGAACTGCAATATCAATTTCCCAATTTTTATTTATTTCAGAAAACTGTTCTTTTAGCCTTTCGTTAAATTGAAACCAACCTTCTGTACTTTCTGAAATCTCAAATTGTTTTCCGTTTTCCGCTTCTAAAAATAGACGAATTTCGTCGGTTGCGAATAGGTCAACTTTGTAAGCAGTCAGTTTTTTAATTTCGTTCCATTCAATTTTAGTCGGTTTATCCTCAATCTGCAATTCAAACCCATTTTTGTGATAGGTGAAAATTCCGTTTGAGTTGTACAATTCCATAAACTCTTCGTCAGTCAATTTTTTGTAATATTCTTTCTGTTTTGGAAGAAATCCACTATTTGGATTGAAATATCTTAATAGTAAGAGAATTGCTCCAATTCCGAAAAACACAATCGTAACCCAAGTTATCAATTCCGATTTATCCATAATAGTGATTCCGACTATGGAAAATCCAGAACATAGTATTCCTGCAAATAAGTCACTTGTTTTTCTATTCAATTCAATATGTTTCTCGGTTTTGCTCAAATGTTGGGTAACGGTCTCGTATAACCGTCAGTTACGGGATTAAAGTTAATGTTTTTCGGTTAAGCACTGACGTTAGCAATTCCGAGTGGATTCGGACGTAGTCGAATCCGCCGTAATTGCGGTTATACATTGTTGGCAATAGTTATTATTAAACTTAATCCTCATATTTTTCCAATCGTATTGTTGCACGATGAAAAATAAATTGTGTTTCTGTTTCAGTAAATTCAATTTCATCAAAGTGAATTGTGTAAATGTTGTCATTTATTCCAGCGTTAACAAATCCCGAAAATGAAGTGTCATCTGATTCAGTATCCTCATAAATTCTATGAGGAAATTCCCAAGTCAAATCGTCTATTAATATGCTTGCTATAATTCTGGTATATGGTGTCTCATCTAAATCAGTTTTAGTGTAGTTATCAAAGCTAACAAATGTAAAAGTCATTAGCGGGTCATCAAAAATGAAACAATCATTAGGTTCAACAATAAAAGTTTCAAGGAATTCTTTTTCCTGACATAGAGACATTTCTTCATTATTATCGTCACTTTTTGAACAGCTAATTATTAGAGTTAAAATTGCTATAAATAATAGTCTTTTCATTTCGTTTTTTTTAATTATTGCCAACGTGTTTGTATAAGTTTCAGTTGCGGAAAATCGGCAACGATTTTCCGTTTGAGACAGAAAGATAGAAAATTGCAATGAATTTCCGTAGGAAATTCCGCCGCAATTGAATTTATACATTGTTACCAGTAGTTTTATATCTCAAATGAGCTAAAAAAATGGTCTTTGATAAATTCCTTCTTATCTTTATTTCTTAATTCCCGAAAATAGTTTTTAGGTAGAAACTCAATATGACAATCCTTGAAATCAAAATCACTCATTTCAGCTAAAATGATACTAATATTATAATTCAAACAATTAGATTCGTCAATGCGTTGACTTTTCAATTCATTAAACACTTTTTTGAAATTTAGATTCGCTTGTTGTTCTTTGTTCTCTAACTCTAAATAAATTCCAGTGTATAGATTTTTTAGAATATCAGATTTAGGGTTTTTAAATTCCGTTATTTTATTAAAAGCTTTATCTTTTTCATTAAATAAATACAATATTTTAAATTCCGCTATTTTAATAATTTCCGCTCTATTTTTTCCATAGTTTGTTTTTTTTAAAGAGTCAATTTTATGCATTAAGCTTTTAAATTCAGGAGAACCAAGTCCGTTGACTGATATATTAGAATTCATTTTGGGTAATTTCATATAATCAACTAAAATTTCCTCTGCTAGATTTCTTGAACTTTCATCATAATTCGGTTGATTGGTCTTTTTACAAGAATGAATGAAAATTAATAATAGTAGAAATAAGTATGTGATTTGTCTTTTCATTCCTCAAATTACTGGTAACGTTAGCGTATAAATTTTAGTTGCGGAAAATCGGTACGATTTTCCGATTGAGCTGAAAGATAAATAATTGGAATAAATTTCCGTAGGAAATTCAGCCGCAATTGAATTTATACATTGTTACCCGACGTTTTTGCTTTGTTTGTTAGTTTTCGGATTAATAAAATTCCGCCAATTATTAAGCCAATAATAAATAAATAAAACACCACTTTTCCAATCAAAAACCCACTTTCATATGCAGAATTCTCTTCCTCATTTTCAGGATTCTTTAGTTCAGCAATTTTTGCATTAGAAACATCTATTGAATTAAAAAACTTATCTTTATTTTTTGAAGCTAATTCTTCATTTTCCTCGAAAGTCCAAAATTCAAAACTTATCAAATTATTATTTACAACAAGCATTCGTCTGTATCTTAAATTTGGAAGTTGGGGATTGTAGTTTGCTAAATAGGATATTTCCACACCTTTAATTCCATCCAATTGAAATTCACTTTTTTCTAATAAGTCGCCTTCTGTTGCAGCCAAAGTTCCAGATGTAACACCTTCATAAAATTCAGGTAAACCAGATTCTGTCATTTCGGGTTTTCCTATATTTTTTATTACTACTACATACACTCCTATATCATCTGAGGTTGAATAGTACACACCTCCATTTTTATTGGTTTTATCAGGTGTATTAGGAAATTCAATTGATGCTAAATTATTTAATCGAGTTTTAGACCATTCTTGACTAAAAGAAAGGTTTGAAATTAATAATATAACAATTAAGTATTTCATAAATTCTATTTTTTAGGATTTTACTAGTTCAAATGTTGGGTAACGGTCTCGTATAAACGTCAGTTACGGATTTAAAGTTAATGTTTTTCGGTTAAGCACAGACGTTAGCAATTCCGAGTGGATTCGGACGTAGTCGAATCCGCCGTAATTGCGGTTATACATTGTTGTACCCAGTTTTTATTCAGTCATTATATATCCAGCTCTTGTTTTTATTTTATTAGGTTTAAACATAAAAGAAATTCCATTAATACTCAAATCGGTAAGCTCGTCTAAGCTTTTATAATCAGTGAAAATTTGACAAGCTACTGCTGTAAAATCAAATCGATTATCCACAGGATTAAAAAACAATTGAATTCCGCCATCGTAAGTGTTTTCAATTAATTCAACATTAGGAAATAACTCAGTCAGGTAATTCAGTTTCAGATTCAGTTTTTCTCCGCTAAATGCTAAATATGTAACAGGCTTGTCGGTTTCAGTTTCCTCTAAGTCTGGATTAACAGCAATGTAATTCAGATTGGTATTTTTTGGAATTAAGAATTTCGAGCCGCGCTCATTTTTCTTGTATTTTTTGTTTTCAGAACCTAAAAAATCAGAAATAGCTCTTGTCGATTTAGAATTACCGTTTGATAAGAATTCAGTTATTAAATATAACCATTCTTTAGATTTTGTATTGTTTAATCTTTTGGTTTCAGTCACGATTTTTTCTCAAATTGGGTACAACGGTCTCGTATAAGATTAGTTGCGTGGTTTAAGCAACTAATTTAGCAAATAAAAGCCGAATAGAAAATCCGCGAGGATTTTCGTAAGTAGGCTAGTACCAAGCAATTAATTTTATACATTGTTGCCAACTGGCTTTATTTTATTATTTCAGTCAGATATACTATTCCGAATATCCAACCAACATAGAGTAGAGTGTATGTCAGCGAGTAAACAGCTGAAATTCCAATATCTCCTTTTGTATCTTTTGATTTATTAAAAACAAATTTCAATGCTCTAAAGAAAATCCAGTAAAGCATTGCTAAAATTATAAATAGCGAAAACCAAAAAACAGCTTCCAATACAATCAGCAAAACAATAATCAAGATTGTCATTCCAATCCACAAGAGTATGGATAAAATCAGTCCACCAATTCCGTCCCCAACTTCAATTGAAGGCGTGTCGAAAGTCGGTGAAGCATTTCCCATTATATCTCCACGTTTAAAGTTTCGAAATTTTGGAAAATTGTCAATCAGTCCAATTCCAGTGTAAAGTCCATAAGCCATAAATAGAAATAATGCTGTTGCAATAATTCCGAGTGACAAATAGAGATTTGAAGTCAAACTCCGATTGTAGTTTATTCCAGTTAGATAGACGGTCAGAATTGTAATTCCGATTACAAGTAATGAAACTATAAAAACAGATTTTCCTTTCAGATATGGTTGTTTGGTTTTCAATTCAGAGTGTTTTGGTCAGCTTGTTGGCAACGTGTTTGTGTATGGTTTCGTTGCGTGAAAATCCGCGAGGATTTTCCGATTAAGAAACCAAGATAATAAATTTGCGAGGAATTTCCGATAGGAAATTCAGAAGCAATGAACTATACACGTTGTTGTGTGTAGTTTTTTTATTTCAGTCATATTCCGTTTTGTGGAATTCCAATAGTTTATCCGTTAAAATATTTATTTCTTTTTTCTCTTTTAGTTTAAAATCCGCAAACATAATCAGTCCGAAAACAACAAACACAATCGGCAAAATCCAAATTCCCTTAATCAGCGAAATTATTGAAATCAGAATTCCGAGTCCGAGTAAAATTTTCGCTAAAATATTCATCGGTGACTTAAAGTCAAATTTCAAATCGTAATTATCTGTTTCATTCACAATTCCGATTAGTCTGTGATTGTTCGGGAAACGATTCCGCATTAATTCAAACTTTTCAGTTCCGATATATCCATTATAGAATCCGTTCACAATTAATTTGTTCAGAATTCTTAAGTTTTTATCACTTTTGGTTATCGTTTGTCTCATTTCTCAAATTACACACAACGGTCTCGTATAACCGTCAGTTACGGGATTAAAGTTAATGTTTTTCGGTTTAGCACTGACGTTAGCAATTCCGAGTGGATTCGGACGCAGTCGAATCCGCCGTAATTGCGGTTATACATTGTTAGCACCAGTTATTTATTCCGCTCAATTATTTTTCCGGTTTTCTTTATTTCGAAAATCTTAATTATTGAGTCAATTTTTGTTTTAGATTCCATAAAATCGTATTCTTTTTTCATATTACCATTAGCATCAACTAAAGAATCTTGCACGTATTCCGAGTACGCTATTGTTCGGAAAGTCGTCGCTGATAAGAATTCAAATTCCTGCCATTCGTATTTTGGGATTGACATATCGTGGTCACATCCAACTCCAATTTCAACATTCTCAATTTCCTTTTGGTTCAAATAAGTTGCTAAAGAATACTTTGAGCAAACTCCATCATTAAGCACAAATATACAAGTAGAAAGAGAATCATTGAGTTTATTAAATTCCTCAATATCATTATTCAGATATTGTCCTAACTCGTCATTAATTTCTGAGTTGATTTTATTTATCCAATTAGGAAATTCAGAGTTTGATTCATTTGAAGATGTTGATGGAATTTTAGTTTTATTAGATTCGGTTTTTTCTTTTTCAGGTATAATTTCAACTTCCTTTTTTTTCGGATTGTTGCAGCCTGAAATCAGAATAATTAATAAGATTATGAAACTGTTCTTCATTTTTCTCTAATTGGTGCTAACGGATTCGTATAACCGTCAGTTACGGGCTAAATTAGCGATTATTTTCGGTTTGACACAGGCTTTAGCAATTCCGAGTGGATTCGGACGCAGTCGAATCCGCCGTAATTGCGGTTATACATTGTTGTAAGTAGTTTTTATTTTAAATCGGACTCACCATAATGTATTTTAAATCTTCATATTCAAATTCTCCATTTTCATTGATATAAAATTCAAAATAACAGTCAGAACCTCTAAATCGAATATCACGTATAGTGTACCAATGATTTTTTTCGAATTCAATAGGTAATTTATCGTAAGTTTTATTATCCCTAGGCTTTTCTAAAGTCCATTTATAATAGTCATTTTTTGAGTTAAAATTTATCTCATTTTTATATTCAAATGGTTTGTCATTTAAGAAATGTTTTTCCTCACCATAGTTAAAAGTTGATGATATACCTTCTCCATTGATTTTTAAACGAACTTTTTCAATTATAGAATATAAATGAGGAAATGTTTTGTTGTTTTTTTCTATTCGGTTGTCTTCCAATTTGGCTATTACTAGTTCACTTTTAATACCTTCTTTTATAAATATTCCATCTTTGTCAATCTCAATATTTTTTTTACAAGAAATAGTGATTGTTAATATAATTATAAGGAATATAAATTTTTTCATTCGGGAATTACTTACAACGGTCTCGTATAACCGTCAGTTACGGGATTAAAGTTAATGATTTTCGGTTAAGAACTGGCGTTAGCAATTCCGAGTGGATTCGGACGCAGTCGAATCCGCCGTAATTGCGGTTATACATTGTTACCACACGTTTTTTTATCCTAGCCAAGTTAATGTTGTTATAAATCCGATAATTATTAAAACAATCAATAAAATTCCGATTGAAACGCAACCAACTTTGAACGCTTTGTCTTTCCACGTTTCTTTATATTCGGTATATGGTTTTATGTCATTCCGTTTTTCCTTTATCAGCTCAACATAATTTAATTGAAAATCACTTTCTTCATCAGATATTCCTTCGTCAAGTCCGAAAGTTTTTTCCTTTCCAGTTTCAAATTCAGTTTCAGTTTCGAGTGCGGCAGCTAATAATTCGGCAGCGTGTAGTTCAAGTCCTTGTCGATTCGCTTTTATATAACTCTCATCTGGTCCGCCACCATATTGAAAAAATCCTATATACGCTTCATTGTAATTTTTCTTACTGCGTAATTCATTAATTAATTCTCCAATTTCTTTATCGGTCATCGTTTTTTCAAATGTGTGGTAACGGTCTCGTATAACCGTCAGTTACGGATTTAAAGTTAATGATTTTCGGTTAAGAACTGGCGTTAGCAATTCCGAGTGGATTCGGACGTAGTCGAATCCGCCGTAATTGCGGTTATACATTGTTGTGCGTTCGGCTTTCAATTTTTATCTTCTTCAAGTTCTTTTATATTTTGAACAATTCTTTTCATTAGCTCAATTAATTCGGTGTATTTTTCTGTCGCTTTTTTAGAATTATTTCTTTCAATTCTTAACTGTTCTACTTCGGCTTCTAGTTCTGATTTTTCTGTAACAAGAGCTTTTTGATATTTTTCATTTAGTTCAATATCGCTCATGTTTTTGTATTCATTTAAAACGTCGACAACAATCTGAATATTTTTAATAGCATTTAATTCAAATAATTTGGTTTTTTTGAATGTAACTGTCAGACATCTGTATTTTCCGTTCCATTTATATTCATCTAGCCAGGAAATATGAACACCATTATTGACTAAAACATATGAATTATTGTTGTAAGTTTTATTCGGTTCAACCAATACAAAACTCAATGGTTGATTTTCAGATTCGATTACTTTGAATGAGTTGTTTTCTACTATGATATATTTTTTCATTAGAGTATTTTTTCAAGCTGACGCACAACGGTTTAGGCTATGAGTAGTTGCGTGGTTTAGCAATTAACTTTGCAAGTACACACCAAACTGAAAATCCGCGAGGATTTTCAGAAGTAGGCGAGAACAAGCAATTACTTATAGCCATTGTTGGCAATAGTTTTTATTCTTTTTTATTATTCATATTTTCAATTAAGTCAATAATCACAAAAACAGCTTTTCCAGTGTCCCAAAGAATATTGACTGAATATATTAAAACTCCAACAAGAATTGTGTTTAAAGCTAATTCTTTATATTGAAATTGTACGACAGAACTATTTAAAACAATTAAAGCTATAACACTTACAATAATTAATATGACTTGTTCTGTTAAGGAAAATTTCATTTCCCGAGTTGTGTTCTTAAACGACATTTTAGGGTGCTTTTCAAGCATATCTTGAATTTTCGAAGCTATAAGACCTAACGTGGCAGTATTAATTGCAAGTAAAGTTAAAAGCAATCCTATTATATTTTCAGTCAAGTATTTGAAAAGAAAATCAGATTTTAAATAACTTGAAACTAAACAAATTAAAAAAGCAATGATTATATAAAACGATATGTTTTTTGCTAATCTCATTCAGATACGATTGATTGATAAACTTTTATTACTTGTTCAGCAGGTCCTTCAATTTGCGCTTCGCTAATTTTTATTGTTACAGGATTTTCTTTAGTAGAATATCTTTTTTTAACACCTTTAATTTTAAGTTTTATATCACCAGCTCCTTCGGATGTGTATTCAACCAATCCGTTTATAGCCTCATTTTTTTTGTCAATGTTTTCTAAAATACCATTTTCCGGTGCTTTTAAAACAATATGACTTTCTTTGCTATTTACATTATCTGTAAAATTTCTAAAATCTTCTGGAAGTGATTTTGAAATATTAGCCATATTTGGTCTAATGTATTTAAAATCAATCAGTTTTATTTCTTGTCTATGAGCTTGTACAAATTTCCAAAAAGATTCTTTCTTAAATAATTCTTCAACTGACACACCAAGACCGTATTTTTTCAACCCTTTGTTAAAAAGTTTTTCAAGAATATTCTTAACTACTTTTGGTTCGGTAAACGCTTCTGTGTTTTCACTAATTGCTATTTTTTGAACTTCTGGATTGTTATTTATTATTATGTAAACAAATGGTTCGTTAGTAATTTCAAAGTCCTCGAAATCTTGCACTATTCGTGTAGTCTTTCTTTGTGCTAATTTTATTAGAAAATATTCATTTTCTGAATGTTCTAATTTTAATGGATTTCTTTCGTCTTTATAAAAGTCTAAATCGTGTAATGTTTCGCTAAAGAATTCATTTTTCCTTTCTTTTAATTCTTCAGGTGTTTTCTTTTCGTTAGGAAAGAGTTCGATTTGTTGAGAATCATTAGATAGAGGATTTAAATGATATCTAAATATGTGAAAATTTAATGTTCTTTCCATTTTTCGTTCAAATTATTGCCAACGGTCTCGTATAACCGTCAGTTACGGGTTAATATGCTTTAATTTTCGGTTTAGCACTGACTTTAGCAATTCCGAGTGGATTCGGACGTAGTCGAATCCGCCGTAATTGCGGTTATACATTGTTGTGCATAGTTTTTTTATTTGAGTTTAGGTTTATTTTCAATCGCTTCTTTAACAACTAAAGCAACTGTATCTTTTGTAATTCCTTTGTCTTTGCAATACTTACTTTCGAGCCATATTTCTAATAATTTAGCACCTTTGCTCGCATTGCAAGACATACAACAAAGAGCAATATTGTCAGCTCCATTTATTCTAATGTCATTTACTATATGCTCCCAAGATTGTTTTGTTTTTCTTGAATTGTCATTTTGATTAAAAATCACTCCGCAATAAACACAGGATTTATCTCTTGATAATACTAAATTTTCAACTTCAATCGGAATTCCCCATTTGTTTGCCATAATTCCTATTTATTCATCCAATTCGATTATAGATTTCGCTATTTTTTCCATTTCTCCAATTTCGTGATTCCAAAAGTAAATTTCGTCAGTTAAAATTCGGTCTCCATTGTGAGTCAAGATTATTAAATTTCCAAATCCGTCAGAACCAATTGCAATTCCGTTTTCTGGAAATCCAATCCATTCACGAGCATTTTTTGTTTCAAGTCCGATGTGATTACAAGTGCGACTTATTCTTTTTCGGTCAAATTTATCAAAAAAAGGAAAAAGCTCAAATTCAAATTCGTCCGTAACCAATACGCCACCATTTGATTTAATCATACGGTTTTTAAATTCAGTAGGGAATTTTACGTTCAATTCTGATTCAGTTTCTTTTATATACTTTTCGTCTAATGTAAATGACATTTTTCGGTTTGGTTAAATTATGCACAACGGTTTTGGCTATGGTTTCGTTACGGAATGGTACGCGAGTATCATTCCGCCGTAACCATAAATTTAGCAAAAAGGCTTGAAATCCCGATTAGGAATTTCAGCCGTAATGAACTATAGCCGTTGTTAGGCAACGTTTTTTATTAAAATTTCTATATCAGATTCGGTTTTTATCTCTTTTCCAAGTTCCGTAAATCTATGCTTCAATGGTTCCCACGATACTAATTCCACAATTCCCTTTTCCACTAGAAAATTCAGATATCGCGTTCTAATTTCTTCTCTCGATTCATTTGTTGATTTAGCAACTTCACTTATTGAAAACCAAATATGTTCAATAGGTTCTGCACAATTATCCGAATGCAACCATAATTCCTTAAATAATCTTTTCATAATTTCCAATCTCAATCGTCCAGTTTCGAGCTCGTCAATTAGTTCATAAGTTTCATTCATAAAAGTTTGGTATTTCTTTTCAGAGATTCCAAACAACCAACTTTTTTTCGGCTTATTCGTAATCCGATTATAAAGTCGCTTTATCTTATAATCATTTCCAAAGTCGGGAAAACTGTCCAAAACCTGATGCTTTGAAATTGCTCCACTGAAAAATTTTCGAGCCATATAAGCAGCGTATTGTCTGTCAGATTTCTTTTGGTTTTCGGTCATTTTCAAATGTTGCCTAACGTTAGCGTATAAATTTCAGTTGCGGAAAATCGGCACGATTTTCCGTTGAAGCTGAAAGATAGAAAATTGCAATGAATTTCCGTAGGAAATTC
>NZ_JACHWV010000010.1:0-55186 GCF_014191595.1 Mesoflavibacter zeaxanthinifaciens subsp. sabulilitoris | reverse complement strand
CAAGAAACTCAATCAGCTAGTATTGCTTATAGTAATATCGATTTTAATTTAACGTCTGCAGGTGATACCTCTTTATACGTTAATACCATTGAAGATTTTACACTGTTCTTATCACAAACAGCTACGGACCCATCGATTACTTATGATGTCGTCTTTTCTTTAGGTACAGGTACTGCTGGTAATGGTAATATTACCGATAATGGTGGTGCTGCGCTTACTTTAGGGACTTCTTATCCACTTGCTATTGGTAGTACTGGATTTAATTTTGAAGGTACAGCTGTAGGTTTAGTAAATGTGGTAGCTACCGTTACTGATTCTAATGGTGTAGTACATAGTACAACTATTGCAATGGATGTTCAGGATATCTCGTATACCTTTACTGCAGCTGCTCAAAATAATACCATTGGCGCTGGTGGTTCTACCGCTATTAATATGTCGATTATTGAAGACTTATTTAGTGGTGCGGATTATCAATTAAAATATGTGATGGTTAGTGGTACAGGAAGTGTGACTAATAACGGAACGCCTTTAAATACCAACACGTTCTATAATGTAACTACTGGTAACTTTGCTTGGACTTTTGAAGCGGGTAGTGCTGGAACTACAGAGTTATTATTTACTGCAGTAAACACTACAACAGGAGAGGAGCAAACACAAACAGTAACCATTACTGTTGATAATGCCCCTGCATGTCAATTTAACTTTACAGCTATTGCTTCAGAGAATAGTGCTATTGTAGGAGAGGATGTAGCGATTAACTTTAATGTCAATAGTACAGTACCTGGTACAAACTATACTATGATTTATACCACTTCAGAGAGTGGATCATTAGATTATAATGGTACAACGTATACACCTGGTCAAGTGATTAACCTTGGTTCTAATCCTAGTTCGTTTGTAGCTACTTATGCAGGGTCTACTCAAGGAGCGCATGATTTAGACTTTACCATTACTTGTGATGGTGGTTCTCAAGAAACAGAAAGTTTTAGCATTCTATATAATACAACCGATTTCACTCTCTCTACAGTAGGTGATGGAACATTATTAGTAAATGAAATTAAAAATTTCTTTGCTATTATTACTCAAGCAGAAAATGATCCTTCAATTACATATCAAGTTCAATTTAGTATTGAGTCAGGAAGCACTGGTTATGGAGAGGTATATCAAGGTAACACTAATTTGGATTATGGTGTATATCATAATATTAGTGTAGGTAATACAAATTATACTTTTAAAGGAATATCAATAGGTGATGTTACTTTAAATGTTGAAGTAACCGATTCAAATGGTGTTACTCATTCGTCTAATATTGATTTTGTAATTGAAAATATTGAATTTACTTTTAGTGCAACACCTCAAGATGGAAGTATTATATTAGGAGAAACTACAAATATTTTCTTTGATATAAATGAAACTACAGCATCTGGAACAAATTATGAAATTAAATATGTGATCACTTCTTCTGAAACAGGTGAGTTACTAAATGCAGCTACAACTATTAACCCAAATAATTATATTCCTATTAGTGTTGGAGGCTCTTCTTGGGAGTTTAATTCTATTGAGGTAGGAAATATTAATATTGAGTTTACTGTTATTAATTTAAGTACTTTACAAGAAGAAACCGATAGTGTTACAATAGAAGTAAATGAACCTGTTATACCTACATTCAATTTTACTGCTATTCCTGAAGAAAATTCAGAACAAATAGAAAATTGTGTTAATATAAACTTCAATTTAACTGAAATTGATGGTTCAAGCGCTCCTTATACATTAATATTTATTACAGATCAATCAGGGTCTTTAAATTATAATGGTAATACATATTCACAAGGACAACCAATTCCATTTGTTCCTGGAACTTCAGTTGGTTGTTATACAGGTAATAATGTTGAAGAACATAATATAACATTTACAGTTACAAACTCTAATGAAAGTCCTATTAGTGAAGATTCTGATATTGTAATTGATTTTACTCCGTTGAATGACTTTAATGTATCAAGTCAATCTTCAAGTGATAATATAAATGTAAATTCTACAACAAACATTGATTTGACTATTACTGAATTGGTAGGTAACTCAAATTATACTTTTGCTTTTACAAATACTGGTAATGGTAATTTAATTTACAATGGTAATTTAATTAATGAAGGTCAACCTTATGTTATAAGTCCAGGAAATCACTCATTAGAATATACACCTTCAAATACAGGTGTTCATGAAATTATTTTTTATGTAACTAATGATAATACGACACCTATAACTAAAAGTACAACAGAAATTATAACAGTAGATAACTTAAATATTTTTGTTAATCCAACTTACATTCAATTAGAAGAGGGAGATATTCAATCTATTTCAATAAATAATTATGAAACATCTCCAGGATGGACTCTTAGTTTAGAAAACAGTGATGCAATTCAAAGTGGTGAATTTTATGATTATAATCCTTCTCCTCCAATATATCCTGAAATACCTTATAATTCAAATTCGACAAGTATACCTTATGGTGATACCACTTTATATTTTAAAGCTACAAGTTCTACAGATATGATTGTAAATTTCCATTTTAGTAATGGATCAGAAGAAATAACAATACCTGTTCAAATTGTTGTTATTCCTAAGTTTACAAACGATATAGTTGGATTATTTCAAAAACAGGGAGTTATATTAGGAAGTTCTGGTTGTTCAAATAGATCTGAACTTGATATTGCATATGTATTAACAGAATCAGACTTTTTAGCTACTAATCAAACTTTAGATAAAATCTATATAACTTCTAGTGTAGGTAGCGGTAATGTAATTGAACAGAATTTAAATTTTAGTAACACAGTTACTACTAATACTTATAATACTTACGGAGGTAGTCCTGGATTACAATCTGGTTTAGTAACAAATAATGCTCATGTTGTATTTAACACTTTAAATATGAGTGGTAATAAGCCTAAATGTACTCCATTTGTTACAGCTGCAGATGGTTGTAATACTTATGCACAAGATATCGACAATAAAACAGTTGGAGCATATGATATGTTTAATCCTGCTCCATTTAACACTGTTGGTAATGTAAATGTTTTCTATATTAAATTTGTTACAACTGATGGAAAAGAATCTTATTGGAAATCTGTAGTAATTCCTAATTATGATAATCATTATTCTCTTTAAATTGTTTATTTAAATCACCTAGTAGATTAACAGTTTAATAAATAAAGCCAGATATTTAATCTGGCTTTATTTATTAAAAACATTTAAAGTTATCAGAAAGAGTATTTATGTAATAAAAGAAGTTATACCTTTTCTCTAATATTAAAATTTAAAACTAATGAGCCCATATTTTTGAATCCAAATTCAACCAACTATCTTTATCATAAAGGATAAAATTATTAGCAATCATATGCCAAGTTAAAAAAATTAATTGCGCTTTTTGAGTTTTGTTATTTGTAATTAGATCTATTAATTCAATTATTGTATGATCTTTTTTTTTCTCTGTTCTAAGTTTTTTTAGTAATAAAAGTGAATCTTTTGCATCAATTTCGACACCTGTTTTCTTAAAATCAATTCCATCAAAGCAATCTCTGTACCTAGCTAGAAATTTAAAGTTTCTTAGTCTAGTTTTATTCTTAATATAAATATATTCGTCAGTACAAACCCTAAACATCAAATCATTTTTAATACAATATAATCTAGCAGCTTCTAATTTTACTTTAAGATCTTCATCCTCTTTGTCTAACTCTTCTTGATATTTAATTTCTATCACTTCATTTTTTCTAAAAGTATCATGATAGCTAACTATGAAATCTGGAGTATATTTTCTTAACTTATTGTTTTGCTCTAAATATGCTTTAACATCAAGGTTAAACTCTAATAGATAAATGAAATCTCTTTTAAGAGCAGATTCAAATTGAACTGATTTATTTAATTTTTTACTACTTATTTGTCCTGATAATGAAGAATATTTATAAGTAATTTCTCTTACTCTTTTATTTAGTTTTAGCATTTATTTTAATATAAAATCAAACGAAAATTTATTTACATAAAAAAAGGAGTATAATAATTATACCCCTTTTAAATTATCTAATAAAAATTATTTTACTCAAATAAAATAGTTTCAATTATACTATAAGTTGTCCCTCGTGAAGTTGTTATCTCTATCTCAATTTCATGTGTACCAGTTTCTAAACCAACATAGTAAAAAGATGATTGGTAAAAGTTTTGTATGCATTGATTTAGTTCATCAACAATAATAGATTCTCCTACACTATAAGTTTCTCCTTCATAAGTTAAAGTTCCATTTAAGTTGTTATTTACTAATTTTGCTTCTACAATTGAATTTTCGGAAGTATAAGGTTCTGTAAAAATACAACCTATTATAGTATTTGAATTATAAGAATCATTCATCCCAACAGGAAAAGGGAAATCTAAATAAGTCTTATCAGGATTAGCTTCTAAGTTAAGTTGTAAAACTGATTTTAAAACTATATCCTCAGATATAATAGGGTCACTAACTGAATCATCATTTTCACAATTAAAAAAAGATAATAAAGCTATAAATACAAATGTGAATTTTAATAAATTTTTCATAATAATTAAGATTTTTTAAGTTCGTTTTTTAAATTTTGAATTCCAAGGTTAAAAGCTTCAGTATTTGTTTCTTTAGAAACTTTATCACCTATTTTTTTTAATATTTGATAATTGTCTTTGTTATAGATTACTAATTTATCAATCAAAGGTAATATTTTTTGTTTAAAATATAATCTATCTAACTTTTCATTATTTAATAATAAGATAATTTCATCTTTTACTTTTGATATCTTATTTTTTTTAAGATCATCGATAGAAATAATAGACTCTACATTCTTATTAGATTCTACAACTTTAGCATCTTCCCTGCAATTGAATAAAAAAGAAAGCATAATAATAAACAGTATTTTTTTCATACGCATTTAAGTTTAAGGTTTAAGTGTTTAACAAATGTAGTGTTTTTGCACTACATATAAAAATTATTTTTTAAAAATTTTTTTATATTCTTTATTTATTGAATTTTCTAATGGTTCTTTTAATTCAGCTGCTTCTAATAGTTTTTCTAAAATTGGCAACGAAGCGCTTTCTCTATTGTAGAGCTCATTTACCCTTTGTCTAGCATACTTTTCATTAAACCCCATGAAAATACCTAGCTTATTTTTGTTTCCTATTTTATGAGCCCCTATATCGATTAATTTTCTTATCATATCATGTATTAAAATACAAACATACATTTTGTAGTGATAAAACACTATAATTTATCACATTATTTATGTATTATAATTTTTCTTATGTAAAATAGGTTTTAACTTATCAATTACTCTTCATTTTTAAATTGTTTAGTAAAGTTATCTTCTTCTATTCCAATAGGAAAAAGAACATGATACCAAAGACAATTGAAGTAATATCTTATTATTCTAAACCAGCGAGGTAATTTATTGTTTTTCATATATTTTTTAAACCCTATTATTAATGTAATTACTATAGAAATTAATATCATTATAATCAAAAAAAAATCATCGACCTTACCTGTACTGTTAGGACTAATATTTATGTACAGAACCCAAAAAACAAAACCAACAATAAACACTAAAGCAAAAACATTTGTAAATAGCTTAAATAATTTCATCCAATATTTATTTTTATCCATTGATATTATATTTAGTTATATAATTGTATCATCTGAATTACTTATATCTTCGTCGAGGATCTGTAAATTAAAATGCTCTTGCATTTCATTTTTTAAATCTTCTGTTATAGAACAAAAAGACTCTCTTAATTCGTACATATCTATTCTAAATGCACTTGATTCATTTTTAAATGGTATTTCTATTGCCTCAATATGTTTAAATAAAATACTTGCTAAATTCCTAGTACTTATCGATTTAGATTCATCAATTATAGCTTCAGCTCTTAACTGAATAAATATAGCTTTTTTAAATATTATTTCAGGTTCTTCATTAGATATAAAAAAAACATCCTGACCACAAATATCATATAAATGAGTTAATACATATAGTTTATTCATTAGTATCTTTTAAAAATTGTTTAAATTCAGCACTTTTCATCCAAGTTTTATTTTCATCCATAGATATTATAGAATTAGCATACTTCTGATTTATGATATAATCTAATAGTAATTCTTGATGTAGATCATCCATATTTAAAACCGTTTCAAGAATAGCTGTACTACTGTCTTTATTTTCAGATAAATTACCTTGAAATTTATCCCATTGATATTGCCATCCTAAATGTGAAGATTTAAAAGCAATTTCAAAATCTTCCTTTTTCCAATTATACACCCATAAAAAAAGATGATGCATTACTGTTGTTGTTAATTTTTGTTTCATTTTAATTTGTTTTTAGTATTAATTTACTATGGTTAGTTATCTACTTTTAAAAACATCATAAGTATTAGTTTCCTTATTTTTAATTAAGTTTTCTCCTACCTTTTTTGCTTCTTTATAACTTTCAAAAAAAACAAGTTTTCCATCATCATCGGATAAAGTCCAATATGTAGAAAATCTACTGTCTAAAACTAAAATATATGATGCCATCGATTATTTAGATTTTAAAATTTTAATATTAACTAAGTCATTAAACCATTTTTCATAATGCATCAATAAAGTTTTTCTTTTATCTAAAATCATTTTATCATTATAATCATTTTTAATAACATATAAGCAAGAGTGAAAATCAATGCTACCATCACTTTCACTTGGATTAGTATATAAATTAACTGCTATATTCCAATTATCATATTCTTCATACATAGCAAAAAGGCTATTAAGATTAATAAGTTCGCTTTTTTCAACAAGCTCTCTTTTCTTTAGTTTATTTGCAGTTGATACACTTATTAAACGTGTCTCTTGTAAATTATCTACAATTGAATCTAGTACCATTAGTTAATTATATTTCATTTATATTAATAACTTAGATTTAAAGAACATCTTTTTTTTCTATAAACCATTGATTAAAAAATCTTTCTCCATTCTTCCATGTATCCCAATAATCCTTTAAATATCTACAATCACATAGCACCTTAGTATTAATATCAAAATAATATTCTTTATTTCTAAGTCTTCCTATAATTTTACCATCTTTAATTCCATATTCAGGAAGAAGTTCAACAGTGTAAAATACCTTTCCTTTTGGAAGACAAAACCTTACACAAGTTCCTCCGAAACTTTCAGCATAAATAAAAACTTTTAAAGGTATTGTATATATTTTCATATTTAAAGTTATTTAAAATATTCATCGTGATTATCAATACAAATTAATTTATGTTCTTCAGGAAAAGAGAAACCACAACTTTCATAAACATCAATTAATAACTCAAAAGTCCATAAATAATAAGTTGTATTTAATATATATTTAAATTTTCCAGATCTATTTGCTTTTAAAATAATTTGAACTACATCTACTGGCATCAAATCCTCTCCAAATTCAATAGATTTATGATAAATATAATTTCTAAAATCTTTTAGTTTAGAATTTTCTATATTCATATGATTAGTAATTTATTATACAAATGTAGTAAAATATTTTTATATGTAGTGTAAAAACACTACTTTTGTTATAAATGTAAAGAAAATTTATTAAAATGGATTTAAGATTATTTGTAAGGTCCTTAAGTAAGGAAGAAAAGGAAGAGATTAAAATATATTTAAACTCTGATGAAAATAAAACTCCTATAGAAGATTGGGTACAGGATCAATATAATATATCTTTAAGGTTAAGAACAACTCTATTAAACAACCAATATTGTAGATACAACAAACCTTTTATATACGCTGAAGACATAGATATTAATTCTTTCAGAAAATTAAAAAATGTTAGTCTTAAAATTATAAATGAATTAGAGTCTTTATTAAAAAAATAAAATATGCAATTTGATTTAGAATACAATTATTACTACCCATTTTATACAATGGAAAAGAGAGGTCAAAAAAAATATTATTATTCTGAGGAAGTATATATGCACCTTTCTGATGATACTAGCATAAAATTTTTACTAAAGTATCAAAATAGTAAATTGATTGAAGTAATACTAGATAAAATCAATAAAAAGGAGCATAATGTTTATTCAAAAAAATGCATTCATCTTTCATATATAGATTTTTCAAAAAAAATTAAAACATTTCAAAATTTCCTTAATAAAGGTTTAAATAGTTTAAGCGGCTTTAATAACTACCATAAAATAAATTTTTTTTATGAAGTCTATAAATTTAACACAGATTTTGAGTTATCTTTTGGTTATTCTAAACTTCATTTAAAAAAAGACATATTTAATCACAAAATCATCGATGGTAAAAAAATTAACGTTGAAAATCAAAAAACTTCCATTTCTGAAGAATGGGATAAAATTAATACAATAATTAATACTTACGAATCAGGTTTTACCTATAAAGAAATACCAGAAGCAAAATTTAAAGATAATCTGAATGATTTCTTCTCAAGATATATACCGTATTTAAAAGCACCAAAAAAATTATTTAAAAAAGAATATAAACCATAATGAAAACAAAATTAGTTATAGCTGCTGTTAAGTATTGGAACGGATCTATTAAAGGTATAATTACAGTTGAATCTGAGGATTTAAACCATTTAATTATATCCAAAGCAATGAGAAAATTAATTTATGATAAAAACATTAAAAATGTAGAAGAGTATTCTTATAAGATTTTAGCTAAAAATAGACTTCTAAAAAACAAGAAAAAAATAGATTCTAATTTTCTAAAGATTCAAAAACTAAATAAAAAAGGTTATAATACTCAAGAAATAGCCTATAGACTTGGAATAGAAATTAATGAAGTAAAAAACTATTTACTATCAAATTCTTATGTTAATTCTGAAAATATTTTAGTTATAAAATAAAGAAATAATAAATTTATACTTAAAACTCTTTTTCTTTCCCTTAAAATAAAAAGCCAGTTATAAAAACTGGCTTTAATTACTTAAAAGGTATAATACTATTCTTCAAATACCTATTAATTTCTGAAATATTTCCTAAACGGAAAACTTTACTTTTTATTGATTTCAAAAATAAGAATAATAAACTAGAAAACAAATAATTTACAATTTGATATTTAAAATACAACAGATAAATAAGGTTATATTATTAATGTTTAAAGGTGTTATTAACTAAAAAGGGTTAAATATTAAATTTATAATAAAATGATTATTAATTGTAAATAATTTATATTTTTGTAAATAATAATATTTTAAAAATTCAAATTATGAAACAAACAAAACATTACATTTTAATTTTATTAGCATTAGTTTGTCAATTAACTTATGCTCAAGTAGGAATAGGAACTACAAATCCTGATCCATCATCTATTTTAGATTTAGATACAAACAATTCGGGAATTTTAATTCCTCGTTTAACTACTTTAGAAAAATCTAACATTTCAAATCCAGCTACAGGATTAATGGTATATGATTTAACAGAGCAATCATTTAGCTACTTTAATGGTACAACATGGAGTAGAATAGTGATTGATTCACAATTGCAAATAGCTCATGAAGGATATTCAGAAACAGGAACTAGAGATAATGCAGATTTAAACGTAACCCTAGGGGATTTTGATGATAGTGGTAATGGAACAAAATTAATTATCGATGATAATTCAGGTATTATAAAAGCTAAATCAGGTTTAGAAGTAAATGGTTGGACTAATTTTATTACAGGAGCTTACACAACGCAATTGAAAAATAATGGTAATACTGCAGATAGAAGTATTATATTTCCAAATGAATCTGGAGAATTAGCATTAAAAGGTATAAATAATCTAGGGTTACAAGGTTATTATGAAACAGGAACAAGATCAGGTGGTGATTTAATTGTAACACTTGGCGACTATGATTCATCCTATACAGATTTTAAAGCGGTTATTGATATAGACCAAGAATGGTTTTATACAAACTATACAATTGGAGGCTCTTTAGGAGTAGGTAATCCTGAAACAGACTTTATAGGAGCTATACATCAAAATTTATTGACACAAAACCAATCGTATGAACTTCCAAATGAAACAGGTGTTATAGCATTAAAAGAAAGTACTAACCTTCAAGCGGTAAGTGATATAGGTAATTCTACTACAAATGAATTAGAATTAAATGGTGGAATAAACTTAAATGGTTCTACAATTACATTATCGGATATAGATGGAGATGTTCAATTTATATCTGCTTCATCTGGAAATATTGAAATAGGTTCAGATTACTATTATGTTGATATAACTGCAGATTCTGGTATGAGAATTACTAATGGAGGTTTAGAAGTATTACCTCCATTAGTATCTAGAACTGTTTCTTTTTTAGAAGGCAAAACTGTTTTTAAAGATACATTAACTAGTCCTCAATATGATGAAAAAGTAGAAATTTATGATGGTAACTTATTAATAGAAGATGGACATCTTATTATGAAAGATAAAGTTAATGGTAATCATTATAAGATAGAAATGATTAATGGCGTATTAACAACAACTCAAGTAACATTATAATTATGAGAAACATTAATTTAATAATATTAATTTTTATTTCTCATCTATCAATATCTCAAGTTAGTGTTATAAATAGTGAATCTATTTATGTTACTAATGAAGTCTTCTATATTGAAGATAATTTAGAGCTTAAAAATATTAATTCACTTATGTATTTGAGAAATAATGCGCAATTAATACAAGGACCAGGAACAACAGGTAATTCTGGAATAGGACAATTAAGTGTTTACCAGGAAGGTACTTCTAATAATTATTCTTACAACTATTGGTGTTCTCCAGTAGGTAATGTATCTGTAAATACAACAGATAATAATACATTCATTCCTAATCAAAATATTTATGATGCTTTAGATAATTTAAATAGTAATCTAGCTGGTTATTCTACAAATAATTATAATGGTACAAGTAATCCATTAAATATAGAAGATTATTGGTTGTGGAAATATAATCCAGGAATGAATTATAATGATTGGATTTATGTAGGACAAAATGGTACTGTGGAAACTGGATATGGATTCACAATGAAAGGGGTTATTGGTGCAACAGTTTCTTCTGGCCAATTATATGATTTTAGAGGTAAACCAAATGAAGGTGAAATAACAGTAGCAGTAGAAGCAAACAAAGAAACTCTTATAGGAAATCCATATCCATCGGCTTTAGATGCTGTAGCATTAATACATAATGTTAATAACGCTTCTTTATTAGATACAGGAACTTTATATTATTGGGAACAAGATCAAAATGTAACTTCTCACAATTTAGCTAATTATAAAGGTGGTTATGCGAGTTACACTATAGATGCTTCAGGATCAATTGAAACATTTGTTCCTGCAACATTTAATACTTATGATACTTCAGGTAATCTTAATAGTGTTGGTAATGTTTCAAATTCTGGAAAAATAGCTAAAAGATACATTCCTATTGGTCAAGGTTTTATTATTAAAGGCTTAACTAATGGAAGTATTATAATATCTGACAGCTTTAGAACATTTTATAAAGAAAGTGATATTCAAAGTGAGTTCTTCCGTACTAATAGTATAGTTGAATCAGCTTCAACTAATAATACTTCATCAATAATTAATTATACACCAGATGGACTTTCAATAGTTCCATCAGATTGTAAAAGATTTAGACTGAATATTGATTTTAACAATACTTATACAAGACAATTAGTTCAAAATTTAAAAAATAGCTTTACACCTGGTGAAGATTATGGAGTAGAAAGTAAAATAAACACTATACTCCCATCTGATATTTTTTGGCCACAAGGGATCAATCAATTAGTTACTCAAGCAAATGCATTTAATCTCGATTTAATACTTCCGTTAGAATTAACGTTAGATAATGATGAGTTAATAAGATTTAGACTTATAGATGTACAAAATTTTGATTCAACTCAGCCTATTTATATTCATGATATATTAAATGATACTTATACTGATTTAAGAACTACAAATTTTGAAATTAATTTAGTATCCGGTAGTTATCCAGATCGTTTTGAAATAACATTTCAAGAGAGTTCATTATCTATCGATGAATTTACTGCAGATAGTATAAATGTATATCACAATAATAGTTCGTCAGAGTTAATTCTTTATAATCCAAAGAATAAATTAATAGTAAGTATAGAACTATTTGATATTCTAGGGAAAAAGATATTCCAAGATTCTATAAATAGTAATACAGAGAACTATTCAAAAAATACAGACTACTTAAGTAAAGGAGTATATCTAGTAAGAGTTAACTTGAGTAGTAATAAGACTATTAATAAAAAAATAATTATCAAGTAGATATGAAACAATTACTTAATAAAGAAATAAGAATTAAAATATGCTTACCATGTTTCATTTCAAAATTTCTAAAAAAACGAAAAAAAGTGATTAGTGTAATTCAGTAGGCAATTACGTTGGGGACTACTCACTTCAAAAGAGGCTTTCGGGCCTCTTTTCTTCTTTATAAAAATAACAATAGTGTAAATAAAAAAAGCCCGCTATTTGCAGGCTTTTTAACTAACTCACTAAACTATACTACCCTTAGTCTTTTAAGAACAGTATATACTATTAAAAAAGCTTCTAGAAAGCATATGTATGGTATCATTATTCTCATAAAAGGAATAAAAGCTAATCCAATTACAACAAATAACGTTGGTAGACCAGATAATCTTTTTAATCTTCTAACAAAAAACAACATCAATACCATCATAATAACGAAATGATCTTGTCTTATAATCTCTTCTAGGTTTAAAAATTGATGTGTCATAACAATAAAATTTTAATTATTAGTACAATATATGTACAAATAATGTACCAAACAAACAAAACAGAATAAAAAAAAGAGAATTTAATATTTAACTTTTCCTTTCCCTTAAAATAACACTATTTTCGCTGTCCATGGACAAGCGAATTAATCAAATATATACCTGTTGTATCAATAACAAAGTTATTGTTGTTGATACTAATTTAGAGGCGTTTTATAAGCAATTAAAGGCTTTAGGTATCATTGATATAACATACTGGGGATTCTATAAAAACTTCAAAGATAGATCAGCATTAACTATAGTTAAAGATTCAAAAACATATTATCTGCAGAAAAACCTGTAATATTTAGGGTAGTGTAATTACGAAATCATTTCAAGGGAAAAAGAAAATCTTTGAAATTAGAGAAAATTTTAGAGAGAAGAAATTTAAATAAGTGGCAAAACTTAGTGTATTTTTCGCGAATAGAAATTGAGCTAATGATAAGTATTACAAGGTGTATTTACAAAAAAGGGTGTGTAATTACGAATTATAACCAGTTTGAAAATCGACTTTCTTTTTCCCTTTAAATAAAACGTTTTACTCCGTAGTTGGACGGTAATATTTCTTTTATATTTATATTAATAATTTAGATATTATATATTTAATATTTTTAAGAACTCTTAAAAGTCACATAAACAAAGGGTTTTTGCTACTTTTAAGGGGTGTGTAATTACGAATCAAAAGGGTGTGTAATTACGAATTCAGGGTAGTGTAATTACGAATTTAGAGTAGTGTAATTACGAATTCAAAGGGTGTGTAATTACGAATGATTTCATAAAATTGTATTTCAGGGTAGTGTAATTACGAATGAAAAAAGGAAAGGGTAGTGTAATTACGAATAAGTACCATTTTATAGACCATATTTTAGTAAAAAAGTGCATCAGGGTAGTGTAATTACGAATTTAGGGTAGTGTAATTACGAATTAAACAATCTTAGGATATCCATTTTTCATTAATTGAAAAGCCTTTGTTGTTTTGTAATGTTCAATAATATGAGTTTGAAATTCTTTCATAAACTGATCTGAAGTAAAAGACGTTGTTTTTTTACCAACTTTTCTACATGCAGCTGTAAAGAGTTTATAAGCATCATTAAGTAAATAAATAGCACTACCATCATTATTAAAAAGAGTTTTAAGAGTAGTAATGTGTTTATCACTTAATTTATGTCTTAGTTTCCAATAATGAAGTTTTTGACTAATATTTAAAGTTTTTTTAGTTTCAGGTTTTACGTTATCTAAGCTAGTGACAACATAAGGAACAATATTTATAGAATCTTTCTTATAAGAATAATTAAAAGACTTGAATGAGTATTGGTCTAGAGTTTTTTTAATCGGTTTTAAAAAACCTTTTGTTAAGCTCTTAGCATCTTTATAATTTAAATTATATCGTGTATTAAACGTCTCAAAATTAACTTGAGTACCATAATCAGGAATAGTAATTAACCAAAAATGAAATAAGATATGTTTATTATTAGAAACGTTAAATACTAATTTAAAAAAGGTATTGTTATATTTTGGTAAATATGCTAATTTTTTAAGCCAGTAAGAAGAAACTAAAAATGTAGTTCTTCCTTTAGTGTAAGAAGGTGAAGAAATTAGTCCTCCATAAGAACTTACAGTCTTACCGTCTTGGTTTTTTGATTTATACCAACCTTTTTTGTACTCTACTAAAAATTGAAGTGCATCTTTAACTCTGGATGTATTTCTATTCAAAGACACTTCAGAGAGAGAAAAATTAAAAGTAGCAAACGTGTTGTTTTCGTTTAAAAACTCTTTATCAAAAAGATTAAGTTGGTATGTGTTTTTATCCTGGTATTGAGAATTTCTTAAGTCAGAAGCTATTTTAAAAATAATACGAATAGCATCCATGGGAACGTCTATCATTTTTTTTTCATCATCAAAAAAGAACGTGTGAACAAACTCTTGAGAAAATCTAATAGTATCTGTTGGTGGTAAATTAGGAAATTCTTTTTTTACGATCATCGATGTTGCAGGCATTTTAAATAATTTTAAGTGAGTTAAGGAATATCAAATATACAAAAAAAGGACTTAAAATACATTAAGCCCTCGGTTGTTGTTAAATACTGCGAAAATCAATACTGCAGTATTCAAATATAGTTATTTTTAAATTTAAATTTTTCATTTTTTACAATTTTTATATTCAATTTATTGAGAGGTAAGTAGTTGATTTAATTCAGATTGATAAGTTTCTAACTTGTCTTTTAGTTTCAAATATTTTGGATTGTCAAAATAAGGTATTATTAAAGTTTTCTGCTCTTCTTCATAAGATTGGATAGCATTTTTAAACTTAGTTATCATTCTCCTGCAGGTTTTAATTCTATTGTTTTTCACTTTCAGATCTAACTGTGCTTTAGTTAGTCCAACAGGATCTTTACTACCCATAATTAAGTCCACTTTATAACGAGGATATTTTATCTGCAGTAAAGCAGCTCTATATTTAAAATACCACTCCCATTTCACTACTGTATCAAACCTCATATTACTCCATACCATACGTTCAATGATAGGCTTTCCAAGTTTTTCTCTAACTTCTATAATTCTATAAAAAGCTTGAGGTTTAAAATTAAAATCAGTGGCCATCTTTTATAAGTCTTAAATTAGAACAATGCACGCCATAAATAATAGTTTCACCTGCAGCAATATCAAATTTATAAGCATTAAGGTTCATGCCTTGAAACATACGTTTTTCAGATTTATTTAGAATAGTAATTTCTTTACCTGCAGCTATAACATCGCCACCTAGATTTTTCACTTCATTAAGCAAAAGAGCTTTAGCACCTTCCCAGGCACTAGAACTCTTGCTTTTATAAATATATTCTTTCATCTTATTGAGCCTTTAAGAAGGATTTCACTTCATTCATTTTCTTTTTAGAGAAGATCCATCCAGGACCACAAGTAAGTCTATTATTCCAACGACCACCTAAAGCCTTCAAATCTTCTTTAATAGGTTTAGTATCACCAATAACCGCAAATGCTTTTTCAGAATAATCAACAATATTTACTTCTGGTAGCTTCTCCTCTACTTGTTCATCTTCAGATAAAGAATCAAAAGCATTTTTAAAAACTTCAGCAGGATCCTCTGTTTGATCAGATGCTGCATTGATAGAATTATCATAATTATTCTTCTTTTCAACAGCATCAATAATAAGAGAGTTAAACTCATTTTCAGAGAAACCTAAATCAAAAATAGTTTTACAATTTCTTTCCATATAGTAACCAATACCAAATTTTTCATTGTAATCTGTCAAATGGTCCACATTAATAATTTCTTGAGTATCAATTTTAATTGCTTTAACAGCGTTTCCATTTAATTCATAAATTACAAAAAGGTTACCAGGATCACCTTTAGTAGAACCATAACCTTCAAAAAAGAAACAATCTCCAATATTATATTTAAGAGGTGGATTAAACTCTTTGCTTTTTTCCTCAAATAAACTCAAGGCTTCAAAATGGCATTCACGCAATTTTTGTGCAGTAGCTCTAAAATTACCATGGTTTTTTTTAAAAACTTCTTTCATTAAATTATGATAAGTTTGAGAGCCATCAGGATTAAGTTCAAAATCTGAAGCGAAAGAATAAATAGCACCACGAGAATTTTTAAGAGTAACTATTCTATAATTTTTTTCATTAACGACACGTATACTCTCAAATGATTTTTTATTGGAGTGATCCAATTTTAAATGAGCAGTAAATTCTTCAGCTAAAAGTACATTTTTAGTATTCATAAGTATTGATTTTTAAATTATTTAACAACACTTAAATTTAAGAAATAATCAAGGTAAAGCATAGAAAAACACAGGTATATCAATAAAAAAGTAACCTCAAACTTTCTTTTTCCCTTAAAATATTTTTCATCTGAGTAAGTCGTTTTTGGCGTGAGTTTTTGATACAAAAACCATGACAAAAACAAGCCAAGGAAAAAGGTAAATTATACCGCACTTTTATTTTTGGACCAATTATCCAAAAATAAAAGTGCGGTATGTTTTACCAGGGGAAGCAATAGTCTGTTTTAAAAATTTAATAAGGTCTTTATAAAAGGGTGAAATTAAATTTTTAAGACAGTCTATGCGAGGTAAACCCTTTAACAGAGTTAAATAATAAACAATATTTTTGGCGTGGATTTTTGACACAAAAACCATGACAAAAATTTACCGCTTCATTTGCCTTTCTGCCAAAAGCAGAAAGGCGGCGCAAGATAGCACCGCCAAGAGATATTTTAAATTCTAATAGGATTAGCTTTAAAAGTATCAAGATTAATAAAAGCGCCTTGATGGGCAATACGTTTATCTTTAAAAAGTTTCCAAATAAGATTGGAAGCAAAAAGCGCAATACTATCATTAACAAAAAGGTCTTGTTCCATCAGCTTATCAGCTATTGAGCAACCAGCACCTTGTAAGGTTTCTGTTTCCATATCGTCAATATTTCCAAAACGTTCAAAAAGGTTAGGCAAAATAGCTTTGCCATCGGTTTTAATAGTAGACAAAATACACTGACCAGCAGTTCTAGTATTACCGCAGTCTAACCAAAAATAAGGTTTAACCGTATCATTAAAATGTCTATTTGAAGCCTTTAGTAAGTCTGTAAATACAGCAAGTTCCTTTCGAGGTTTAAGAGTATCTAAACAAGAGATAATAATATTACTTGATAGTATATCACAGCTGTCTTTATCTTTAAAAATCTGTTGTGGATATTCAAATTTAAAATCATATGCTTTCCAATCCGTATGGTAGCACAGATTAATTTTAGAAATAAGGCGTTTAGCTTTATGCTTTCCAACATCAGCCATAAAAAAACCTTGTCTAAGCACGTTTGCTTGTTCTACGGTATCAAAGTCAAAACCTTTCACAAAAAGTCCTGGATGGTTTAAAGCGACTAAACACGCATTAAGTTTAGCAAGTTTAGTAAGCAAAAGAGAGCCTGTTCCTCCTACTCCAAATAAAGAAACAGTAATTCTATGTTGTCCATTAATAAAATATGCAGGCGTATTAAAATAAGTAGTTGTCATAATTAGATTGATTGTGAGAGTGATAAAATAGATTGATTTGATTTTAAGGGAAAAAGAAGATTATTGTCAAAGGGTTGATTAGAATTTAGCCAACGCTTATGGTTTTCTTTATGAGAAAGGGAATTATTAAATAAGTTTTCGTGGTTTGAATGTGTAAAAAGGCTTTTAAAAAAAGTGATTTCAGTGGTTTTAATAATATCAGAGATGTCAAAAGAATTAAATTCAAGATTAGCGTTACCCATACAAACATCACAGCTATCATAAACATTAAAAAATGGTGCATAATATAGTTTTGCATGTTTACCAAAATGTTTAACAGCAAAGACAGAAAGTTTATGATTTGAAAGTTTAAATATTAATTTAGGTAAATGATACAACCCACTTTTAATTGAAGTATCATCTTTAAAATGTAAGTACATTTCAGAACGATTAAACGACCAAATAACACTTTTTTCATTCATATTAAGAGCGATAATATTTTTAGGAAAAACACCTTTAGAAGTCCACGTTTGAGTTTCAACTTCAAAATATTGAACAATGTTTTTAAGAGTATCTTTATAAAGTGGTTTACCTTCAGATAGTGTTCCATTTTCCAAAACAGATCGGAACTCTAAAAAGTAGGATGTATTAAAATTAGAATTTGAAGAATATCCCGTTATAGTAAATTGGGGTTTCATATCAATTAAATCAATATCAATAGGTCGTTCATTTAGCATAATAAAGAAGTTATATAATCGTTAAATGTTTGAGTTAAGTCTAGATATTCTCTATATAAAATAGCATCGTTATTTGCTCTAAAAATGCCATTATCAGAAAGTGTTATAAAATCATATAAATGATTATCCATAGCGGAATTATTCATAAGGTCATTGACATAAGATAAAATCCAATTTGTATAATAATCATCTTCTTGATAAGAAAAAATAACACTATATTCAATAGCTTGAAGATTATCTGCAGTAATACTATCTTGACAGTTATAATCATCGCAATCATCAAGGTTTCTATAATGTACGAATTGACTAAAATCAAAACGATTAAGTCTTATAAGTTCCCTCATAATTTCTGCAAGTTGCTTTTCAGTATCATTAATAGGGTTAAAAACATTAATAGCGAGGTCAAAGGCATCACATTTAAAGTTTTTAATAAAAGATTTAGCATCGATAAAGTCTTGAATATCTTGTTCACATTCTTCGTGCATTTCAAAAAAAGACGAGCTTGTCCAATCATTATCATCTAAAAATGAGGTACAATTCATTGCTTTAATAAAGCCAAGAATAAGATGTAAAAGTTCTTTTCTAAATTTTTGATGTTGAGTAACAATAGGTTTTAAGTAAATAGAGTACACTAAGTCGTTACAATAAATAGTATTAAAAAGTTTAAGTGTTTTATGCTCAGAAAACCAATAGCAATTAGAAAAAGGAAAATTAGTATTAAGAGCATTAAATAAGTTACGAACAACAAGTTCTAATCTATTTTCATTGACTACTGGTAAAGATTTAAATTCAGGAAAACAATTAAAAATAATCTCTATACAATTAAAAGCATCCTCATTAGAATTAAAAAAAGTAAGTGCATTAGAAACTACATTATTAATTATTGGAGAATAATCAATGCACCCATATTGCAGTTCAGTATTGGTTTTTGTTTGGCATTGGAGTTCAAGAGGTTGTCTTGTTCTTCGATAAGGATATTGTAGAGGGTTAGATGAAACGCTTTGAGTTCTTCTAACTGTTGATTGTTTTGTGAGTGTTTGTGGCATCCTTTAATAGATTTAAATTGATTTTCAAGAGAACTCATTACAAAAGATGTTTTATATAGTTTTTAACGACAGTTAAAGGTTCATAATTAACGCCATCCCCTTTTTTAATAAAAAGGTCATTATACTCATTACTATCAACTATTTGAGCAAGAGCGTAGACTTGAAGCGCATTATCTTTAGAAATAGCATTAATTTTAAACCTATCAGAAAAACCAACACGATAAGCCCATCTAACAATATGAGTATAGTTATCAAGCGTTAATTTATCTTGAGGTATGTTAAAATGAGAAAAGTTTTTAAGGTAATTAGGATGCTGTTTAACATAAAGAAATTCAGCACGAATAAAAGCTTTTGAGCAAAATATAGGTTGAACAGCGCCATCATCAAAAGTGGTAAACTTAGCATCAAACTCATTTTGTAAAATATCATTAACACGTTTAATATTTTTTTCAGATTTATTTTTAAGAGCAACACAATAATATCTTCCCATAACATTAACCTTTAACACCAATAACGGTGGTTAGTTCGTAAATTTCGCTATCATTTTCAATACCTTTATAGGTAGCAGTTCCGTTAGTGAGTTCGGGATAAGCTCCACTATAAAATTCAAGGACTTGATTAGGAGTTGTATTAGGAATATCTGCAAGTTCAATCTTTTGTCCATTAGAAGTAAAAGAGAACTTACGATTTAAAACAGTTGGAGTAAGAGCCATAATTTAAGAGTTTTGATTATCAAGGTTAAACGCATCAAGAGTATTACTATCGGAAGCAAACAAATCAACTTGTGATTGTTTTGATTTAATATCATTTATAAGCAGGATAACTTCTTGCGAATTTGGGTAGGTAGATTTAATACTTTGCAAATCATTAAGAGCCTTAGTGACTGCTTTAGCATCGTTAAAATTAAATTCCTCGCTTGCAATTAATTCTTTAACCTTATCAAAGGTGTCTTTAGCTTTTTTAGCGATTTTATCTTTTTTCTCTTTTTCAGCTTTAGCGATTTTAGACTTTTCTTGCGCCTCTTTAGTTGCAATTTCAAAGGCTTCAATATTATCATTAAGAGAAACAGAGTTTTTAATAGGCTGATTAATGGCATCAAAAAAACCATCATCAAGTTCATTTATAGGGTAAGTAAAAGTAAGAGGAGGAATAACATTAAGGGCATTATCCTCTGCGGAGTGATTAACTTTAAGGCTTACAGTCATAGAATTGTCTTTATGAAGTAAAAAAGACATATTACAATTAGATATACCAAGCCTAGCTAATTCAGAAAAGAAATTAGTTTTCATAAGTATTGATTTTAAAATATTTAACAACACTTAAATTTAATCAATACTTAGAGTAATTAGAAAAAAGTATCAAAGTATAATTAAAAAAATCACAAAAAACTTCTTCTTTCCCTTAAAATAAAAAACCACTCATTTCAGAGTGGTTTGCAATGAAAAAAGGATAGAAATGATATCCTTTTAATAACATTAAAAGATTAAATAGATAGCCTGGTGCAGTTGTGCATTTTCCAATTAAATATCAATACCATTAGAATGATCTTTTTCTTTCTCTTTATCTTTGTCATTATCTTTATTATTTTCTTTATCAATTTTATCTTCAATAGATTTAATTTTAGATTTAATAGAATTAATATCTTTAATATAAGGATTTTGATCATTAAGTATTTTAGAATAGCTAGTTATAGAATGATTAATATTATTAATTTTTTGCTCAATAGCTTTTGGTAAGTCAAAGACTTTAGAAATTGCATTTTTAAAATACTTCCCTGCCTCTACTCTATCTTTTACAAGCATATTTCTACCATGGGAATATTTGAGTCCATAAGGACCTTCTACAAAAATTTTATATTCATTAAGAGAAATAGGAATAGAACGTCCAACAGCAGCAATAACAAGTTTAAAATTTCCATCTGTAGATACGGCTAGAGGTTCATCATACTTTTTAGAAACAACAATAGACTCTAGTTTTTGATGGAGTAATTCACCGAAAGATTTATAAGAGGTAGCTGATAGAGATTGTCCTTTCAAAGTAACATTAAAACCAGGATTAAACTGATTATCTGTAAATTTAAAATCTTTAGCAGCAGCAGCTTCTTTATTAACTTTATCGAGGGTTTTAATTTGTTTATCAAGATCCTGTTTTTCCCATTCAAGACTCACTTTAGCATTTGAAATCTTTAAAGAAAATGCTTTGTGTTTTTGTTCTAAAAGATTGAGGTCTTTTTCTAATTTAGATTTTTCTATAAAATCAGAATCATTAGAAATTAGCATTCCTAGATCTTGAGCATCAATATTACCATTAGCATCAATAATACCTTCATCAATAGTACGTGTGGTAATAGAAGCATCTTTAATTTGTTTAATAAAAAAAGCTTTAGTAGCAATAAGGCTAAAAATACCAGCATCGGTAGTTCCTTTAGTGCCGTATATATAATTATCAACTTGATTATTATTAAACGTTTTAGCAACATAATTGCCTTGACGTTCACCACGTCCGTTACGTTGATCATAATCAGATGGGCGCCAAGCCATATCTACATGATGCATAGCAATACAGTTTTGTTGAGCATTAACACCAGTACCTAATTTTTGAGTAGAACCAAAAAGGATTCTTAATTTACCGGCATTAAAGTCTGTTAAGATTTTATCTTTCTTTTTAACAGAGGTATTAGCATCATGAATAAAAGCAATTTGAGTTTCAGGAATACCTTTATTAATCAATATTGATTTAATTTCATCATAAGCATTAAAGGTATTAGCTTTAGGAGTGGAAAAGTCACAAAAAACAAACTGGGTACCGTTAAAGTTTTTAGAATCATTATAAACCTTGAAAATATTTTGTGCAACCTGATTAATTTTATTGTTAGGGTGAAAATCAAAAAGGCTTGAATTTACAAGTCTTAAATCTAAAGCAGCTTTTCTTCCGTAATTAGTAGCGATAAGACCAATAGCCTGTAATTGATCTTCTGTATAATGCTTACCAGCATGAAGTAAAGCAGGATTACCATTATTCATAAAATCCTGTAAATCCTTCATGTAATTATTTAATTCAGGATAAGACTCTAATTCCATAAAAATAGTATTCAAATTAGGTTTATCAATAGAAAAGACACGTTCATCTGCAACATGAGCAATATGAGTATATTGTTTTGCAAGTTCAGGAACCTTTACAAAGAAACGGAGGCGTTCTTTTTTCTTAACAATACCAATTAAGTTCTGTTCGAATTTAACATCTTTTCTGGCATAAGTCCTAGCCCATTGATCAAAACTAGAGATATTAAGTTGTTTGAGTTTTTTAGGCGTTAAGTATTTAAAAAGCAAATACAGTTCAGCAAGAGAATTAGATAAAATTGTAGCAGATAGAAAAGTAACACCTTTATCAGCATTGTATTTTTTTTGCATTGCTCTACAAAAAACTAAAAGTTTTGATGTTTTTTGATTACCTGCAGTAGTTCCAAGTCCAGATAAATTAGTATGTCTAGTAGAAAAAGCAAGATTTTTAAACTGGTGACTTTCATCAACAAAAATATGAGTAATACCAAGATCATTAAAAGATACAATACCTTTGCGAGATTTAGCATTAATGATATCATAGAGTGTTTTCATACGAATTTCATTATTCTCTTGTTTTTTGACAAGACCAGCTCTCATTTTAGGGGTTATTTTAAAGCCTTCTTCTTCAATAACTTTTAAATCATTAGCAATGTTTTGATTTTCTTCTTTTATAATTTGATACTCAATTTCTGGTTCAGTAGGGAATTTATCAATAGTAGAGTGCGGAATAACGATAAAATCGAAATTAGTATTTGCTATTTTAAAAAGCGCATTTTGTTTTTTAGAAGGCGCAAAATCGTCACTATGTAATAAAAGGCCATTAAGATGTGGTAAAGTGGATTTAATATCTTCGTATAGCTTAACATAATTAGCATTCATACCAATGATCAAGTTTTTTTTAGATAGACCAGTAGAAGAAAATTTATCAATGGTTAAACTAATAGTTAAAGTTTTACCAAAACCAACTTTATGATCGACAACACCTCCAAAATTTCCTAAAATATGAGCAGCACCATTAATTTGGTGTGGATTAGGAGTATAAGTGTTTATATGAGAAAAATCTAAATAACTACCATCAAAAACTTTAGATACAAAAGCGTTATTATTTAAATGATAAATGGATTCGAGTTCATTTTTAATAACCTGGTTATTTGAGAGCCAATCTACAAAAGCAGATTTTACAGCATCTACTCGTATAGCGACTTGATTATTAACTTTATCATCACTTATTTTAACTTCATTTCCTTGTCTTAAAACTGTTTTTTTAAAATCAGGAGTGTTATCATGCATGGCATAATCCAAAATATCTTTTGCAGTAACACTACCTCTATTTTTTGAAACATAATATTCTTTAAAAGTTTCCGAATTATAAGGTAATTTGATATGATATAAATTGCTAAGTGCAGAAAGTTTTATAACGGCATCTGTTTTAAAAAATTCAGAAGCAAATTGTTGATAATATTCTGTAGGAATCCAAGGTTCTCCAAGTTCAGGGTTAATTTCATCGATTGATAATTTTTGAGGGATAAAATCCTTTAAAACATCTATATAACTGTTCTGAAGTTCATAATTAAAAAACTCACTAAAATCACCATCGATACGTCCTGAAGAAAAGAGCTGTATTTTTTTTTCTATAAAACCAGATTTAAATGTTGAAGCATCTGAAATTTCATTTCCTAAATAAGTAGTATCAGCATTTAAAATAGGATTAATAAAGAGTTTATGATCTTGAAGTGCTTTAGGTAAAAAATCATCATATGGTTTATCTAATGCCATAGCAATAAGATCTAAATCTATACGATTATGTTTATTTAGTGATAAAATAATAGCTTCATCAATACTTTTAACTTTAAAAGAATTGTTATCTGTATTGTTTTCAATAATAGAGTTTGAAGCATTGGAAAGTTCAACTTTAGAAAAGGTATTATTTTCGAGCTGTTCTAGACTTAATAATAAATCAGATTGACTATCTTGAATAATGAGATCAAGATTTATTTTATCGTTTAATTTGCCATATTGAAATTCAAAAGTGCTGTAATTAAAATCAAAGTCATCTTTAAGTTTTTTTAAATCGGTTTGATTATTCTTTTTAGCGATAAAATAATTGAGATAACTTTTCTTTAATTCTATTAAAGAGTAGGCTTTTTGAATATCTTTAATATTAAGCTTTACATCATCGTCATTAGGATTATAAGCATAAACAATACTATTTTTTATAAATAATCCTCCTTCTATAATACCAGGATAAGGAACTGTTTTAGTTTTATTTTGATTTGTATCTTCAGGTGTCTTTAAATTAGTTTTTTTAGGAGTACTCAAAGTTAAAGCATGAGAAAAATTAGCATTAATATTTTGAGTGAGCTGCTGATTAATAAATTCACCTAAATCGTTAATATTAGGAAAATCGGCATCAGTAACCGTTAATTTTTTAGCATTATGAAAAATATACTCTTCAATAGGTCCAGAGAGTTGTTCTCTATTTTCATCAAAGTAGGCATTCAAATAATGCTTATGATCGTTAATAGTGATTTCATTAGTTTTGACAAAAAGTGATTCATCATAGGAAAGCTCATTTTTTAAAGCATTTGTTTTTTGAAGCACAATAATATCTGAAGTTACAAGTGTGCCTTCACTTTTAAAAGTTTGATTATGAAGTCTTATTGCTGAAATTAAATTAGAGCGTTTCAAGAGATATTCTCTAAGTTCAGATGAAGAACGACTATCAGTAAACCCTGTTGAAGTAATAAAAGCTATAAGTCCTCCTGGTTTAGTCACATTAATTGCTTTTAGAAAAAAGTAATTATGAATTCTAGATTTAAATAAATGTTTGGAGTTATTTAAAGACTTATCATAAACATTTAGATCACCGAAAGGAATATTAGAAATAGTTAAATCATAATGATCTAATTCTTTAAGGTTTTCAAATCCATCAATGATGGTATTAATACCAGGATATTTGTTTTTTAGTATTTGTCCTGTAAAAAATTCTTTTTCTATTGCTGTAATATTGCTTTTTGGTAAAAAAGACTGAATTGAATTTATAAACCGTCCATCACCAGCTGAAGGTTCTAAAACATTAATAGCTTGTTTTGGTAAAACACTTGCTAAGGGTTTCACTAAATTTTCAATAATAATATCAGGAGTAAAAAAAGAGTTTAAAGTGCTTAATTTAAGATTATGATAGGTTTGTTTAAAACCGTTAAGGCTATTACCGTTAAAATGTTTATAAACATTAATTAAAGCAGTAGCAAGTTTATATTCATCTGGAGATACTTCAGATTTATTTTTGATTTCACCGGAAAAGAGTTTTTCAAGATTTAAAAAAGTAGTTCTATTAAGGCCTAATCCTTTTATTGAAGGTTTAAATTTTTCTTGAGGATTTAATGTAGAGTGTAAAGCATGGATAAAAACATCCAGGTGAGGATTTTTCATAAGAAATAAAAATGTTTAGTGAGTGAGTTAAGGAAATTGTAGTGACTAGTATTATTAATTAGCTACTTACATGAGTGTTCATAATACTTATAGAGACTTTTTTAAATAGTTCTTTAACACTACTAATAGCAAGTTCATAAGCATAATCTCTAGCCTGAATGCCATTACCAAATTCATGAAGCTTAGTGTGATAAACATCTATAGCCTCTTTTATAATAGGGCCAATATTAAGATAGTATAAATCAGTTTTTATAAGATAATCTACCATATTAGTATATGTTTCTTTAGCAAAGGAGTGAATCATTCTTCCTAAAGCTGTATTTTGAGTTAATTCAAAAGGACTCATTTCAGTGTTTGTATTCATAATAATTAAATTTATAGTGTTAATGAATTATTTTTTTTTTTGTTATTTAATTTAAGATCATCATTCCAATCTTTAGATTTAGATTTATCTAAAATCATTTCATTTTTAAAGAAAGTAGAAGTAAACAATTTTGAAATTGTTGAGTGACCTTCTTTTGTATTTGGAATTAGATATCGTTTAATGTTTTGAGGGGTTTTATTTTGCGATTCTTTTCTAATATATTTCGAGTATTTATTATCTTCTTTTAAAAGGTCAATACTTTTATTGTAGGCATCAATTTTTTTCTCCAAATCTTTATAATCTAAATGATCAGGTATATCTAAACGGTAAAATTTAGAATCATTATGATTTTTAGGAGTATCAAACTTTTTGTATTGAATTTGAATATTATGTTTATGATTAAAATAGTTAATAGGTATACTAATATCATAATAAGCACCAAGGGTATCATTATCAGTTATTGATTTAATATGACCTTTATGAAAAGACAAATTAGGATTAACAGATTGAATCCAATCTAAAGTGTTATTTAAAGCTTCAAATTTCCTTTTATACATATTACCTCCGATGGATAAATAAAGTGTTTTAGAAGCTTTAAATTTATCCAATTGAAAATGTGACATACAATCGATTTCATTTTCCCCTATGGCAATTTTATCAAAATTTTTAAAATTTGTTGAAGATAACCAAACGCCTAAATAATTTCCTTGAAATTTTTGTCCTTTGTCTGGTTTTTTATAACCTTCTTTAATTTTATTACTAGCTTTATATCTTACTGAAAAACCTTGAACTTCTTTATTATAATATAAAGGAAAAGCAATATTTTTAATATTAATACCTGAAAATGAATAATTAACTATAGCATTTTGGAAATGACTTATAGTATCTTTATTTAAGCCTCTATAAATTAAAAAATCGTGTTTTTTAAATGGATAAACATTTTGATGATTTAGATTTATTGGAACAATAGGCTTAGCGGTTTTTTTGGCTATACTTTCAGCTTTAACTTTATTTTCTTTGACAAAACTATTATCAGGAAGATTTATAAATTTACTCAAGATGTAGCCTACAGATTTTAATTCTTGATTAGGATCTTCTAAATGGCAATAATTTTTAACCAGGTCGATTAAGTTCCCTTTATCAGTTCCTTTTTTATTTTGGTAAAAGCAATAAGGTCTTAGACTACCATCACTATTTGTGTAATGCACAAGTAAAACGATACCATCTTTTTCTAATCTTTTTGTTTTTGCATTTTTACCAGCGGTTTCAATAAATCCTAACTCTTTTTCAGCAAAATCAACTAAGTCTATATCTCTTAGAAGTTCTTTTAAAGGATAATCTATAAATTTTGGAAGTTTATTTGTCATAACTTTTAATCAATTTAGGACTTAAACTATATTCTATTTTTTTATTTTCAATTAAACTAATAAATTGATTTTTAATAAACTGAATATTAAAAATAGAAGTTGTAAAATTTTTATTAAAAAAATCTTCATTTTCGATTTTAAAGGAAATAACATAATCATTGGTATTTTTTCCAGGATTATTTTCACTTATATTTTGTGAAATATTTTCAAAACTTTCTATCACTTCTGTTTTACTATCCATAATAAATGGGATTTCAAACAAAGTGATGTTGTCTTCTGTAATGTTAAATGTAAATAGCATTGTTATAATTGTAATTTGTTATTTGATTTTTTTGGATCTAAAATGATGGTGTTATCTTGACGTTTTGCTATTCCTGATTTGATAGCATCTAATTCTTTATTTGTAATAGGAATAAACTTAGAAGATGGATCATTTTTTTGTGCTGCATATAATTCACCTGTTCCATACTTTTGTTTGACAATAATATTATCATATACTTTTAAAGTCCTCTCATCTAAAAAATTTCTGTTTTGGATGGTTTTAATTATATCTTTTTTATAATCGTTACTAATTGTTTTTTCTTTTAGAAATTCATCATCTTTCATCCATTTAATTTCTTGATTAGCTTTAACACCTATACGACGTTCATTATTTAAATTTTGCCCTAAGTAAATGTTCTTGTTAAGTTGACTAACAATAGTTATTGGGTCTTTATTAATATCTTTTAGCTCCTGTTTATTTAGTAAAATATGGTCATTAATTCCTTTTGGCTTATTTAATGTCATAAATCTTACATGATTATCATTAGATTCTTTTAAAATATGATAAGCATCTTTACCATTTTGAAAACCAGGTAATTTAATTATTCTTCCTTCATATTGTTTAGGCTCATTAATAATCTTTTCATTTAAGAGTAGAGTATCTTTTTTAAGGTAATGATTTTGTTCAATGCTATTGATCACTATAGTATTAAATTTTTGATTTAATTCATTTATTTTTTCTTTATCTAAAGAATTTAAGTCTTTATCAAAAAAGTTTTTATCGATAGATAATATTTCATTTTCTTTAGGTTGGATATGCTTTATGATGTCTTTAAATTGTTTAGGATTAAATTTAGACCATAATGGAACTCCTTCAATATTTTGATAAGAGACTTTAATTGCATTGTTTTTAGTTATACCAAAATTAATTAGACGAACTGAATTTGAATTGGATTTAAATTTAATATGACCTAAAGGTGTTATTTTTTCGTTTTTATTAAGATATAATTCTTTCGTTTTGTATTTCTGATAGATAGTTTTTAGTTCTGGAGTAACACCTCTTTTAGTAGCTAGATTAATAGAAAAAAAATCTTTAGCAGTTTTATAATCATTAATAAAGTTAAAGTTAACTATGGTTTTGTTAAGGTGTTTATTGTGTCTATAGTTTTCATCAGTTAAAGTTGAGTATACATCTTTAGTTTGATAAAAAAACTTCTGCAAACGTTTTATAAAAGAAGGCTTTTTTTCTTCAGTATTAGTATTTGAATCCATTTTCTATTAGTTTAAAGTGAGTTAAGGAATTAATTTTTAATTTTATTTAAAATCTTAATGAAATCAGGTAAATTATCTTCAAAATCTTTATTTAAATTCATTATCAAACCAGATAATATAGTTTCAAATTTTTTATTTGATTGCATATTAAATCTTTTTTTAACTTCTAATAATTCAAAAGATTCTGAATTATAATGAATCAAAACACAATGTCTTTCATTTTTATATTTAGCATTTAATACAATGCATCTAGAATTAATAATTAAATGATTATATTCATAAACACAATTATTCATATAATTAGCAAAATTTAATAATTGTTTGTTTGAGCTAATTGGTTTAATATCTATTTCACTTTTATTAAAAAAATCAATTAAGAATTTATAATTATCATTAAATATGTATTTAATTAATTTAATTTTTTTAGCTTCTTTAACCCTAATTTTATAAAATAGATTATCGTGTTCTATTTTGAACCTTTTAATAGATTTAATTTTGAAATTAAACTTACATTCTTTAAATCTTCTTTTTAGAATTGTATTGCAATAATCATAATATTCTGATTCTGAGAAAATTTTTGATTTTTTAATTTCTTTAAATAAATCTTTATTATTGTTTTCATATATAAGATCTATTATATTTATTAATGAAAAAGAGTTATTAATCTGTAAATTTTCATTAACATAATCTGCTAAAATTTTATGATTTTTATTAAAAAAATTTTTTACAATTCCTAAACTATTTTCTTCTGTTTTTTTACAAATTTTAATGTATATGTTCAGAATAATTGACCCAGTTTTTAAAGACCAATTTGGAATTTCAACAGTTCTATTATTATTTATTTCTTTTAAAAAAATTTTTCTAGAATTAAAAAAAACTATTGAAAAAATATTATCATTAGATGTACTATAAATTAGATCATTTTTATCAAAACATATTGAATTATTTTTATTTGAAATAATTTTTAATACGTCATGAACATATAATAAGAGTTTTTGATTAGTAATAAGATATTTTATATTATTAAAAGTAACAGGTATATACTTTTGAAACTTCTCATTTTTACAATAAATAGATTTATTTTTTAAATCTAAGGTGATATTTATATACTTATTATAATTAGTATAATACTCTAACTCTTCATCATTATCATTAAATGAATATTTTAAAGTAACACTTCCAAATTTTTTAAACATGATATACATTTTAGAATAGTCAGAAGAATAATCTGTTCTAATAAAATAGCCTTTATTAAATATTTCAACATTAAATTTATAACCATATAAAGCTTTATGTTTATTGTATAGTTTATCTAAAGAAATATTTGTGTTGTTAAAAAAAATTCCATCATTATTTAAATTTGATATATACGATAATATTTTCGAAAAGTCATTTATTATATTTTTTGAATTATGTTTCATATAGAAAATATTAATTATTACTTAAAGAAAGTAAAGGAGTTAATATTTCTTTTTTGAGATTAAAAAAACCAAAAGGATCAATTTTATTATCATTTTTTTTGATTTCATAATGAAGATGTGGACCTGTTGTCTTTCCTGTTTGTCCAACAGTACCGATTAAATCTCCTTGTGTTACTATTTGATTTTTTTGAACAAGTATAGTATTCATATGACCATATAAAGTTTCAAAACCATAACGATGTTTAATAATTATATGATAACCATAACCGTTTAAATCTCTTTTTAGTTTAGTAACAACACCATTTGCTGAAGCGTAAATAGGTTTTCCAATTTCAGCAGCTAAATCTAATCCAAAATGTCTTTTATATTTTTTGTCTACTGGATGGTATCTATATCCAAAAGAAGAACTTAAATTATAATCACCTTTTTTTAAAGGAACCATAGAAGGAATATAATTTAATAATTCTGGTACATGTTTAAAATATACATTTAAACTATTAACGTCATTAATATCTTTAGATAAAGTAAGAAATGTATTTACCTTAGATTCAATCTCTTTTAATAGAAGTTTTTTTTCTTTTTCATTGATTAAACTATCTTTTAAACTAATAGCATCAATGCTACTAGATATGTTTATGATCTCATTTTTATTATCATTAAACCATTGCTTTTTATTAAATATTACATTATTTGATAAATAAAAAACGACTAAAAAAATAAAGAAGACAGCTGTAAAACTATATCTTGATATTCCTTTACGATTGTGAACTTTAAGTTTAAAAAACCGAATAATATTCATAACTTTTTGTAATTAATTAATATTTACCTATTTTTGAAGTGGTTTACAACCATTTACAAATTTACTTATAATTTGCAATTTACAAAAGAAATATGATACTTTGGAAAGAATTTAATAATGAAGCTAACTTACCAGCTGTTTTTGAATATTTAAAATTTAAAAAAGTTGGTAGTTATGATAATTATATTGTATATAGTAATTCTATTAATTTCTATGTTGTATATAAGACTTTAAAAGGGTTTTATTTTTATAATACAGTATCACCTGAAAAAAAATTACAAGCATCAGATGCTTTTGAAATTGTATTATCAAAAAAGGATGATAATTCTAAACTATCAATTTGGGAAAAAATCGACATAACCATTAAAAGTTATGAAGATAAAGAGATAAAAAAAGAAGTAGTATTAGATTTAGTTGATTATAATTTTAATCATTTTGAATTAGTAGAAAATGAATTATCTACATTAAACAATGATCTATTTGATAAAATTAAAAACAATCCTGTTTTTAATAATAGTTACATTATTTCAAATGATAAGATATTATATCCTTTATATAATATTAATAATACACTTTGTGGTTATTTAACTGAAGAGAATGGAAAAATAATTCCCACACTATATACAAATCCAAAATACAGTCTTTGGTTTTCAAATACAAACATAAACTTTGAAAATATCATTGTTTTAAATAGTCCTAAAGAAGCGATATCCTTTCATAATAATTTCAAATTAGATAAGATAGTTTTTGTTGTATTGTCAGAAATAAATAATACATCAGTAAGAACAATTAAGGCTTTAAACAAAATATCTAAAAGTAAAAAGATAATTATTTCATTTACTGGAAATAATAAAACTGAAGGTTTTATAAAAGATTTAAAGTTTTTAGAGCAACTTCAAGATAATTTTTCTATTAAGTTACTTCAAAATAACATATCAATAACATTTAAAATTGGTCATGAAAAATCATTTTTAAGTTTTTATAATCAATTAAATAGATACAATAAACACTTAGGGCAACAATTTAATAATACTTTTAGTGAAATAGATCAATTTCAAATTGATAAGTATGCTATGAAAATTAGTAAAGATAATGATTTTGTTTCTGTAAAGTTACCAATAGAAATTAATGCGTTAAAGCATTTCATCTGGAATTATACGAAACAATATTTAGCTAATGAATTAGATGTTTTAAAACCTAAAGCAAGAAGTTGGGAAAAGCAATTAGAGCAACTTAACTTATCAGAAAATGAAAATATTAAAGATTATAAAATAGCAATGTAAACAATCCTTAAACTCAATAAATGTTAACTATAAAAAAATATTTGCCTATGATAAGACCTTAAAAGAAAAAGAGGGTACTCCTACCCTCTTTAATAATATTTCCTTAAACTCAAATGAAACTATTTAATATTTCAAATGAATATAACAAAATTACAAATTTAAATCCTTAACTCAAAAATTATTTAATTATGAAAAAAACTGATGAATTTAAACCAAAAAAAGTCTTTGTAAAGATTAATCAAAAATGGGAAAGCGGAACTATGATATCTGCAGATGAAAATCAAATTCAAGTGAATCACAATTCAGGAACAAATACAATTAAGACTGAAGATGTTGATAAACTTATTGATATCCCTTTTTCAAAAGACCAGGTATTTGCTCTAAAAGATGTCAAAGAAAAACTTGAAGGTGAGTATAGAAGCTTCAACAAGTTAGGATCTTCTGATCAGGAAGCTTTAGCTAAAGGAAAAGAGGTGTTTATAACCATCACTAAAGAAGCTAAAGTTGAAAACTCTGAAACAAAAGAATTAAAACCTGTAGGTGTCATGTTACAACTACGCTATAGTCAAAGTAAAGGAAGTGAATTACATCAGCAGTATGCTAGAAAAAGTGAACTTTCTTTAGAAGATGTTAAAGCTTATAACTATCAATTCACTCAAAAAGAATTTGATACTATGAAACATGATAAAAAACCTGTTTTATTTCAAGGGGTTGACTCTAACAGCGGTGAAGTGTTTGATAAAGTTGCGTATTTTGATACAAAACTTAATGATATTAGAACTAAATCACCTGTTAAAAACTTCTATGGAACCAAGTTAGATGAAAAACAGTATAAAGCTATAAATAGTGGAGAAAGTGTAGAGATTGAATACACTAAAAAAGGTGATAAAACACCTACTAAATACACCATTAATCACAATTTTAAAACAGACACAACATATTCTAAAAAAGTTAATGAAAAAGTTAAGGATATGACTGTTAATGATGCTAAAGAAGTAAATGCACAAAAAAAAAAGGATAAGTCACAAGGCTTAGGTGTATAAAAAAATCCTTAAACTCAAATAATTCCTTAAACTCAACTCAATTAAAGCCGATGTCTCATCGGCTTTTTTAAAACTTTTTAATATGAAATCAAAACATATGCAGTTAGCTGTCTTTAATTTCGTTTCTAATTACAATTTAAAGACAAAAAAAGCTGAATTATATTCTGGGCATTTAGTAAGAATTAAAGAAATAAAAGGATCTAAAGTCCTAATTAGTATTTCTATTAATTCACCATCATTTTGGGTAAAAGAAGAAGAACTAAATTTAAGTAAAATAGCAATTGAAACATTTTTAAAAGAAAAGGATCCTAAATCATTATTGGATAAAAAAGTTATTGAGTATTTAAATCAAAACGCTATTGATATTAATAAGAATTACAAAGAAAAACTTCCAGATCATAATAATTATGATGTTTGGTTAAAAAAACTAAATAAAGCTTTAGCATTTGAATTTAATTTAACCCAATCTGAATCTGAAGATTTAATTCTTAATAAACTTAAAATAGTACATAAAGGTTATGAAAATGGTGAAAGCATATTAGATATGGTAACTATTATTGATAACGATATTAAAAATCTAAAAGCAAAGCATTTTAGTTTAAATTCTTCAGTAAAAGAAAATAATAATTTATCTAAAAACTTTAATTTATGAATGAAAAGAGTTTAGCGTTTTCAGCCATGTTTATATCTGTAGCTCTTTTTTTAATAATAGGATTTTTAATGTATTATCCTATTTATGTTTATTACAATGGTAATAATTTTATTGGTGATTCAACATATCGATTTTTTGCAAAATCTTCAATTTTAACAAAAGCATATACTAATAAATTATTACTGTTTTCAGTAATTACTGGGGCTACACTTTTGTATAGTTACAAAAGAGATAAAAAAGGGAGTAAAATATATGCTTTTAGTTTAGCCTTATTTGGAATTTTAATGCTGTTAGCTTCTGATCTTATTAATTTAACAAACATGGTTATGTCCTATTTTAGTATGTTTTTATACATTTTTGGATTTATATTTTCATTAATAGGTATTACTAAAATTAGGAAAATTTACAATTATAAAGATTTATCTGAAGAAGATCCTTTTAATGATGAAAATGAAACATTTGCTCAAACAACAGAAAAAATAGAAACTAAGTATTCTGTAAACATACCTTATGAATTCATTTTTAAAAAGAAAATAAATCAAGGTTGGATTAATTTTGTAAACTTATTTAGAGCTTTACTTATTATAGGAACACCAGGTTCAGGTAAATCATTTGCTTTAATAGAAGAGATTATAGAGCAGTTTATAGCAAAAGCATTTACTTTATTGGTTTATGATTTTAAGTTTGATACATTAAGTAAAATTGCATACAATTATTTAATACACTATAAAGAAAAGTATAAGAATGATGAAGAAAAAATGAAGCTTATGCCTCAGATTTACTTTATTTCATTTGACAATATGAAAAAAACGCATCGTTGTAATCCCATTGATCCATATTTAATGAAAAATCAAAGTGATGCTTCCAATGCAGCAAGTACACTTTTAAAAAATTTAAATAAAGAATGGATTAAGAAAATGGATTTTTTCTCAAGAAGTGCATTAAGCTTTGGTTCTGGCTTAATATGGTATTTAAAAAATAAATCCGAAGAGCATGGAAAAAATTACTGTACATTACCTCATGTAATTATTCTATCTACGGTAAATTTAGATTACTTATTAAAAATTATGCTTAAAGACGTTGAAGTTAAAACTCTTATGATTCCTTTTAAGGATGCATTAGAAAGGGAGGCTAATCAACAATTAGCAGGTCAAACAGCAAGTGCTCAAATTTCATTATCATCATTAGCAAACAAAGAAATTTTTTATGTAATGAGTGGTAATGATTTTAGATTAGATTTAAACAATCCTGAACATCCAAAAATTTTATGCTTACAAAACAATCCTGATCGTTCTGAAATTTATTCTGCGCCATTAGGATTATACATTAATAAAATACTTCAGGTAGTTAATCAAAAAGGTAAAAGGCCCTTAGGATTAATATTAGATGAATTACCAACTATTTTTATAATGGGGCTTAGAAAAATTATTGATACAGGACGTTCTAATTTAGTAGCTACTGTATTAGGAATACAATCTCTAGCACAGTTAATTACTGAATATTCTAAAGAGCAAGCAGATGTATTATTTGATAACTGTGCAAATATTTTCTGTGGATCAGCAAAAGGAGAAACAGCAAGTAGGTTATCTAAAATATTTGGTAAAATTCATCAAAAGAAAGTATCTAAAACAATATCAAAACAAGATGTTACTAGTAATGAATCTACAGTAATGCAAGAATTACTCCCAGAAAGTAAAATAGCAAGTATGTCAACGGGGCATTTTGCTGGAATCGTTGCTGATGAATTTCAGAATAAAATAGAACAAAAATTATGTTATGGTTTAGTAAAGCCAAATATGGAATCTAAGAAATTTCAAAATAAACATGATATTCCTATTATTAATGATTTTAAGAATCAGGACCATGATATAATATTAAAAAATAAATTAAATGATGTAATACATCTTAATTTATATAACAATTTAAAAGATATTGATTTTGATCATTTAAATTACATTGATTTTTATAATGATTATGCTTTAGAATTTTCAAAAAAGTATTACAACAACGAAATAGATTGTAATAAATTTATAGCTATTATTAAAGAAATTAAGCTTTACGATAATTTAGCAGAACTTAAAAAACTATATTCGGAAGCTATAGAGGAAAATATTATTAAATTTATAAACTTTCTTGTAGAAGAGAGTATTATAAATACAAATATGGATAAGATTTTAACCTCAAATTTTATTCAAATTTTAAAAGATGTTGAAGAGCTTGTTAAAATTGAGTATTATAATGTAACAGGAGAATACCCTGAACATCGTATATTTGATGAAAACAAAATTAATGATAATATGACAGAGGTATTATCTAAAGAAGAAGAGTTAACAGCTGCATTTATGAATGCTCCTGATGATGAATTAGAATTTGATGTAAATGAAATCGAAGATGATGAAGATGAATTACCTCCATATAGACAAATAAATAATTAATCCATGGATATAATTGATATTATAAAATCAAAAGATAAAGCTAAGGACTTCTATTATATAGGAGAAAGATTAAAAGAAGCCCGACTTGAACTATTAGAAAAAGACATTTCTGAAAATAATAAAATAAAAAATGAAAGTCTTTTCAATGGTGTGAATTTTAGTAAATACATCAATATAAATTATAACACATTAGTTAACGCTGAAAGAGGTGTAATTACTATCAATACAATGAAGCTTATAATGTGTTTTTATAAATTTGGTTACAATCCATTATGGTTTATATTACCAGATAATCAATTTATAAATCGAAAAAATGTAACTGAAAATATTGTTTATCAATTTGCAGTTCAAGATAATTTTGAAAAGTTAGAAAGTGATGTTTTTAAAGCTTTAGAGCAATTTAAAAAAACGATCTAACTAATAAACCGTAAACTTTAAGAGGCTAAATAAGTTTACGGTTTTTTTAAATTTAACAATCACTACAATAACCAAAACCAGCATCTTGATCATATTGGCTTTGAATTTTAATTGTTGATTTAAATCCTTTTCCACAACAAGCACATATAAACCAATTTAATGATTCTTTATTATTTAAATTTTTAGGAGTTGCTTTATCAATATTAAAATAATATTTTTTATTAATTATACTTTCATTTTTAAAGTCATTAATAAACTCTTCAATATCTTCATCAGAACACCAAGGTATTGTTATACTCTCAAATTGATAATAATTAGAATCTTTTTCTATCAAAACAGCAGCTTCATAACCACCAGTTCCGTGTGGGGTTTCATCATTAACCCAAATAATGTTATCAATTTTTATAGCTTTACCAATCCCTAAAGATTTAATGCATTCAATTTGTTCTTGAATTGATAGGTTTGAAATTTCTTTAATCTGATTAATTCGACTTTCGTAATACATAATAATAATTTTAGTTAAACATTTATTTTTCTCAGCGGCCCTTACACAAACGAAACGGTTCACAAAGCAATGAGGAACGAAATTGCGTGTGGTTCTGAGTTTGTAATTTTGCTTGTGGAAAAATAAGTGTGTTCTGTTTTACTAATTTTCTATATGATTTACACTAAAAATACCGTGTCGGAAAAATTCCCACACGGTGAAATAAATTTTATATCCTATATTTATCATATAGAATATTACTTATGGTTGTAAAAGATAGTTTTGTATTATTAACAGATCAAAACACATACTTTGTAGAATACCTTCTAGGAGAACTAATCTTATCACAAAGTATAAATCATGCTATGGTTTTTAACGAAAAGGAAATTGCTATTAAATTTCAAAAAATGTTATACCAAGTATGTGATTTAAATTGTAGCGTAAACACATATTTATGAATATTAGTGAGTTCAATTTCATTTTAAGGAATGAAGCTTTATTGTGTTATCAACGCGCTTGTTTTATTATTGAAAACTCTCCAGTAGAATTAAACATTGAAAAATGTATAAGTGATGTTATTGAGTTTGAAATAAATCAAAGTTTAGGCTCAAAAGCTTTAAAATCTGTAATGAGTAATAATCTTTCAAATATTCAAATAAAGCAGTTAAATAACCATATAAATAACTATAAAGAAAGAATAGCTATTAAATTAAATAATCAATACTTAAAGTAGATAATTAAAATACCTGGTTTTTTAGGAACCAGGAAACCTTGAGTAATTAACTAATAAAATTTGTAAAGTATTCTATTGCTGTTAGCATAGCTGCATTATAGTTATCATAATCCCAACTTATACAAGTTCTATCACTAGGTTTACCAGTACATACTTTAAAACCTCTCTTTTCAGTTTTTATATAAACAATTACTTTATTTTTATGTTTAAATGTTTGGATAACTGATTTTATGTTTTGATGTTTTACTTTTATAAACCAATCATATTCATAACTATTAGTTTTAGGTAGTTTCACTAAAGATAAGAATTCAATAGGACACTTATCTTCTGCTGGTCCCATAGAACCGGATATTTCTTTAAAATAAATTTCTTCATTTTCTATATTTATCAATACAACTAAAATAAAATTGTAACCATCTGGATGTTTTAAAACTAAATAAACAACATGATTATCTTGTATATTTTTAGTTGGCTGAAACCAAAATCGAATTATTTCATAGCTATTTCTATTATATTCTTTATAACAAAATAAATAAGCATCTGTTATGTTAAATTCTAAATGTGTTTTTTCTGTGTAAGTGAATGATATCCATCCCATAATATTAAAATGTTTTAAAAAAAAAGCCAACTAATTAAAGTCGGCTTCTTTGTGTTAATAAATTTATTAATTGATTATTCTATTTCATTTTCAATTTCTCTTAATCTATAATGTATCGTATTTAATCGTGCTACCTTTTCTGCATATGGCTGATCTTTCATTAACTGCATAGCTCCAATTTTATAATGTTCTTTACTTAGGTTAAAATATTCTTTTAATAAACCAATTGTCTTAAAATCTTCAATGGGCTTTAAATTAAATGGCTCTGCATCAAGTCCATATTCAAAAGTAAAACCTATAGATTCAACCTCTTTTAAAAACATTTTACAATCTTGATAACTTAAACCATCAGATTGTTCTTTTTCAAGCCATTTATCGCAAATAGCTTTTAGTTCTACTGGTTGTTCCTCATAATTTTTAAATAAATCTGTCATAATTTCTAATTTTAGTTAAACATTTATTTTTCTCAGCGGCCCTTACACAAACGAAACGGTTCACAAAGCAATGAGGAACGAAATTGCGTGTGGTTCTGAGTTTGTAATTTTGCTTGTGGAAAAATAAGTGTGCTTTTGAACTATAAAAAGAATAGTGCTACTTAGTTATTATCTAACCAAGTATATAAGTAGTTTAAATCATAACCCATTGTGGTTAGATTTGTTTTCAAATGCATTGCGGGAATTTCTTTATATTGACTTCTAAAAGTTATTGTTCTAAAACAATTTGGGCATTTCCAATGTTCATGAGATGTACCATTATGTCTTTTTCTGTTACATTTATGAGCTTTAAGAAATTTTATCCAATCTTTTAATTTAATTGGTCTATTATTACCCAAAATTTATAAGCTTGATGGTTCTAAAATTGATTTTTTTACTTGACTTGGTGAATCGAAATTTTGTAAAACTCCATTTTCATCTACATAAGCAGAAGAATATTGCTTTTTAAAAATTTTATTTCTTTCCCATCCCATTTTTTTTAATTCTAAATCTCTTTGTGTTTCATTTAATGAAAATAAGTCTTCACATAGAATTTTAAGATTATACTCTAAATCTTTAATGGAATCTTGTTCAGTATCACCATATCCAGATACATTTAAAGAAGGAATTATACTTATCCAATGATCCCCTGATTTACCAGTAAAATTTAAGAATTTACCTTTTAAGCCTGTACGGCTTAATTTCAAGTATTCTCGGATATTATTCATTTTAGTGTTTATTAGTTAAATGAGACATCAAATTAAAGCAAAAAAATTTAATTAACAATAATATTAACAAACAGTTATAAAATTAAATCAATAAGATAAAGTATTTAAATATCAATAATTTTACCTTTTGAATAATCTGTTAATTCATCTTTAAAGCCATTATAAGCTTCATAATTACCTCCTGTTCCATTATATATGCCTTTAATTTTACGGCTTGATTTACTATATTCTTTTTTATCGATATTATTAATTGACTTTAATTTTTCATCATTTAATTGTTTTTGTAAACCATTTTTTAAATGATAATCATAAACTTCCTGGTGTATTAATGGATTAATAGTTTCTTTATCCATTAAATAAGCAGCTTTATCATAAATTCCATTTTCTATAAGCTGAGTTACCCAAAGTTGATTTAAGTGATTTCTCTTATCTTGAGGAGTATTCAAGGTGTAAAGTTTTTGCGTTTGATCTTCAAATATTTTAGAATCATTTGACAACTGTTTTAAATAATTAGCAGTTGATACTTCAACTTCATATTTTGAATTATTAAGAGGTGTCCTATAATAAAATTTAGATTTATCCTTTATTATAAATACTTTTTTAGCATTTAGATGTTCTATAAAATGTTCAGGATTTTTTTGATATATGGCAGTTTTTTTAACTACATCTTTTAAAAAAATAGGTATAACTTTATCTTCAAATTTTTGAGTTATTTCTGGAGACAAGTTTTCATAAATACTTGGAAATATCATAGGTAAGTAAAAAGCACTTGAATTAAATTTTACTTCTTTTTCTATACCAAATAAGTAATTTAGCATTTTTGTATTGTTAGCTATAAACCCAGAACTTAAAAAATTATTTAATTCTTTTGGAGGTGTTACTTTACCTAATTTAAAAGGCATATTAATCTCATTATGATTACGATCTGATAATGAAAAATTATTATAAACTAATCCTAAGCTTTGGATTAATTTATAAGGTTCTAAATTTTCTTGATTAAGAATTTTTTTGATTAAAATACTTTTATTTAAAAGCTGCTTTGTTTCTATATTTTTTAATGTACTCCTTTTTTCAATTAATTTATCAAAGGCAAAATTTAATTGTTGATTTAAATCTGAAGGTTTAATAAGATTTAAATTTAGCAAACTTAAATATGCTTCACTCGATTCTAAATAAGGCTTTAAAGTATCAAATCTTAATCCTTCTAAAAGCTTATATTGATAAATATTCCAATTTTCTTTTTGTATTGAGAATTTATTAAAAGCTGTTTGAAGTTCCTTATCTAATAAACTAGATAATAATGTATTTTGATCTTTAACTTTTGTATTAGAATCTGATATTTTTACGTTTTTAGAAATAGTCAAATTTCTATCAACTTCTGAAGCATTAAAATTATACTTAGTATAATCCTTAATTTTATAACCTATAACGTTTCCTTCTTTTGATTTTTGATATTCAATATCTATATTATCAAAAAGCTTTAGTATCGCTTTTAAATCATTTTTATTAATTGTATCAAAACACTCTAAACGTTCTGTGATTTTTCTTTTTAATCTGAATTTATAAGATTTAAGTAATTTATTAGAATTGTTTCTTTCAAATAATTTATTTAATTCTGGGTAAGAGAGTTTCTTATGTATTTTAGATCCTGGTATAATTTTTTGACTAACCTTTTCATCCTGACTTATAATACCAAAAGAAATACCTTTAATTACATTTTTATCATCATTTGTATAATGCTCTATTACTTTAATATGATATTCTTTTAATAAAGATTTAAATTCATTTAAACTCCTTATGTTATATGATTTAAGTAGTTTATTAGTTATGTCATCTAAATAGTATTTAGTTTGTTCTGTAGAACTTAAATCAATATTTGATAATAAAAATTCTGGATCTAGATATTCTTTTAATTCATTTTTGTGATTAGATCTTGATAATTGTTGTAAACCATATTTAATTTCTAAAGACCTACTAATATTTTTGGTACGAATACGGTCCTGAAATGTTTGTATTAAATCACCTTCATGTTTAATTCTAGTGGATAAAATATGTACATGATTGTGTTGCCTATCATTATGCTGAACAACAATAAAAGGCTGATCACCATAACCAAATTCATGCATAAATTCTTTAGATAATTCATAAAATTTGGCATCTGTTAGCTTATCTTCAGGTGATAAACTCAAACTTAAATGCATTATTTTATCAGAAGCTTCTCTCCTATTTGATAAATGATCCATGCTCATTTTATATATAGGTAGAGATAATTCAGTATTGACTATATTTCCATATCCTAAGATTTTTGGTTTCTTTTTTTCATCTAAAATGTAATCAATTGCACCTTTAAAATAAGAACCATAACTTAAATTAGCTATCATATTTTTTTAATATTTTAGAACTTATTTCAATTAAATTCATCATATTTTCATTGATAATATTAATGTCTTTGTCTGATATATTTAGCTGATTTTTTTTATTCTTTAAATGAAATAAATAAGTTATTTGATTAATATTATTACCTATTCTATTTATTTGATAAATAAATTCTTTAATATTTTCTTGTTTATTTTTTAATTTATTATCTGATATTCCTAAAAAATAACTCCTTAAAAATGGAGCAATAACTCCTCTTTTATCTGTATTTAAACCTTTATTTTTTAGTTTATCGATTAACTGCAGATGTTCTTCGTCATTAAAACGTAACATAATAGAGTTATTCTTTTTTTCATTTTTTTTGAGAGGCTTCCTACCGCCTTTCCCCTTTTTAAATGTTTTTTTTTCTTCCATCACTAGTGATAATAATGCGACTTTGGAGCATTTAAGTTTAAAATTTTCAATTTTCAAGATTTATTTTAAGTAACTTAAAATCTACCTTGCTATTAACATCAGTTAATTTATATCAAATATAATAAAAATACTTTAAAAAAGGTTTATTAAACACATATTCTAAATCTTTAACGTATACAAATAATACTATGTCGTTATATTTCCTGTAGGGTAAAAAATTCATCTTAATTCTATAATAAAAAACATCATTGTGTAAATGTGTATATACACATAGAAATAAAATTCATTAATTTAAACAAATAATACACATACATTTAAAAATGTATGTGTGTAAATGTGTAAATATGTAAAAGTGTAAATGTATATGTATTACAAAACACCTAAACATACATATTTACTTATTTGTGTGTTTATGTACTTACACATTTACACACATATATACATAAACACATAAACAAATATTTGTTTATGTGTGTAAATAATTGTATGTTTGAATAAATAAATATATCCATAAACATGAAAGAAACTAAAGTAATATCATTTGTAGGGGAGAAGGGAGGTATTGGAAAAACGACTATTAACATTATGGCTGCTTCTGCATTACACTACTATTTTAAAAAATCAGTCCTGTTGATTGACTCTGACAATCCTCAATTTTCTTCTTTTAAAAAAAGAAAAAGTGATTTAAAAATTTTTGGTGATTTTTTAGAAGATGATCACAAACCTTACAAGGTTATAAAAGCGAAAGCGAATCCAAATGAATCGGATAGATACAATGGTATATTAACGGTTCAAGAGATTGTAGAAGAAAATGATGGTAAATACGATTATATTATCATTGATTTTCCTGGTAATATTAATGAAGACATGACATCTGGTTTAATTCATGTAGATTATGCTTTTATTCCTTTTTCTCATGATCAACTAGAAATAGAATCTAGTACCAGCTATTATAAAAAATTAATGAAATTCTTTATACTTAATGAAGATACCAATCTAAAAAAAGCTTTTTTATTTTATAACAGATATCAAAGAGTTAAAAAAAATAAATACAGTAAATTAACTGAATTACTTAAACAAAGTAATTTCAATATTGGTGAAGATGCATTTAAATATAATCTATTAGAGACTTATGTTTTAGATAAAACAATTTATCAAGAAGAATTTAGAAATACACTTTTTAGTTTTAATGAAAATCAAGAAAATGATCCAGAAGACTTTAAAGCTTTTATTAATGAAATTATTAAATTAACAAACAATGGCTAAAAATCAAACTAAAAAGAGAAGAATAAATACAGCTCAAATATTATCTGGTATGAGAGACGAAGAAAATCAAACTACAGTACCTGATTCAACTAATGATAATAAAGATGTTAAAAAAGATTCTTCTGAAACTTATAATGCTTCTGAAAATAATTTAAAGGGAAAAGAAAAAAATACTTTAATCGACAAAGAAAAAAGAAAAAATAAACCATCTTTGCTTGACAAATTATTCAATGTATCTGATGGAAATGGAGTTAATGAGAGAATTAATTTCACAATTGATAATGAAATACTAGCTAAATTTCATGAAATTACAGTACTTTATGGCCTTAAAACAGGTAATTCTAAATTAAATAAATATGATTTACCTCGTAAAGTATTGATAGATTTTATAAATTCAAACTACGAAAAATTAAAAAAAGACCTTTAAAAAGTGGACTTTCTTAATATACCTTTAAAAATATGGATTCTAATAGCTATTATAACAGCTTTATATTATTTCTATGTTTTTTATGTTTTAAGGTTTAATAAAAAAACAAATAAAAAATCTTCTGAAAATTTTTCTAATTTGCAAATAAATGATAATTTTGTAAATGAAGATGAAAAAACAGAAAAGGAAGATTTTGAATTTAATGACATTGATTCTGATTTTGAGTCTTCTGAATTATTGAAGCGATTTAACGCTGACAATAAAGAAGAAAGTAAATCTTTAAACTCAAATACAAATGTCAAATTTCAAATTTTTAAAAATGATGCCAAAGACGACCAAATTAGGTCGTCTGGCACCAATTAAATCAATCCTATTTATTACTATTTTTTTAGGTATTCAACAATTGGGTATAGCTCAGATTGATGAATTAGTCAACGAAATCCAAGACTCAGAAGAAGGTATAAGAGAAATCGCTATATCTATTGTAAAAATTGTTAAAATTATTGCTGCTGTTGCTGTGGTTGTTGGTGGGTTATCTTTCCTTTACTTAAGATCACAAGACTCAGACTTAGCAAAAAAAGTAGGTAACATTGTTTTAGGTATAGCTGTATTTTTCATCTTACTTACTTTAGGAGAAAATATTGGAGGCTTCTAAAAACTAATATTTTGAAAAAGCCTATATTAATCAGAAAAGGGCTTCAAAAAGAAGTCCTTTTTATGAATTTAAAAGCATCTTATATAAACAAGTTTTTAATAGGTGCTTTAATCAGTATTTTTATAGCCTTTGCTCTTTCACTTGTTATTCCAACTCTAATAGCTTTAGTTATTGGAGTTACTATTTTAATAATCATGTTTTTATTCATGTTATTTTATTCTAAAACATATGGAGAGAAAGGGTTTTCTAAAAAAATAGCTGATAGCAGTAAACCTAATCATCTCAAAAGAATTAATAATTATAAATCTTGTATGATATGGATAAAACAGTAGATTTAATTAATGTTTTTCCTTTTTATGGTTATGAGAACAACACCCTTATTTCTAAAGAAAAAGGGTGTATTAGTTTTTGTATAGAAATAGAATTACCAGAAATATACAGTTTAGACGAAAATGATTTTTCGGAATTTAATCAAGTATTTTCTAACGTTATTAGCACCCTTGGACCAAATACATTAATACACAAACAAACTTATTTTTTAAAGGAAATTTATAAGCCTACAAAAGAAAGATTATTAAGTAACGAATTATTCAAATCTAATGAGTTACATTTTAAAGATAGACCATATTTAAAATGTAAAACTTATTTATATATTTCAAAAGTTCCAAAAAATTACATCAATTTTTCTTCAAAAAGAGTCAATTCATTTTTAAATAAAAAGCAACCTTTTTTTGTTGATAATATAATCCCAAAAGATTTTTTAAATAAAGAACTACTTATCGAATTTAAAAGTAGGGTAGAAGCTGTTTGTAGTGTATTTAATGAGTCTTCTATTATGAAGGCTAAACTTTTAGATTATAATGGTATATTTGGTGAAAATAATTTATTAGATACTTTTTTCAATCTTGACTTTTCTAATACATCATACAATGATGTTTCTTTTGAAAAGAACACGATTAATGTTGGAAATAAACAAATTCAATTTTTTACACTAGAGAACTTATCTCAGTTTGAAGAAGATGCTAAATTTGAATATATATTTCATGATAAATTCACTTTAGACAATAATCCATTTCCTGTTAGTAACACTTTCCCTTTAGGTTTTAAAATAAATCATGAGCATGTCATAAATGAATACATTTATATACCAGATGAAAATACAATATTAAATAAGCTTAGAAAAAAAGCTAAATCATTTTTAAAGTTTTCATCAAATGATCAGGATGATCAAAATGCTATTTATGCAAATCAAATTTATGACTTCAATACTGAAATTCTTGAAAATCATAAATTGGTAGTATTTTATCATTTAAACGTAATGGGTATTTCTGAAGATAGTCACTCATTTTTAGATATGAAAAATACTATACAAAGAGCATTTGATAAAATCAAAATAAATGTAAATATCAATAGTATTGATCGAAAAAATTTATTTTTTGGTGCTATTCCAGGTAATGCTATTGGAATCGCTCCTGATTTATATTTACCAATGTCTAGTGATTTAGCCGCAAGTTTAATGTATGCTGAAGGTGAGTATAGAGATAACTCTCAAGCTGTTGATGGTATGAAGGTTATTGATAGAATCCAAGGAAGACCTTTAATATTAGATGTTTACAAAGCCCCTGAAAAAGACGGTTTAATATTCAATAGAGGTATGTTAATTGCGTCAGGATCAGGAGGTGGTAAATCATATTTTGCAAATCATTATTTAAATTCAGAATTAAATATAGGTTCTGAAGCTATTATAATGGAAGCAGGTGATTCTTATGATAAAACAACAGAGTTTCATGATGGAGTAATATTAGAACACAATGATAATAATCCATTTACATTTTCGCCTTTCGGTTTAGATCAATATGATTATACAATTGATAAAGAGGGAAAACATTCTTTAACTGAAGATAAAGTATTAAAATTAGTCACTTTAGTAAATCTAATTACTGGAACTTCTAAAGATGAAAAAAATCAAATTGGAGCTTTAAATTATGAAGTAAAAAAAACAGTTATTGAAAATTTAATAGTCAATTATTATAATGAAGCTTGGCAGCAAAATCAAACTGATTTTTCTTTTAATGCTTTCTTTGATTATACAAAAGAACATCTTGAATCTTATTTATCTGCAAAAAAAATTGATAGGCTTGTGTTTGATTCTAATGCGTTTATCTTTCTTTTAGAAAAATATTCTGCCGATGGTGCAAGACCTAATCTATTAAATAAAAGTGATGATAGGATTAAGAACTTAGTTAACGAAAAGGTGGTTTATTTTAAGTTGAGAAATTTAATTGATAATGAATTACTATTTCCTATAACAGCTTTTATGATTATGGATATTTTCACAAAAAAGCTTACTGATAAATCTAAAAGTCATATCAATAAAATTATAGTTGTAGATGAAGCTTGGAAAGCTTTGGATAAACCAGAACTAGAAGATTACTTTAATTTCTTAACACGCGCTGCTAGAAAAGATGGTGGACAACCCATATTTATTTCTCAGAAAGTGGATGATTTTGCAGCATCAAAAGTGATTAAAAATGCCATAATTATAAACTCTCATATTAAAGTATTCTTAGACATGAGGGATTACATGGATACTTTCAAAGAAAATGTTCAAGATTTGATGGGTTTAACAAATAAGCAAAAGCAAATTATTTTATCATTAAATCGAGATATTCCTGATGGGCAAAAATACAGAGAATTTGCTATTTGTTGGAAGGATAAAATAAAAGCTTATGGTTTAGAAACATCTTCTCAAGAAAGGTGTATTTATGAAACTAATCCAAATGAAAGACATAAAATTAATTTAATACATAAAGAAAATAATTATGATTGGACTAGAACCATTCATGATTATAATTAAAACAAATCCTTAAACTCAATTATTATGAAAAAAGTAATTTTTATTATCACAATTTTAATTTGTCAGATTAATTATGGTCAGATTGGTGCTGCTGTTGTTTCTGCACCTGGTGTTGAATCACAAATAGCAGTAACTAATACTTCAATTAACACCTTAAATACTAAAATAGCAACGCTCAATACTAAAGTCACTCAGACTAATCAGAAGTTAGATAAAATTATTTCTCTCTTAGAAGATCTTATAGAGATTGAAGACAGAAATAAAGAAATAAATGAGGAAGAATTACAAGCAAAAAAAACAACTCCTGATTATTTAATTAATTCTTCATCTATAACTAGTGCGTTAGATTTAAAAGAAGAAATAATTAATGCATTTAACACTTGTAAAAATAAAGTTGAAGCTTTGGATAATTTAAGTTCTTCAGAAACTTCAGATTTTATTAGTAGTATTACTAAAGAGTTGTCCAATGCCGTTAAGTTTTATAATGAAACAAATACTTATTTAAATACGCAATCTATTATTAATCCTGAAGAAAGAGGTAATAAAATTGAAGATTTAAATAAAAAATTAAAAGATGTATTAAAAAACATACTTTCTCTTACAGACAATAAGGTTAAAATTTCTCAAAAAAGAGAGAATCTAAGTACAATGACTGAGTTAACTAAGACAGGACAATAACGATATGCAAGATCTAGGAATTAGAGAACAAGTTAGTGATATCGTAGATTCTTTTATAGATAATGCATTCATTGAATCTGCTGTAATGATGAATATAGGTAGAACATTTGCTGGAATAGGAATTGTTATAATTACTTTAAAATTGTTCTTAGATAAAGAAAAACGGGTTGATATTTTTGAAGCTTTAAAGTGGGTGCCTTTAGTATTTTTACTATTAAAGTATAAATCTTTTGTTGGAGCTATTTATGGCTTTTATACAGGGTTAGGAGAAGCATTTGCAAACAATGTATATACATGGGATAACATTACTGAAATTTTAAACGCAACAGCTGAAGATGTTAATGCTAGTTGGTTTATAGAAGATTTTATATACGTTTTAATCTTAATTATAAATGCAATATCAATTGTTGTATTTGTAGCAATAAAAGCTATGGCTTCTATTTATTTATATGTGTTAATAGTTTTTGGACCTTTAAACATAGGTTTATCCCTAATTCCAGCGCTTTCAGGAATGTGGAAGGCATGGTTACAAAAGTTCATGAGTGTCGCCTTGTGGATTCCAATGCTTTATCTTATAGATAATTTTATGTTGAAAATCACTTTTGAGCTGATAATAGGCTTATTAGAGGAAGGAAATTTAGCTAAAGTATTAACATCAAGTGCGGTAATCCTTATGAATGTTTTTATGTATTTAAAAGTCCCTGACTTATCAAATTTTGTTGTTCAAGGTATGAATGTTTCTACTGAAAAAGTAAGACAAAAAGGTAAAAAAGCAGTTGGTCAAGCTGGTAAAGCAGCTACTGCTGCAAGAAAAGCAGTTACTGGCGGATTATAAAAAATTAATAAAATGGAATATAAAATATTTTCAAATTTAGAAAAGCAAAAACGTAACTGGACGTTTCTAGTTATTGTTTGTTTGGTAATTACATTTTCTACTGCATTTTTTTGCATGCATTATGTATATAAAACCAATGAAAGTGTAAAAAACAGATATTATGTGTTAGATAATAATGTTAAAATGCCAACTGTAAGAATTAAGTCACATAGAAAAGCTGTAGATATTTTATGCGAAGGTCATATCACACTTTTTCATGATTTATTCTTTTCTGTAGAACCTGATCTATCATTTATTAAAAAAAATATAGAAACAAAAGCGTTGTATATGATTGATGATACAGGTTTGAGAATGTATAATGAACTTCAAGAACAAAAATATTTCTCAAATATTGTTCTAGGAAGATATTCAATTATTATGGAAAAAGATAGTATTAATATTGATTATTCAAGTTATCCGTATCAATTTGAATTTTATGGTAAACAGAGAATAGAAAAAGGGGCTGATATTAGTTATAGAAATTTAATAACAAAAGGAAGTATTAAAGAATCAGGAGTAACTCCTAATAATTTGAATGGACTTATTATAGAGAATTTAAGAGTAATAAATAATAAAGATGTAAAACAATGAAAAAATTTATAGTTAAATACAAAGAGTTGGCTATAGGAGCTCCTATTTTGATAATAGGCTTAATTGTATTTCTTTCAATGAGCTTTTCAGATAATAATAATCCTGAAAAAAAACAACAAGCTGATTTTAATTATAATCAGAAATTACCTTATGAAAGTAAAGAGTTAGAAGAATCTAATATTCTTGAAATAGATAAGGAAAGTCGAAGAGATTCATTAAGAACAGTTTCTAATGTTACTTTAAACAATATTGGAAATAAAAAAGAAAAAGACAGCCTTTCAAAGTTATTAGATGATTTAAATAATTTTTCATTTGATGAAAGGCCTAATGCAACATTACCACCTTCTAGCAATAAGAAAAGAACAAATTATAATTCAAATTCAGAACTTAAAAAGCAAAGTGAAGAAATTGAAAAAACTGAACAAGAATCAGAACTTGAGTATTACAATAGAATGCTAGAAATGAAAAAAATGCAGCAGGATAATAATCAAGATATATCTGTTAATAATGGCACAACAGATGCTAGTTTTCAATCTAGAACGAAAAAAATAAAAACTAGAGCAGCAATTTATAGAGATCAATTTATTCTTCCAGGAGATCGAGTTAAAATGGTGCTAACCCAAGATTTAGAATATAATGGTAATATTTTCAAAAAATATAGTCCTGTATATGCTATTGCTTCTATTAATAATAACCGAGTATATCTTAACATTTCTAATATTAATGGAATTCCAATTAATTTGAGTGCTCAAGACATTAATGATAATATGTTGGGTGTTTATAATAAAAGAGCTGGTGAATTATGGGCAGAATTTAAAGGGAAAGAAGAAGATCAAGCTTTAAAAGAAATTCAAAACACAACAAATAGTGATGTTTCTTTTGTAGATAGAAGCATCCAATCTATAGGATCATTTTTTAAAAGCAAAAGATTAAAAGAGAAAGATAAAATTCTACTAATTAATGACCATGAAGTTATTTTAATATCAAGTAAAAAATGAGAAAAATATTTTTAATACTATGCTACATTTTAATAAATGTAGACTATTGTGAGGCACAAATTGATACTATACAAGTATCTAAAAATTATAAAACTCTTTTAATTTTTGATGATGACATTGCAGAAAGCATTATCGGTAATGACTTTGAATTTTTTCAAGAAATTGTTCAAGGAAACAGTGATTTCAATAGTCGTATTTTAAAACTATCTTTTAATAGGGGTGCAAACAGTAAAAATAATTTTACAAACTTAACAGTAATAACTTCAAGTGGAGTAACCCTAGATTATATTTTAGAGGCAGTAAAAATTCCAAAAAAACTTACGTTTAAAATTGATACTGGTAGTAATAAAACTGATCAAACTAATCAAAAATTTAAAAAAGAATTATTAAAATCTGAACATAATATTGAATCAAAAATTATTAGTTCAAATAAATCACGTTATAGTTTAGATGTTAATGAAACTAATTTTGAAACAATATCTGAAGAAATAAATAGAGAACCTAATAGACTAGATTCTTTATATAAAAATGATAGAAATGAATTTTACAGATTAAAATGTTTCTATAATCAATATGAAAAAGAAAAAATCGCTAGATACTTTGTTAGAAACGGTGATGTTTTTTTTCAATTAAAAACAGTCTATTATTCTTATGGTGATATATTTTTTCATTTCAAAATAGAAAATAAACAAACTATCGATTTAGATATAGATTTCATAAATTATAGTATTGCTACTAACTATAAAAAAAGCAGTTCTAACCAAGAAACATTATTACAACCAGTTTATTTGTTTCAACAGCCTGAAACAGTTGAAGGAGAATCAAGTAATCATTTCTTTGTTGTGTTTAAAAAATTCACTTTAGAAAAACATAACATTTTGAGAATTGATTTAAAAGAAAAAAACGGTGCTAGAACAATACAATTTGATATCAATGATGAACTTATTAATAACCCTATTAAATTTTAAATATGATGAAACTTAACCTTAAACTCATTTTGATTTTTTCAATGATTGCATTTTTTAACTTAAAAACAAATGCTCAAAATTATTCTTCAGCTGTTGGTCTTTATTTAGGCTATAGTGAAGATGGTGCCGCTGGTTTATTAAATTATAATTATTATATAAATAAATATGATTTTATTCAAGCAGGACTTTTTGTTTCTTCTGGAAATATGAAAGTCAAAGGCTATGATATTAAATTTAATGATATCACTTTTAATGGTGGCTATTTTACTTCAGTATATAGTACTGTTAGAGATAAAATAAATTTTAATGCCGGTGGTGGTTTAGTCGCTGGCTATGAAGCTGTAAATAATGGTAGTGAATTATTAAGCAGTGGTGCTATTGTACTTGATAAAAGTAAATTCATTTATGGATTATTTGGTTCACTAGAATCAGAAATATACCTCAATAATGAATGGACTCTTATGGTTAAATATAATCAATTCTTCCATGTAAACAGTGATTTAGGTAAATGGACACCTTTTATTGGTGTTGGTGCTAGATATTTCCTTTTTTAAAACTCAAAATATGAATAAAATTAAAACAATTACGAGATTTCTTTTGTTATCATTACTTATTGTATTTGCTTGTACAAAAGATGCTGATATTCAATTATCATTTCCTTTTACTTTAGAGGATCAACATAATGAAATAGCAACTATTAATTATAGAGAACCTACTAAAATAACTATTAATCCAGAACAAATTGTAACTGATAATATTTATCAATTCTCTTACTCTGTAATTGAGGGAGAAGGGTACTTAAGGTATGAAGGTAGTAATGAACCTTTATTAGAAAATACTAATCATACTTGTGAAGCATTAGAATTAAATCTAGAGTTTATTGGAACTGAGTTAGGTTTAGCTAAATTATCATTCATAGTAGACGATTTAGAAGATAGATCAGAAAACATTATTTTAAATTATAATGTTATTCATAATCCATTTACTTGGGAAGCTAATAGCGCTTTAGAAAATGTTACCATTAATCAAACAGTGCCATTAGTTAATGTCCTTGATAATACTGGTCCCGATCAAAGTGTAACTTATGATTATAAAATCTATTTTCCTCAAGGAAATGGTAAACTGTTTGAGACTGATGGTAATGGTAATTCCACAGATGAGATAGAACATAATGTATTAACTCAAATTGATGAAGGAGTATATCAAAGAAATATTAAACTTTTTCAAACAGGAGTTAATAAAATAGTTTTCGAAGCCATTGATTCTAATGGACAAATTAAAAAAGATTCATTAATATATAATGTTGATGTTATCGATTTTAATTATCTAGGTACGCCTCAAGACAACACATTATTTGTAGGTAATTCTACTAATATTAATTTCCAAATTAATGAATTATTAGGTGGTAATGATGCCTATACCTCTAGGTATGAATTTAATTCAGGAAACGCTATTTTAAAAAGAACAAATAATGGTATTGAAGAAATACTTCAACCAGGAATAAGTTATGATGTAAACATCGGTTCTTATTATTGGGAATTTGAAGCTACTGAAGTAGGAACAATTGATATGACATTTTATGCTGAGAATGCTTCAGGTGTTGAACACTCCATAAATTTAATTATTGAAGTGACTAATGGCGCTTTTAATTTTAATGCAATCCCTACTAGTAATTTTGGAGCAGTTAATGATGAAATCGCTATTAATTTTGACATTAATGAAAGTGGACCATCTGGAGCTCCTTATACAATGTTTTATGAAACTACAGGTGGAGCAGAATTTATTTATAATTCTTTGAGCTATACTCCTGGTAGTTCAATGAATATTAATTACCTAAATTTTACTGGTAATTATTTAGGGAATACTCAAGGTAGCCATGAGATTACATTTACAATTACTAATGCATTTGGAGATACTGTATCAGATACTATTACACTATTATTCAATCAAGATAATTTTAATTTCACAGCTGCAGCTGAACAACAAATAGTTATTGTTAATAGTTATACAGATTTTAATTTTAACATTACTGATAGTGATAATGGTTCAACATATCAAATGTTCTATTCTGTTAGCGGTACTGGTGATGCTGATTTAACTTATGCAGGTAATACTTATGATGCAGGAATTTGGTATGATGTACCTGTTGGTGGATATTCTTGGGAATTTAATCCTATAGCTGTTGGAGATTTAACTTATACATTTACTGTTGAAAACAATAGTGGTGTTCAAGAAAGTCAAGTTATTGATGTTACAATAGAAGAAATTCCTAATTGTCAATTTAACTTTACAGCCATAGCTTCAGAGAATAGTGCTATTGTAGGAGAGGATGTAGCGATTAACTTTAATGTCAATAGTACGGTAGCAGGCAGCAACTATACTATGATTTATACCACTTCAGAGAGTGGATCATTAGATTATAATGGTACAACGTATACACCTGGTGAAGTGATTAACCTTGGTTCTAATCCTAGTTCGTTTGTAGCTACTTATGCAGGGTCTACTCAAGGAGCGCATGATTTAGACTTTACCATTACTTGTGATGGTGGTTCTCAAGAAACTCAATCAGCTAGTATTGCTTATAGTAATATCGATTTTAATTTAACGTCTGCAGGTGATACCTCTTTATACGTTAATACCATTGAAGA
>NZ_JACHWV010000009.1:0-97977 GCF_014191595.1 Mesoflavibacter zeaxanthinifaciens subsp. sabulilitoris | reverse complement strand
GAATTTCCTACGGAAATTCATTGCAATTTTCTATCTTTCAGCTTCAACGGAAAATCGTGCCGATTTTCCGCAACTGAAATTTATACGCTAACGTTGTGCATAATGCAAAAAATCGTGCTAAATTCAACATTTGAACTAAAAAAGCCAACCGCACAAACAGCACATTTATTTTTTTCCAACCGCAAAAAGCCACCGCTGAAAAAAATAAAAGAGCTGTTTTTCGCCAACGCTCGAAAAAAATGATACATTAGGAAAATGCAAACCGAAGAAGAAATCCTAAAAATAAAAAAAGTAAAAAACACCGCAGTCAGAACTGTGGTATTACGACATCTTTTGAGCCAAGAAAAAGCTCAATCATTGAAAGATATTGAAAACGCATTGGCATACACGGACAGAAGTTCGATTTTCAGAACGCTGAAAACATTTGAGGAAAACAAAGTTATCCACAGCATTGAAGATGGTTCTGGAATGACCAAATATGCGGTTTGTGCCAAAGGTTGTAACTGCGACCCAAAGGATTTGCACTATCATTTTTATTGCACAAACTGCGATAAAACATTCTGCCTTTTTGATGTTCCTATTCCCAAAATTCAACTTCCTGAAAACTTCAAACAACAACAAGCAAATATGGTCGTAAAAGGTCTATGCGACAACTGTAACAAGTAATCTTTGCAATCGAGTTGCAGTAAATCCTAAATACATTTGCATTATTCTTTTAAACCAGAATAAGCAGATGAAAAACATATTTTTAAACACATTATTTCTATTCGTATCAATTATAACGTTCGCACAGACGAGCGATATTTCCATTTCTGTGAAAGATGCAGAAACCAACGAACCATTATTGGGAGCGACCGTCTATTTTGAAGAATTAGAAAAAGGAGCAGTAACAGATTTTGACGGAATTGCCACATTTACAGAAATCCCAAATGGAAACCACATTATAAAAATTTCATACATAGGCTTCAAAACCATAGAAACTACTATTAATGTTGGAACAAAAAAGGAGTTCGCTTTCAAGCTCGAATCGGGAGGTAATGAACTTGACGAAGTTGTCATACAATCTTCAAGAAGTACACGGACAGTAAGAAAAATTCCAACTCGAATTGAATTTATTGGAGCGGAAGAATTAAGCGAAAAAGCGGTAATGAACCCAACCAATATTTCAATGGTACTTCGGGAAAGTACAGGAATACAGATGCAACAAACTTCTTTAAGTAGTGCGAATACCAACATTAGAATTCAAGGTCTTGATGGACGTTACACACAACTTTTACGAGATGGATTTCCACTTTATGGCGGATTTTCAAGCGGTTTGAGTATTCTGCAAATTCCGCCATTGGACTTAAAACAATTTGAAATCATTAAAGGAAGTTCATCAACACTTTATGGTGGTGGAGCAATTGGAGGTTTGATAAATATGGTATCAAAAACACCAGATGAAGAACCAACTTTGGATATTATGTTGACACAAACACAAGCGTTAGGAAGTACTGCGAATGTATTTTATAGCAAACGAAATGAAAAATTTGGAGTTTCATTATACGGTTCAAGTCATTATCAAAAGGCTTACGACCCAGAAGATGATGGCTTTAGTAATTTACCACAAACAACATCTATTTCTTTCAACCCAAAATTCTTTTATTATCCATCAGAAAAAACAACATTTTGGTTTGGCTTAAACGGAACGTATGACGACAGAATTGGTGGCGACATCACAAAAATTGAAAGTGGCGAAAATGGCATCCATCAATATACCGAAGAAAATCTATCAAAAAGATTGAGCAGTCAAGTGGTTTACGAAACTCAATTAGATTCGGTTAGTTCATTAAATATTAAAAACAGTATCTCATTCTTTGACAGAAAACTAACCATTCCCGATTTTGCTTTTGACGGAAAACAAACCAATACATTCACAGAAATAAACTATCAAAAGTCCGCCAATAAAATAGATTGGATTTTTGGTGCAAACCTATATACTTCCGATTTTGATGAAAATGATAATGCGACTTTGCAACGTGACCAAACAGACATAACTTATGGAGCATTTGTAAATAATATTTATGACATTTCGGATAATTGGATTTTGGAAACAGGATTGCGAGCAGATTACAATACTGATTTTGGCTTCTTTCCGCTTCCAAGAGTTTCATTGCTATACAAAAACGATAGCGGATTTTCCAGCAGAATTGGTGGTGGTTTAGGCTACAAAATTCCAGATATTTTTACAGAAGAGGCGGAATTTATCAATTTTGAAAATGTACTTGGCATTGATAAATCTTCACTAAATGCGGAACGTTCTTATGGTATAAATCTTGATTTCAACTATCAAACACTCTTATTTGAATCCGTAGGTTTTTCTATTAACCAACTGTTTTATGTAACTGCAATTAATGATGCATTACTGTTAAATTCAACCGATAATGGATTTTTCCAATTTGAGAATGCAACAGATGAAATTTTGAGCAAAGGTGCTGAAACAAACATCAAGTTTACCTATAAAGATTTTCGTTGGTTCTTGAATTATGCACTCATTGACACAAAATTGAATTATTTGGCTGGCAATCCACAAAAACCTCTAACTGCAAAACATAACGCAGGAAGTGTTTTGATGTACGAATCTGAAAAATGGCGAATCGGTTATGAAACGTTTTACACAGGAAAACAATTTTTGTCAAATGGAACTGAAACAACCGATTTTGTAACGATGGGATTATTGTTAATGCGAAACTTTAAATTTGGTAGTGCTTTTGTGAATTTTGAAAACTTTACCGATAGAAGACAAAGCAAATTCTCGCCTTTGGTTTTGCCACCACACGACAATCCAGAATTTCCCGAAATCTATGCACCAACAGACGGTTTTATATTTAGCGTTGGAATAATTATCAAACCTTTTGGAAACGAAGATGACGACTAAAATGAACAAAACAATTTTTGAAATCAGTAAAATGGATTGTCCTTCCGAGGAAAATCTAATCCGAATGAAACTGGACGGAATTGAAGAAATCAAAAATCTCGATTTTGACATTCCCAACCGAAAACTGACTGTTTTTCACGATGGTCAAAACGACCAAATTGAAAAGTCAATTATCGAATTAAATTTAGGCGGAAAGAAAATTTCGACCGAAGAAACCAACGAAAAAGATTTTGTAGAAAACACCAACCAAAAAAAGCTACTTTGGATTGTACTGGCGATAAATTTTGTCTTCTTCATTATCGAAATGACCACAGGACTCATCTCGAAATCAATGGGATTGGTTGCCGATAGTTTAGATATGCTTGCGGACAGTTTCGTGTACGGAATTAGTTTGTTTGCGGTTGGAGGAACGTTGATTAAGAAAAAACGGATTGCAAAAATTGCAGGCTATTTTCAGATAACACTTGCGATTATCGGATTTGTGGAAGTATTGAGAAGATTTTTTGGAGCCGAGAATCTTCCCGATTTTTCAACGATGATTATCGTTTCGATTTTAGCACTTATCGCAAACGGAATTTGTCTTTACATTTTGCAAAAGTCAAAGAGCAAAGAAGAGGCACATATGAAAGCGAGTATGATTTTTACATCAAATGACGTGATTATCAATTTGGGAGTAATAATCGCAGGAATTTTAGTGAATTGGCTAAATTCCAACAAACCTGATTTAATTGTTGGAACAATCGTTTTTATAGTGGTAATACAAGGTGCATTTCGGATTTTGAAATTAAGCAAGTAATCGGAATTTCCAACGCTTAAAGCCAAACACATTTACAGTCGCTCAAGCCATCGCACCACCAAAACTGTAAAAGAGTATGTCTTGCCAACGCTCACTTTAGAACTAAACAACAAACATCGGAAAACCAAGCAGAACGTGAAAAGCACTATGCACAACAACGTATATAGCTCATAGCTATTACAGGCTTTCCGAGAGGTTTTTGCTTCTCTATTAAGTCCACCAAATTTTTATTTTTGTATATTTAAAAAATTAAAGATAAATAGAAAAAATAAAAATTTGGCTCGTGTATAATCCGAAAAGTTAGTGTTTATTTATACGCTACGTTTCATATACTAGACCGTTGGCAATAATTATGAAGAAACTGACTTACTTACTTTTTATCTTTTTGCTTCTATCAAATTTATTGAAAGCCCAAGACTTTTATCTGAATGTAAAAGGAGCTGATAGTATTACCGAAAAAGAGTTGATAGTTAAATACAAAGATGGTTATAAACAAACCAAGAAAGTTAAGAATTCTAAAAAGAGAAAAATAAAACTCAATCATCTTAAAAAATCTGAATTGAGCTTTATCAAACTGAAACTGAATTCGGACACCTTATTTCTGAAAAATGAAAACACTTTGTTAGATATTGGAGTAAATATCAGTTCAGGATTTAAAGAACTTTTCAATGATACACTAAATGTTTTTCTGGACACTTATCCTTATAAACACGCAGGAAGTCAATTTATAGTAAATCGTTTTTCAATAGATAAGCTACCTGAAGTAGAAAAGATTTTGATAGTACAAATAAACAAGAATGCCTATAACGTGAAATGGCCAACTTTTAAATTAGAGGAACATTCGGAATTTTTCTCTAACTTAATTAAAGATGATTTCTGCAATTGTATGTCAGACAAAGAATTTGATAAAACCAATTATAAACAAGTTTTTGATTCTTGTATAACCGAACCAATGACCAAAATTATTCCACATTTGGAAACTACTTTAAAAAGGTACAGTTATGATAATAAAGATGGTAAAGGATATGAAGAAAGAGTTACGGAATTTATAAACGGAATTTTATTAAAAGTCAATTTACATTATAATGAAAACTGTTACAAAGAATAACTATTGCCAACAATGTATAACCGCAATTACGGCAAATTTGACAACCTCAGGATCTACTACTAATTACTTCTACTAAAATATACAATATTAATCTTAAGTTATATTTCAAACCTATTCAACTTTTTAATTATACCTTTAAATAGATAGATCGAACAGATCAAATAACTAAATTTGATTTTTTAATAAAAAGAAATTAATAAAGATGAAGTGGTTACTATTAATTATTGCAGGACTTTTTGAAGTTGCTTTTGCTACTTGTTTAGGTAAAGCGAAAGAATCTACTGGTAACGAAACTACTTTTTGGTATATAGGTTTTTTGATTTGTCTTAGTATTAGCATGTTTCTTCTTGTAAAAGCAACTCAACAAATATCTATTGGTACAGCATATGCGGTTTGGACAGGAATTGGAGCTGTTGGAACTGTTCTGGTTGGAGTTGTAATTTTTAAAGAACCTGCTACCTTTTGGCGGTTGTTTTTTATTACTACTCTAATTGCTTCAATTATTGGACTAAAGCTTGTATCTCATTAAAAAAAGCATTTACTAAAATCTATTTGTGTACTATTAAAAACTAATTAAAATTATGAGTAAAAAGGAAGTGTTTTGGTTAATTGGATCATTGATTTTAGCTTTCATCTTTAACTATATGATTTTTCATTTTACTAAGCTAAATAAAATATCTGCTTTTAATCTTAATATATACGACACATACTTTCTTATTCCTAAATATCTTATTGCCCTTTTAATAGGAAATTTAATCCTGTTTTGCATTTATCTAATACGCACAATTAAAAACCGTTTTAATAATATAACTTCTAATGTAATTTTAATGCTCTCTTTATTTTTACTAATAATTATTTTTAACAAATTAGGCGTTATTATAGAAAGCATTACACAACAAAATTCTGGTTGGAGTATTTATCCTCCGTTAAGTTCAGGAATCGATATCAAAAAAATTGAATTGGAGGCAAAACTTAAAACTAACACTTTTAATACAATTTCTTATCTAATTTTAATCTTTCAAACTCTGTTTATTATTTTTCTAACATATTGTGGCTTTAAAACAGGTATTCGTTTTCAAAAAAATAAGCAACAATGACAAAGCGTTATTTTTAGGATATGATATAAAAAAAACACTTTTACAAAAAACTGCAAAAGTGCTTTAGATATTAACTATTAGAAAGTTAAGGGATTATTTTTTTATTATTTTAAACTTTGTAGATTGCTCTCCAGAAGTAATATTAATAATGTAAAAACCTGATTGTAGATTAGATAAATCTGCTTTAACTAATTGTTAACCCAAAACAAATATCAAAAAATATTGTGGTAATTGTCCTATTAAGCTTTGATTTGGTATTTTGCATTAAGATATAAATATTTTGTTAGTAATTAAATTATTACATTTAAGACTAATAATACTTATTAAATATAGAAGTTAATTAAGTTCTTATGAAATTGAAATTCATCTCCATTATTTCAATATTAGTTATTTTAATCAGTTGTAATAAATTACCAAAGAAAAAACTGTCTCAGTTCATTTTAAAAGATGTTGGTTATGAAGTTATTAACGACTCCTTAATAGTGAAGCTATCTAACCCATTGCATTGTCCTATAAGAATAAACATCAAAACTAAAAATAAGAATTTACAAGAAAAATTAAATCAAGATTTTCCTTTAGTTTTAGAGCACTTATCTTCTAAAAAAATAAGTTATTGGACTGACACATCTAAAGAACAAACACAAATAAAGTTTTTAATAACATTAGGAAACCCTAACGACACCATATCTAAAAAGTCTTTTAGTTTACCTTTTAAAAAAGATTATACGTATAAAATTATTCAAGGTTATAACGGCAACTTTTCTCATAGTTCTAAATATTCTAAGTATGCTTTAGATTTTAATTTAAAAGAAGGAGATACTATTTGTGCTGCTGCAGATGGTTATGTTGTTGGAGTCATTGAAGATTATTCTCTTGGTGGAAAATCAAAAAAATGGAGAGATTATGCTAACTTCATAACTATTTTTCATCCTAACATGAATTTATATACTCAATATGTACATTTAACCTATAAAGGTAGCATGGTTAAAGTAGGCGACTTTGTTAAATTTGGTCAAGCAATTGGTTTATCAGGAAAAACTGGTCTTACAACTACAGAGCATCTTCATTTTAATGTTTTAAAACCTAATAAATCTGGTATGGAATCTATACCTATAAAATTTAAAGAAGGATATACTGGTAACAGTTTTAAAAAAGGACAATGGATAAAAAAATAAAACGTTATCAATTAAATAGTGTTATTGCTTTCTTTTTAATAATTATTGCATGTCAATCTCAAAATAAACCTGATCTATATTTGTATAAAAATGATGGTAAAATAGGCCTAATTAATAGTGGAGGAATTATAGTTTTAAAAGCCAATTATAGCCATATAGGAAAGTTTAAAAATGGATTAGCTGCTGTAACTGCTACTAGTAGAGCAAAAAACAACTATCATAAAATCTTAGATACAAAATTAGGATATATCAATACTGAAGGGAAAATTGTGATTCCTCTAAAATTTCAACATATAAATGGAGAAAATAAAGATTTTAGTGAAGGATTAGCTGTTGTAAAACTTAACAACAAATATGGTTATATTAATACAGAAGGGAAACTTGTAATAAAACCTAAATACACAGCTGCATACGCATTTAATGAAGGTCACGCTGTTGTTGAGCTAAATAATGATTATCATAATAGACTACTTATTAATAAAAAGGGTAATGTTGTCTTTAATTTTCTTGATAAATACAAACAACAAGTAGACTCAACAGCAACGAATATTTTAGTAAGTAATTATCAATTATCAGATAATAAAATAGCAGTTTACACTTTTACTAAAGAAGGTAAAACTTTATCTTCTGTTTTAGACAATACCGGAAAGGTTTTATTTACCAAACAGTTAGCCAAAATTAAGTCTTATAAAAATAATATAGCAATTGCTATAAAAGACAAGTGTAAAACTGGTAGCGATAACTGTTTTATGTTAATAGACCATAAAGGAAAAATATTAACAAAAAAACTATATTATCCGCTTAGAAGAATTAAACAAAATACTTTTTTAGCAGGAGATGTCTTTACTAGAGAAAAATTGGTCATAAACAATAAAGAAGACGTCTTACGACCTAAAATTGAAAAAGGTTTACAAATTAATTTTGATGACTTATCTAACAACTTAGAGTTTATTAGAGTAGGAAAAGGTGGTTATGGTGGCTATATTGATAGAAATGGAGAATTAGTTATTGATATTAAATACATGAGCACATCTGCTTTTTCTGAAGGTTTAGCATTTGTAAAAAAATTAGACAATACTGTTTTATGTATTGATAAAGAAGATAATATTATCTTTAAAATTGATGCAAAACATGAAGCTCATTGGAGTTTCCCTTTTAGTTATAAACCATATCTAATTGGTACTTTTAAAAATGGACTAGCTACACTATTTATGATTGTAGACGGAAAGCATAAAATTGTTCAAGTAGATACAAAAGGTAACTTTTTAAAAGTTAAAGAAGAATAACTTCAAACTAAAGTTTAGCTAAAAAACTTACTAATCAAGCATTATTCAGAGTAATTTTCAACTACAAAATCTCCCCAATTAGCTATAGATTGTATTAACGGAATTAAAGTTTTTCCAAAGTCTGTCAAATTGTATTCTACTTTTAAAGGTGGTTTTGAAGTGTAAACAGTTCTATTTATTAAACCATCTTCTTCTAAAGCTTTTAATTGTAAACTTAACGTCCTTTCTGTTACGGTTGGCATACTCTTTCTTAATTCATTATATCTTAATTTTTTATCTATAAGATGATAAAGTATAACGGTCTTCCATTTTCCGCCAATTATTCCCATAGTTAAACTTGCACAACAAGGATATTCATTACCTCTAAATTTGAGCATCTTAGGTTTTACATTTGCCATCATTTATATTTTAAATTATTTGTACAAATTTACTAACTATAATTAAAAATGAAACTATAAAAATTATAGTATTTTATAATTTTATTAAGCTTTATTAAAAGCTAAAATCCATAACTTTAGATAAAAATTTATAACTTATGGAATGGATTTACGATATTAAAGACCCTATTTGGCAAACTGTTGTAGGCAGTTTAATTATTTTTGTAGTTATCATAATAGTTACAAGAATAATTGGTTTAAGGTCTTTTGCTAAATTTACTGCTTACGATTTTGCATTTACTGTTGCTATAGGAAGTATAATATCTTCTACTTTAACATCTAGTACTAGTATTACTCATGGTGCAGTTGCTATTACAAGTCTTTTAGTATTAACCCTTATTTCTTCATATTTACAGAAAAAAATACCAGAATTTAGTGCTTTAATTTCAAACAAACCTTTATTACTAATGGATGGTAATACCATACTTTATAATAACTTAAAACATAGTAGAATTGAAAAATCACAACTAATAGCAAAACTTAGAGAAGCTAACGTTTTGGATTTTAATCAAGTAGAAGCAGTTGTTTTAGAATCTACTGGAGATATTTCTGTATTACATAAAACTAAAGAAGGTATAGAATTTAATAAACAACTATTAGATGGTGTTAGAAAGACACCTTAATTAATAGCTAACTTTTCATACAAAAAAAGCAGTCTTTTCAAACTGCTTTTTAATTGCTATTAATCAATTTATAGGATTAGATACTTTTACCTAACCAAGCATTCATCATCCAAACCGTTTTTTCTTGTTGAGATATAAAATCACTCATCATAGCAGCTGTTCCTTCATCTTCTGCGTCTCCAGCTGAGTGTAATATACTTCTTTCAATTTGTAGTAATTCTGTTAAAGAGTTAACTATTAATTCTACTGCGTTTTCATCTTTAGATATATTCTTACCTACCGGTACTTTTGCAACACTAGAATAATCTTCAAATGTATGTAAAGGAGTTTCCCCTAGTGTTAAAACACGTTCTGCAATTTCATCTACTTTAGCATTAGCATCTGTGTATAACTCCTCAAATTTCACATGTAAATCAAAAAAGTTTTTCCCTTTAATATTCCAGTGTATTCCTCTTAAATTCTGATAATATATTTGAAAATTAGCCAATAAATCATTTAATTGATCAGCTAAATCTTTAGTTTTTGATGGGTCTAATCCAAGACTATTTAGTTTCATATTTTATAAGTTTTAATTTCTATTACAAATTTACTGCAAATTAAACGCTCTTAATCATAAATATTATTGATAGATTTTATATTTTTATAGCCTTAAACTATTAACAATGACAATTACTCAATTATCATATGTTTTGGCTGTTGCCGAACACCAAAATTTTACAAAAGCAGCTCAAAAATGCTTCGTAACCCAACCTACTTTAAGTATGCAAATTCAAAAATTAGAGGACGAACTTGACGTCTTAATTTTTGACCGAAGCAAAAAACCTATAGAACTTACAGAAGTTGGTAAAAAATTAGTTACTCAGGCTAGAAATATTGTTAACGAATCTAATAGAATACAGGATATTGTAGACCAAGAAAAAGGATTTGTTGGTGGCGAATTTAAGCTTGGTATTATCCCAACTGTAATGCCTACTCTTTTGCCTATGTTTTTAACAAATTTTGTAAAGAAATATCCAAAAGTAAAACTTAAAATTGAAGAGCTTACTACAGAAGAAATTATTACACGTATTAATGATGGACATCTAGATGCCGCTATTGCTGCAACACCTTTAGAACAAGAAAGCATTAAAGAGCGTGTTTTATATTTTGAACCTTTTGTTGCTTACGTACCGCAAAACCATAGATTACATAACAATAAAAAACTAAAAACATCAGATCTTGATATAAATGATATGCTTTTGTTAGAAGATGGACATTGTTTTAGAGATGGTGTTATTAATTTATGTAAAGTATTTAAAAACCATAATGACGACAAATTTCAATTAGAAAGTGGTAGTATAGAAACTTTAATCAAATTATCTAATGAAGGTTTAGGCATGACATTACTACCTTATCTTCACACTTTAGATTTACCAGAAAAATCCAAGCAAAATTTAAGGTTTTTTAATGAGCCTAGTCCAGCTAGAGAAGTTAGCTTAATCTATCATAAAAGCGAACTTAAAATGCAAATTATTGAAGCTTTACAAGATGTAATATCTGGTATTGTAAGAGGTGCAATTGCATTTCAAAATGTTCAAATTATAAGCCCTTTAAGTAAATAAAAAAAGCGACCTAACGGTCGCTTTTTTTTATTTAAGGATTAAGATAAATTAAACATTGTGTTAGTTTAGGGTTTTGCTTTACTAAAGAGTCTATAAATAATTTAAGCTCTTCTATTTCATAAGGTAATAATCGCTCTAATGCTTTTTGTACCTCTTTGCAAAACAACGTGGTGTCAAAACTAACTTTTTGAAGTACAGTTTTGGTGTACTCAAACATTGCTCTTGCCATAATTAATTTTAAGTTTTAGTTAATTAAAGGTAGTTTTGTAAATAGGCAAACGGTTTAAAATTTCAGATTAAATGTAACAAAAAAATTGTTTCAAAATTTAAAACCAACGAATTTTAACAGTTAAAAAGACGTTAAAAAAAGTCTTTTAAAACCTATTATCGCCACCAATAATATCTCCTAAACCACCTAAAATACTACCTTCGCCTTTATCTTTCCCTCCGCGTGGTAAACTTGCTAAAACACGACCTGCTAATCTACTAAAAGGTAAAGATTGTATATAAACAACTCCTGGACCTTTTAAGGTTGCAAAAAACAAACCTTCACCTCCAAAAATGGTGTTTTTAATACCACCAACAAACTCTATATCATAATCTACGTCTTGTGTAAAACCGACTATACATCCAGTATCTACTCTTAATGTTTCACCTGGTTGTAATACTTTTCTAGCTAAAGTTCCGCCAGCATGTACAAACGCCATACCGTCGCCTTCTAACTTTTGCATAATAAAACCTTCGCCACCAAAAAGTCCACGTCCTAAACGCTTAGAAAACTCAATACCAACACTTACACCTTTTGCTGCACATAAAAAAGCATCTTTTTGACAAATAAATTTACCACGATACTCCATTAAATCAATAGGTACAATTTTTCCTGGATATGGTGAAGCAAAACTAACGTTACGTTTGCCATGTAGTACATTGTAAAATGCTGTCATAAACAAACTTTCTCCAGTAAGTAGACGTTTTCCGGCACCAAAAACTTTACCTAAAAAGCCTTGATCTTTTTGTGACCCATCTCCAAAAATAGTTTCCATTTTTATACCATCGTCCATCATCATAAAGCTGCCTGCTTCTGCTATAACACCTTCGTTTGGATCTAGTTCTATTTCTACATACTGCATTTCTTCTCCGTAAATGCGGTAATCTATTTCATGTGAATTCATAGTTTTTTGATTTAATGATTAACAGCTATTGGTTGTAAGATTTGTAAAAATGTTACAGTGTTATTTTGACTTTAATTTAATAGACCATTCAAAATCAAAAGTAGAAACCACTACTCCATCTTGATTTACACCTTGAGATTGCATCCAAACGGTTTGACCTTCGCCAGTTTTTATAGTTTGCGCTATAGCCTGATCTATTTTATTGCCATCATTACACGTAAAAGTTATTTTTCCTGTTGCTTTTTTAGTAAACACTGCTTTATTAGTAGTCACTAACATTGATATTTTTTGACCACTTTCTTGAATTTTTGCAATAACCAATGCGCCTGTAGAAAATTCTGCAGCCATACCTTGTACTGCCCAAAACATAGATTTAAATGGATTTTGATTAATCCATTTATGTTTTACTGTTACTACACAATTTTGATCAGAAATTGATTTTGTTCTTACGCCACAAATATAGGCAGATGGCAGTTTAAACATTGTATAAGTATTTAGTTTGCTTGGTGTTAACTTCATAATATTATTTTTGAGTTTTTGGCTAAATTATTGAAAATAATCCACAACTCAACATGTTAATGAATTGTTAAATTATAGTACTTTGTATTGCATAATACCTTCTTTTAGATATATATTTGCATAAGAAACTATTATATACTTTTAAAATCATGCTTACTAATCACCAAAAAAATCTAGCAACTATAATACATTTATCGACATTTAGTCGCTTTATTATTCCGTTTGGAAATTTTATTGGACCAATTGTTTTATGGTTGACTAATAAAGAAAAATCTGATTTTATTGATACCCATGGTAAACAAGCTATTAATTTTCAGATTAGCATTTTATTATATACCATGATTTTAGGCTTATTATTTGTACCGTTTTTTTTATTTAACGTGTTTAGTCATTTAGATTTTTTTGAAATTAACACCTTTGACGGTTTACATATTAGTTTAAATGAACCTTCGCCTCTATTTATCTTAGGTGGTAGTTTAGGGTTTGTAACAGTAATAGGGTTTATTCTAGAAATCATTTTTATAATAAACGCTAGTATAAAAGCTAAGGATGGCGAAATTTATCAATATCCGTTTAGCATTAATTTTATTAAATAAAACATGAAACGGTTTAAAAAACAAGATAGCAAGTTAGCCTGCGTTAGGGATTGAGCAATTGTTGAAGCACATCTTTGATTGCGACTTGCGAAAGCCCGACCCAATTGGGTAACGCCATAAAATAAGAATCATCAATTTCATCAAAAATAATCATCAAAAAATGAACAGTTTAACAATAAATCTCATAAAAATATGAAGATAGAAAATACAAAAGCACAAATGCGAAAAGGTGTGTTAGAATACTGCATACTGTCTGTCTTAAAGGATGAAGACGCTTACGTTGCAGAAATTTTAGACACTTTAAAAGACGCTAAGTTGTTAGTAGTTGAAGGGACAATTTACCCATTATTAACACGACTAAAAAACGCTGGCTTACTAAGCTACCGTTGGGAAGAGTCTACTTCTGGTCCGCCACGTAAATACTACGGACTAACAGAAACTGGACATATCTTTTTAAAAGAATTAACCCAAACTTGGGACGAATTACAAAATGCAGTTAACATAGTAACACAAATTAAATCAACTAAAAAATGAATAAAACAGTCAACATAAATTTAGCAGGTATATTCTTTCATATAGATGAAGATGCATACTTAAAATTACAGCGCTATCTTGAGGCTATAAAACGTTCATTTACTGACTCTCAAGGTCGCGAAGAAATTATATCTGATATTGAGGCTAGGATTTCGGAACTATTTACAGAACGTATGAAAACCGATAGACAAGTTATTGGCAACAAAGAAGTTGAAGAGGTTATTGCAATTATGGGACAACCTGAAGATTATCTTGTTGATGACGAGATTTTTGAAGACGAACCTTCTAGCAAAACTAAAAACACTTACAGATCTAGCAGTAGTAAAAAACTATACAGAGATACAGACAACTCTTATATTGGTGGTGTATCTGCTGGTTTAGCCCATTACTTTGGTATTGACGCTATTTGGATACGTTTAATCTGGATTTTACTTGTGTTTGGTGCTGGTACTGGTGTATTCTTGTACATTTTACTATGGATTTTAGTACCCGAAGCTAAAACAACTGCAGAAAAACTTACCATGACTGGTGAAGCTGTAAATATTAGTAACATTGAAAAAAAAATTCGTGACGGATTTGATAGCGTAAGCGAAAATGTTAAAAACATTGATTTTCAAAAACATGCCGATAAACTAAAAGAGGGTTTTGAGCATGCGTCGGATAACATTAGTGACTCTGTAAAACGCATACCTACAAATAAAATTAAAGACAATAGTAAATCTTTTTTTGACGGTTTAGGTAATCTTATTAAAGGTGTTTTTAAAATCTTTGCTAAAATCATAGGACTATTTATTGTCTTAGCAACCATTGCTGGTACTGTTGCTTTAACTATTGGATTAATTATAGGTTCATTTTTTAACAGCAATGTGCATTTTTTAGACAACGACTTAATGGAGCTTTCAACAACTAGCGGAATGTCTTTTGAGGTACTATCTATTCTAATCTTTATTGTATCAGTTATTCCGCTTATATTTTTATTCTACTTAGGTTTAAAAATATTGATTTCTAACTTAAAACCATTAAGCAACATTGCTAAGTTTACATTACTAGGTTTATGGCTTTTATCTTTAATAGGATTAATTACTATATCAATTAATCAAGGTCTAAGTTACAGCGAAAAAGCGCCAGTAATTATCAATGAAAAAATTGAAAACATTAAAAGCACAGACACTTTAGTTTTAACAATGAAAGGAAACGATAATTTTGCTGGAGATTATTATAGACGTTATCATAATTTTAGAACTGGTTTTGATGAAAACGGAGAAAAGGTAACTTTTTCTCAAGATATTAGAGTAAATATTAAATCTACTAGTGATAGTGTTGCAAAAATCAAAGTCTTTAAATCTTCTAGAGGTAGGACTTTTGAAAGTGCTAAAGAACGCGCAAAAACTATTGATTATAACTATAATATTAATGGTAATAAATTAGAATTAGATAATTATTTTCTAATTCCAAATACCGAAGCTAAACGTGATCAAAAAGTAGAAGTTACTGTTTACTTACCCGAAGGAAGCGTAATTTACAACAACTCGAATACAGAAAGTTTTATAAGTTACAGTAGTTTTGATCATAAATTAAGAGAAAATACTGGTCATTATTTTAAGATAGAACAAAACAATGCAACTTGTTTAGATTGTCCTGAAGACCAAGATGATGACGAAGATGAATTAAAAATTAACGTAGACTTAGATGGAGAAACCTCTAAAATTAAATTTAATGAAGATGGTTTTGAAGCCAAAGGCGAAAACTTAAAAATTAAAATAAACGATACTGTTTTTGATGCAAGTACCAAAAATGTAAAAGTCATTATAGATGACAAAGAAGGTATAAACATCACAAACACAAAAAAAGAAAAATAACCATCAATCAATCAATCAATCAAAAAACATCAATTATGGTCGCATTAATCGAATATATAATTAACACCATTATAGATATTTTAGTCTAAAACAACCATTATTAACCACTAAAAGTAGCTACCATCTCAAACAAAATAAAGTTTGGGATGGTTTTTGTTTATATTTGTTCATAACAATATAATTTATAAAATGAATAAAACCTTACTTCTAATGTTATGCGCACTAATATCTACAATATCTCTTGCGCAAGATAAAGTAAAGGGTAGCAGAGTGTTATCTACCAACACAACAGACATTAACCCTTTTAACAGACTATTACTAACCGAAGATTTTGAGGTGAAACTGGTAAAAGCCGAAACTGCTGCAGTAAAAATTGTAATTGACGAGAACCTGCATGATTACATAAAAATCATCGATAAAGACAGCACACTTACCTTAAAAACAACAGCAAAATTAAGATTTAAAAAACAAGAAATTACCGTATTTTATACAGATGTTTTAAATACTATTGAATTAAAGGAAGAAGCAGAAATATTCTCTGAAAACAGTCTAAAATTTACAGATTTAACTTTAGTTACCTCAGAAAACTCTAGAGCTTTTTTAACTGTTGAATGTACAATGATTAAACATATAAATGAAGGTAAAGCAAGAAATAAATTAAACATTACTGCAGATAATGTTACTTTAGAATTAAATGGTGACAGTAAAATTGAAGCATTAATTAATGCCTCAAAAATTGAAGCAGACTTATTAGAAAGTGCAGATGCACAAATAGAAGGAGACGCTAAAGACTTAGACTTAAACGTTGATAATTCTTCTGAATTTAACGGAGAAAAACTTAGCATTAAAGACATAAACATTACAACTCTTAATCGTGCAGAAGCTAAGGTAAATGCATCTAGCGACCTCAACATAAATGCTTCTGGCACTTCTGAAATTGAAATTTATGGTAGTCCAAAAATCAATATAGAATCTTTTGAGGATAACGCCATTTTGAAGAAAAAATAAATAACTATACTGAATAAAAAAACCGAAGCTGATTGGCTTCGGTTTTTTTTATTTAAAAAGTATTTCTTTTAATAGTTTGTAGCTGTATTAACCTCAAAAGAAGCATCTTTAGCTGCTAGGTAACGCTCTGCATCTAATGCTGCCATACATCCAGTACCTGCAGCTGTTATAGCTTGTCTGTATACATGATCTGCTGCATCTCCACTTACAAAAACACCTTCTATATTAGTTTTTGATGTTCCTGGTTTAGCATTAATAATGTAACCTGTTTCATCTAAGTCTAAATAATCTTTAAAGATATCTGTATTAGGTTTATGCCCAATTGCTACAAAAAATCCTGTTGCTGGTATTTCTTGTTTTTCATTAGTTTGATTATTAAATACTCTTACACCAGTTACAACTTGTCCGTCACCTAAAACCTCATCAGTCTCTGTGTTGTATAAAATTTCTATATTCTCTGTGTTTTTTACACGTTCTGCCATAATTTTAGATGCTCTAAACTCGTCACGTCTTACTAACATAGTTACTTTTTTACAAAGTTTAGAAAGGTAATGTGCTTCTTCACAAGCGCTGTCTCCTGCTCCTACAATTACAACTTCTTGGTTACGATAGAAAAATCCATCACAAACTGCACATGCAGAAACACCGCCACCAAGTTTTAGATATTTCTGTTCAGATTCTAAACCTAAATATTTTGCACTTGCTCCAGTAGAAATTATTATAGTATCGCTATGTATTTCGGTTTCATCATTAACCCAAACTTTATGTACATCTCCAGAAAAATCTACTTTAGTAATCCATCCATTTCTAATATCTGTTCCAAAACGTTCTGCTTGTGCTTGTAGCTGTAACATCATTTCTGGACCTGTAATACCTTCTGGATAACCTGGGAAGTTTTCTACATCATTTGTAGTTGTTAATTGTCCACCAGGTTGGTTACCTTGGTATAAAACAGGATTCATATTTGCTCTAGCTGCATAAATTGCTGCTGTATAACCAGCAGGACCAGAACCTATTATTAAGCACTTAACTTTTTCTATATTATCTGACATATTTAATTTCATTTTTATTGTATAACAAAAGTAGTTTTTTTAATAAAAACCTTACGTAGAAGTTATTAAAAGTTATTATCTACAAATAAATATTGTTTATGTTTTGTTGTTTTTTACATTAATTTAAGACCCTTTTACGCTAATTATTACTAACTTACGGTGATATGAAAAATAAAAACCAAATGGGAGTGATAGCTACTAACAAAAACCAAAACATTTTAATTTACAGTTCAGAAAACAGTATTGGCAAACAAGCCTTAGCTTATCTTGAAGATAGCAAAAATAAAGTGTTTACTATTGATGTAACAAAAACTAAAGTTTCTGGTACACAATGGTTAGAAATATTTCAGAATTTAAAATTACATCCTAAAGATTTTGTTAATAAAGAACATCCTGATTTTACAAAAAAGTACGATAAGGATGCTAAGTTATCTAAACAAGATTGGATTAAAATTGTGCAAAATAGTCCTGTTGTAGTGACTAATCCGGTTTTAATTGTAAAAGATAATTTTTATAAAATAGAAACACCTTCTGATATTAGAAAATATTTAGATAATAGCTCTGAAGAAATTGACGAAAAAAAACACATATGATATTTATTTTGTTATCATAAAAAAAAGGTCTGAAAATATTCAGACCTTTTTCTTTTTCTATTTAATTATTATCTTAAATCTTCTAACGATTTGATATTTGATAATCCGTTAGTTATTGTTGTTTTCTGCTTTTCTAATATGTTTTTTGTTGACATTGGTAGTGAAGTTTCGTTTATTACTTCCTCATACTCTTCTACAGCAGATTTTTCGCCTCTAATTGCTTCTTCTAACATAGATTCTTCATTATCTGAAGAAAACACTTTTTTTACATCCATCCAAGCTCTATGTGCATCTCCAATTAAACTTCCGCCTTTATCTACGTCTTGATTAAATGATTTAATTTCTCCTTTTAATTCATGTCCAAACTCATAACGCTCTTGTGCTTTTTGATTAAAATAATTTTTTAAAGCGCTATTTTGTACATTTTCTGCAGCTTTTTTAAATCCTTTTTCTGCATCATATGTTTTTTCTAATAAGTTGTTTAGTTTACTTCCTACTTGTTCTGTGTAAGTTGCCATAATTTTTGATTTTTTAGTTGTTAGTTTTCTGTGATCTCTTTATATAAAGAACCAATGAATAAAGCAACAAATAGAAAGAAACATAGTTTTGCTATAAAAGCTAAATTTCCTGCTATGTTACCAAACCCTAAGATGGCTGCAATAAATGCTAAAAATATAAAGAGAACAGTCCAACGTAACATGTTATACTTGTGATTAATTAAAAGACTTGACTTTCAAATCTTATTATAAAGATAAGGGTTACATTAGCTACAAACAGCCTGTTTAACAATGGTTTAATCTAAGTTTAACGGCTATTAACAGTAAAAAATCTAATTTAAGATGGCTTTAAGATTAAAGTTGTTTTTATTAAGATAATAGTTGTGTCGTGTATGACTTTAAAAGTTCTTTTAAAGCTTTTTCTGAAGAAGTGAAATATTCTGTTTCAAGTGATTGTTTTTTTGCTTTATTAAAAAACTGTTCTATACTTCCATCTTCATAACTACTAATTATTGCTGGATGTATATAATATTTTTTACAAACATTTCTTGTGTTTCCTAATTCTTTAGCAGCGACGTCTATTGCTTTAAGAATATTTTTTTTGTTTTGGTTTTTATCTTTTTCTGTTCCTAATTCTAACAGCGCCTCAAAAAATATTATAGATGCTGCCCATGTCCTAAAATCTTTTGCAGTAAAGATGGTACCGCTTATTTCTTTTAGGTATTGGTTTAATAATGTGCTATCTATTTTTTGCTTGTTTCCTTCTTGATCGTAATACTGAAATAATTCCCAACCAGGAATTTCTTCACATTTATTAACAAGTCTAATTAACTTTTTATTTCTAATTGAAACTTTGTGTTCTTTTCCTTTTTTACCAACAAATTCAAATTGAATTTTATCTTTATATGTATTAACGTGTCTTGTTCTTAATGTGGTTAGTCCGTATGTTTTATTCTTTTTCGCATATTGACTGTTACCTATTCTTATATGTGTTTCTTCCATTAATTTTACAACTAATGCTAAAACCTTAGATTTTGTCCATTGTTTTTGATCTAAATCTTGGTCTACTTTTTTTCTAATATTGGGTAGATGGTTTGCAAACAAAACCATTTTGTAGTATTTGGTTTGGTTTCGTATTTCTTTCCATTTTTGATGGTATTTATACTGTTTTCTTTGTTTTGCATCTCTGCCTACTGCCTGAAGATGTGTGTTTGAAAGTGAAGAAATTTTAACTTGACGCCAAGCTGGTGGAATTACTAAACCTTCTATTCTTTTAAGTTGTGTTTGATCTGTCAAGTTTTCCCCTTTATATTTAAATATGAAGGTTTTATTTTCTTTAAATCTTTGAATATTTAGATGTGAAGGATTGGTATAAACCAAATCAAATTCTTCTATAACCTTTTCTGGTTGTAAAAGAATTTGATTGTAAAGTTTTTTATTTAAAGATGTACGTTTCACCTATAAATTTTCTATCATGTAACTTCTATATTTTTTAGCTAAGTCTTCTTTTTGCGTTTGATTAAACACTTTCCCAGCTAATTGAAAAAACGAATGTTCTTCATCTTCTAAATGATGTTCTACTTTTTCTTTTAAATCTTTAGCATATTTTAACCAAGCAGAAGAGTCATAGTCTGTGTCTTCTAACTTTTCTATAAGTTCATCAATTTCATGATGTTCTGCAATACCATGTCTGGCTTTATCTTGCATCATATCATCACTTATTAATGGTTTATAAAAATGTCTTTCTTCTGCATCTGCATGGACTTCTAGTTCTTTTTTTAATTTCTTAAAAATTGTATCACGCTTATCTGTATCTCCTGTGGTTTGTACAAGTTGATCAAGTAAATCTCTTTGCGTATCGTGGTCTTTTCTAATAGATTCAAAAATATTCATATTAATAGCGGTTTATTTTATAATTTTTTTAATTAACATCATTATTCCTACTTTGGATGCCATTTTAAAACCTGTTTGTATCCAAGTGTAAGGCTGTAAAGTATCTTTAAAGTCGCTTTTTACAACCTTAAGTTCTTCCCAAGCAATTTGCTTTTCTAATTGTAATCTATGCAAGTCCCTTTTTATATCTTCTTGTGTTTTATATTGTGTTTTCATTAGTCAAAAAAGGTTTTTGAAAGTGATGCAATGACTTTGTTATTTATCTTACTTCTAAACATATAAAACAATACAGAAATAAGTATAAATATTGCACCAACTATTAGATAACCTAATGATACGCTACCTAAAGCTTTACCTATACCGATTGCTGCAGATATTGCTAAAAACAAAAGTCCTACTAAGATAAAAGCACCAACTACTACAGCTTTTACCAACAAGCTTACAGAAGATGTAAGTTGTTGGAAAATTTTAAGTCTGTAGTACTCGTGAGATTTTTTTAAAAACTCTTCACCTTTATCTACTGCTTGACTTGAGGTTTGGTTGATTTGTTCGAATACAGACATTTTATTTCTGTAATTTTTTATTTCTTTCTTTTAAATCTTTAAGCTTCTTTTCTAAAGTAGAAATAACATCATCTGCTTTGTAACTAGCGTCAGAAACTACACTTTCTAATTGTGCATCTAAAGTTGCTTTTTTTGTTGTTAAAGTATTAGCTACTTGATCTTTTAGATCCATTGCACTAGTAGCAAGATTCTCTTTAGTAGCTATAGCTTCGTCTCTTAATTTTTTTCTTGTATTACTTCCTTTATCTGGTGCAAATAAGATTCCTAAAGTTGCTCCAATTGCTCCTCCTAATAATAATCCTAATGCTGAATTTGTGTTGTTGCTCATAATAATTTTTTTTGATTGTTAATATTAATTTGAAGTGAAACGTATCATTAACGCCTCATCTCAAAATTAACAAGTATTTATTGAAATATTCTTAATAAAAATTTAAATAAATTGATAAAAGTTTGTTAAAACACATTTAATTAAAACTATTTTTACGAATAATCTATAATTTTAACACAAATAAAATTTACTATGAAAAACTCAATTATAACATCAAATCCTTACAATCAAAAAGAACTTAAAACTTACAATTATCATACAGATAATGAGTTAAAAATAATTCTTGATAATGCACAAAACACTTTTGAGAACTGGAAAACTAAAGAAATAAAAGAGCGTACAAACCTTTTACAAAACTTAGCAAACACATTAGAAGATAAAAAAGAAATTTATGCAAAACTAATGACTGAAGAAATGGGAAAACCAATTTCTCAAAGCATTGCAGAAATAGAAAAATGTGTTTGGCTATGCGATTTTTATATTACTAATGCAGAAGATTTTCTTGCAGACAGTATTATCGAAACAGACGCAAAAGAAAGTTTTATTAGTTATGATCCTTTAGGTGTAGTACTAGCGGTAATGCCTTGGAATTACCCATTTTGGCAAGTAATGCGTTTTGCTGTACCTTCACTTACAGCTGGTAATGTTGGCTTGCTTAAACATGCTTCTAATGTAACTAGTACAGCATTAGCAATTCAAGATTTATTTGAAGAAGCTGGTTATCCAAAAGGATGTTTTCAAACGCTGTTAGTTAACCACGATCAAATTGAAGATATTATTGAAAACGATATTGTTAAAGCGGTTACACTAACAGGAAGCGAACCTGCAGGAAGAAGCATAGCTGCTGTAGCAGGAAAAAATCTTAAAAAAACAGTTTTAGAATTAGGAGGAAATAATGCTTGTGTGGTTTTTGACGATGCTAATTTAGATAAACACATAGATACTATGGTTAAGGCTAGAATGCAAAATACTGGTCAAAGCTGTATTGCTGCCAAACGATTTATTGTATCTGAAAAAATTTATGATCAGTTTTTAAGTCGTTTTAAGGATGAAGTTTCTAAGCTAAACTCTGGTAATCCTGAAGATTCAGACACTTTTATTGGTGTTATGGCTAGAGAAGATTTAGCCGAAGAATTAGAACAACAGGTTAATAAATCTACAGACTTGGGTGCAAAAATAATTTTAGGCAATAAAAGAAATAAAGCTTATTATGAACCTACCATTATTACCGATGTGACTGAAGACATGCCTGTTTTTAAAGAAGAAACCTTTGGTCCTGTTGCTGCTGTAATCAAAGCAAAAGATAACGAACAAGCAATTAAGTTAGCTGCAAACTCTATATTTGGTTTAGGTACTATGATTTTTACTGAAAACACAGATAATATTTATAATTTCATTGGTGATATACCAGATGGAGCATTATTTATTAACGATATGGTAAAATCTGATCCTAGATTGCCTTTTGGTGGTACAAAAGCTTCTGGATATGGAAGAGAGTTATCTAAAGAAGGAATTTTAGAATTTGTAAACAAAAAAACTGTATATATCAAAAAGTAAAGCGACTACTTAAAACTGTTATACTACATTTGTAGCTTTTTATTCATTTTCAAAATATAGTTATAAAGCTTTTAGTTGCAATATGTTTTGTTGTAGGTTTATCGTATTTAGCAGAAAATGTTAGTCCTAAAATTGCAGGAATTTTATCAGGTTATCCAACAGGATCTGCTATTAAATTATTCTTTTTTGGATTAGAAGAATCACCCGAATTTGCTGCCGAAAGTGCCATCTTTAATATGGTAGGCCTTACAGCAGCTCTTACCTTTGTATATATTTATTATAAAGCGTCATTATACTTTAAAACATATAATATCCTTTGGTCTTCTATTAGTGGTATTGCTGCATATTTATTAGTTGTTTGGATATTATCGTTTTTACAGCTAAACACTTACGTAGCTATTACAATTCCTGTAATATTCGCCTTACTTTACATTAGATTATTCAAACAAATCAAAAATGTTACCATTAGCCAAAAAGTAAAATTAAATTATCGTATTCTTTTTTTACGAGCTATTTGTGCGGCTTTAATAATTTTAACCATAACCAATGCACCAAAATATTTTGTATCTAACTGGTCAGGATTATTCTCAGCTTTTCCCACTACGCTTTTTCCGTTAATGCTTATTATTCATTTTACATATTCAAAAAAATACGTTCATACCATTATAAAAAATGTACCTATTGGCATGTTTTCATTAATAATTTATTCGTTAACGGTATCTATAGTTTATCCAAAATTTGGTATATATTATGGTACATTAATAGGTTTTTTTACAGCAACGTTATATTTGTTAATTTATAAAAACCTAATCTCAATATATCAAAAGTTTAGATTTCAGCAAGAGGTTTAAATATTAAAGAATTTTAAATCATGAATAATTAAACCTTTGTTAAAAAAATAAACGTTCATTTATTTTTTAAATATCTTTGCATTGTAGAATTAAAAGTAATGGCAAAACTTCAAAAAAGCATAGATAAACGTAACGCTTTAGTAAAAGCAACTATTGATTTGGTAAACAACAATGGTTTCCACGCTACACCTATGAGTAAGATTGCTAAAATGGCTAATGTATCGCCAGCAACGATCTATTTATATTTTGAAAACAAACAAGATTTAGTAAATCAAACCTATATAGAAGTAAAAAGTGAATACACTAAATATGCGTTTAACGGTTATGATGCCAATGCACCTGTAAAAGAAGCCTTTAAATATATCTGGAATCGTATTGCAGATTTTAAGCTTAAGCAATGCGAACACGCTTTGTTTTTAGCTCAATGTGATAATACACCAATGATAGATGAAGCTAGCAGACAAGAAGGCATTAAACATTTACAACCTCTACTAGATTTATGGGCAAAAGGTAAAGCCGAAGGTATTATAAAACCATATTCAGACTATATTTTATATGCCTACGCCATAAATCCGTTAGCTTTTTTAATGTTAGCTCAAAAACGTGGCGCAATTACTTTAGATGATACACTAATTAAAAATGCTTTTGAAGCAGCTTGGAACAGTATAAAAAAATAAAACAACCTATGGAATTATTAGATAAATTAAATTGGAGATATGCCGCTAAGGCTATGAACGGTAAAGCCGTACCAGAAGAAAAAGTAGAACGTATTTTAGAAGCTGCAAGATTAGCACCAACGTCTAGTGGTTTGCAACCTTTCGAAATTTTTGTGATAAAAAACCAAGACATTAAAGAACAAATTAAACCAATAGCTTGGAACCAAAGAGTTATTACAGAGTGCTCTCACCTACTCGTTTTTGCAGCTTGGGACACGTACACTACAGATCGCATTAATTACATGTTCGATTTAACCAACGATATTCGTGGTTTTAAAAATGAAGGTTGGGAAAATTACCGTCAAATGTTACTTAACGCCTATCCGCAAAAAGACGAAGAAGAAAACTTTAATCACGCGGCAAAACAAGCTTATATTGCATTTTCTCAAGCTATTACAGCTGCTGCTTTTGAAGGTGTAGATGCAACACCAATTGAAGGTTTTGACCCTGAAGCTGTAGATAAAATTTTAGGCTTACGCGAAAAAGGCTTACGTAGTGCAGTATTGTTACCACTTGGTTATAGAGAAGAAGAAAATGATTGGTTGGTAAATCTTGTAAAGGTTAGAAAACCTATGGAAGATTTAGTAACCGTAATTGACTAATTAAAAAAAGAGAAAGAAAATGAACAATTTTGAATTTAAAAATCCTACCAAAATCATTTTTGGAAAGGATTCAATAGAAAAACTAAAAAATCAAATACCACAAGATGCCAAAGTATTAATGCTTTATGGTGGTGGTAGTATTAAAAAGAATGGTATTTACGATAAAGTAAAAACCGCTTTAGCTAACGTAGATGTTACCGAGTTTGGAGGTATTCCTGCAAATCCAGAATATGATATTTTAATGAACGCTTTAAATGTCATTAAAGAAGAAAACATTACCTATTTATTAGCTGTTGGTGGCGGTTCTGTAATTGATGGAACAAAATTTTTATCGGCTGCAGCAGTTTACGACGGTGATACACCTTGGGATATCTTAATAAACAAAGTACGTACAGAAAATGGTATGCCATTTGGTACCGTATTAACCTTACCTGCTACAGGATCTGAAATGAATTCTGGCGCAGTTATTACCAGAGAAGAAACTAAAGAAAAATTAGCTATGGGTGGACCTGGTTTATTTCCGCAGTTTTCAATATTAGATCCTTCGGTAATTACTTCTATTCCACAACGTCAATTGGCAAACGGTATTACAGATGCCTTTACACACGTGTTAGAACAATACATGACCTATCCTATTGGTGCATTATTACAAGATAGATTTGCCGAAAGTATTATGCAAACCTTAGTAGAAGTAGCACCAAAAGTAATAGAAGACCCAACAGATTTTAAAGCGGCTTCTAACTTTATGTGGAGTTGTACTATGGCACTAAACGGACTTATACAACAAGGCGTTCCTACAGATTGGGCTATCCATATGATGGGACACGAATTAACTGCTTTATTTGGTATTGATCACGCCAGAACATTAGCAGTAATTACACCAAGCCATTACAAGTATAATTTTGAAGCTAAGAAAGAAAAATTAGCTCAATACGCAGAACGTGTATGGAATGTAACCGAAGGAAGCATTGAAGATAAAGCTTATGCTGCTATTGAAAAAACAGAAGCGTTTTTCCATCAATTAGGTATAGATACTAAATTATCTGATTACACAGATAAGTATGAAGGTACTGCTGAAGAAATTGAAAAACGTTTTGAAGATCGTGGCTGGAAACTTGGTGAAAAACAAGAATTACTTCCAGCAGATGCCAAGAAAATAGTAACTATGGCATACTAAATTAAAACATTAAAAAGTTTGATTATATAGCGAAACAGAGATTTAAAGTCATTTTAAATCTCTGTTTTTTTTATTAATTATTACAAATATTTACAAAACAGTATTAAACTGTTAAGACTTAATTAAATATAACACTCTAATTTGTTAGTCTATTCTAAGCTTTGTTGCTTTGTGAAAAATATTGAACCTATGACAATTTTTGTAGACATGGACGATGTACTTGCCGATACTTATGGTAAGCACATAGAACTATACAATAAAGAACACAAACAAGAGCTTTCTCTTGCACATATTAAATCTGGCGAAGTATGGCACAACGTACCAGAAATGCATCAAAAAAGTATTTTACAACACGCTTACCAAGAAGGATTTTTTAGAGATTTAGAGCCTATAAAAGATGCTATCCAAGTTATGGAAGCGTTATATAACAAACACGAAGTTTATATCGCTACTGCTGCGACTCAGTTTCCAAATTCATTAAAAGAAAAAAGCGATTGGCTAGACCAATATATGCCATTTATTACTTGGCAGCACAGAATAATGTGTGGACACAAATTTATATTAAAAGGTGATTTGCTAATAGACGATCGTACTTACAATTTAGAAAAATTTGATGGTGACACATTATTATTTAACTCACCACATAATATTAACGATACTGGATATACCAGAGTATCAAGTTGGCTAGAAATTGCAGAACGTTTGTTATGATACAAACTAATAAAAGTTAAATTTCATAAAGCTCAATAGGTAAGTTGTCTGGATCATTAAAGAACGTGAACTTCTTGTTGGTAAACGGATCTTTTCTAACACCTTCATGAGTAATATTTTTGGAATCTAAGTATTGTAAACTTTCCTCTAAATTATTTACACCAAAAGCAATATGACGTAATCCTGTCGCTTCTGGTTGTGATAGGCGTTTTGGCGGATTAGGAAACGAAAACAACTCTATTACATATTGATTGTTTAATGCTAAATCTAACTTGTCGTAATCTCGTTCTTTACGATAAACTTCATTTTTTATGCTAAAACCAAGAATGTCTGTATAAAATGCTTTGACATTTCGTAATTTGAACAGATTATGGCAACATGATGAACGGACTGTAACTGCATTATTTTATTTGCTTAATATTACCTGTTATAGTACAAACAGCTTTTACAGTATTGTAAATAGTACCAAATTTTTCAATATTTTTTTTAAGTAAATTTAAGTTTAGATCTTCATCTTTACTGTAAATTTTTAGCTCATAAGAAATATTATCCATTCGAGGTGGTTTTTCTAAGCGCGTCGCTGTAATTTCAATTTCTGCACGTTCATATTCAAAAAGCATAAACTGAGAAAAACGTTCTATATTTTTTAAAATGCAAGCAGATAATGACGATAAAAATAATTCTGCAGGATTTGGTAAAGAAAGATCAGTTTCTGAGGTTATACCGAAATCTATAGATGAAGATTTTACAGTAATAGTAGCTTTTTGCTTAGCTATTGAAAATGCTTGACTTTTATATTTCATACGTAAAATTAAAAAACGGTTTAAGAACTTTCTTAAACCGCTATGAAATTAATGTATAAATTCTGAAAGCACAACTTTTTCAATTTTTGAAATCGCCTCATCCAAAGGTGTATCTGATTTTCGTAAATGTAATGCCATGTGGTTTACACCTGCCTCTTCGTAGGCTTTTAATAATTCGGTTAAATGATTAATACCAATTGCACCACCAAATCGATGTGGTTTAAATGTGGCATCATCATCTTGTAACAGATTTAAATGAAATGCCGAAATATAAGGTTTGCAAGCCTGATCTGTATCGTACAACGCTTCGCACCATCGTTTACGGTTTAAATAGGTTTCTTCTGGTGTTCTTGGATAATTAAACCAACCGTTGGCATTTTTGGCAATCCACTCGAGACTTTGTCCGGAATGTCCTGCAACAACTAGCGGAATTTGATGTTTTGGTTTTGGGTACACCTCAACACCTTTATTTAAAAACGGATATATAGTCGATAAATCGCTGTTGGTTTTCCAAGCTTCTTGCATAATATTGAGATGATCTCTAAACAATTTTGGTCGCTCTTGATAATCTATACCATACATAGGAAACTCAACAGGTCTATCACCCAAACCCAAGCCTAAAATAAGTCGGCTATCACTTAGATGTTCTATCGTAGCGGTTGCTTTTGCTAGTTTTATAGGTTGATGTAATGGTGAAACTATTGCAGCTGTACCTAACAACACATTTTTAGTTGCGGCAGATAAATAGCCTAAATAACTTAAGGTGTCAAACAACTGTGCCCCATCACCAAAATTAGGATCGTATACAGGTACTTCTCTAATCCAAACTGCAGCAAAACCAGCCTTATCAATTTGTTTAACGTACTGTAAATGCTTGCTTATATCTGGCACACCAAATGGTCTAACGGCTTCCTTTCGTTTTTTATCGCCTTCTAAAGACCAATCGTTATCTAACGGAAACTCAATACCTAGTGTCATTTTGCCTGGTGTGTAGAGTTTATCAAAATTTTTCATAGCATTTTTTTTGAATTCAATAACATCAGGTAACTACACAGCTACCTGATGTTGTTTTGTTAAGCATTCCAGATGCTGTCTGCGGTATACGGACCGTTTTCAACTTCCCAAAACGTACCATCTATAAAACGATGATGTTTATCTAAAGCTTCAATACGTTTCATATCGTCTTCTTGCAATTCAAAATGAATGGTGTCAAAGTTTTCTTGTAGACGTTTTGGGTTAACCGATTTTGGTATTACCGAAACACCACGTTGTATATCCCAAGCCAAAAGTACTTGTGCGGCAGTCATACTATTAGCAGTTGCGATGTCGTTAATAGTCTTGTTTTTCAACAGATTTAAATCGTCATCATCATTTGCACCAGAACCAATTGGCGCATAAGCCGTCATGTGAATGCGATGTGCTTTAGCAAATTCTAACAGTTCGCTTTGTTGTAAAAAAGGATGCACTTCTACCTGAAGCATTTCTGGTAAATGTTTAGTATGATCGATAATATCTATCAAATGATTTTGATTGAAATTACTCATCCCAATATGCTTGGTTAAGCCTTGCTCTAAAGCATCTTCCAGACCTTTCCATGTGTCTGTAAGTGGTTTGTCTTCAAGCGGAATAAATTCTTCTGCTGTTTTAGGAAACTCAACACCTTTTTTAAAGGCAATTGGCCAATGGATTAGGTATAAATCTAAATACTCTAACTGTAAATCGTTTAAGGTGTTTTGTAACGCCGGAATAACGTTTTCTCTTCCATGAGAATCGCTCCATAATTTTGAAGTAATCCATAGGTCTTCACGTGTAACAATACCTTCTTTAATGGCATCTGCGATAGCGTTTCCTACTTCTTTTTCGTTGCCATATACTGATGCACAATCAATATGTCTATATCCAATTTTAATAGCTTCGTAAACCGACGCGTACACCTCGTTAGGTTCTGATCTAAAGGTACCAAGACCTAGAATTGGCATTTCGTCGTTATTTCTAAATTGTAAAGTTTTCATTGTTTTAAAGTTTTTCTTTTTTGTATAAAATCAAAGTGATTAAAAAGCCGACTATTACTAACATACTACCTACCCAAGGTGTTGCACCAACACCAAGTGAAGATTCAATAATAAGTCCGCCAACATAAGCGCCAATTGCAATACCTACATTAAAGGCTGCAATATTTAAAGCAGATGAAACATCTTCGGTTCCTGGTAAGTACTTTTCAGACATTTTTACCACATACAATTGTAATGCTGGTACGTTAGAAAAGGCTAATATGCCCATAAAAAATAGTGTAACAACCGACCATGTTTGGCTAGATGCTGTAAAATAAAGTATAAATAATACTATAGCTTGTAAGGCAAACATCACCATTAAGGCTTTCCCTGGTTTTTTATTAGATACTTTACCGCCAATAACATTTCCTAATGCTATTGCGATACCGTAAACTAGTAATAAAACACTAGTCATATTTGCTGAAAAACCAGTAACTTCTTCTAATAATGGTGCTAAATAAGTAAAGGTTACAAAAGTACCACCATAGCCTAAAGCTGTGATAGCAAGCACCAGTAAAATAGAACGGTTTTTAAGTACTTTTAACTGATCTACAATACGAAGTGGTTTTGATGTTTTAATCGACGCTGGTACCAAAAAGTAACTTGCTACTGCACCAATAATTCCTAAGATAGCGACACCTATAAAGGTGGCACGCCATCCAAAATTTTGCCCTATATAGGTTCCTAATTGTACACCAGTAACAATTGCTACAGTTAAACCTGCAAACATTATAGAAATGGCAGAAGCACGTTTATCTTCTGGTACTAAACTAGCTGCAATTGTTGAGCCTATTGAAAAGAACACACCATGCGCAAAACCAGTTAATATTCTAGCTAAAATTAGTAAGATAAAACTTGGCGCAATAGCTGCTAATCCGTTACCAATTATAAACAATAGCATTATGGCAATTAGCAGTCGTTTTCTTGCGATCTGGCTTGTTAAAGCGGTTAATACTGGCGCACCAATTGCAACACCAACTGCGTATAAACTGACTAATAAACCAGCAGAGGATATTGAAGTGTTTAAATCGTTTGCTACTGTTGGAAGTAAGCCAACAATAACAAACTCTGTAGTACCTATACCAAATGCACTAATGGTTAATGCCCATAATGCAGCTGGTAAACTTTTACGTTTAGATTTAGCTTTTAGAGTTGCTGTTTGCGTTTCCATTTTTAGTGTTTATCCTCTAAAAGTTCTACAATTTTTTCTGCTGCTAATTTTGCAGAAGCAGGATTTTGACCTGTTACTAAACGCTTATCTACGCTTACTTTTTCTTGCCACATAGTTGCTTTATCTACAGTTGCACCACGTTCAATAAATTTGTCTTCTAATAAAAATGGTACCACATTTTCTAACTTTACATTAGCTTCTTCTTCATTAGTAAATACGCTTACCGTTTTACCTTCAACTAAATAATTACCATTAGATAATTTAATATTTACTAAAGCCGAAGGACCATGACAAACAGCTGCTACAATACCGTCGTTTTCGTAAATTTTTGCAGCAATTTTTGCTAGCTTTTTATTGTTTGGAAAATCCCACATTGTACCATGTCCACCTGCATAATAAATGGCATCGTAATCTTTAGCTTTTACTTTTGAAACTTTTAATGTATTTTGAAGTTTATTCTGAAATGTTGCATCATTCCAATATTTATTATTCACTTCATCTTTAAGATCGAAACCATCTACTGGTGGATTGCCGCCTTCTGGACTTACTAAGGTAATTTCATAATTATTAGCTTCAAAAACCTCATAAGCATGAGTAACTTCACTTAAATAATAACCGGTGTCTTTACCTGTGTCACCTAATTCTTGATGACTAGAAAGCACCATTAATACGCTTGGTTTGTCTTGTTTTGTTTGTGCTATTAAGGCAATGCTAAAAAGCAAAGCGATTGCTGAGAAATAAAATCTTGTTTTCATTGTTTTGTTTTTAGTTTAAAATTCTGATACAAAATTCAATGAAAAGCACTACTTGTGCGAGGATGTATGTCACGATTTTAAAGTGATGTATCTCAACCCAAAAGTGTGATGTATATCACTTTTTTAACCTTTAAAACGACTTAAGGTTTCTCTGGATACACCTAAATAGGCTGCAATCAGTTTTTTAGGTACTCGCTGTACTAATTTTGGAAGTTTAAATAATAAAGCGTCGTAACGTTCTTCAGCAGTTTGTGTTAATAAAGACAGAATACGTTGCTGCAAACCAATAAATCCGTAATTAGATTTTATTCGGAAGAAATTTGCCATAGCTGGAATTTTTTGACAAATGGTTTCACGACTTTCTAAAGACAAACAGAAAAACTCAGAATCTTCAATACAATCTACAAAAATTGTGGCAGGTATTTGATGCTGAAATGCGTAATAGTCGCTAACCCAATAGTCTTCCATAGCAAACTGAAGAATGTGCTCACTACCTTTTTCATCTACAGCATAAGATTTAATAAGTCCATTGATAATCCAAAATTCGCAATCAACTGGTTGTCCTGTTTGAATTAAAAACTGGTGTTTTTTAAGTTTTTTATGTTCAAAATGAGGTGCAATAAAATTCCACTCTTCATCAGTAAGTGTTACAATTTCTTCAAAGTGTTGCCTTAAGAGTTGGTATTTGTCTTGCATGCTTCAAAAATAGAAATTATAAAGTTACAATTCTGCATGCCTCAAACTCTATTTCATTATAGCTGTCTTGAGTCCATTGGCTCAAACTTTTAAGAATTGGCAGTAAAGCTTCACCTTTTTCAGATAGTGAATATTCTACTCGTGGTGGTATTTCGGCATATTTTTTTCTGATGATAATGCCATCTTCTTCAAGTTCTCTCAACTGTTCTGTTAGTACTTTTTTTGATATGGTAGGTGTAAACATTAACAACTTACCAAAGCGTAAACTTCCGTTGGCTAATAAGTAAATTAAAATCGGTTTCCACTTATTTCCAATAACGTTCATTGCATGAACTAAAGAACATACTTTTGGATTATGCTACAAGAGGCGAAATGTTATAAATTTGTAATATGAATTACACCGAAAAAACATATTACTACGATTACGACAGTCCTGTCATAAAAGATATTATAAAAGACGTCAAACATTTAACTTCTCAGCAAGATATTATTGAACAATTGTATCTAAAGGTTAGAGATGGTTGGCGTTATTTACCTTTTAATATTGGTTTAACAAAAGCGCATTTTAAAGCCAGTAATATTGCAAAAAAACCAGATGGACATTGCATAGATAAAGCCATTTTATACATTGCTTGTTTACGTGCCTTCAATATTCCTGCAAGGTTGCATTTAGCTAAAGTATCTAACCACATTGCTACAGAGCGCTTAGAAAAAGTGATTGGCACTAACGAGCTGGCACCTCATGGTTTGGTAGATGTATTTTATAATGGTAAATGGGTTAAATGTTCGCCTGCGTTTAATAAAGAACTATGTACTATTTATAATGTAGATGTTTTAGATTTTAATGGTACCGAAGATGCAGTGTTGCAAGAATACAATAAAGACGACCATAAATTTATGACCTACATTGAAGATTATGGTCATTTTGAAGATGTGCCATTAGATTTTATAAGGGACACATTTAAATCAAATTATCCTAGTCTTTATGAAAGATTTAAAGATCAGGATCATATTGTAATTTAAAACAAACATAATTTGCAATCAGAACTAAGTCAAATACAAGCCTTTTTTAACACCGAATATCCTTTAAACCAAAACGGATTAAACGAACTATTCGGTTTATTTAAAGTTGAAAAAGTAGCTAAAGGCGAAACTCTTCTTGTTGCAAATACCACCGAAAACTATTTAAGGTTTCTCAATTCTGGTGTGGTACGAGAGTATTACGCCACACCAGACAAAGAGACCAACATTAATTTTTATGCCGAACCACAATTTATTACAGATTTAAGTTCGTTTATCAATGATACGGCAACTAACAAAAACCAAGAATGTATAACAGAAGTAGAGCTATTAGCTGTTGAAAAAAATGCATTTAGAGACTTATTAGATAAGTACGAATGCGGAAAATCGTTTATAGAAATTTCGTTTCAGCGATTATTGAAACAAAAAGAACTTTTTGAATACAATCGTATTACCAAAACACCAGATGAACTATACAAAGAGCTGATTATTTACAGACCCAACTGGCTAGACAATATTCCACAATACCACATTGCATCCTACCTAAATGTTACACCAGAAACTTTAAGTCGTATTCGAAAACGTATTTCTTGATTTGAATCAATGCCTATGTGTAATGCGTTTAGAATCTTTGCAAAAACATGTAAGCAATATGAAAATTCATCACTTTAGAAATGCTACAATAGTTATAGAAGCCAATAATCATTTTATTTTAGTAGATCCTATGTTAGGTCCAAAAGGATCTTTACCACCATTTACATTTTTTAGGTTTAAACCTGTTAAAAATCCTATTGTAGAATTACCAGAAATTAGCAAAACCTTTTTAGATAAAATTACGCATTGTGTTATAACACACAACCATCCAGATCATATTGATAAACCTGCAGAAGATTTCTTAAAAGAGAAAAATATCCCTGTGTTTTGTAGTGTAAAAGATAAAAAAACATTTATTAAGAAAGGTTTAAACATTGTAAAAACTATTGAATATTGGACTAAATCTGAGTTTTTAGGTGGTAGCATAGAAGGAATTCCAGCACAACATGGTTATGGTTTTGTAGCCAAACCAGCAGGTAACGTTATGGGCTTTTTTATACAATTACCTCATCAGCCATCAATTTATTTAAGTAGTGATACTATTTATAAAGATGCAGTAGATAAAGTATTTAGAGACTATAAACCAGAGATTAGTGTTGTTGCAGCAGGATCGGCACAGTTTGATATTTTTAAACCTTTATTAATGACTATGGATGATATTTTAAAGTTTGCTAAAAACGCACCAGGTAAAGTCATCGCTAACCATATGGAAGCGGTTAACCACTGTCCAACAAAGCGAAGCTCTTTAAAAACTAAGATTACAGAATTAAGCCTTTTAGAAAAAGTGTTTATTCCTGAAGATGGCGAAACACTTACTTTCTAAACTGTGTTGGTGTAACGCCTGTTTGCTTTTTAAATAATATTCAATCAACCTAAATATTTTATTTCAAATTTAATTGATAAGGATATTTCTGAAAAAAATGCAATAAAAACTTATATTCGCGCCCATTATGTGGATGTATTTAGGGCTTTTAGCAGCACTTTTTTTAGGTTTACACAACTTGTGTAAAAAACATGCGGTACGTGGTAACGAATCTTTCCCTGTGTTACTAGGTACTGTAGCTAGCGGATTTATATTTATTGCCACTTTCTATGTATTATCTGTTTTTTATCCAGAGTATGCACAGCAACATGGCTATAATTTTCAAAATATATCTTGGTCTCAACACGGGTTTATAGTAATAAAGTCTTTAATAATGACTGGATCATGGCTTCTAGCCTATCAAGCTTTAAAACATTTACCCATTACTATTGTCACACCAATTAGGTCTGCTGGTCCTTTTTTTACATTTATTGGTGCTATTTTTATATATAAAGAAGCACCTAATACTTATCAATGGGTTGGTTTTTTTCTTATAATTTTTTCGGTACTTCTTTATTCTAAAATAGGAAAAAAGGAAGGTATTGTTTTTAAGAAAAATAAATACATTTTTGCTATTATCGGTGCCACATTTTTAGGTGCTAGTAGCGGTTTATATGACAAATTTTTAATTCAGAGTTTAAATTTAAATCCACAAACATTACAATTTTGGTTTTGCTTTTACACTATTCTTATTTTAATATTAATCTTAAGCATAACCTGGTTTCCTTATAAGCATAAACGAGCTGCTTTTAAATTTAGGTGGAGCATAATTGCTGTTGGTATTTTACTTCAAGCAGCAGATTACTTTTATTTTAAAGCTCTACAAGATCCAGAAGCTTTAATTATGCTTCTGTCGGCAATAAAACGAAGCCAAATTTTGATTGCTGTTTTGGTAGGAGGCATCATTTTTAAAGAACAAAATAAACGAAAAAAACTAGTGCCTCTTTTTGGGATTTTACTTGGTGTATTTTTAATATTATACGCTTAAACGTTATTTATTAATTATTCTAGGAGTTAGTTAAAAATAATCATTTTAGTTGCATATTCTAAACACTATAACAGGCTTAAGAGATCTTACATTTTAACTTTAATTTGATTACAAAAAAGCTTGAACACTTTAATTTATAGCAATTTAGAATGTTTCTATGCAAAATTATTTAAGAAAACCTTAATCTTTTTAAATAACATTAGTAACTTACATGAATGTAGACTTTAATAAATTGTTTAGGAAATTTTTTTTCATTAACATATAAAACCTTGAGCTTTTTAAATCAAAAGATATTAAACAAAATATCTATTATAAATGTATTTATAATAGTTTGTTTTATGGCCTCTATTTTTTTAAGTCTATTTAAAGAAAAAGACTCTTTAATTTACACTTTACCCTTAACAGTTATATGTTTATTAATTAAATATATTTCTGTTAAAAACACTAAAACACACATGCTTTATGCACTAAGTTTAGTTTGTGTTATAATTGCTGATGTATTGATTTTTTCTAATTTTAAAACCAATTTTATCTACATAACCCTTTTAAATGGATTGTTTTTATTATGTAATCTAGCTGTTTTAAAACGTTATTTACATGAGCAGAAAATAAAAAAAATTTTAACGCCTTCTGTTTTAATTAGTGTTGCGCTTGTGGCTTATGTGTTTTTTTATGTGCTTCGATTATTAATTGAAACATTACCCAACAACCAAGTATTTTTTGCGTTTTGTACAATGTCTTTTTTTGCTGCTTTTTTTATAGTTATAGCTCTTATTTATTTAAGTCAATTATACCAAAATGGACTAATTTTACTAATTGCAGGTATTTCTTATTTCTTTCAAATGTTTTTTAGTTTGATTAATGAATTTTTACATTATGATAAGATATTTACAACTCTTATAGTAATAAGCCATATAGTTGCTTTGTTTTTACTTACTGAATTCATTTCTGTTACAAAGCCTACAGATACTCAAATCTCTATTGATTAACTTGAAACCAAAATGGTTTATTTGCTGACGTATCAGTATTTTTTGTATAAATAACTCGTCCAATTTTGGGTACAATAAAGTTTAATTTTGATTGTTCTGCAGATATAATAAATCGCTCTACAGGATCTGTCCAGGTATGCATTGCAAGTTTAAATGCGCCCCAATGTATTGGCATTACTTTTTTCGCATTTACATCCAAGCCTGCTTGAACGGTTTCTTCAGGAAACATATGTATGTCTGGCCACATTTCGTTGTACTGACCACATTCTATCATAGCGAAGTCAAACGGACCGTACTTCTCGCCAATTTCTTTAAAATGATTAGCATAACCACTATCGCCACTAAAGAAAATATTGTCATTTTTGGACTGAATTACCCATGACGACCATAATGTTTTTGCCCTATCGGATAATCCGCGACCAGAAAAATGTTGCGCTGGTGTACATACTAATTTTAAATCATTAAATGTGATTTCTTCCCACCAGTCAAGCTCTGTAATTTTGCTTTTATCAACGTTCCATTCAAGCAAATGCGCACTAACACCAAGTGGCATATAAAAATGGTCAACTTTATCTTTTAAAGCCTTTATCGATTCGTAATCTAAATGATCGTAATGATCGTGAGAAATTAGTACGGCATCGATTTTTGGTAATTGTTCAATTGTAATTGGCAATTCTTGAGAAAAACGCTTACTTCCTAAAGTTGGATGTGGCGCAGGAACGCTGCTTAACATAGGGTCTATTAAAATAGTTTTACCTTGTATTTGTAGTAAAAATGTTGAATGCCCAAACCAAACTAAGCGTGTATCACCGTTGTAATTAGCAATATTTAAAGAATCGATTTTTACTGAAGTTAAATCGTGTTCTGGTTTGGTATTTGGTTGACTTTTAAAAAAGCTCATTAACGCTTTACCCATATCTTTTAAACTCATATCGAGTTTAACATCCTTGGCGTTTTTAAACACACCATCCTTATAATTTTTTGAAGTTTTATAACTTTCAATTGCTTCTTTAGATGCTTTTCCGCCAAATTGAGGACTAAATTGTACAAATAACACCACAACCAATGCGATTGCAGCAACAACTATTACGATGCTTAACACCATTCGTTTTAAAAATTTTAAAAGTTTAGGCTTCATTAGATTTTTCTAATTGCTTTCTAATATGTTCGCTATCCCAATGATTATCGTAGGCAACAATACCACGTTTAAAGTCATCTTCAAGCAATTTTTCTTGCTGTTCTATTTCTTTTCTCGCCATAAATACATAGTCTTCTTCCCGTTTAGGCTCAGAAGCTAACCGTCTTAAACTGGCTTCATCATACTTAATAAAATTCTGCACTTGACGGTTTAAAGTATATTTTCTAAAGCCTAATTTATTAAGTGCATCACTCGCCAACGCTAAAGATGTATCTAAAGTTTCACGGTAAATATTAGTTACATCAAGATTTAATAACTCGTAAGCATCGTAACGGTTTTTAGTACGAACCAGCATCTCAACATGCGGATATTTTTCTTTTACAATTTTACTAATGGCTTTGGCTACAGAAACTTTGTTTGTGGCACAAATAAGCAATTTAGCTTCGGCAATTCCAGCGGATTCTAACAAATCTTCGCGTGTGGCATCGCCATAATACACTTCAAATCCCATTTTACGAAGGAAATCGACACGGTTAGAATCGAAATCTAAAATGGTAGCTTCTACCCCATGAGAACGCAAAAATCGGCCAACCGTACTACCAAAATGTCCAAAACCAACTAAAATTACTTTTTGTGATTTAGCAATATGATCCATTGGTCGTTTTATAGATTCTTTAGTACCTATTTTCGGAAGAATTAGTCGCTCATTGATTACTGCTAAAATCGGTGTTAATGACATAGACACTGCTGTAATTACTAGCATCATATCCATCTGTTCTTGTTCTAAAATATTAAGTTGAAAGGCGAACGATAACAATACAAATGCAAACTCACCTACTTGAGCTAAACTAAAAGTTAACAGCACATTTTGATCGAGTTTTAATTTGAAAATACGCCCAGTAATGAAAAGTACCAATGCTTTTATAGCAATAATAGCGATTAAAATACCACCAATTGTTAACGGACTGTTCGCAATAACTACAAAATTAATAGAGGCACCAACCGCCATAAAAAAGAGTCCGAGTAGTAAGTTTTTAAAAGGTTCCAGCGTGCTTTCTAACTCGTGTTTAAATTCACTTGTTGATAATACCACACCACCTAAAAAGGCACCTAATGCAGGGCTTAAGCCTACAAATTCCATTAAGTATGAAATTCCGAAAACAATTAAAAACGCAGCTGCAATTAACAACTCTCTAACACCTGTTTGTGCTACTTTGCGTAGCATTGGAACCACTATAAGACGACCAGCTAATACAATAACAACTACAGATAAAATAATGGCTAAAGTTTGTAAACCAATTGGTAAGCTTTCTATTAATGTAGATGAAGAGTGACCTCCATAACCATCAGCATGCTTATTGCTATTACTTAATAACGGCAAAACACCAATCATAAATATCACAATAATATCTTGAAATAATAATATAGAAAATGAACTTGAACCAAAAGTTGTCTTCATTAATCCTTTTTCCTTTATAGTTTGTAACGCTATTGCTGTAGATGACAGTGCTACAGCCATACCTATAGCTAAAGCTACTTGCCATTCATATCCTAAAAAAGCGAACAATACATAGGTTAAACCAATAGTTAATGCCACTTGTATGCCGCCCATACCAAGAATGGATTTTCGCATGTTCCAGAAATTTTTTGGTTCAATTTCTAGACCAATTAAAAACAGCATTACTACAACGCCAAACTCTGCAAAGTGTAAAATATCTTCACCTTCTTCACCAATAAACCCGAACACATAAGGACCAATAAGAACACCAGCTAATAAATATCCAATGACTGAGCTTAATCCTAATCGCTTTGCTATTGATACACAAATAATGGCACCAGCTAGAAAAACAATCGCTTCAAATAATAAACTTCCAGACATATGTTACGCGGTTAAAATTTCTAAATCGTTTAAGAAAAAACAATTGGATAGCTGGGTTGCATTAAAATCACCTTGTAGCAAATCTATTAATTGTTCGTACTGGTTGGCATAACCTAATAAATCTTCTTCAGATAAATGGTGCGTTCCCATAACAGCAAAAGGTGGTAAATAATTCATACCACACAATGTAGCGGTTTGTTCAAAAGGTCTTAAAAACTCATTGATTGTATAGGTATTATAGCCTTCTGTACAATACACTTCGCGAGATCCACCAGTAGTAATAACATTAAAAACGGTTTTATTTTGCAATACTTTTCCGTGTGGACCGTATGCCCAATTAAATTCTAGAACTAAATCTTTCCATTGCTTTAAAATGGCAGGACTACTGTACCAATACAGCGGATGATGCCAAATAACAATATCGTGTTGAAGTAATAACTCTTGTTCTTGCTGCACATTAATATGAAAGTTAGGATAATGCTCATACAAATCGTGAAATGTTACGTGCACTTTATCTTTTAATCGGTCGATGAGTGTTGCATTGACTCTTGATTTTTCAAATTTGGGATGTGCGAAAAGAATGAGTACTTTTTTCATTGGCTATTTTGATTGACTTTTAAACTTTAGTTGCTAATTATGCTTTCCGTTAAAGTTAGTAATAATTTTATTTTGTCTTCATCGTATGCATCAGGATGCGCATTATTGTAACTTGCTTTATCGTTGTCAAAATATGTGCCTGATTAGTTTTTATGACGTTCTGACATCATATTAATTTGGTAATATTATAAAAAAAGCCACACATAATGCTTTTTACATCTGGTGGCTTTTTACAATCAAATGATTAACTAAACTATAGGGATTATTTTATTTTGAATTTACCATTGGAACGAATGTAAATGACTGTTTCAACATCAGTTTCTAAACGTGGTGAAGCTTTTTCTTCTGCACCAAAATAAGAGCCTGGTTCCAAAACGTTTACGTCATCTTTTTTAGAAAATTGATGAGTTTCTTTACCAGAAATAACCACAGCTCTAAAATTTGGGCTTAAGTTTTTAATTTTACATCGCCACGCAATGGATTTAAACATCCCCATTCTACGTTGTCTGCAGTAACGACTTCGTTTTGAGATTTTCTAGAATCTGTTGTTGGTGTTTGAGCATTTACTCCAATAGCTAAGAACAACAAAACAACCATTATAATTTTTTTCATCACTATGGTTTTAATATGATTTATATTTCAATGAAAATTTCACTTTCTGGCAATCTAGATGTTGGTGTTTTATCTGTAGAATTAAAGTCAGATTCTGCTCTGTAGCCTATAGAAACAGCTACTAAAGCTGTGTAACCTTTTTCTCTTAAACCAAATTCTTCATCTAATTCTTTTACATCAATACCTTCCATTGGTGTGGTATCAATTCCTAAAGTTGCAACACCCAACAAAAAGCTACCTATATTAAGATATACTTGCTTTTCCATCCAGTGATTTAAATCTTTTAAATCGTATTTCAACAAAATCAATTATGAATAAATATAATCTATACCAACTAGTCATGTAAGAAGAAATGACTATTTACTACAACAATTTAATAATGTAATTAATAAATTTGAGATCCATCTATAAAATTAATGGATGCATTAATGTTGTTTTTTATTTTTAAAACACATCAAGGGGAATTTAAAATAAAAAAAGCCTGAATATTTATATTCAGGCTTTAGTTTTTGTCGGGGTGGCAGGATTCGAACCTGCGACCTCCGCGTCCCAAACGCGGCGCGATAACCGGGCTACGCTACACCCCGAAAATGGTTATCTTTTCAAAACATAAATTTTGTTTTGAGGGTGCAAATATAGTAGTTTTCATCAATTTAAAAACATTTTTTATTATTAAATTGTAAATTCATAAAAAAAATGAAAATGAAATTCAAATTCGGTCCATTTATTATAATAATTATAGCCTCCTTTTTTGCTTGTGCACAAGACAAAAACCCTATAAACACAAAACATTCATATGAGGTAATTGTAAAAGACCTAAATAACCCATGGGGATTTACTTTTCTTACTGATGGGTCAATACTAATTAATGAAAAAGATGGTCGAATCATTCATTTTAAAAACAATAAGAAGACTGAAATTAAAAATCCACCAAAAGTATATTTAAGAGGTCAAGGTGGATTGTTAGATATTGAGCTACATCCTAATTATAAAAATAACGGATGGATTTATTTTTCTTTTGCTTCTTCTGATGGTGACGAAAATGGAGGAAACACCTCAATAATGCGTGCAAAAATTAAAAACGACAGTTTAATTAATAAAGAAATACTTTATAAAGCTGTACCAAATACTACAAAAGGACAACATTTTGGATCTAGAATTGTCTTTAAAGATGGCTACTTATTTTTTAGCATCGGAGAGCGCGGAGAAAGAGATATCAATCCTCAAGATTTAACTAGAGATGGCGGTAAAATTTATAGGTTAAATGACGACGGAAGTATACCTAAAGATAATCCTTTTGTTGATACTAAAAATGCTAAAACCGCTATTTGGTCCTACGGACACCGTAATCCTCAAGGCTTAAAAATTAACCCTTTTACTAACGAAATTTGGTCTCATGAACATGGACCACGCGGTGGTGACGAGATTAATATCATTAAAAAAGGTGCCAATTACGGCTGGCCAGTTATTACTTACGGTATCAACTATTCTGGAACAACAATTACAGACCAAACCAAAAAAGAAGGCATGCAACAACCTTTACATTATTGGGATCCATCCATTGCTCCTTCTGGTATGTCATTTATTAATAGTGATAAATATGGAGATTGGAAAGGCAGTTTGTTAGTCGGCTCACTTAAATTTCAGTATTTAGATTTATGTACACTTCAAAAAGGAAAAGTCATTAAAGAGCAACGTCTTTTAGATGGTTTAGGTCGTGTAAGATCAGTAGAACAAGGTCCAGATGGTTATATCTATGTTGGCATAGAAAACTTAGGTATTGTAAAATTAAAAAGAGATAAAGAATGAAAAAAATAGGACTAATTCTAATTGCTTCAATATTAATAATAAGCTGCAAATCTTCAGACAAAAAAGCTAACCCAGAATTAAAATCTTCTATTGCCCAAGGAGAAAAAGTATATCAAAATTTCTGTATAAACTGTCATATGGCTAATGGAGAAGGGATTGAAGGCGCATATCCGCCATTAGCAAATTCTGATTATTTAGAAAACAATTTAGAAGCTAGTATAATAGGAATAAAAAACGGTATGAAAGGTAAAATTACTGTAAATGGAAAAACCTACAATAACGTTATGACTCCAATGGGTTTAAATAACCAAGAAGTAGCAGATGTGACTAACTATATTTTAAATAATTGGGGCAACAATAGTGACACTTTAATTACAAGTAAAGAAGTTTCTAAAATACTACTTAAATAAGGTTGTAAATTCTTAAATTTGAACCTTAAAATTAAATAAAAACAATGCTAATTATAGGAATTGCTGGCGGAACAGGCTGCGGTAAAACAACAGTTGTTAATCAAATATTAAATGAATTACCAGAAGGCGAAGTAGGTGTAATATCTCAAGACTCATATTACAAAGACACTACTCACCTATCTTTTGACGAACGTGTTAAAATTAATTTTGATCATCCACGATCAATAGATTTTGAACTTTTAGAGCAACACTTAAAAGAATTAAGAGCTGGTAATGCCATAAACCAACCCGTATATTCTTTTATAAAACATAATCGTACAGGCGATGTTATTGTAACAAAACCTCGTAAAGTAATGATTGTTGAAGGAATTTTAATCCTTTCTCATCCAGAAATTAGAGAGCATTTTGATATCAAAATATTTGTTCATGCAGATAGTGACGAGCGTTTAATAAGACGACTAAAAAGAGATATAAAAGATCGTGGTCGTGATATAGACGAAGTATTATCACGTTACCAAAACACGTTAAAACCAATGCATCAACAATTTATAGAACCAATGAAAGAGTATGCAGATATTATTATACCTAATAACAGATATAATACAGTTGCAGTAGACATAGTAAAAACAATAATTAACGAACGCTTAGTTTGAAATACTTAAAAAACATATACATTTTAACACTTGTTGTTTTTGTAATATGGATGGTGTTTTTTGACACCAATTCGTTAATTATACACAGTCAATATAATTCTGAAATTGATGATCTAGAAACAGAAAAAGAATACTACAAAAAAGAAATACAAAAAGACAAAAAAGCTATAGAAGAATTGAGTCGTGAAGAAGGCATAGAAACCTTTGCACGAGAACAATATTACATGAAACGAGACAATGAAGATATTTATATAATAGAATATCAAGACAGCCTAAAAACTAAAGAAGATGAGTAAAAAACTATTTTCAGATTTTGAACCTGTTTCTGCAAAAGCTTGGAAACAAAAAATACAGGTAGACTTAAAAGGAGCAGACTATAATGACACTTTAGTTTGGCAAACTAACGATGGTATAAATGTAAAACCATTTTACCATCAAGACACTTTAGAAAACACTTTATACATAAAACCACAAACTTGGTCTATTGGTCAAATTATATTTGCTCAAAATGCAAATGTAGCTAATAAAAAAGCAATAAATGCAATTGAAAAAGGCACAGAAACTATAAAATTTATTATTCCTAATAATAAAGTTTCAATTTCAGAATTAATCAATAATATTGATTTAAACGCTACAAACATTCAATTAGAGTTATTGTTTTTAGACCAAAACAGGATTTCAAATATTGATCAAAATATAAGTATTCAAGTAGATCCAATTCATCAATTAGTAAAAACTGGTAATTGGTTTTCTAATCTTGACAAAGATCTTGCAGCCATTAAAGATACAGTAGCACATACAGGCTGTTTAACTATAGATGCTACAACCTATCAAAACGCTGGTGCAAATAACGTACAACAAATAGCTTACACTGTTTTACATGCTAATGAATATTTTAATATCGTAGATGTTTCAACCATAAAAAAGGTAGTTTTTAATGTTGCTGTTGGTACAAATTATTTTTTCGAAATTGCAAAATTAAGAGCGCTTAGAGCTTTATTTGACAGTATTGCTTCAGAATATAATATCTCTGCAACATGCGTTATAAACGCAATTCCTTCAAAAAGAAACAAAACTATTTACGATTATAATACAAACATGCTTCGTACAACAACAGAATGCATGAGTGCTGTCCTTGGCGGTGCTAATACTATTTTTAATTTACCGTATGATGCAATTTACCATAAAGACAACGCTTTTGGAGAAAGAATAGCACGAAACCAATTATTAGTATTAAAAAACGAAAGCTATTTTAATGCTGTTAACAACCCATCAGATGGTAGTTACTACATAGAAAGTTTAACAAATCAACTTGCAGAAAACAGTCTAGATCTTTTTAAAGATATTGAAGCTAACGGAGGATTATTAAAGCAATTAAAAGAAGGCACTATTCAGAAAAAAATAAAAGAAAGTGCCGCAAAAGAACAACAGCAATTTGATGAACAAAAAATCATTCTTTTAGGTACCAATAAACATCCTAATAAAGAAGATAAAATGAAAAACGATTTAGAGTTATTTCCTTTTGTAAAAACCAATCCTGTTAAGACTTTAATAGAACCTATAATTGAAAAGCGTTTAGCAGAAAAACTAGAACAAGAACGATTAAAAACCGAAGAATAAACAACAAAACTAAAAAAACATGAACACACGTATTTTAAAAACTGTATTTGTATTTTTTATCGTATTAAACTTTAGCTGCAAACAAGATAACACCGAAGCAACGTTAGCAGAGTATAAATATGCAGAAAAACCAGAAACTATTAGCTGTGATCCTGCAAATGATAAGCTATTAAAAGAAGCGTTATATAGCTTTGAAAAAGATATTTTAAACCAATATGACCCAAACGGTAAAAATAAATTAAGAGCATACAGAGCTTTTGTAAATAATGCTATTTCTAATCGTGTAAAACCAGAGAACATGATGTCTTCGCACACAAAAGCTATTTTTGATGTATTAAAAACAAAATCAGATTTATGGCAAGAAGGAGCTTTAAACTATAATAGCGATTTAGTTAAATGTTTATCTCAAAACATGCAAGATCAAAGTTTAAAAACAACTTTTAACGCACTTGTAAGCACCAATAGCATGAATTACAAATTATTTGGTCCTGCATTAAGAAGTAACATATCTTACACCAGAGACGCTTATTTACAAACCTTTATAGCTTTAGATTATTACTACTCTAAGATGTTTGATTTAGATTTCTCCAAAATTAATTTAGAATTTAACGACACTAAACAAGAAGCTAATAACAAAATAGATTTTAATAAAACACCTCTTAATCTACCTAAAAAAAATAACGTAAAAAAAGCAGACGATCACGCTGGGCACAATCATTAATATGAACTTAAAAAAAATAACATATTTAATATTAATAAGTCTAGTAATTACCTCTTGCATAAACAATGTTACAGAGGTAAGCAACTGGTTAATGGTAGATAGTTCTAATGTAGAAACTATAGAAGGCAGCTACCATAAGCTAGATAAAGATCCTGTTAGAATATACTTACCAAGTGTTTTTAAAAGGAAAAGTGGTGTAGAATTTGAGAAAATTTTAGACAGCATCTCTTCAGATAAGAATAGTCTAAAACTTGAATATGCCAGACTAAAACAATTAAGAGAAATAGAAGGTAATTTTTACATCTATTTTGATAAAAGTACATTCTCTACTTACACAATTAACACTTTACCTTACATGCCGCTTCAAAGACAAGACGCAAAATTTTTGTTGGGCATCATAAGTCAGTCAAATAGAGAAAATGAAAACAATCTAGATTTAAAATACACAAAGGTCACTGCTAAATATGATAATTCTGTTGGACCACAAATATTTAAATCGATTTTTAAAGTAGAAGATACTAAGTCAATAGACAATCCGACCTTTTACAATTCTACTTATATAGTTTCTTACAACAACAAAACGGTTTTTATTCAATTAAGCACACCTTTTGAAGCTAACTTTGATCCGTTTTTACAAAAAATGATATTATAATGTCAAGAAAAAATCTTCAACATATAACGCTTAAAACACAAGAAAACATAACAGTAGGTCAACAAACTTCTACATTTAATACTGCAGAAGACATTCCTGTAAAATCTACTTATGCTAAGTCAGATACTAAGGATTTAGAACACTTAAATTTTGTTGCAGGAATAGCACCAAATCTTCGCGGACCATACAGCACAATGTATGTACGCAGACCTTGGACCATACGCCAATACGCAGGTTTTAGCACCGCTGAAGAGAGTAATGCATTTTACAGAAGAAATCTTGAAGCTGGTCAAAAAGGTCTTTCAGTTGCTTTCGATTTAGCAACGCATCGTGGTTACGATTCTGATCACGAACGTGTAGTTGGAGACGTAGGTAAAGCTGGTGTAGCTATTGATAGTGTTGAAGATATGAAGGTTTTATTTGACCAAATTCCGTTAGATAAAATGTCTGTATCTATGACCATGAATGGTGCTGTATTACCAATCATGGCATTTTATATTGTCGCTGCCGAAGAACAAGGCGTAAAACCAGAACAATTAGCAGGAACCATTCAAAATGATATTCTAAAGGAATTTATGGTGCGTAACACTTACATTTACCCACCAACACCTTCTATGAAAATCATTTCAGATATTTTTGAATATACTAGTCAGAATATGCCAAAGTTCAATAGTATTAGTATTTCTGGTTATCATATGCAAGAAGCTGGCGCGACTTGCGATATCGAATTAGCTTACACGCTGGCAGATGGATTAGAATATATCCGAAAAGGATTAGATGCTGGAATGGATATAGATACTTTTGCTCCAAGATTATCCTTCTTCTGGGCTATTGGTATGAATCATTTTATGGAAATTGCTAAAATGAGAGCTGCAAGAATGCTTTGGGCTAAATTGGTGAAACAATTCAACCCTAAAAACGCAAAATCTTTAGCATTACGTACACATTGTCAAACAAGTGGATGGAGTCTTACAGAGCAAGATCCATTTAATAACGTAGCAAGAACAACTATTGAAGCTGCTGCTGCTGCTTTTGGTGGCACACAGAGTTTGCATACCAATGCATTAGACGAGGCTATAGCGTTACCAACAGATTTTTCTGCAAGAATTGCACGTAACACGCAGATTTTCTTACAAGAAGAAACACATATCACTAAAACTGTAGATCCTTGGGCAGGTAGTTATTATGTTGAAAAACTAACTCATGATATTGCAGAAAAAGCTTGGGATTTAATACAAGAAGTAGAAGATCTTGGCGGAATGACTAAAGCAATAGAAGCGGGTATACCAAAACTTCGTATTGAAGAAGCTGCTGCGCGTAAACAAGCAAGAATAGATTCTGGTCAAGACATAATAGTTGGAGTAAACAAATACCAATTAGAACAAGAAGATCCTTTACATATTTTAGAAGTAGATAACCAAACGGTAAGACTACAACAAATAGAAAGCATTAATAAAATTAAAGCAACTCGTAATACTGAAAAAGTAAAAGAAGCTTTAAATAATTTAACAAATGCAGCTAAAACAAATCAAGGAAATTTATTAGCTTTAGCAGTAAATGCTGCTAGAGAAAGAGCTACATTAGGAGAAATTAGCGATGCTTTAGAAACTGTATTTGGACGTTATAAAGCAAATATAAAATCATTTTCAGGTGTGTATAGTAAAGAGATTAAAGACGACAGTAGCTTTAAAAAAGCAAGAGAACTAGCAGATACATTTGCTGAGCAAGAAGGCAGAAGACCTCGTATTATGATTGCTAAAATGGGACAAGATGGTCATGATCGTGGCGCAAAAGTAGTTGCTACTGGTTATGCAGATGTTGGTTTTGATGTGGATATTGGACCATTATTTCAAACACCTAAAGAAGCAGCAAAACAAGCTGTAGAAAATGATGTGCATATTTTAGGAGTATCTAGCTTGGCTGCAGGACATAAAACATTAGTTCCGCAAGTTATTGAAGAGCTAAAAAAATATGGTCGCGAAGATATAATGGTTATTGTTGGTGGCGTTATCCCTAAACAAGATTATCAATATTTATTCGATGCTGGTGCTGTCGCCGTATTTGGACCAGGAACCAAAATAAGTGATGCTGCTATTAAGATTTTAGAAATCTTGATAGATTAATTATAAAAAAAAGAGCCACTAAAAAAGTGGCTCTTTTTTTTATAATTATTTAAAATTCTTCACGTTAATAAATTGAATAGATTTTCATTTTAACATAAATTTCAACATTTAATCAAACATTAATTATATTTTTATAAATCATTCTTTACAAATTATTAATCAAAAACAACCAAAAAATGAAAAAATCACTATCAATTTTTACAATGGTGTTGTTTGTATTAACAGGTACTATTAAATTAAATGGACAAACTGTTACTAAAACATCACTTAAAACAAGTCAAACTACAACATTTAATTCTGCAGAAAAAATCCCTTTTAATCCAGAAGTAAAAAAAGGAGTTTTAAGTAACGGCTTAACTTATTATATTAAAAACAACGGTAAACCAGAAAACAAAGTAGAACTTAGACTTGTAGTTAAAGCTGGTTCTATTCTTGAAGATGAAGACCAAAGAGGTTTAGCTCATTTTATGGAGCACATGAACTTTAACGGAACCAAAAATTTTAAAAAAAACGAACTTGTTGATTACCTTCAAAGTATAGGTGTAAAATTTGGTGCTCACTTAAACGCATACACCAGTTTTGACGAAACCGTTTACATGCTTCCAATACCTAGTGATGATCCTGAAAAATTAGAAAAAGGATTTCAAATATTAGAAGATTGGGCTCATAATGCACTATTAACAGAAAAAGATATTGATGAAGAAAGAGGTGTTGTTTTAGAAGAATTTAGATTAGGTCAAGGCGCTGATGAAAGAATGATGCAAAACTACCTACCAAAATTAATGTATGGTTCTAAATACGCAGAAAGGTTACCTATCGGAACAAAAGAAAATCTTGAAAATTTTGACTACGAAAGCTTAAGAAGCTATTATAAAGATTGGTACAGACCAGATTTAATGGCGGTTATAGCAGTAGGAGATATTGATGTAGAAACTTTAGAAAAGAAAATCAAATCACACTTTGGAGGTATAGAAAATCCAAAATCACCTAAGCCTAGAGAAATTTTTTACGTTCCAAATCATAACGAAACTTTTGTAGCGATAGAGACCGATAAAGAAGCTTCGTTTTCTCAAGTCAGAGTGCTTTTTAAAGATGAAAGCAACAGTAAAGAAGACGAAACATTAGAAGAGTTTAGACACTCTATTGTAGAATCACTTTTTTCTCAAATGATAAATAATCGTTTAGACGAACTTAGAAATAGTGAAAATCCACCATTTGTTTACGGGTATTCTTTTCATGGAGGTACATGGGCAGACACTAAAGACGCTTATCAATCTTTTGCTATGACAAGTCCAGATGGACAATTAAAAGCATTAAAAGTATTACTTGAAGAAAACGAAAGAGTAAAAAAATACGGCTTTGGCCAAGGTGAATTTGAAAGAGCCAAAAAAGATTTAATCGCTAGATTAGAAAAATCTTTTAAAGACAAAGATAAAACTGAGTCTAACAGAGTTTTAGGAGAATACATAAGAAACTTTTTGGTTAACGAGCCAATGCCAGGTATAGAATGGGAATACAACTTTCATAAAGAACAACTACCTACAATAAAACTAGATGAAGTAAATCAATTAATTTCTGACTATATAAAAGACACAAACAGAGTTGTAGTTTTAACAGGTCCAGATAAAGAAGATATTAAAAAAGTAACAGAAAAAGAAGTAAGAGATTTATTAGAAACCGTTAAAAACGAAGACATAAAACCTTACGAAGACAAAGAAGTAGCTTCTTCTTTAATTACAAATTTACCTCCAAAAGGTTCTATTGTAAAAGAAACACAAAATAACAAATTAGGTACCACTACCCTAACCTTAAGTAACGGCGCAACGGTTACTTACAAAAAAACAGACTTTAAAAACGACGAAATTTTATTTGATGCCTTCAGTTTTGGTGGTAGCTCATTATATTCTGATGAAGATTACTTAGAAACAGTATTTGCTAACAATGGATTAACAGATGCTGGCGTTAATGGATTTAGCAAAGTAGATTTAGGAAAAATGATGTCAGGAAAAATTGTTAGTGTAAGACCAAGAGTTGGCGGTATTACGGAAGAAATATCAGGATCTTCAACACCAAAAGATTTTGAAGAATTGTTTCAGCTAACACATTTATATTTTACAGCATTAAATAAAGACGAAAAAGCTTTTGCTTCTTACATAAACAAACAAAAAGCCTTTATTGGCAATATGTTATCAAGTCCACAATTCTATTTTCAAGATCAATATTCAAAATTTGTATACGGTGCAAACCCAAGATATTCTGGTTTCCCAACGCCAGAAAAATTAGATCAAGCTAATTATGACTTAGCTTATCAAAAATATAAAGAACGTTTTGCAAACGCAGGAGATTTCAATTTTTACTTTGTAGGTAATATTGATGAGAACAAAATAAAGGAATACTCAGAAAAATATTTAGCTAACTTACCATCAACAGGTAAAGAAGAGACTTACAAAAAAACAAATTTTAGACCACTTAGTGGATCGCATACTAAAATTGTAGAAAAAGGTACAGATCCAAAAAGTTCTGTTAGAATCGTGTATCAAGGTGAAACAACTTATGATGAAAAAGAAGACTATGCATTAAGTAGTTTAGGTGAAATTTTAACCATAAAACTAATCGAAAAACTACGTGAAGAAGAAGGCGGTGTTTATGGTGTTGGAGCTAGAGGAAATATTAACAAAATTCCTTACGGCTGGTATAGCTTTAGTATTAGTTTTCCTTGTGGACCAGAAAATGTAGAAAAGCTTAAAAATGCAGCTATTGCCGAAGTTGAAAAAATTGTAGCTAACGGACCTACAGAAGAAGACTTAGCCAAAGTAAAAGAAGCGCAGCTATTAGAAAGAAAAGAAGATCTAAAAGAAAACAGATTCTGGTTAAGACTTCTAAAAAATGCAGATTATGAAGATAAAGATGCTAATAAAATCTTAGAGTATGAAAAAACTGTAACTAATCTTAGTAAATCTGACATACAAAATGTTGCTAAAAAATATCTAACAAAAGGTTATATTTTAGGGATCCACAATCCAGAAAAATAATCAAGTCAAACATTAATAAAAATGAGGTTGCAATGTTAAATTTACAACCTCATTTTTTTATTTATGTTATTAACAAAGGTTTTTATTCCTCATAAATAATTGTATTTTTACCGTTACAAAAACCAAATTGATTAATGGGTAAAATTATAGCAATTGCCAATCAAAAAGGTGGTGTTGGTAAGACAACTACCTCTGTAAACTTAGCCGCCTCTTTAGGTGTTTTAGAAAAAAAAGTTTTACTTATAGATGCAGATCCACAAGCTAATGCCACATCTGGATTAGGGATAGATGTAGAGTCTGTAGAAATTGGTACATATCAAATTTTAGAACACACAAATACAGCAAAAGAAGCTGCAATACCTACAGAAACTCCAAACTTAGATATAATACCAGCTCATATTGACCTTGTTGCTATCGAAATTGAATTAGTAGATAAAGACCAGCGTGAATATATGCTTAAGAAAGCTCTTGAAGAGATAAAGGACCAATATGATTATATACTAATAGATTGCGCTCCTTCTTTAGGACTATTAACCCTTAATGCGCTAACTGCTGCAGATGCAGTAATTATTCCAATTCAGTGCGAATATTTTGCACTAGAAGGTTTAGGAAAATTATTAAACACTATTAAAAGTGTACAGAAAATACATAACAAAAATCTAGACATAGAAGGTTTATTGTTAACCATGTACGATTCGCGTTTAAGACTATCTAATCAAGTAGTAGACGAAGTCCAAAAACACTTTAACGACATGGTATTTAGTACCATTATTCAGCGAAATGTCAAACTTAGTGAAGCACCGAGTTATGGTGAAAACATTATTAATTACGACGCATCAAGTAAAGGTGCTAGCAATTACCTAAGTTTAGCTAAAGAAATTATTACAAAAAACTCCTAATTTATGGCGAAAGCAACTAAGAAACAGGCTTTAGGACGCGGACTTTCAGCATTACTGAAAGATCCAGAAAACGATATTCAATCTGCAAAAGACAAAAACGCAGACAAAGTTATAGGTAATATTGTAGAGTTAGAATTAGACCAAATTGAAATGAATCCATTTCAACCACGAACTAATTTTAATGAAGAATCGCTGCGTGAATTAGCCTCGTCTATTAGAGAATTAGGTGTAATACAGCCAATCACGGTAAGAAAATTAGGCTTTGAAAAATATCAGTTAGTTTCTGGTGAAAGACGTTTTAGAGCATCAAAATTAGTTGGTTTAGAAACTGTACCTGCTTACATAAGAATAGCTAACGATCAAGAAAGTCTAGAAATGGCATTGGTAGAAAACATCCAACGTCAGGACTTAGACCCAATAGAAATTGCTTTATCCTATCAACGTTTAATAGACGAAATTAACCTTACACAAGAACAAATGAGTGAACGTGTAGGAAAAAAACGAAGCACCATTGCTAATTACTTACGTCTTTTAAAGTTAGATCCGATTATCCAAACAGGTATGCGCGACGGATTTTTATCTATGGGACATGGACGTGCTATTATAAATATTGAAGATCAAAATATTCAACTTGAAATCTACGAAAAGATTTTAAGTGACAAACTTTCTGTAAGACAAACCGAAAATTTAGTTCGTAATTATAATCAAACTAGCGAAGTAAAAGTTCCTGCAAAATCTACAAAAGAAGAATTACCAAAATATGTTAAAAAAGGCATCACTGCTTTTTCAGAATACTTTGGACATAAAATTGACGTTAAAGTCTCTAGCAATGGTAAAGGAAAAATTACAATTCCTTTTCATTCTGAAGAAGATTTTAACCGTATAAAAAAGCTAGTCCAAGGTGATAAATAAGCAATATATTATTACACTTCTTTGTGTTATTTTTTGCTGTTTTCTTCAAGCACAAGAAGATAACAGCAATAAAAAAGCAGACACAACAAAAACCAACAAATTACCTAAAGGATTAAAGGAAAAGGACGATATAGCTTTAGCAGACTCTAGTAAAGTAAAAAAAGTTAAGCTTCCAAGAGAATATGACCCTTTAGCACCTTCTCGTGCTGCATTTTATTCTGCAATTTTACCTGGTTTAGGTCAGGCTTATAATGGTAAATACTGGAAAGTACCTATTGTTGTAGGAGCAATAACTACGGGTATTTTATTTTACGATCATAATAACAAACAATACAATCGTGTTAGAGATGCTTACAAGAGAAGACTTGCAGGTTTTACAGATGACGAGTTTTATGGTAGACTAACTGACGATGCGCTAAGAGATGCACAACAAACATTTAGACGTAATAAAGAATTATCTTTATTAATTACATTTGGTCTTTATGCTCTAAATATTGTAGACGCTAATATAGACGCTCATTTATTACAATATAATATAGACGAAAACTTAAGTTTAAAGCCTCATTACAAACTAAATGATATTGATAATCAAGGAGATTTAGGCTTAACGTTAAACTTTAAATTTTAACTTCTTATAAATTGAAGCTAACTTTAGTTTCATTTAAATACATAAAAAATGAAAATCGCATTATTAGGCTATGGTAGAATGGGTCAAACTATTGAGCAAATTGCCATAAGCCGAGGACATGATATTGTAATAAAAACAAGTAGTAATACAGGTTACAATATTAAAGAAGCAGATGTTGCTATAGATTTTAGTATTCCTAATGCTGCTTTTAATAATATTTCAAACTGTCTAAATAATGATGTGCCTGTAATCTCAGGTACAACAGGTTGGTTAGATAAATATAATGAAGCTGTTTCGCTTTGCGAAAAAAATAAAGGTGCATTTATATATGCTTCAAACTTTAGTTTAGGTGTAAATATCTTTTTTGAACTTAATGAAATTTTAGCAAAAATGATGACTAAACTAGATGACTACAAGGTAGATATCGAAGAAATTCATCATACAAAAAAATTAGACGCACCAAGTGGTACTGCTATAACTTTAGCAGAAGGCGTAATAAAAAATCACAGTCAATATTCTAATTGGAAATTAGATGAAAGTACAGAAAACATACTTCCAATAACTGCAAAACGTATTCCTGATGTTCCTGGTACACACATTATTACTTATAAAAGTGATATTGACACCATAAAAATTGAACACGAAGCACACAGCAGACAAGGTTTTGCTTTAGGTGCTGTTATCGCTGCCGAGTGGATTATTGGCAAAACAGGTGTTTTTACTATGAAAGATGTGTTAAATATTGGGTAACTTTAATATATTTAACAACATTTGTAAAACAAGATAAACTAACAAATCAGATATTTTATTATGAGTGGAAATCAGTGGATTATATTTTTCTTTATCATTCAACTTTTACACGGTTTAGCTACTTGGAAGTTATATATAAAAGCAGGAAGAAAAGCATGGGAAGCATTTGTACCTGTTTACAATGCTGTTATCTTAATGAAGATTATAAACAGACCTTGGTGGTGGACAATCCTTTTATTTTTACCAATAGTAAATCTTATTCTGTTTCCGGTAGTTTGGGTAGAAACAGCAAGAAGTTTTAACAAAAACAGCACTCAAGATACTTTTTTAGCTATTGTTTTATTAGGATTTTATAACTTCTATTTAAGTTATGGGGCAAAAGATTTAAAATACAGAGAAAATAGAAGCTTACATCCTTTAACCGAGCTTGGTGATTGGGTAAGTTCTATTTTATTTGCAGTTGTTGCTGCTACAATTGTTCACACTTATTTTATTCAACCTTTTGTAATTCCAACTTCTTCTTTAGAAAAAACTTTATTGGTTGGTGATTTCTTATTTGTTAGTAAAGTAAATTACGGTGCACGTACACCACAAACTACAGTTGCTGTACCAATGATACACGATGCTGTTCCAGGAACTACGGTTCCATCGTATATCAAAAAACCACAATTACCATATTTTAGGTTACCAGCTTTAGAAGAGATAGAACGTAACGATATTGTTGTTTTTAATTGGCCTGTAGATACGTTGGTAGATATTAATAATCCTTACGGAGAAGTGAGATACAAACCTGTAGACAAAAAGACCAATTATGTAAAACGTTGTGTGGGATTACCTGGTGACTCTTTATCTATCAAAGAAGGTTATGTGTACATTAACGGAAAGAAAAACGAATTACCCGACAGAGCTAAACTTCAGTTTTTTTATACAGTAATATTAAAGAATAACGTCTCTCAAGAATTTTTAGACCAGTACGGAATTACGGAGTACACAAGAGTATTTCAACTTAAAAAATCAATTTTTGAGAATGAAAAAATTCAACAATACATCAAAGCAAACGGTATTAATTTAACCGTTGTTTCGGATGATGGCGATATGGTTGCTTTTAAAGGCAATGTGTCTCAAGACATGTATGATAAATTAAAAATTAATTTTTCTGATAAAGCATTAAACATTAATCTTACAGAAGAATTAGCTACAAAAATTAAGAGTAATCCTAATGTAGTTTCGCTTAAAAAAGATTTATCAACACAACCGGAAAATGATATTTTCCCTCGTACGCCAGAATATAGTTGGAATAAAGATGAATTTGGTCCAATATATATTCCACAAGCAGGAAAGACAGTCGACTTAAATTTAGAGGTTTTACCGCTTTACAAGCGCATAATTACTGCTTATGAAGGGAATACTGTAGATGTAAAAGGTAATCAAATTTTAATTAATGGTGAAGTTGCAAATACCTATACTTTCAAACAAGATTATTATTGGATGATGGGTGACAACAGACATAATAGTCAGGATGCAAGAATGTGGGGATATGTGCCATTTGACCACGTGGTTGGAAAACCTGTTTTTGTTTGGATGAGTTGGGATAGTAACGGTAAAGGATTAGACAAAATACGTTGGAGTAGATTATTTACTACCGTTGGTGGCGAAGGTAAACCAACATCGTATTTTATTCCATTTTTAGTGGTATTAGCTGGTATTTTTGCTTTTAATAAATTTAGAAAACGTAAGAAGAAAACAGCTTAAGTTTAGTTCATACTTTTTTGTTCATCAAACCTTTTTTCTATTTGCTCAACAGGGTCTTTTTTTGACCTAAAACCACGATTCATACCAGATCCTATATAGTCTTTTAACGGTTTATCAACGTTTGGCAATATTAAATTTCTAAACCAATTGTTTATTGTTTTTAAAAAATAAATCATAATTTAAAAGTAAAAAAACGCATTAACAAATGAAAGCACTTCTTCATCCAACATATTTTCCTAGCATTGCACAATGTGTAGCTATTGCTAAAGCTGAAGATTTGGTGTTTGAAAAACATGATAATTTCCAGAAGCAAACCTACCGTAACCGCACATATATTTATGGCGCAAATGGCAAATTACAATTAAGTATTCCTATAATTCACAGTCATAAAAACAGACAATTATACAAGGATGTAAAAATTAGTAATACCGAAAAATGGCAACAAATACACTGGAAAAGTCTTGAAGCTGCTTATCGCACGTCGCCTTTTTTTGAATATTATGAAGATGAATTTATTTCACTTTTCGAGAAAAGACATGAGTTTATTTATGATTTTAATTTAAAATGTTTTGAAATTGTAAGTGATTGTCTTCAGTTAGATATGGATATTACTTATACTGAAAGTTATCAAACAAAACATGACGATTTAACAGATTTTAGATCGCTTGTTAACGCCAGAAAAGAGCCTAATTTCAACTTTGAAAACTATAGACAAGTCTTTTTTGATAAATGTGGATATATAGATAATTTAAGTATTATAGACTTATTGTTTAATGAAGGAACAAATGCGTTGACTTATTTAGAGAACCAAATACTACCTACGCATGTATAAACCAATTATACATTACGGTATTCACTTTATATTACCTCTAGCAGTTGCTCTATTTTTCTATAAAAGAAGTTGGAAAAAAGCTTATCTAATTATGATTTGTGGTATGTTAATAGATTTAGATCATTTACTAGCTACGCCTATTTTTGCACCTAACAGATGTAGCATTAACTTTCATCCACTTCACTCCTATTATGCTATTGCTATTTACATACTACTTCTAATCCCCAAAAAAACACGCTTAATTGGATTAGGCTTAGTTATACATATCTTGGCAGATAGTGTAGACTGTTTACTTTAGTTATCTTTTAAGCTTAATCTTGTCATTATAGGATAATGATCAGAATACTCTACATCAAAAGTCTTAAAACTATCTACTTCAAAACTTTGGTCTGCTAGAATAAAATCTATTCTTAAAGGGAAAAACTTAAAATCATAAGTACGCCCAAAACCATTACCTTGCTCTTTAAAAGTATCTTTTAAATCGCCTTTTACTTGATTGTATATATAAGAAAAAGCAGAGTTATTAAAATCTCCAGAAATAATCATTTTGTAAGGAGAATTGGATTTATGTTTTAAAAATAATTCGGCTTGAGTTTGTTGCTTTTTAAAAGTTTCACCTATACCATTAAAAATTTTTTCTCCTTCTTCTTGAGTTAAATTTTCTGCTTTAGTATTAAGTCGTAATGATTGAAAATGTACATTATAAACTCTAACTGTATCTTTATCTTTTACAATGTCTGCAAAAATGGCATTATTAGCAGTATTAGGAAAATTAATTGATCCAGAATTAATTATTGGATATTGAGAAAAAATAGCTTGACCATATTTTGTTTTTTTACCCTCTAATTTTTCAAATTTATATTTAAAAAAAGATAAATCTACAGATTGATGTGGATGAAACTCTTGTATACACAACACATCTGGTTGCTCTTTTTTCACAAAATTAGTCAGCTTAGTTTGGATGTCTTTTTCTGCTATCCAATCGTAAAGATTAAATAGGCGTACATTATAATTCATCACAGATAGACTACTTTCTATATTTTTTTCGGAGTTTGAAAACTTATAAAAGGAACCAAACAATAGATAACCAATAGCTATAACAAGTAAAGAAAGTATGAGTTGCTTTTTGACTTTAAACAACCAATACACAAAAAATAATACGTTTAACAAAATTAAAAAAGGAACACCTAAACTTAACACAGAAAGTGTAGCAAAAGTTTTTGGAGGTACATGAGGTAAAATATAAGATAGCAACAGTAGAAAAGCCACAATAGAATTGAGGAAAAAAACGATTTTTTCAAAAAATTTCAACTTTTTCATATCATATTTCCTCAGTTACTTTAGTTCTTATTTTCCAGCTCTAAAAAGAAAATCTTTCTCTTCTTTAGTCAGACTGTCGTAACCACTTTTACTTATTTTATCTAGAATAGTATCTATTTTTTTTTGTGTATTTAGCTCGTTAAATTCCTTTTTATCATAACCAGCTACTTTACTTTTTCTTTTATGAACGGTTTTTAAGTTTGATTTATTATTTGGCTTAAACCAACTAGCTATATTATCCATAAAACGACCAAAACCTGCACCTATATCATTGCCTTTTTCTAGTTGTTTTGCATAAACAAAACCTAGTAAAGCTCCTCCTAAATGTGCTAAACTTCCACCTGCGTTACTACCAAACAAACCTATAATATCAAAAGCTACAAATGCTACAGCTATCCACCATAATTTTAAATTGAAAGTAAAAAATCTTATATTTTTATCGGGTAAATAAGCGCTTATAAAAATTAATAATGCACTAACGCCACCAGAAGCACCAATTAGATAAGCATTTGCTGAAAAGAAACTGGAAAAAACATTATAACCAAATAAAAAGGCTAAACCACCTACAATTATTCCTAAAAAATAAATATTAAGCGCCATTTTAGGATTGAATAAATTCATAAATATTCTTCCTAAAAGGTATAACCAAAGCATATTAAAAATCATATGAAATAAACCAAAATGCACAAATCCATAAGTAAAGATTGTCCACGGTTTATATAATACATCATAAAAGTCGCTTTGTAGTCTTAACCATTTAAAAACACTAGGAACAATAGGATTTAAGATTAATGCAAGTAAAAAGATAATCACATTAATGACTATAACTTTTTCTAGCACATTAAGCCTAGCGTATTTATATTTTAACTGATCTATTTGACTCATTTATCTATCCCAACGATTTTGATTGAATTGATTTTTCTTCCAATACCACATAATAAAAAACCCGACTAAAGCACCACCAACATGAGCTAAATAAGCGGTATTACTTGGACTAAAAAATGATTGACCTGTAACAGCAGATATTACATCTAAGATAATTATCCCGGGAATAAAGTATTTAGCTTTTATAGGAATTGGTAAGAAAATCATCATTAGCTCTGCGTTTGGATTCATCATACCAAATGCTGCTAAAATTCCCATTATACAACCTGATGCGCCAACCATTGTACTGTTGTATGAGTTATACGCAGATTGTAATTCTGTAATCATTTCTTGAGGTACATTGTTGTATACTCTTCCTGTATTCATCATATCAAAAAACTGATCTGATGTCACTCCAGAAGCCATCAACTGCTCATAAGCAGGTAAATAATTAAAATATGCACCACCTAATTGGAACAATGCAGCTCCTAAACCTGCAGAAAAATAGATAAATAAAAATTTGTTTCTTCCTAAGCTATATTCTACGGGAGAACCAAACATCCATAACGCAAACATATTAAAAAAGATATGTCCAATACTACCGTGCATGAACATATGCGTTACGACTTGCCAAGGTTTAAAGCTATCACTTGCAGGAAAATGAAGCGCAAACCATTCATAAAAAGCTTCGCCGCCACCAACAGTAACCGTACCAATGAAAAAAATTACATTGATTATTATAAGGTGTTTTACGGTATCTGAAATTCTCATCATAACTTACATAAATTTCTTTTCAAGTTCATCAACAGTCATCGTAATAAACGTTGTTTTATTGGTCGGTGACACACTTGGTTCTTTACAAGCAAACAGTCTGTTTACTAAGTGTTCTTGCTCTGTATTTGTTAAGGTTTGTCCTGTTTTTATAGCTAAACTTTTAGCCATAGATTTTGCCAGTAAATCTGCTGCAGAAAAGTGACTATCTGGCACTTCATTTTCTACATCACTTATTAGCTGCTCTAAAATTATAGACACTTCGCTTTCTGGTACATTTACAGGTACGCCAGTAATCACTACAATTTCATCTTTAACATGTGTAAACACAAATCCTGTAGCTTCTAAATCTTCTTGTAATTGTTGAATTAATTTAATTTCTTGTTTAGAAAAATGTAATTCTAACGGAAATAATAATTGCTGACTTACACCTTCTTTTACAGTTATATTTTGAAGGTATTCTTCATACAATACACGTTGATGTGCCTTATGCTGGTCTATAACCAACATACCAGATTTTATGGTACTTATTATAAACTTATTATTAAGCTGATAGGTAGTTTGCTTCTGCTCTACTTCATTTTCGTTTTCAAAAATTGAAGCGGTTTCTGGTTCGCTTTCAAAAGTTACTTCGTTAAAATTTGAAGCCGATTGGTTGCCTTTAGATTCTAATCCAACATACAAACTTTCCCAACTTGTTCCTCTATCTTTTTTAAATGAAGGCGAAGTTGAAAATGAAGATGCAGATGAAGACAACTTGCTAGTAACAACTTCATCTTTAAAGGGATTAAAACTACTATCTACCTCAACCGAAGGTGCAGATTTTTGTTGATAATTATAAGGCGTATCTAAGTTGGCATCGCGTTCAAAATCTAAAACTGGTGCAATATTAAACTGTCCCAAACTATGCTTTACTGCAGATCTTAAGATGGCATATAATGTATGCTCATCGTCAAATTTAATCTCAGTTTTTGTTGGGTGAATATTAATATCTATGGTTTGCGGATTTACCGTTAAGTTTAAAAAATAACTTGGTTGCGCACCATCTTTAAGTAAACCTTCAAACGCTGAATTTATAGCATGATTTAAATAAGCGCTTTTAATAAAACGATTATTTACAAAGAAAAACTGCTCGTTACGACTTTTCTTGGCAAATTCTGGTTTACCAACAAATCCAGAAATGGTTAGTACCTCTGTAGCTTCTTCTACAGGTACTAATTTTTCGTTGGTTTTAGTCCCAAAAATATTAACTATACGCTGCCTATAATTGCTTTCTGGAAGATTAAATGTTTCGCTTCCGTTATGAAACATAGAAAATGTTATGCTTGGATGCGCTAATGCCACACGATGAAACTCGTCTATAACATGACGTAATTCGACCGCATTAGACTTTAAAAAATTTCGTCGTGCAGGAATATTAAAAAACAAGTTTTTTACAGCTAACGATGTTCCTTTTGGTGTTACGACTACATCTTGACTTTTAACTTCGCTACCTTCAATTTCTATACAAGTACCAAGCTCGTCATCTTCCTGTTTTGTCTTTAGCTCAACATGCGCAATTGCAGCGATACTTGCTAAAGCTTCACCACGAAATCCTTTAGTATTTAATTGAAATAAGTCTTCTGCATTTCGGATTTTTGATGTAGCATGACGCTCAAAACTCAATCTAGCGTCGGTTGCACTCATGCCTTTTCCGTTATCGATAACTTGTATTAATGTTTTACCAGCATCTTTTACGATTAATTTTATTGTTGTTGCTCCAGCATCAATTGCGTTTTCTAACAATTCTTTTACGACAGATGCAGGACGTTGTACTACTTCTCCTGCAGCAATTTGATTAGCAACATGATCTGGTAATAATTGAATTATATCTGCCATATTTTAATTTGGGAAGAAAATGGATAGGTCAAAACCAATAATTAATAAAAATAAAAACACTAAGACTGCAACAATTATCAAAATGCGTCTATTTGCAGCTTGATCTGGGTTATGTTTTAACTCGTCTATTGCGTTATTAAATTTTTGTTTTATGTTTTTGTTATCACCTACCGTTGTTCTAAAATCGTCAAATTTGTGTTTTATTTCATATGGGCTTCCTTCACCTTTATAATATCTTGGTGTGTAACTAAACTTTTTATTTTTTCGTCTTGTTAGAAGTCCCATAATTATTTAATTTTTGTATCTAAGTAATACATTAAGATAGCAATAAATACTAAAAGCCCTATTAAAAGGAACAAGGTATTACTCTTTTTTCTTCCAGAAATAGAAGGTCTTGCCTCGCTCCAACTAGATTTCAAACTTTCTTTTAATTGCGAAGCAGAATCGTTGTCTTTATTAAAACGAGATTTGTAAGTAAATGTTTTATTTTTTCTTTGACCAAACAATGCTAAATGGTATTACTAGTAAGTTCAAATTTACTGAAAATACTAGAGATTGCTGGTTAGAGAATGCTAAAAATTGTTAACAAAAGGGAATAGTTAGCAATTAGCAATTAGCAATTAGCAATTAGCAATTAGCAATTAGCAAAATTAAACAAACTATCATTGACTACACACTAAATACTGAAAACCCGATAATCAATACTCTATACCGAAATCTAAGCGTTCTCCCTTAATTGTGCCATTTTTAAGGCAGCTACAGCAGCTTCTACACCTTTATTACCATGTTTACCGCCAGAACGGTCAATTGCTTGTTGCAAAGTATTATCTGTAAGCACACAGAAAATTACGGGTGTTTCGTGCTGTACATTTAGATCTTTAATCCCTTGTGATACAGCATCACATACAAAATCAAAATGCTTTGTCTCGCCTTGTATTACGCTACCAATTGCTATTACAACATCTACAAGTTGTTCTTGCATTTTTTTACTTCCGTAAATTAGCTCATAGCTACCTGGCACATGCCAAACTACAATGTTGTCTGGTGTAACACCATGTTCTAAAAGTGTGTCTTTTGCTCCTTTTAAGAGACCTTCGGTTATATTGTCGTTCCATTCTGAAACAACAATCCCAAACCGAAATTGCTTTCCGTTTGGGATTGATGCTTTATCGTAAGCTGATAAATCTGTTGTTGCCATATTTTTTTATTTTGACATCGCTTGTGCTTTTCCTATAAATACTTCTGAGTTTTTAGCTTCAGGAGCATCTGGATAGTTATCTTTAATTTTGTTAAATAAGTCTAATGCTTTAGAAGTATTACCCATATTTAAAGCTGTTACACCTGCTTTATATAAAAACGTTGGTGTAGTAAATTCGTTTTGACGTAAGTTAGCTGCTTTTAAATAATAGTCTAAAGCCTGCTCTTCTTGGTTTAATTGCATAAACGCATCACCTATTGCTCCTTTAGCCATTGGCGCTAAAGCTTCGTCTTCACTTTTAAAATCGTCTAAGTAAGCAATTGCTTTTTCGTAGTCTTTTAAATTTAAATATGCCATACCTGCATAGTAGTTTGCTAAGTTACCAGCATCTGTACCACTGTATTGATCTACGATATCTGTTAATCCTAACTTACCTTCTCCTCCACTTAAAGCTAAATTGTATAAAGAGTCTTTATTTGCTGTAGCTGTTACAGCATCATTAAAATACTTTTTTGCCTGGTACATCTCATTCATAGCAGTTGCTTGTTTTGGTTTTGCTACAAATTGTTGGTAACCTAAGTACCCTAAAACTAAAGCAGCTATAACACCAATTACTATAAAGATGTTTTTTTGATTTTTTTCTACAAACTCTTCTGCTTTGTTTGCAGACTCGTCTAAAGTATTAAATACTTCTGCTGTTGTAGATTCTTCTTCTACTTCTATTTCTTTTTCAACTTTCGTCTTAGGTTTGTATCCTCTTTTCTTATACGTTGCCATACTTCGTTTTATTAATGCGCACAAAAATATAATTTTTCTTCATAAATAAAAGCCTATTTATTTGATATTTTTCAATAATTTGCACTTCTTATTGTGGTAACACTATTTAGCACACTTTTTTTATATTATATCCATGATTTTAAAATCACTTTCGCTTTTAAATTATAAGAATTTTGACACCAAGACTTTTGAGTTTGATGCTACTATTAATTGCCTAGTCGGTAATAATGGCGTAGGAAAAACTAATGTTTTAGATGCTATCTACCATCTTTCTTTTGGTAAAAGTTATTTTAATCCGGTCTCTTCACAGAATATTAGACATGATGAAGATTTTTTTGTTATTAATGGCGAATATGATAAAGACAATAAAACCGAAAACATTGTTGTTAGCTTAAAAAAAGGACAAAAAAAAGTTATAAAGCGTAACACAAAAGCTTATGATAAATTTAGTGATCATATTGGCTTTTTACCTCTTGTAATTATTTCGCCAGCAGATAGAGATTTAATTATTGAGGGCAGCGATACCAGAAGAAAATTTATTGACAGTGTAATTAGTCAAAATGATAAAAACTACTTAAGTCATTTAATAAACTACAATAAAGTATTGGCGCAACGTAATTCGTTATTAAAATATTTTGCTGCTAACCATACGTACAACCAAGACACTATTGATGTGTATAACGAACAGTTAAACACTTATGGCACAGAAATTTTTGAAAAACGTAAAGCATTTTTAAAATTTTTTGTTCCTATTTTTAAAGAACGTTATAAAGCCATTAGTGATAATAACGAAGCTATAGATTTAGATTACAAAAGCCATCTTTTTGATGATGATTTAAATACACTTTTACGCCAAAACATAAATAAAGATAAAGCTTTACAATACACAAGTGTTGGTGTACACAAAGACGATTTAATATTTAATATTGATGATCATCCTATAAAAAAGTTTGGTAGTCAAGGACAGCAAAAATCTTTTTTAATTGCATTAAAACTTGCACAATTTGATAGTATAAAAGCCGAAAGTGGTAGTAATCCAATATTACTTTTAGATGATATTTTTGATAAGTTAGACGAAACTAGAGTTGCTCAAATTATTAAGCTAGTTGATGACGAAAATTTTGGTCAGATTTTTATAAGTGATACACATGCAGATCGTACAGAAAATGTAGTAAAACAAGTACATCAAAGCTATAAAATATTTAAACTATAATTTTTAAAAATGAAAAAATTAATCTTTATATTCATTTTAGCAATCTTTAGTTGCTCTAAAGACAAAACACAATTCACTAATAATTTAGAAGGTTATTGGGAAATAAAAGAAGTAAAACTAAATAGTGGAGTAGAAAAACAATATACTGTTAACGAAACTATTGATTATATAGAAATCACATCAGACTCTTCTGGATTTAGAAAAAAAATGAAACCTGAGTTTGATGGTACTTTTAAAACTTCAAAAAACTCAGAAACTTTCACTTTCAAAATAGAAAACGACAGTTTTAACTTACATTACAAGACACCATACCATAACTGGAAAGAAACTATTTTAGATATTTCTAAAGATGAAATGAAAGTAATAAACCAAAGCAAAGACGTATATTTATATAAACGTTACACACCAATAAACATTCAATAATGGCCAAACGAAATAACGATATATTAAATCTACAAGATGTCCTAAAAGAATTTGTTACAGAAAATAAACTAGAAACTGGTTTAGACAAAGTACAAGTTAGAGAAGCCTGGATAAAACTTATGGGTAATGGTATTAACAACTACACTACAAATATTCAATTAAAAAGAGACACACTATATATACAATTAAGCTCTAGTGCCTTAAGAGAAGAACTAAGCTACGGAAAAGAAAAAATCATAAATCTAATTAATGAAGAGCTAGGTAAAAATATAGTTAATAAAATAGTACTCAGATAATTGAAAAATTTTTATCGTTTTTTTTATTTTTTTGAAAAATTTTAAAAATAACGTTGAGTTAATATTATAAACTCTATCTTTGGCACATTATTAACAAATTTTTTTTATTACAATGGCTCAAGGCACAGTAAAATTTTTCAATGATTCTAAAGGTTATGGTTTTATAACTGAAGAAGGATCTAACAAAGACCATTTCGTTCACATCTCAGGTCTAATTGACGAAGTTAGAGAAGGAGATGAAGTAGAGTTTGATCTACAAGAAGGACGTAAAGGTATGAACGCAGTAAATGTAAAAGTAGTATAATATATATTTTCTATTTAAACGATTACAAAAAAAGCCTTTCTAAATTAGAAAGGCTTTTTTAGTTATATATGTTTTATTATTTAAAACATTTCTCTTCCAGAAAAATGAAAAGCACCTTCAATAGCTGCGTTCTCATCACTATCACTACCATGTACTGCATTTTCTCCTATAGATTCTGCGTACATTTTTCTAATAGTTCCTTCTGCAGCTTCTGCTGGATTAGTAGCACCTATTAAAGTTCTAAAGTCTTCTACTGCGTTATCTTTTTCTAAAATAGCAGCTACAATAGGACCACGTGTCATATACTCTACTAACTCTCCAAAGAAAGGTCTTTCTTTGTGTATAGCATAAAACGCTTCTGCATCTTGCTTAGTCATGTGTGTTAATTTCATTGCTACGATTCTAAATCCTGAAGCATTAATTTTTTCTAAAATTGCGCCAATGTGTCCTTTTTCTACAGCATCTGGCTTAAGCATTGTAAATGTTCTATTAGTTGCCATTTTATTGTTTTAGTTTAATTTCAACTTATTATAACACAGCTATATTTAGCTTGTTAATTTTGTGCAAAAGTAAGGCATTTATTAAGAAAAACAACAAATTCAATTATTAAAAAATTGTATATTCGTACGCTATGACAAAACATGAAATTTCAGATATTAAATCGCTATTAGCTTCACCTAAAAAAATAGTAATTGTTACTCATAAAAACCCTGACGGAGACGCTATTGGGTCTAGCTTAGCCTTATTTCATTATTTAACAAAAATCAATCATTCTGTAACAGTTATTACACCTAATGATTATCCTGATTTTTTAAAATGGGTTCCTGGTCAGGATTTAATTTTAAAGTTTGACTCACAAAACAGTCAATCTTTAGAAGCGTTAAACAATGCAGATATTGTTTTCACTCTAGACTTCAATGCCTTTCATAGAGCTGGAGATATGGAAAATACGCTTGCAGAAAATAAGTCGTTAAAAATTATGATAGATCATCATCAACAACCAGATCCGTACGCAAAGTATACATATAGTGATGTAAGTATGAGTTCTACCTGCGAGATGATTTATAATTTTATTGAAATGTTAGGAGATTTAGACCATTTAGATAGCAATATGGCAACCGCTATTTATTTAGGAATAATGACAGATACTGGTTCTTTTAGGTTTAATTCTACTACAAGCAGGACACATCGTGTTATAGCAGATTTAATTGATAAAGGTGCTCAAAATACTTTTATTCATAATCAAGTATACGATACTAATAGTTACAACCGTTTGCAACTTTTAGGCTGTGCTTTAAGCAACCTAAAAGTATTGCCAGAATATAGAGCAGCATACATCACTTTAACTCTTAAAGAGCTTCAAAAATTTGATTATAAAAAAGGCGATACAGAAGGATTTGTAAATTACGCTTTATCACTTAACAATATTGTTTTAGCTGCTATTTTTATAGAAGACGCACAACAAAATATCGTAAAGATTTCTTTACGCTCTAAAGGAGATTTCTCTGTAAATTTAATGTCTAGATCTCATTTTGAAGGTGGCGGACATACTAATGCTGCAGGCGGAAAAAGTGATTTACCAATTAAAGAAACTGTTGAAAAATTTATTAGTATATTACCACAATACAAATCGGCATTAAATGAAGCTTAATCTTTATATATTTATCTTTTTTGGACTGCTTATTACAGCTTGCAAAAGTCCTGAAGCGCGCAAACCAATTACTGTGTCTTCTGGAAGTTTTATAGACCAATCTGTTGCACGTAATAAAGCTTTAAACCAAAAAGAAATTGAAAAAATAGAAACCATAATAGCCAATCAACCTGATAAAGAATTTAAAAATTCAGGAAACGGTTTTTGGTACTATTACAATACAAAAGTTGAAAATGACAGTTTACAAACACCAGGTTTTGGTGATATAATTAACTTCAATTACAATGTAAAAACCTTAGATAGCGATGTAATTTATACTAAAGAAGAAATAAAAACGCAAAATTACGCTATGGACCAAGAAGAAATTTTTACTGGTCTTCGCGAAGGTTTAAAACTTCTAAAAGAAGGAGAAACTGCTACATTTTTATTCCCTTCGCAAAAAGCATATGGTTATTATGGAGACGAACGCAAAATAGGTATTAACACACCAATTATGTGTCAAGTAACCGTAAATAAAATCACTAAAAATCAAGACTAAACCAAATAACAATGAACCTAATAAAAAAACAAATGAAATTTTTACTTATCGCTTTTATTGCCAGCTTTTCGGCAATGTCGTGTCAAGACAAATATCCTGATTTACCAGACGGACTTTACGCCGAGTTTAAGACCAACAAAGGTACTATGGTTGCAAAATTATTTTATGACAAAGTACCTGTTACAGTTGCTAACTTTGTAGGTCTTGCAGAAGGAACACATCCAAAATTAGCAGATTCTTTAAAAGGAAAACCATTTTATAACGGTATTACTTTTCATAGAGTTATGGACAAATTTATGATACAAGGTGGCGACCCAACAGGAACTGGTATGGGAAGCGCAGGTTTTAAATTTTATAGCGAGTTTGACACAAGCCTAAGTCACGATAAAGCAGGTATTTTATCTATGGCTAACTCTGGTGGATTAAACACAAATGGTAGCCAGTTTTTTATTACCGAAGTACCAAAAACCAACTTAGATGCATTTTATGCAGACGGAAGTTTTAAAAACTGTAACATGCCAAGAACAAGCTGTCATGCAGTGTTTGGAGAATTAGTAAAAGGAATAGAAGTACAAGACACCATATCTAATGTAAAAACAGTACAAACAAAACCTGTAGATCCTGTTATTATTGAAGAATTAAATATTATAAGAAAAGGTGCCGATGCAAAAGCATTTGACGCAGCAAAAGTATTTACCGAAAAAGAACCTTTATTACCTCAACGCTTAGAAGAGCAACAAGCTGCTATGCAAGAAAAAATTAAAGAGCAAGCAAAAATAGCTGGTAAAGCCTTTATCGAGAAAAATAAAGATATGGAAGGTGAAGTTATAGAGTCGCCTACTGGATTAGTGATGATTTTAAACAAAGCCAAAGATGGTGTAACACCAAAAAGCACCGATAATGTCTTAATACAAAGTACAGGTTACTTTGAAAACGGAAACTTATTTTACACCACAGATACAGAAGTAGCAAAAGCTACAAATACCTATAACGAACAAGCAGATAAAGCTGGTGCATATGAGCCTTTCCCTATGATTTATAACGAGTCTGCTACGCTTGTACCAGGTTTTAGAGAAGCTATGCTAAAAATGAACATTGGCGATAAAGCCCGTATTTTTGTACCAAGTTATTTAGGGTACGGACCAAACGGACGTGCGCCACGTATACCACCAAACGCTAATTTAGTATTTGATTTAGAAATTGTAGGTATTAAATAACATCACAAAAAAACATAAAATAGAAAACCACCTTTTCAGGTGGTTTTTTACAAATATACGTAGACCTACGTATAGATTTTCTTACACATTAACGTTAACTTTGTTTAACAATCGATAACGCGAGTTGGAAACTTGCTTTATCTTTATATTACCACACATAAAAACAAAACTATGAGTAAATACAAATATCTATTTACAACTATAGCCTTATTAAGCATCCTTATTTCCTGTAGTTCTGATGACGAAGAAAGTGAATCTCAAATTATGGAGCCAGAAGTATTAACTATTAACGCGACGGTAGGTGCTAGTGGAGGCGTGAACCTTTCAGGTAGTTATGAATCTAATGGAAACACTATTTCAGAAATAGGATTTGAATACTCATTAGACAGCCTGTTCAACAATAGAATTGTACTGAATTCAGAATTAGACTCAAGCAATGAAATAGAATATTTTCTTGCTAATGGAACTGAAGAAAATATAGAGTATTTTTACAAAGCGTTTGCAAAATCCTCTGGGGTATCGTTTTATGGGGATACTAAGAGTTTTATATCAGACGGTAGCGTTGCACCCGAAATAAACTCTATTTCTGATGAGTTTGGAGTTATAGCCGACACATTAGAAATATATGGTAGGTATTTCAAAGATGATAATCATCAAACTTTTATAGACTTCTCTGGAATAAGTAGTGAGATAATTTCTTTAAATGATTCAATAATTAAGTGCAAAATTCCTACAAACATAGAAAATATAGAAAATAATATTCGAGTCAAAATAGATAATAGAGAAGATAGTTATTCATCATTCACATTACTTGAACCTCAAATTGAGTCTATTAGCCCATTAAATGCAACATTTAGAGATGAATTGACTATTACTGGTGATAATTTTGATTTCGCAATATCTAGAAACAAAGTTTATTTTGGAAACATCGAAGCTACTGTTACTTTTGCTGATAGAAATACACTAAAAGTAATTGTCCCTGATGATTTAGAAAGTAGTTCTGAGCAAATCAAAGTTGTAGCCCAACTTCAAGAAGTTGTATTCAATGAAAACTTTCAGTTAATTCCACCTGAAATTAATTTTGTGGTACAAGATGTTTATGCAAATCAGGATATTACAATTCAAGGAGCCTATTTTCATCCTGTTTTAGAAAGAAATAACATTACCATAGAAGATATTGAAGTAGATCTGACAACTGGTAATACAGAAAGTCTTGAAACAAATATACCTTTGGGTCCTTTTCCAAGAAGAAAAGCCATAGTGAAAATTCAACTTTTAGATTTAATTGTAGAATATGAAATAGAACTTAATATACTTGATAAATGGGTTATGGTCTCTGATAATTTACCATTCAGATTCCACAGATCTGTCAATAATGCTATTGTTGCTCAAAATCAAGCTTTTGTAATTGCTCCTTCCCAAGATATAAATGATAACAACTACTACTTATGGAAATTTAATCCTGTAGATTTTAGCTGGGGACAGTCTACAATTCCATTTACAATGAAATCGAGCGCTGTTTCAGTTTCAAACGGAGATAAAATCTACGTATATAATGCAGAAATTAATAATGGCTTTTGGGAATATAACCCAATTACTGAACAATGGAATGAGTTAACTGCCTATATAGGTTCAAGAAGAGATTATCCAACACATTTTTCAATAAACGGAGAAATATATATTGGAATGGGTGCTGATTTTGAACCCTATACAAGCATAAAATATGGAGATTTTTATAAATATTCGCCCACTACAAACAGTTGGACACAAATTGCTGACTTTACTTATCAAAACTATTTTTTAAGAACCGAAACATCAACATTCACTATAAATGATATTGCTTATGTAGGTAATGGAGCTACAAATACAGGAATGTTTGACTATTGGTCTTACCATCCAAATACGGATGAATGGATAAAAATTGCAGATTTTAATGATTCTAGAAGATATACAGCTTCATTTGAACTTAACGGATATGGATATGTGACTGGTGGAACACCTACAGGAGGAAGTAATAGAAAGGATTGTTGGAAATATGACCCATCATTAGACAATTGGACTCAAATTGATGATATTGGACATATCCAAAGAGGAGGGCATTTTTCATTTTCCCTGAATGGAAGAGCATATATAGGTGGAGGCGGAATTTATGCTTCGGGAGGTTCTACTGGATATGATTTCTATGAGTTTATACCTTAGAAATAACACAGCCTAACACCGTGTATAATTAATTTCTTGGTTCTAGCCTACATACGAAAATCCTTGCGATCTTTCTATCTGTGTTTTATTTACTAACTTTAGTACCTTAACACGTAATGAAATCATACACCAGACCGTTAAACGAAACATAAAAAAGCCCAGCAAAACTGGGCTTTTTTTTTATTACTATCTACTTCCCTATTTCTTTGGGATGTCTTTTAAAATTTCTAACACAAATTTCCAATATTTTTGTGCAGAGCTAATTTGTGCACGCTCGTCTGGACTATGTGCGCCTTTAATGTTTGGTCCAAAACTAATCATTTCCATATCTGGGTAATTTTGTCCTAAAATACCACATTCTAAACCTGCATGGCAAGCTGCGACGTGTGGCTTTTCGTTATTTAAACGCTCGTAAACATTGGTAACCACTTTTAAGATAGATGCATCCATATTTGGTGTCCAACCTGGATAATCTCCAGAAAACTCTACTTCGCAACCTGTTAACTCAAACGTTGCGCGTAAAGTATTGGCTAAATCTAATTTAGAACTCTCTACTGAGCTACGTGTTAAACACGCAATTTCTATCTCACCATCTTTAATAGTTACTCGCGCTATATTGTTAGAGGTTTCTACTAATTCTGGTATATCTGCACTCATACGGTATACACCATTTAAAGCCGCATAAATAGCTCTAGTTACACCTTCTTGCACTCCTAAATCCATAATTTTTTCTGGCGTTTCAGTTTTAGTGACCAAAATCTCTAAATCTGGCTCCATGGTTTTAAGTTCCTTTTTTATGGTATTGGCTTGCTCATTCATTTCGGCTAAAAAAGCCTCTTCGTGTATCGCATCTATTGCAATAATAGCTTTGCTCTCGCGTGGTATAGCGTTACGTAAACTTCCGCCTTCAATTTGAGAAATACGTAAACCAAAGTTTTCAAAACCGTCAAATAACACACGGTTCATAATTTTATTAGCGTTACCTAAACCTTCGTGTATTTGCATTCCTGAATGTCCACCTTGCAATCCTTTAACCTCAACTTGGTAACCGGTTTTAAATTCTGGTGTTTCTTCTTCTTCATAAGTACGTCTTGCAGTAACATCTACGCCACCAGCACAACCAACACCAATTTCGTCATCCTCTTCGGTATCTAAATTCAATAAAATATCACCAGTTAATAATCCGCCTTTTAATCCCATTGCACCAGTCATACCGGTTTCTTCATCAATGGTAAATAAAGCTTCTATTGGTGGATGTGGTATGTCTGTACTTTCTAAAATAGCCATAATGGTAGCAACACCTAAACCATTATCTGCACCAAGTGTTGTTCCTTTTGCTTTTACCCAATCACCATCTACATACATCTCAATACCTTGCGTATCAAAATCAAAAACCGTATCGTTATTTTTTTGATGTACCATATCTAAATGCGATTGCATTACAATGGTTACACGATCTTCCATACCTGCTGTTGCTGGCTTTTTGATGATTACGTTTCCTACTTCGTCTTCTATAGTTTCTAGACCTAGTTTAGCTCCAAAATCTTTCATAAATTGTATAACGCGTTCTTCTTTTTTAGAAGGTCTTGGTACAGCGTTTAAATCGGCAAATTTATTCCATAATGCTTTAGGCTCTAAGGCTCTTACGTCTTGACTCATATTTTTATTTTTATTGAAACACAAAAGTACAAAATGCACTATGGATTAATTACTTTTTTAAGTTGAAATTATGAGATTCTTCGCTTCAATCTAAATGACAAAAGAAACCTTTTTAAATAATCACTAACCTTAGTCGCTACTCCTGATGGAAGTGGCATCCTTTTTTATTTGGTCACTGAGCGTAGTCGAAGTGATCAAATAAAAAAGATATAACGGACAGCAGGAACTAACCTTTTAAAAAAACCTGAACGATTGGTCCTAATTTTAATTATTTTTGAAGTCTATGCGAAAACACACCAAATTAATTTTAACGGGATTAATTGTACCTACCTACATTTTGGTGCAACTTGCCAAACGTTTTCCTGAATTTGTAGACCGTTATTATAGCGACGGTTTATATCCGTTTTTATCTAAATTCTTTAGATACATTTTGGGTTGGTTACCGTTTAGTTTTGGAGATTTTGTTTATGGCATTAGCTTAATCTTAATACTTAGATGGTTAGTTTTAAATAGAAAACGCATTTATAAAGACACCGTAAAATGGTTATTAGATGTTGGTGCTGTTTTAGGTGTTGTGTATTTTGCATTTCATTTACTTTGGGGATTTAATTATTACCGTAATCCTTTGCACGAAAACTTAAAATTAGAAGATAATTATACTACAGAGCAACTACTTTCGGTCACCAAAAAACTTATTGAAAAATCTAACAGTTTACAGTTGCAAATTGCCAAAAACGACACTGTAAAAGTAGTTTTACCTTACACTAAAACAGAAATTTTAAAACAAACTCCTAATGGTTATAAAGCGCTGGAAAAAGAATTTCCGCATTTAGAATACCATCCAAAAAGTTTAAAAAAATCGATATTTAGTATACCGCTTACGTATATGGGTTTTAGCGGTTATTTGAATCCTTTGACTAATGAAGCTCAGGTAGATTATTTAATTCCGGAGTATAAATTTCCAACAACTTCTGCGCACGAAATTGCACACCAATTAGGTTACGCATTAGAAAATGAGGCTAATTTTATGGGCTTTTTTGCATCTGTAAACAATCCAGATATTTATTTTAAATATTGCGGCTACACCTTTGGATTAAGACACTGCTTAAGAGAAGTCTATAAACGTAATCCTGATACTTATTTTGAATTGGTCGAAACTATAAACCCAGGTATTATCAAAAACTATCAAGAAGTGCAGGACTTTTGGGATAGTTACAAAAACCCATCAGAAATTTTCTTTAAAAGCACATACACTACTTATCTAAAAGCCAATAACCAAGCAAAAGGTATGGAAAGCTACAGCTATGTAGTGGCATTACTAGTAAATTACCTACAAAATAAAACACTTTAAAAAAGTTAAAATTTTACCCTTGATTTTGAATGGGTTGCTTTAAGACTTATCTTTAGTCTCTTTAAGACTTTAAACTAACTATTCTTATGAGAAAAATCCTAAGCTTTTTAGGTCTATTGTTGTGTAGTTATTCCTTTGCACAAGAATATATTCCTAAAAATGACGGTGTAAAAACTAACACCTCTAATTACACAGCATTTACAAATGCTAAAATCTACATTACTCCAACACAAATTGTAGATAATGGTACACTTTTAATTAAAGACGGAAAAGTAGTTGCTAGTGGTAATAATGTATCTGTCCCAAAAAATGCAGTAACTGTAGATTTAAGTGGTAAAACTATTTACCCTTCATTTATTGAAACGTATAGCGATTTTGGAATGAAACCTGTTGAAAACGCTTCAAGTAATAGACGATCACCTCAATACGATGCAAGTCGTGAAGGTTTTTATTGGAACGACCACATAAGACCTGACCAAAACGCATTAGACTTTTTTGACTTTGATAGTAAAAAAGCAGAAAAACTTAGAAAAGCTGGTTTTGGAGTTGTTAATTCTCACATTGACGACGGAATTATCCAAGGTACTGGTGTATTAGTTACATTAGCGCCAGAAGGTAGTGATGCCACAAGATTATTAGACGAAAAACTAGGTCTGTTTTACGGTACTTCAAAAAGTAAAACATCACGTCAAATGTACCCAACATCTTTAATGGGTACTATGGCATTATTAAGACAAGTAAATCTTGACGCAGATTGGTACGCAAAAGGAAATATAAATGAGAAAGATCGTGCTTTAGAAGCCTTTAATGTTAATAGAAATGAAATTCAAATTCTAAATGCTTCTAGTAAAGAAAATGTACTTCGTTTTGATAAAATCGGTGATCAATTTAATACTCAATATATTTTTGTTGCTGGCGGTGATGAATACGAATGGATTAAAGACATCAAAGCGACAAACGCACAGTTCATCGTGCCTGTAAATTTTCCTGTAGCTTATGATATGGAAGACCCATTAATGGCTAGTTCGGTTAGTTTAGCCGACTTAAAAGCATGGAATCAAGCACCTTCAAATCCTAAAGTCTTAGCAGATAACAATATTACTTTTGCTTTTACAACACATGATTTAAAAGAAGAAAAAGACTTATTGGCTAATCTTCAAAAAGCTATAGAATATGGTTTAGATAAAACTAAAGCATTAGAAGCTTTAACAACTATTCCTGCGCAAATCATAGGCAAATCTACTCAATTAGGTCATTTAAAAACTGGTGCTTATGCTAACTTTTTAATCACTTCCGGAGATATTTTTGACAAAGAAACAACCATTTATCAAAACTGGGTAACTGGTGTTAAAGATGAAATAACACCAATGGATACCAAAGACTTACGTGGAGATTACACGTTTAAATTAAACAATACCGATTACGAATTATCAATCTCTGGTGATATAGAAAAACTGAAGTCTAAAGTAAAAACTGAAGATAAAGAGTTAGGTTCTAAAATTAACTTTTCTGACGAATGGTTAACGCTAACTTTCTCTACAATTGACACTACAAAACAAGAGTTTGTAAGAGTTGTTTCAAAAATTTCAGATTCAGAAAACATAAAAGGAAAAGCAATTTTCCCTAACGGAAAAGAATTTGCTTTTAACGCTACTAAAAAAGCTTTAGAAAAAACTGAAGAGAAAAAAAGCGATAAAGACGAAGATAAACAAAGTGAAATGCCAAAACTATTTCCTGTTACTTATCCTAACATGGCTTATGGTTTTACTAGCCTACCTCAACAAGAAACTATTTTATTTAAAAACGCAACGGTTTGGACTAATGAAGCCGAAGGTATTTTAGAACAAACAGACGTTTTAATTAAAAACGGAAAAATTTCTAAAATCGGTAAAAATCTTAGTGCTGGTAGTGCAACAATTGTAGATGCTACAGGAAAGCATTTAACGTCTGGAATTATTGACGAACATTCGCATATTGCAACTTCAAGCGTTAATGAAGCTGGTCATAATAGCACTGCAGAAGTAAGCATAGAAGACGTTTTAGATGCCGAAGATATTAACATTTACCGCAACCTTTCTGGTGGTGTTACATCAATCCAAGTACTTCACGGATCTGCAAATCCAATTGGCGGTCGTTCGGCAATTATTAAATTAAAATGGGGAGAAACTCCTGAAAACTTAATTTACACAAATACTCCAAAATTTATCAAGTTTGCTTTAGGTGAAAACGTAAAGCAAAGTAATTGGGGCGATTATTCTAAAAACCGTTTTCCACAAACCAGAATGGGTGTAGAGCAGGTTTTCATAGATTATTTTCAAAGAGCAAAAGAATATGATGCATTAAAGAAAAGCGGTAAACCATATAGAAAAGATATTGAGTTAGAAACTATTGCCGAGATTTTAAATAAAGAACGTTTCATTTCTTGTCACTCTTACGTACAAAGTGAAATTAATATGCTAATGAAAGTTGCAGAACAATTCAACTTCAACATTAATACTTTTACACATATTTTAGAAGGTTACAAAGTAGCAGATAAAATGGTAGAACACGGTGTTGGCGGATCTACGTTTAGTGATTGGTGGGCATATAAATATGAGGTTAACGATGCTATTCCTTTTAACGCACCAATCATGCACAATGCAGGTGTAACGGTTGCTATTAATAGTGATGATGCGGAAATGTCTAGACGCTTAAACCAAGAAGCTGCAAAAAGTGTAAAATACGGAGATATTAGCGAAGAAGACGCTTGGAAGTTCGTGACTTTAAACCCAGCAAAATTATTACATATTGATGATCGTGTAGGAAGTATAAAAGTAGGAAAGGATGCAGATGTGGTTTTATGGTCAGATCATCCATTATCTATTTATGCTAAAGCAGAAAAAACAATTATTGACGGTACAGTTTATTTTGATATAGAACGTGATGCACAACTTCGTGAAGCAATGGAGAAAGAAAAAAATGAATTAACCACTATGATGCTTCAAGCAAAACACAAAGGGTTAAAGACAAAACCAATAGAGAAAAAAGAAAAAGAATTATTACACTGTGACTCTGTAGAACATCAATTTTAAAAAAGGACAACGTGTATAATCAAAACGTATAAAAAATGAAAAAACTAAATATATTAATCCTAACACTTTTGGTGAGTCTTTATGGTTTAGCACAGCAAACACCAGCACCAAAACAAACAAATGCTTACTCTATAGAAGGTGCTACCTTGCATATGGGTAACGGTAATGTGATTAAAAATTCTTTAATCATGTTTGACAACGGAAAAATTACTTTTATTGGTAGTGCTATGATGAAAATAGCTAGACAAGGCGAAGTTATAGACGCAAAAGGCAAACATGTATATCCTGGTTTTATTGCTCCTAATTCTACTTTAGGTTTAGTAGAAGTAGATGCTGTAAGAGCTAGTGATGATGAAGATGAAATCGGAGCTATGAATCCGCATGTAAGAAGTATAATTGCATATAATACCGAATCTAAAGTTGTAGAGTCTATGCGTCCAAACGGTGTTTTAATGGCACAAATTACACCACGTGGTGGACGTATTTCTGGAACGTCAAGCATTGTACAATTAGATGCTTGGAATTGGGAAGATGCTATTATAAAAGAAGATGATGGTATTCATTTAAATTGGCCAAGAGCATATTCGCGCGGTCGTTGGTGGTTAGGAGAACCAATGGTTTTAACCGAAAACAAAAATTACAGCAAAGAAGTAGACGAATTAAAAAACTATTTTGCAGAAAACAAAGCCTATCAAGCGGGTAATACATCTCCAAAAGATATTCCTTTTGATGCTTTACAAGGTTTAATTAATGGTAATAAAACGCTTTATGTACATGTAGATAACGAAAAAGGAATTACAGACGCCATCAATTTTGCGAAAGCGCAAAACATTAAAAAGACCGTAATTGTTGGTGGTTACGAAGCTAACAACGTAACAGATTTATTAAAAGAAAATAATGTTCCTGTGCTTTTACAACGTGTACACTCGTTACCAAATAGCGGTGATGACGATTATGATTTACCATACAAATTAGCTACGCAATTGGTTGAAGCTGGCGTTTTAGTTGGTCTTGAAAATGCTGGTGATATGGAACGAATGAATACCCGTAACTTACCATTTTTAGCTGGTACAACTGTTGCTTACGGATTAACTAAAGAGCAAGCTTTAAGTTTAATCACCTACAACACAGCAAAGATTTTGGGTATAGATGATACTGTTGGGTCTTTAGAAGTTGGTAAAGACGCTACCTTATTTATAAGTGAAGGTGATGCTTTAGATATGCGCACCAACAAACTTACAAAAGCTTTTATACAAGGTAGAGATATCAGTCTTGAAACCCATCAAACGGAATTGGCTAAGCGTTATTCTGAGAAGTATAAAAAACAATAAAAAAAGCGAGCAAAATGCTCGCTTTTTCTTGTTATTATTTTGTCTCAATAAATTTTCCAAAATTAATTTACAATCAATTTCTGAATTTGTTTATAACTATAATTTTTAATTTCTACAAAATATAAACCACTTTCTAAATTATTGATATTAAATGTGTTTTTATCATCTGTACTTACTCTAGTAGATAATACTTTCTTTCCTTGTATATCTATAATTGTCAAATCGAAGCTTTCTTTAAGAGCTCTACTAAAACTAATAGTTACATCTGTATTTGCTGGATTTGGATACATTTTAAATTGGTGACTTTCAAACTCATCTATAGATAATTCCGAAGCTATAAATGTTGTTGTAAATGTATTTGTAACAACAGCTTCATTGAAATCGAAATAAATTTCTGCAATGTTTGGGATTACTGTGCTTATATTATAACCTGAAATAGGTTTTATTTTATAAATAATAAAACCTTTACTTTCTTCAACGCTTTGAATTTCTGCTGGAAGATTTATGTTTTTAAAATCAAAAGTTAATTGGTTATTTACTTTTCTTAAAACAACGTCGTGACTTGAATCTAGCATTTGTAATGTTGTTTCATCCAAAAGTGGATCTAATGTATTTTCTATTAAAACGTTAATTGCTTCAGCTGTTCCTAAATTTTGAAAACGAATAGTGTAATATAAAAATTCATCGGTGGTAATAAAATCATCAAAAACAATTTCTGGGCCATTAGTTTCCATAATATTATTAGGATCGTAAGAACCAACAATATTTTCTGTAATACTGTAAAAATTATTATCAGAAACTACATCATTAGATGCTGTTACATATTCAACTGAATTCGTTATTGCATCACCTAACACTAAATTAGTAGGACAGTTAATAGATATATTAATATTAGATACATTACCTGGTTGTAAATTAACAAAATCTAAAATAAACCCGTTTGAATTTGGAGTAAGTGTATAGTTTTGATCAACATTAGAAGCTGAATTTAATATCAAATCTTCATCCAAATTAAACTCTATTGTTCCTGAAACAGGTAGTATTCCATGATTTTTAATAGTAAGATAATTAATAATATCAAAACCAGGTACTGGTGATTGATTACTAGACAAGTAAACTCCAACATCTTCGCATGTTTGCTGTTCTGTTACAGGAAAATCAATTGTTAATTCATCACCATTCATCACACTAATATTACTGAATTGTACTGTGGGTATATTATAACAATTTTGGTAGTCATCATATAGAAAGTATGAAATATCAAAGTAATTATTTTGGTCATCACTTACAATTGTAAAATTTCCAGTAGAAGATGTAACATAATTAACTAATCCATCAGAATTTAATTCGTAAGTAAAATATCCATTATTAAATACTGACTCATTTGTATCAAAAATCGAATTGTTATTTTGATCTAAAAACGAACTAACATTAATCAAGCCATTATTGTTACAATCTATAAAGGCTACATTAATATTATCTTGACCAACTGTGTTACAGGTATTATTAAACGCTAAAACCATGTAATTACCTGATTCTGTAACAATCAATTCTGCACTATTTTCACTACTTAAAAAAAAACCATCCTTAAACCATTCATAGGAATCAACACCTGCTGAATAAGCATTTAATGTAGTTGAAACTATATCATCACATAGATTCTGATCTGGTCCTAAATCTATATTTAAATCTGTGTAAATAGATCCTGCATTAGTAGAATTTGAATTACTTTGTGTTATAATTATTTCTCCCTGTTGTCCTGAATAATTGGTAGTTAACAACACATATATTTCACCTGACAGAGCATTTGGTATAGTGAAATTCTCAATAGAAGATGGACTATAACTACAACTCATAATATTACCATAAGGGTAAAAGGTAGAGTTAGAAGTATTATTTGGACAATCTTGTGTAGTCGGGCAACCAATATCTAAATTATCGCAAGCTACTTCAATAGAACTATACGGACCCCAAAGTACAAAATCCAAATCTATTAAGCCTCCTGAATTATTAGTTTGTTTTATTTGCATACTTATTGTTCCCGAATTATCAACTTCTAGAAAATTCCACGAAGGGTTAGGTGTTGTACCTAAACAAGCTATCTGTCCAATATTTGTGTTATTAACATTGTTTGAATATACAAATTCGTTATTTTGAAAACATAAAGGAATTGCATTTTCACATACAGAATTATTTTGCGCTTTTAAATAAAAAGTACTGCTACTAAAATACAATAGATAGATAGATAGATAGATAGATAGATATAAATTAATTTGTAATTCATAATATTGTAAATTTATGAATTCAAATATAGTATAAATATTCAACATGACTTACAAACAAATTTCTAGCACACAAAACGCTTTAATAAAACACATTGTGTTATTAAAAGAAAAGTCCAGAGAACGACGTAAATCTGGGCTTTTTGTTGTTGAAGGTCAACGAGAAATTGACTTAGCACTAAACGGAAATTACGCACTAGAAACCATACTGTTTTATCCTGAGATTTTTAATGAAGAACAACTTCCTAAAACATCAAACGAAACCGAAATTATTGAAATTTCAAAAGACGTCTATCAAAAAATAGCACATCGTGAAACTACCGAAGGTATCGTTGCGATTGCAAAAAGTAAATCGCACGACTTATCACAATTAAAATTAACCACTAAAAATCCATTAATTTTAATTGCAGAAGCACCTGAAAAACCTGGTAACATTGGTGCTTTGTTACGTACAGCAGATGCTGCAAACGTAGATGCTTTTATTTTAGCAAATCCAAAAACCGATTTGTACAATCCAAACATTATTAGATCTAGTGTTGGTTGTGCGTTTACCAATCAAATCGCTACAGGAAACACAGAAGACATTATTTCCTTTTTAAAAGCAAATAACATCAATATTTACAGTGCAATCTTACAAGACGCACAACATTACCATCAACAAGATTTCACTAAAGCCAGCGCTATTGTTGTTGGTACAGAAGCTGATGGGTTAAGTCAAGCTTGGCGCGATGCTTCAACACAAAACATCATTATCCCTATGAGTGGAAAAATTGACTCTATGAATGTATCTGTTGCTGCTGGAATTTTAGTTTTTGAAGCTAAAAGACAAAGAGATTTTATTTAAAATACTATCATGAATCACACTACCCTATTCTATATCATCATCGCCATTATATGCATTAATTTTATTATTGATAAAATTTTAGATGCACTTAACGCAAAACATTATAATGACCAATTACCTGAAGAGTTACAAGATGTTTATGATGAAGACGAGTATAAAAAATCACAACGCTACAAAGCTACAAACTATCGTTTTGGGATATTAACATCTACATTTTCGTTTGTATTAACGTTGGTGTTTTTCTTTTTAGATGGTTTTGCTTTTGTTGACCAATTAGCAAGACAAATTACAGACCATAATATTTTGGTAACGCTTATCTTTTTTGGAATTATAATGATAGGTAGTGATATTCTAACAACGCCATTTTCTTATTACAAAACCTTTGTGATAGAAGAAAAATTTGGGTTTAATAAAACCACAAAAACCACCTTTATTTTGGACAAAATTAAAGGTTGGTTAATGACTATAATTGTTGGCGGAATAATACTAGGCATCATCACATGGTTTTATCACAGTACTAAAGATCTGTTCTGGATTTACGCTTGGGTTTTAGTATCAATTTTCACCATTTTTATCAACCTATTTTATTCGCGATTAATTGTTCCTATTTTTAATAAACAAACACCTTTAGAAGACGGAAGTTTGCGTGATGCAATTTCTAAATATGCAGAAAGTGTTGGTTTTAATCTAGATAAGATTTTTATCATTGATGGTTCAAAACGAAGTACAAAAGCCAATGCCTATTTTTCTGGGTTTGGAAATGAAAAACGAGTGACTCTTTACGATACTTTAGTTAATGATTTGGATGAAGACGAAATCGTTGCAGTACTAGCGCATGAGGTTGGCCATTACAAGAAAAAGCACATTATTTTCAATTTATTTTCTTCAATTTTGTTAACAGGCTTAACGCTTTTTATATTGTCGTTATTAATTGACAATCCGATGTTATCTGAAGCTTTAGGCGTACAAGAAACAAGCTTCCATATTGGGTTAATTGCATTTGGAATTTTATACAGTCCGCTTTCTGAAATCACAGGATTAATTATGAATTGGTTTTCTAGAAAGTTTGAATACCAAGCTGATGATTACGCAAAAAACACCTACAAAGCAGAGCCTTTAATAACTTCACTTAAAAAGTTATCTAAAAATAGTTTAAGTAATTTAACGCCTCATCCTGCGTACGTGTTTATGCATTATTCGCATCCTACTTTGTTAGAGAGAATTAAGAATTTGAAACAGTAACATCACTTTTGATAAAAATTGCCTATCTTCAAAACTTCATTTTAAAAAATTAAATAATGAAACTTGGCGCATTTTCAGTTAGTCTTACTGTAAAAGACATACATAAATCAAAAGCATTTTACGAAAAATTAGGCTTTACACCTTTTGCTGGAGAGATAGAAAAAAATTATTTAATCATGAAAAATGGTAACGCGCTTGTAGGATTGTTTCAAGATATGTTTGATAAAAACATACTAACTTTTAATCCTGGTTGGGACGAAAGTGCTAATAAATTAGAAGATTTTACAGATGTAAGAGATATCCAGAAACACATCAAGTCTTATCAAATACCTTTAATTACAGAAGCTGATGAAAGCAGTTCTGGTCCAGCAAGTTTTGTGATCTTAGATCCTGATGGTAATCCTGTTTTGATTGATCAGCACGTTTAAAAGAAAGAGACTAAATTATACTCACTTCGACTACGCTCAGTGACCAACAATTTATTCTACTAAAAAATCAAAATATTGATTTTTAAACGGCTCATTTCTTAATGTAAAATGCCACCATTCTTTCGGGTAATTTCTAAAACCGTTTTTAAGCATAACATTTTGTAAACGTTGTCTGTTAGCGATTTGTTTTTCGGTTAGATTAGTATTGCTTACCCAAGATTCTGGTCCAAAAAAATCAAAAGGAGATCCCATATCTAGTTCTTCACCGGTTTCTAAATTAACAATAGTAACATCCAAAGTGCTACCGCTACTGTGTCTAGATTTTGAAGCAATGTAACCTTCTTTAAATAAATTACGCTTATTTACTTTTGGGTAATAATGCATTTTCATCATTGTATCATTAACTTGTTTTGCCCAACGAACAAAATGGTTAACTGCGCGTTGTGGTCTGTAAGCATCAAAAACTTTTAAAGTTAAACCTTCTGTTTTTAAATCGGCTTGTACCTTTTTTAAGGCTTCTACTGTTTGTGCTGTAGTAATCACAACTTCATTTACATAACCATCTATTTGTCCTCCAACAAAATTATTATCATAGCAATAACGTAATTCAACTTTTAAATTAGGTAAACTATCTTGCGCATATACAAAGCCTTTAGGTAGTTGGGCAAAAGTGAGTTGAGTTATAAAATATAATAAAAGAGTTAGGCTAAATTTCATGATAAATAAATTATAGTTTAAATTTATAAAATAAAACGTTACTATGATTTATCCTTGGCATCTTTACGCTATGGCGTGTATGTATATTTTGGCTGGAATAATGCATTTTGTAAAACCTAAAATGTATATGCGCATTATGCCTAAGTATATTCCTAATCACAAATTAATGGTGTTACTTAGTGGTGTTGCCGAAATTATTCTTGGTGCAACGCTATGCTTTCCTTCAACAAAAAACACAGCTATTTATGGTATTATTTTAATGTTAGCTGTTTTTTTTACTGTTCATTTCTATATGCTTTCTAATGAAAAAGCTAGTGCAGGTTTACCAAAATGGGTTTTAATTTTACGCATTCCATTACAATTCTTTTTAATGTATTGGGCATATTTTTATTTACAATTTTAAAATGCTTTTTCCTGAAGACATATTATTAGATTTACCAGATTCTGACATTAAATACTATCCAGACTTTTTTAATAAAGAAGAAGCAGACGCCTATTTTAATTCGCTTTTAAAACACATAAATTGGCAACAAGATGACATAACTGTTTTTGGAAAAACCTACAAACAACCTAGACTAACTGCGCTTTTTGGCAACAATGGTAAGCCTTACAGCTATTCAAATATTACAATGCATCCGCATGTTTTTACAGAAGAACTACAGCAAATAAAAGATAAAGTTGAAACTAAAGTTAACACAAAATTTACCACGTGTCTTGCTAATTTATACCGAAACGGAAACGACAGTAATGGCTGGCATGCAGATAATGAAAAAGAATTAGGAAAAAATCCAATAATTGCTTCTGTTAGTTTTGGAGCAGAACGATATTTTCATTTAAAACATAGACATGATAAATCTTTAAAACAAAAACTATTACTTCAGCATGGTAGTTTACTTTTAATGCAAGGCAAAACCCAACACCATTGGTTACATCAAATTGCAAAAACTAAAAAAGATATTGGTCAGAGAATAAATCTAACCTTTAGAATTATTAAATAGAAATTATTAAAAACAAAAGAGTCAAGGTCCCTCAACCTTGACTCTATGCTATTTGGCATCTTATATATTGGTCAGATTTAGGGTCTCTATATCTAATCAAGATGCAAATATTAATTAATTAATCCATTGAACTAAAAAGTATGTAATTCTTAGTACGTGTCAAACATAATATTATTTCGTTTTCAAATAGTTTAAAAACACAAATATTCGATGAAATGCACTTAATTTTAACATTTATCGATTAAAAACACAAAACAAAGGATTAAAAACACTATTTAAAATTATTAATTCGATAACTATCGATAAAATAAATTCAGTTATTTTTGTACATGTTAACACTATAAATTGGCATCTTTTTTGACAATTTTTAATTAAAAAATAATATGAAGTTCTTAGTTCTTTTTATTTCGCTTTGTTTTAGCTCTTCTCTTTTTGCGCAAGAATCTAATTTTACAAAACAAGACATTTCTGTAAATAAACATATAGATGGTACATTATTAACACCAAACAATGTCAAAAAGCCTAATTTAGCTATTATAATTGCAGGATCAGGACCTACCGACAGAGATGGTAATCAAAATTTTTTAAAAAATAATAGCTTAAAAAAATTAGCTGTAAACCTAACCAATAACAATATAGCTACATACAGATATGATAAACGTATTGTTAAACAATTAAAATCTAACAATTTAGATAAAAATATAATTTTTGATCATTTTGTTACAGACGCAAAATCTGTAATAGACTATTTTAAAAACACTAAAAACTTTAATAAAATTTATGTTATTGGGCACAGTCAAGGTAGCTTAGTTGGTATGCTAGCTGCTAAGGACCGTGCAGATGGTTTTATATCTTTAGCAGGCGCAGGACAAAGTATTGATCAAGTTATTATAGAACAAGTCAATAAAACAGCACCTAATTTTACAGAAGATACTAAACGTATATTTAAAACTTTAAGAGAAGGTAAAACAACTACAGATTATCCTATGGCATTATCTTCTATATTTAATATCGAAATCCAAAAGTTTATGATAAATTGGATGAAATATAATCCAACAGAAGTCTTAAGTACTTTAAACATACCTATTTTAGTTATAAACGGAACTAAAGATTTACAGGTAAGTGAAACTGAAGCTAAACTTTTAAAAGAAGCTAATAAAGATGCTACTTTAAAAATAATAGAAAATATGAATCACGTACTTGTTACTATAGAAGGTGATGATTTAGAAAATTCAAAATCATATGCAGAAACCCAAAGACCTATTGCAGAAGGATTAATTGATACTATTACAAATTTTGTTAAATAGTATATAAACAAGTTGAAAAAAGTACTACAATTAATATTTTTAGTCATTGGATTAGTATCTTGCAAAGCTCAAGAGATTGACGGAATATGGATGTCAATTGACAATAGAGTCATTGATGAACATTATTCTTTTTCTTCAGGAATGTGGGGAATGATTATCAATTTTGATAAATCTGAAATTAAAGCTGTTCTTTCCGATTCTACATATAAATTCGAAAAAAGGCATAAAGAAATAAAAATCGTACACAATATTGATTCCATTGTGTATCCTTATAAAGTTTTTAAAAAAGATTCTATAGAAATTGAAATTGTAAAAAACACAATAACGGTCTTTAAACGATTAAACTTCGATTATCCTCTTGAATCAAGCAAATCAGAAATCGTTAATTTTTTGACTGATAATTGTGTTAGGAAATTCGGCGATTCGATTAAAATTAAATTTTCAAAAAACTATCATCCTTTAGACAAGAACAAAGAACTCCGAATGACAGAAACTATCTGGAATAATAGCCGACCATTAGTAGGAAACTGGAGTATTGGAGAAATTAATAAAAACTTCTTTATATTCATAAGTATCGAAGACACAACAGAGGAAAACATTTATCAAATAACCTCAATAAGCGCAAATACAATAAAACTAAAACCTATAAAAGAAAATTATTACGAATTAACTGAATTAAAAAACTGTTTATAACAACGTGTATAATTAATTGCGGCTGAATTTCCTATCGGAATTTAAATCTTATTAATTTTTTGGTTTACAACGAAAAATGACTGCGTCCATTTCCGCAACTAACCATACACCAATGATAAATACACTTCATACCTAAATAGAAAAAGCATCCTAAAAAGGATGCTTTTTCATACTAACCAACCAAAAATATAAGTAATCATTACTCGTTAATTAAGGTAACCACACCTTTTACTAAGTCTTCATAAATAATTACATATTATATAAATCAAATGCTGTGCCAAACTTTATTTTAACATAAAATAGAAAAAGCACCTCAAAATGAGATGCTTTTTCGTACTAACCAACCAAAAATATGAATAATCTTTGCTATTTAATTATGGTAACCACACCATAATTACGTCTTCACAAATATTACATATATTTATGTCTATATAATACTGATTTCCTTACAATTAGAATTCAAAAGTTTTGTTAAAGTTTATTACATAGAAAAAGCACCTCAAAAAGAGATGCTTTTTCATACTAACCAACCAAAAATATGAGTAATCATTACTCGTTAGATCAGGTAACCACACCTTTACCAAGTCATCATAATTAATTACACTTTAAATAAAACAAATGCTGTGCCAAACTTTATTTTAAGTCCTTTTTATTACAGTTTTATTTGATTATTTTGCGGTAACTATAAAACTAAACTATGAACGAACCATTATTTACAAACGATACTATCGTTTTTGGAATATTAATGTTAGCACTTGGTGCTATTTTTTACACAGAGTCTTTAAAAGGTGGCTTTTGGGAGAAATTTTATAAAATAGTTCCTGGATTATTTATGGCTTATATGCTTCCTGCAGTATTAACTACTTTAGGTTTAATTGCTCCAGAATGGGAAACCACTAATACAGACACAGGCGAAATAACAAAACATAGCACAAATCTATATTATGTTGCTAGTAGATATCTTTTACCTGCTGCTTTGGTTTTAATGACTTTAAGTATTGATTTAAAAGGAGTCTTTAATTTAGGTTGGAAAGCGCTAATCATGTTTTTTACAGGTACAATAGGTATTGTAATTGGAGGTCCTATAGCTATTTTAATAATTTCTACTTTTTCTCCAGAAACTGTTGGCGGTGTTGGTCCAGATGCTGTATGGAGAGGATTATCAACCCTTGCAGGAAGTTGGATTGGTGGCGGAGCTAACCAGACTGCTATGCTAGAAATTTATGGATATAATCAAAAACTTTATGGCGGAATGGTCTTTGTAGATATTGTTGTTGCTAATTTATGGATGGCGCTTCTTTTAATAGGGATAGGTAAAAGAAATGCTATTAACAAATGGTTAAAAGCAGATACATCTTCTATTGAATCCTTAAAAGAAAAGATGTCTTCTTTTACAGATAGTGTAAAACGTAATCCTTCTTTAACAGATTTAATGCTAATGGCAGCAATCGCTTTTGGTACTGTTAGTGTTGCCCATCTATTTGCTGGTATTTTAGCTCCTTTTTTCAAAAACATTGTTGATGGTATAGAAAACCAAACTTTAAAAAATGTATTTACCTTTTTAGATAGTTCTTTTTTCTGGATGATAAGTATTTCAACTATAATTGCTATTTTACTTTCTTTCACAAAAGCTAGAAATTATGAAGGTGCTGGCGCTAGTAAATTTGGTAGTGTATTTATCTATATTTTAGTAGCAAGCATTGGTATGAAGATGGATTTAACCTTAATATTTGACAATGTTGGTTTAATTGCAATTGGATTAGTTTGGATGTCTATTCATGCGCTACTTTTAATTTTTGTAGCAAAAATTATTAAAGCACCTTACTTTTTCCTAGCTGTAGGTAGTCAAGCAAATGTTGGTGGTGCTGCATCGGCACCTATTGTTGCTTCTGCTTTTCATCCATCATTAGCCACAGTTGGTGTACTATTAGCTGTTTTTGGTTATGCAGTTGGTACTATAGCTGCAATTGGCTGTACAATTTTAATGCAATTAGCTTCTGCTGGTTAGTATTTTTGTGATTTTTATAAGATATTTGCCCACTAAAAATTAAATAAAAATGAAAAAAATCTTAGTACTACTTCTTGTAACACTTATTTTTTCTTGCGGTGAAAGCGGAAAAAAACTTACTGTTGAAGCTACCGTTAAAGGTTTAAAAAAAGGTACTGTTTACCTAAAAAAAGTAATTGATACAACTTTAGTTACTGTAGATTCTGTAACTGTAAATGGCGATTCTAACTTTACATTACAAACAGAGATTGATGAGCCAGAAGTATTTCATTTATATTTAGATAAAAACTCTAAAGAAAATGATCGTATATCTTTCTTTGGTGATAAAGGTGTAACCAAAATTTACACAAAATTAGAAAACTTTAATTTTTACGCTAAAATTGAAGGTTCTAAACAACAAGAACTTTACCAAGAGTATCTAGAAATGATGAATAAAATAAACAACAAAAACTTAGATGTTTTTAAAGAAAATCTAGATGCTTTAAAAAATAAAGATTCTGCTGCTATAAAGAAAACAGAAAAGGCTTTAGAAGGCTTTACAAAAAGAAAATATTTATATGCTGTTAATTTTGCTATTAATAATAAAGATAGTGAAGTTGCTCCTTATATAGCTTTATCTGAAATTTATGATGCTAGATTAAACTTACTTGATACAATTAATAAAGTACTAACACCTGAGATTAAAAACTCTAAATATGGTAAGCAGTTAGAAGACTATATAAGTAAACGAAAAGCTGAAGAAACTAAATAAATAACAGAAATAATTAAAAAAGCCCTTCAAAATTGAATGGCTTTTTTTATGATTAAATATCAACTTTTATTAATAAAAAAAGCTTCTCATTTTATTGAGAAGCTTTTAGAGCCGATGGAGGGACTCGAACCCACGACCTGCTGATTACAAATCAGCTGCTCTAGCCAGCTGAGCTACATCGGCAAAGCGAGTGCAAATATAATTTGAGAAATGATATTTGCAAACTTTTTTTTAAAAAATTATCCTAATTTGTTAATTCTTTCTATTAACGCTCTACCTTTGTCTTCTAGTTCTTGTTGAATACCTTTAAAGTGAACTTTCTTATTTTCAACATCTTTAGCGTTTACTTTTGCTATTAACTCGTCAAAAGTTGTTATTGCATCATCAATAATTTTTTCACTTTCTTTTGTGTCTTTATCTGTATTTGCATATTCCCAGATATAAACAGCTTCAATAATATCTCCTAAAACGTAATTAATGTCTTTTTTTAGGTCTCTTTTATTTGCCATGATAATTAAAATTTAATTTGCGCAAAGCTACATATAAAGTTTATTATCTTCACTATATAACTTAGTTTTTGATAGTTTTATTCTAATTATTTTGAAGGATAAGTTACATAATTGCGTGGCGTTTCGTACAAAGTAACTTGTAGTTCAAATTTTGGATCTAATTTGGCTTTAATTTTATTATAAACTACGACAACTATATTTTCTGCTGTTGGGTTTAAGTTTTTAAATTCTGGTACGTCTATGTTTAGGTTTTTATGATCAAAAGCATCTTCTACCTCTTCTTTTATGATATCTTTTAATATTTTCATATCTATTACATAACCTGTTTCGGGATCAATATCTCCTGTTACATGTGCAATTAGCTCATAATTATGACCATGAAAGCTTGGGTTATTACATTTACCAAAAACGTCATTATTTTTGTCTTCTGTCCAATCTTTTCTATACAGCCTATGTGCGGCATTAAAATGTGCTTTTCTGCTAACGGTTACTTTCATTGATTAATGCTTTATAAATTCGTAAAACTTTTCAAAAATAATCTTAAACCATGCGGTATATAGTTCTGGATGCTGTTCTATATCTAGCTTTACTTCGTCTAAAGACATCCATTTCCAAGCTTCTACTTCGTCTTTATTAATGTTTGGCTCATCATTATAATAACCAACCATAATGTGGTCAAATTCGTGCTCTGTAAGACCGTTTTCAAAAGGTGCTTTGTATATAAAAGAAGTTTTTTCTTCTAGTTCTGTTACAAATCCCATTTCTTCCATTAACCGCCTTTTTCCTGCTGCTATGTTACTTTCTCCTTCACGTTGATGACTACAACATGTGTTTGTCCATAAACCTGGCGTATGGTATTTTGTTAATGCACGTTGTTGCAACATTAACTGGTTTTTATCATTAAATACAAATACTGAAAATGCTCTATGTAGCAATGCTTTTTCATGTGCTTCCATTTTAGGCATTAATCCTATTTGCTCGTCTTTTTCGTTTACTAAAATTACTTTTTCTTCTGCCATCTTATTTTTTAAGTCTAACAAATTTACAAAATACGAAATTTGTTCTGAGTCCTTTTAGGCAATATTTAGTAATATAATTTTAGAGCATAAAAAAAGTGCTTCTTTAGAGAAGCACTTTTTTTATATTTTATTTTATGTTTTAATTGCTAGTAACAATAAACATACTTCTTCTGTTTTGTTGATGCTCTTCTTCTGAACATTTTACACCGTTAGAACAACGGTTTACTAATTGTGTTTCTCCATATCCTCTACCTGATATTCTACTTGGGTCAATATTACCTTTTTGGATAATCCATTTTTTTGTAGACTCGTTACGTCTTTGTGATAACGCAATATTATATTGGTCGGTTGCTCTAGAGTCTGTGTGAGATTGCACGTCTATATTTACTGTTGGATACTTCTTTAAGTAATCTATTACTTTTTGTAATTCTACTTGTGCATCTGGTCGAATGTTAGACTTATCAAAGTCAAAATAAATTGGGTTTAAGTCTAGTTCTGTAAATAGATCTTTACCTACTGGTAAAGGTTCATTTTCAGTTTGTTTAAGGTTTAGTTTTAAAACTACATCTTCTTCTTTAGATGGGTTTATTTTAAAGGTTTCTTCAGATTGTATAAATTCATCTTTAGAAGCTATGACCTTATACGTTTGTTTTTTACAACTTCCTTCATAGCTGAATGCTCCGTTTTGGTCTGAGGTTAGGTTTTGTACTTCTACACCTTTTTCGTTTAATATAACAACGCTAGCGTAAGGTATAATTGCGTTTGTTCTTTTATCTACTGTTGTACCAGAGATAAAACGTGTACAATATTCTCTTGTAAATTTATAGATGTCGTCATCTCCTTTTCCGTTATAACGGTTTGATGTTAAATAACCTTCGTTAGTATTTTCATCTATTATAAATTCAAAATCATCTCTTGAGCTGTTTATTGGTTTACCTAGATTTGTAACTGCTACTTTAGTCGCTTCTAGATTACTCATAAATACATCTAAACCTCCTAGACCTTGGTGTCCGTCTGATGAGAAATAAAGTGTACCATTATTACTAATAAACGGAAAGTTCTCTCTTCCTTCTGTGTTAATTGTTTCACCTAAATTAACAGGATCACCATATGTACCGTCTTCGTTTATATCAACATAAAATAGGTCTGATTTACCATAAGTACCTGGCATATCACTAGCAAAGTATAAACGTTTTTCGTCCATACTTAATGCTGGATGTGCTACATTATAATCGTCATTATTAAATGGCATACTTTCTATATTTGTCCAATTACCATCTATTAATTGTGCTTTATAAATTTTTAATCCGTTAACTTTTTCGTTGCTTTTTCTTGCTTTACCTCTAAAATAATTGTTTCTGGTAAAGTACATTGTATTACCATCTTTTGTGAAAGAGGTTGAAGACTCATGATATTTTGTATTTATATTTTCTGAAAGTTTTTCTGGCTTACCTTCACTTTCATTTATATAATAAAGGTCTAAAAATGGTTGCTCGTTCCATTTATAAAGTTTTCCATTTCCTCTTGATGATGCAAATACAATTCCTTCTTTATAAAAGGATGTTCCAAAATCTGAAAAACGAGAATTAAAATCTAGATTTTCTAATTCAAAATCTCCTGATAGCTCTTCTATTGTCTCTAAATAATTTGGAGATTTTTTAAATAGGATTGCTCTAGAGTCATTTGGTTTAAGTACTGCAAATTTTTGCATATACTCGTTAGCTTTATCATAATCGCCAATAGCTTTTAAAGCCATAGCATAACGATAATAATATTCGTATTCTACAACAATGTCTTTAATTGCAAAAAGTTCTCCGTACCATTTTGAAGCATCTTCCATTTTCACATTAAAATAGTAAGCATTGGCAAGTTTTTTTAAAACTTCTGGTGTACGATTACCGTCTTCTACTAATTTTAATAATGCTTTAGTTGTTTCTATATATGATAGCTTGTCGTATTTTTTTTCAACTTTTGCAGATATACCGTTATCTTGAGCCTTAAAAGTTGAGAACGATAATAGAGAAAAAATTGTTAGTATGATAATTTTATTTTTCATAAGTCTTGTGTTCTTTTTAGAAGAATCTTGGTGATAATATCTTTGTTAAATTTCTTGGCTCGAATCTAAGAAAAACTTCAAATGAACCTTGCTGAAATTGTGTTTGTCCTAACTCGGTCGTTTCTCTATCATAACCAAAGCCTAACATAAAGCTATCTGTAAGCTGGTAGCCTAACATACCACTAACTGCTGCATCCCATCTATATGCTAATCCAAATGTAAATTTTTCTTTTAGAAGTGCATTTATAGACAAATCTGCTGCTAATGGTGCACCTTGAACACCTTTTAGTAAAAAGGCTGGTTTTAATTTTAAATCAGCATTTATATCAAAAACGTATCCTGCTATCAAGTAAGCATTTATTCGTTCTTTTGCTTGAGATAAAGAGGCTTCATCAAAGTGCTTAGTTTCTAAAATATTTGGAACAGAAAGTCCTACGTACCAACGATCTGCTTTACGGTAATAGATACCTGCTCCAAAATTTGGAGAAAATTTATTTTCTATATCTGATTGCAGCAAAACATCTCCTCCATTATACTGACTTAATTCTGAATAGTTTACATCTAAAAGATGTCCTCCTACTTTTAAACCAAAAGCTAGTTTACTTTCTTCTGATAGATTTATTGTGTAAGAGAAATCTGCATCGACATAAGTTTCTTGTGTTGGACCTATTCTATCATTTATTACAGATAACCCTAACCCTATTTTACTATCTTCTGCAATTGGGGAATGGATATTAAAAGTTCCTGTATCTGGAGCTCCATCTAACCCTACCCATTGTGTACGATAAAGTAGTAAGGCGCTAATACCATCTCTAGATCCAGCGTATGCAGGATTTATACTCATTGTATTATACATATACTGCGTATACTGAGCATCTTGTTGAGCTGTAACATTACTTACAAACAAAGAACTTAAGAGAAGTGCTAAAATTAAAATTCTATTTTTCATTATAAAAAAGATATATTTTTAGATAAGAGGCTATTTATAAATAGCCTCTATTACTTATAATTTAACGTTGAATATATAGATATCCTGCTTTAGATTTAGTTTCGGTTCCGTTGTTATATTCAATAACATAGTAATAAGTACCTACTGGCAATTGTTTTTCTGTTTTAATAGTTGCACGTCCATTAGATTCTCCTTTGAAGAATTGTCCGTTTTGACCATATCCTGAAACTTCATAAACAATTACTCCCCATCTGTTATAAATCCTAACAGTGTTTTCTGGATATAATTCTATATTTCTAATAATGAAAACATCATTATCTCCATCTCCGTTTGGTGTTACTGCATTAAATACTTCTAAATCGTCTTCTGAAGGTGAAGCATTATTAAACCCTAAGTAATCTGGTAGTAACTGATCGCCATCACTATCTACTGCATCATCACCAAAACCAACTCCGTCATTATTAGGATCAGGATATTCATCTTCTGTTAATATACCATCTCCATCATCATCAGTATCTAAATAATCTGGTGTACCATCTTCATCAGAATCGTCGTTTGTTGGGTCTCCATCTCCTTCTGAATCAACTTCTCCATCTGAGTCATCTACATCTCCATAATCTTCATTTATAGTATCAACACCATCTCCGTCATCATCAGGGTCTAACCAGTTTGGTATTCCGTCTCCGTCAGTATCACCGTAAGGTAATTCTGTTCCGTTAGGTACATTATCATTATCACAATCTGCGTCTAACCATGCTTGAGACTGAGGTACATCAGAACTACTTAAATAATCAAAATCACAAGGATCTAATGGATTAGTACCATCTTCTAGCTCTGTTCCGTTGAAATACCCGTCACCATCACAATCTGAAGAAATCCAAGGTTCTGCTTGAGTTTCTGTAATACTTTCTGGATTGTAATCACAAGGATCTGTTGGATCTGTTCCTTCTAAAACTTCAACTGAACTTAAAACACCATCTCCATCTGAATCTCCATCTGGTTCATAAGTAATTGTTACTATCGCTTCATTAGATATATTACCATCATTATCTTGAATAGTGTAAGTTATTGGTGTTGGATCTCCGTTAAAACCTGATTCAGGTGTAAATGTAAGTATACCTAATTCATCTATTACCCAAGTTCCTTCTCCTGGCACTACTAACGTATCATTATCTCCATCTCCATCTGTATCAGTTGCTCCAGTTGTTGTTATGCTTACAGAACCTAAATCTAATGTTCCATCTGAATCAACATCTTGACCATTACCGTTATCGGCTATTATATCTATAACTACTGTAGAGCCAAAAGGATTTAGTAAACTGTCGTCGTCTTCTGCTATTGGATTTTGAGTTTCGTAATCAATAGTTACAATAGCTTCGTTAGATACATTTCCATCATTATCTTCTACAGTGTAACCAATTGGTGTTGGGTCATCTGTAAATTCAGATTCAGGGATAAATGTTATCACTCCTGTAGTCGGATCTACTATCCAAGTTCCTTCGCTAGGAACGACTAAAGTATCATTGTAACCGTCACCATCTGCATCTATAGCTGAAGGATCTGTCAAATTAACAGTAGTTGAATCTATTGTCCCGTTTGGATCAGAATCATTATCTACAACATCTACAGATACATTTGTATTACTTGCTACTCCTGTTACTGTATCATCTATAGCTATCGGAGTACATCCTCCAGCATCTACAAATGGATCACAAGCATCATTTGGATTACTAGTTCCTGTTGGAACTAATGGTGTGTTTGGATCATCAATTCCTGTTGTTTCCTCACAGTCTGTTAAGCCGTCTCCATCAGTATCTGTACTATTGATTCCGATTGGATCACATGGATTGTTTGGATCGAATGGTCCTGGTCCATATGTGTTTGGATCTTCTGGTGT
>NZ_JACHWV010000008.1:0-158994 GCF_014191595.1 Mesoflavibacter zeaxanthinifaciens subsp. sabulilitoris | reverse complement strand
CCATTCCGAACAGAGAAGTTAAGCCCATTAGCGCCGATGGTACTACATTGTGGGAGAGTAGGTCGTCGCCTTTTTTAAAGTCCTCAACATATTTTGTTGAGGACTTTTTTTTTTGTTCTTTTGTTTTCTATTTATGCTTTTTAATATATTTATTTCTTTTATTTTTGAAGGTGATGGAAATAAATAAAGAGTTAGAATTAGCTTGGAATTTTGTAAACAAAAGCCAGCGAAATATTTTCTTAACAGGTAAAGCTGGAACTGGTAAAACAACGTTTCTTCATAGATTAAAATTAAATTCACTTAAAAGAATGGTTATTGTTGCACCTACGGGTGTAGCAGCAATTAATGCTAAAGGTGTAACTATTCATTCTTTCTTTCAATTACCTTTTGGGCCTATTCTTCCTGATGATATTCTTTCTAATGCTAGTGGTTTTAAAACTAAATTTAGTAAGACTAAAATTAATATTATTAAATCATTAGACTTATTAGTAATTGATGAAATTAGTATGGTCAGAGCAGATTTATTAGATGCTATTGACAAAATTTTAAAACGATATAAAAACAGAAATCAAGTGTTTGGTGGTGTACAAGTTCTTATGATTGGTGATTTACAACAGTTGTCACCTGTTGTAAGAGATAATGAATGGGAACTTCTCAAACCATTCTACAATAATGCTTATTTTTTTAGCAGCCATGCGTATCAATATTGTAACCCTATTACGGTTGAGTTAAAGCACATATACAGACAAGATAATCCTAAGTTTATTGAGGTTTTAAATGAAATTAGATCTAATAGCTTATCTAAAAATTCAGTAGAAGAGCTTAATAAACGTTTTGATCCAAATTTTTCACCTTCAGAAAATGAAGGCTACATATTTTTAACTACTCACAACCGTAAAGCCGATCAAGTTAATAAATCAGAATTAGATAAACTTTCAACAAAATTAGTTAGTTATTCAGCTAAAGTACAAGGTAAATTTCCAGAGTTTTCTTATCCGAATGAGGATAAATTAGTATTAAAAGTAGGAGCGCAAGTCATGTTTATTAAAAACGATAGCTCACCAGAAAAGCGTTATTTCAATGGGAAAATAGGAAAAGTAATTCATTTAGACAAAGACGAAGTTGTTGTAAAATGTCCAGACGATGATTTTACTATAATCACAAAACCTGAAACTTGGGAAAATATTACCTATAAAGTAGACAAAGAAACAGATGCCATAACAGAGGACAAAATTGGAAGCTACACGCAGATGCCTTTACGCTTAGCTTGGTCAATTACAATCCATAAAAGTCAAGGATTAACTTTTGAAAAAGCTGTTATTGATGCAGAAGGTGCTTTTGCGCATGGTCAAACCTATGTTGCCCTAAGTAGATGTAAATCTTTAGAAGGTTTAGTCTTAAAAAGTAAGATTGATTCAAGACATATTATAAGTGACACCAATGTTCTTAATTTTACCAAACAAGCTGAAGAAAACCAACCAGATGAAAAAGAACTAGAACAATCAAAATCAATTTTTCAGCTTCAATTAATTTCAGAAGTTTTTGATTTTTTTCAATTTATATATCCTGTAAATAGAATTCTAGATATCTATTATAAAAATAGAGGAAGTATTGAAGGTAATGTAGAGCAACCTTTAACCATTATTAAGGATTGTGCTACAAACTTACTGAAAGTAGCTAATTCATTTAAAATTCAACTAAAAGAATTAGCTCAAGATAAGTTGCCAGAAAACGATCAGGTTATACAAGAACGTTTTAAAAAAGCTATTAATTATTTTTCTGAAGAAACTAAAAGCAAAATTATAGATGCTTATCAAAACTTTAGTTTTAGCACAGATAACAAAGCTTTAGATAAAGATATTAGCAAACAATTAGATACAATTGAAGAACTTATAGCCACTAAAAAACTTTACTTCTCTGAATTAAATCAAGGTTTTGAAGTCAATAATTTTTTAGGTCTAAGAGCTAAATCGGTCTTTTTAACTAAAGACAAACCAAAAAAACTCAGAAAAACTGTCATTGATGGTACTACAAATATTGAATTATTTGAGCTGTTAAGAGAATTAAGAAATACTCTTGCGCAAGAACACGATTTAATCCACTATCAAATCTTTACCCAAAAAGCACTTTACGAGATGTGCGAAACCTTACCAACGACCAAAAAAGAATTATTACAAGTCAATGGTTTTGGTAAAGTGCGAGTTGAAAAGTATGGAAACGATATTTTAACTGTAATTAAAGAGTATTGTGAAGAGAATGATATTGATACTTCAGATGATACTCAATTTGAATTTGTAGAAGAAGAAAAGCCAAAACGTAAAAAGGGAGATACACAAAAAGAGTCTTTAGCACTTTTTAAAGACGGTAAAACTATAGAAGAAATTGCTCACATTAGAGAATTAAATGAAAATACAATATTCGGTCATTTGGCTAAATTTATTAAATCTGGTGAAATTAAAATTTCCGATTTAATGCCAAAAGCGCATTATCAAGAATTAAAAGAGTTAATACCAAAACAAAAGTTTGATACACTTTCAGATTTAAAACATCAACTAGATGATAAATATAGTTATGGTGAAATCAGGTTGGTTTTAGACGAATTAAACTCATAAAAAAAAAAAGGCTTCAACAGTATATGCGAAGCCTTTTCAATTTTATATAATTGAAATGTTACCCTTTAATAACACCTCTAGAAATTACAATTTTTTGGATTTCAGAAGTTCCTTCATAAATCTGAGTGATTTTTGCATCACGCATTAAACGTTCTACGTGGTATTCTTTTACAAAACCATTTCCACCGTGTATTTGTACAGCTTCAACCGTTTGTTCCATAGCAACTTTACTAGCGTATAATTTTGCCATAGCACTAGACATATCGTAATTGTTACCTTGGTCTTTATCCCAAGCAGCTTTCATTACTAACATACGTGCAGCTTCAATTTCTGTATACATATCTGCAAGTTTAAAAGCAATTGCTTGATGGTTACAAATTTCGGTACCAAAAGCTTTACGCTCTTTACTATATTTTAAAGCTAACTCGTAAGCTCCAGAAGCAATACCTAAAGCTTGTGCAGCAATACCAATACGTCCACCAGAAAGTGTTTTCATTGCGAATTTAAAACCAAATCCATCTTCACCAATTCTGTTTTCTTTTGGTACTTTAACATCGTTAAATTGTAGCGTGTGTGTATCACTTCCTCTAATTCCTAATTTATCTTCTTTAGGACCAATATCAAAACCTTTCATACCTTTTTCAACGATAAAAGCATTGATTCCTCTGTGTCCTTTTTCTCTGTCTGTTTGTGCAATTACTAAATAAACATCAGATCTACCACCGTTGGTAATCCAGTTTTTTGTTCCATTAATTACATAATGGTCACCTTTGTCTATTGCAGTAGTTGTTTGCGATGTTGCATCACTACCAGCTTCTGGTTCACTTAAACAAAATGCACCAATTTGCTCACCAGTAGCTAATTTTGTTAAATATTTTTGTTTTTGCTCTTCTGTTCCAAAAGCTTCAAGACCGTAACAAACTAATGAGTTGTTTACAGAAACCATTACAGAAGCAGACGCGTCTATCTTAGATAACTCTTCCATAATTAATACGTAAGAAATCGCATCCATACCACTTCCACCGTATTTTGGGTCTACCATAATTCCCATAAATCCAAGTTCTCCCATTTTTCTAACTAAATCTTGAGGGAATTCTTGTTTTTCGTCACGTTCTATAACGCCAGGTAATAATTCTGTTCTTGCAAAATCACGAGCTGCGTCGCGAATCATTAAATGTTCTTCTGTAAGATTAAAATCCATAGTGGTATATAAAATTGTTAATTCAATAAAAAATGTCTTCAAAGATAACTTTTTATTAGCATTTTTTCAATCGTTATAGTTATTTTTACTCGATATGTTAAAAGAAAATTATCACATAGTAGGTGTTATGTCTGGAACATCTTTAGACGGAATTGATTTAGCTGAAATTAATTTTACTAAAAAAGATACTTGGCAATTTCAAATTTTGAATTCGAATACAGTATCATATTCTGAAGAATGGCTAATAAAACTTAAAAACTTAACCCAACAATCTATAAAAGATTTACAGCAAATAGATGTTGATTACACTAATTATTTAGCTGAAGTTATTTCGACTTTCATTAAAAAAAATAACATAAATCACCTTGATGCTGTTTGCTCTCATGGTCATACCGCATTACACCAACCAGAAGAAAAATTAACGTATCAAATCGGGAATTTACCTGTATTGGCAGAACAATTAAAGCAAACTGTTGTATGTGATTTTAGAGTACAAGATGTACAATTTGGTGGTCAAGGTGCGCCATTAGTACCAATTGGTGATCAGCTTTTATTTTCGGAGTGTGATTATTGTATCAATCTTGGCGGATTTGCAAACGTGTCTACATTTATTAATAAGCAACGCATCGCTTTCGATATTTGTCCAGTTAATATTGTACTTAATAAATATGTACAACAATTAGGATTTGACTATGACGATAAGGGACATTTAGCTTCACAAGGAAAAATAAATCAACAACTATTAGAGCAGTTAAATGCTTTAGATTTCTATAAAAATTCATATCCAAAATCTTTAGGTTTGGAATGGGTAGAGCAGCAAATTTTTCCATTAATAGATAACTACAAATTAGAAGTAAAAGATATTTTGCACACTATGATTTATCATGTGGCGCAACAAATAGTAAAGGTGATTAACCAAAAAGATAATGCATCTGTTTTGCTAACTGGTGGCGGAACGTATAATGATTTTTTAGTTGAAAGAATTAAAGCTTTAACCAATGCTAAAATCGTTATTCCATCTGCTGAATTAATAGAGTTTAAAGAAGCATTAATTTTTGGCTTTTTAGGTGTGTTAAAATTAAGAAAAGAAAATAACTGTTTAGCATCTGTTACAGGAGCAAGTAAAGATCACTCTTCTGGGAAGATTTATAAATTTTAACAATACAATATCAGTAGTTTACTTAATTTTGAAGCTTTGATACAGCTTTTGAAAAGTATATCAAAAAATAATAACAATTAATAAATAATTAAAAAAATGAAACAACTATTACTAGCATTTGCATTACTAATTTCTGGATTAACTTATGCTCAAGATTTTGATGATAATTGGGAAGACAGATCAGAAAAGTTACCAGGTTACGTAATCACTAATAAAGGTGAAAAGATAGAAGGTTACTTAAAAAGATTCTTAAAAATTAAAAGCCAACGTAAAGTAAAATTCTTCAAAACTTTAGAAGATAAACCAGTAGTTTATGATCCAAAAGATTTAAAAGCCTATAAAATTGGAGAGGATTATTACGAAACTCATCCTTACGAAGGTTTAAGCGGAAAAACAAAAGTCTTTTTATTAAGAACAGTAGATGGAAAAATTAGTCTTTTTGATTATTACATAAGAGTAGAAGATGATAAAGGTGCAGAAATGACACTTAAAAAAGATGGCAACAAAGAGATTATTTTAGACTTTGATGGTACAAAAATTCAAACAGAAGTGTTAGCAGTAAAAGATGGTGATGATTACCTAAAATTTGCTTCGCCAAAGGTATTGTTTAGCTTTAAAAATGTAATGAGTAAATACGTAAGTGATTACCCAGAACTAGCTAAAAAAATAAAAAGCAAAGAAAAAGGATATCGTGTTTTAGGTATTTTAAAAATTGTAAACGAATACAACGCACATTTTGAATAAGATACAATTTAATAAAATAACACTGTTGTTAATATTACTATCTACAACAGTGTTTTCTCAAACCGCCAATTTTACTTGGACAGATTGGGCAAAAAATGGTCATAATGGATATCAAAATCCAAATATTATTTTTCCAACAACAGAAGATTTTACAATCTATAGTATAGAAAAATCAGGATCTCATGTTTACGCACCAAAGCTAATTTACATTACAAAGCACGATTACAATCGTCAAGTTTTAAAGGATGTGAGTTTTAAATTACCACAGCGTCAACGCATGGATGCTACTTTAATAGATGTTATAGAAGGCGATAATAAACTTTACTTTTTCTCTAATATTGCTTTAAAAAAAGATGGTAAAAACGTGTTATACGTTCAAGTATTTGATAATGATAGCTTTACTATTTCAGAAGAAAAAGAGCTGTTTACCTTACCTATAGAAAAAGTAAATAACTCAGGTTTTTTTAATGTAGAAATTTCTCCAGACAAAAACACAATAGCTGTTTTAGTAAATAATGTTTTTGAGAAAAAGCAAAACGAAAAAATTACAACAGTTTTATTTGATAAAGATTTAAATGAAATAGCTAATTCAAATTTCACTTTAAATTTTGAAAGCGAAAGAGCTTACAAAGAACAGCTTTACATCACTAATGATAAAACAGTACATATTGTAAAACATACAGATATTTTTAAAAAAGAACCAAAAACAGCTGTTATTACAATAAACGGAACAGATATAAACACACAACAAGTTTCAGCTTCAGAGTTTTATATTTCAGACAGTAAAGTAATAACTGTAGCTAATACAAATTATCTAATAGGTTTTGCGACAGATAACGTAAAACCAGGAATTTCGGTTGGCGGAAAAAAAGATAAAAGCTATTTTCTTTACGATATAACTAACGGAAATTTAATAAGAAATCAAGGTTGGTCAGACACTATACTTAAAAAAGTTTTAGGTAAAGGCTTTTTAGATTTAACAATTCAAAATGTACTAACTCAAGATAACAATATATATTTAATTGGCGAATGTTATAAATCCGAAAGTGCCTTAAAAGAAGGCGCAAGTTTTGAGTATGATTACACGTATAATATAGGTCCAGGAATAGTTGTAAAGTTAGATACAGCAGGACAAGTAAAGTACGAGTCTTACTTAAAATATTCAGACACTTATAAAAATGAAGCTAAGCGTATAGCCTCATTTTATCCTTTTTTAAATAACGGAAAATTAAATCTGCTAACAACAGAAAAAGAATACGTTTTAAAAGAGAAAAAAATTGTTTTAGGTAATAAGAAAATCGAAGCAAGAGCAGTTATTTTAAACACAATTGATGATACAGGAGATCAAACAATTGTACCATTTTGGGACAGTAAAGTTGGCGGCGAAGATTTAATAATAGACTTTGCACCAACCTTTACAAAGCAAATAGATACTAATAATTTTGCTATTTATGGCTATGGTAATCTATATCATGCATTTGGAAAAATGACTTTAAACTAAAAACTTAACAATAATTTATAATAATAAAAATGGCTTTACTTTTAAAGCCATTTTTTGTTTTTTATATTTGTTGTTACTAATTAACAATTCTTCAAAAAAATGAATCAACTAAAAACCTGTTTAAACCTAAACTAACTAGTTGATTTTATTCTTAATAATTAAATGAAAGACTTACTAAAAATTTACGAAAATAAGGCGCCAGAAATTGTATTTAACTGGAAAGATTCAGAAACAGATGCAGAAGGATGGACAGTTATAAACTCTTTACGTGGTGGCGCTGCTGGTGGCGGTACACGTATGCGCAAGGGATTAGATATGAACGAGGTTTTATCTCTTGCCAAAACAATGGAAGTAAAATTTACGGTATCTGGACCAGCAATTGGTGGTGCAAAATCAGGAATAAATTTTGATCCAAAAGACCCAAGAAAACGCGGTGTTTTAGAGCGTTGGTATAAAGCAGTTTCACCATTATTAAAAAGTTATTATGGTACCGGCGGAGATTTGAATGTAGATGAAATTCACGAAGTAATTCCAATCACAGAAGATTCAGGTGTTTGGCATCCGCAAGAAGGTGTATTTAATGGTCACTTTCAACCTACAGAAGCAGACAAAATTAACCGTATTGGTCAATTACGTCAAGGTGTAATCAAGGTTTTAGAAAACGTAAATTATTCACCAGACGTTTCAAAAAAATATACTGTTGCAGATATGATTACTGGTTATGGCGTTGCCGAAGCGGTAAAACATTATTATGAAATTTATGGCGGAAATGTAAAAGGGAAACGTGCCGTAATCCAAGGATTTGGTAACGTTGGTTCTGCAGCAGCTTATTACTTAGCACAAATGGGAGCAAAAGTGGTAGGAATTATAGATATTTCTGGAGGAGTAATTAATGAAAACGGATTTACTTTTGAAGAAATTAAAGAGTTCTTCTTAAATAAAAACGGAAATACTTTACTAGCAGAAAACATGATTCCGTTTGAAGAAATGAATCAGCGCGTTTGGTCACTTGAAACCGAAATATTTGCACCTTGTGCTGCATCACGTTTAATTACTCAAGATCAAATTGACAAAATGATAAGTACAGGTTTAGAAGTCATTTCTTGTGGCGCAAATGTACCATTTGCAGATAAAGAAATTTTCTTTGGACCAATAATGGAGCAAACCGATGAGCGTGTAAGTTTAATACCTGATTTTATCTCTAACTGTGGTATGGCACGTGTATTTGCTTATTTTATGGAGCGTAAAGTACAAATGACAGATGAAGCTATTTTTAATGATACTTCAGACATAATCAAAAAAGCAATTCAAAACGTTTACGATAAAAGTCCTTTAAAGACTGAAATTAGTAAAACAGCGTTTGAAATAGCACTTAAACAACTTATTTAAATAAAACATGGAATCAGTAATTATTATTGTATTTGTAATTGGTTATTTAGCAATTACTTTAGAGCATAATTTAAAAATAGATAAACTTATACCAGCTTTAGTTATGATGGCTATAAGTTGGGCATTAATTTCTTTGGGTATTGATGCTTTCCCTCAATGGTTTGACTCTGCAAATCATGGTTTAGTAGATGGTTTTACGTCTATGGCGCATGATAGTAAAATGCACTTAATGGAAGAAACATTATTACATCATCTTGGTAAAACAGCCGAGATTTTAGTGTTCTTATTAGGAGCAATGACAATTGTAGAAATTATAGATTATTTTGATGGCTTTTCTACAATCAAAACATTTATAAAAACTAAAAAGAAAAAAAACATACTTTGGATATTTTCTATTTTAGCTTTTATACTTTCTGCTATAATAGATAACCTTACAGCAACCATAGTTTTAATTTCTATTTTACAAAAAATAGTAAAAGATAGAAACGTACGTATTTGGTATGCAGGTATTATTATTATTGCCGCAAACGCTGGTGGTGCTTGGTCACCAATTGGAGACGTAACAACAACTATGCTTTGGATTGCAAATAAAGTGTCTGTTGGTCACTTAGTAGGCTATTTATTATTACCATCTTTAGTTTGTATGGTTGTACCAACTTTTATAGCTTCATTTTTACCATCATTTCAAGGTCAATTAGAACAAGATGATAGTGCAGATGATAAACCAAAAAGTAGATTTAGTTCTACAATGTTATACCTTGGTTTAGGAGCTATTGTTTTTGTTCCAATTTTTAAAACAGTAACACATTTACCTCCATATGTAGGTATGATGTTTGCTCTTGGTGTAGTAGCGGTTTTTGCAGAAATCTATAGTTCTTCTAAATTTAGTTTAGCAGAAGTGGATCATACAGAAAGTGACTCTCATGCACATCATAGTCCTGTACACAGCTCTTTATCAAAGATTGAGTTGCCAAGTATTTTATTCTTTTTAGGAATATTAATGGCAGTAGCTGCGTTAGAATCTTTAGGAATATTATTTGGGTTTGCAACTACTTTAAAAGAAGGAGTGCCAATGATTGGAACAGAATTACACGGAGAAGGTGTTTCTGATTTAGTAATTTTATTACTAGGTATTGGATCTGCAGTTATTGATAACGTTCCGTTAGTTGCAGCAAGTTTAGGAATGTTCTCAGAGCCTATGGATAACGAGCTTTGGCACTTTATAGCATACTCTGCCGGAACTGGAGGAAGTATGTTAATTATTGGTTCTGCAGCAGGAGTTGTAGCAATGGGTATGGAAAAAATTGACTTTTTCTGGTACTTAAAAAAGATAGCTTGGTTAGCTTTAATCGGTTTCTTAGCTGGTGCTTTAACCTTTTTCTGGACAAGAACTTTATTTTAATAGACGAAATTCTAAATTGAAACGTTACATATAGGTACTTAAAATTTAAATATGATAAGCAATTTAATTCAAGACACTGCTCAAGAAGCTTCTGAAGTTTTACAAGATGGAGAATCAGTTGAAAAAACTTTATCTATAATAGAACTAATTACCTCTGGTGGTACAGCAGGTATGATTATTATAGCAGTTTTAATTTTGATGTTAATCTTCACCTTATACATTTATTTTGAACGTATGCTAACCATAAAAGAAGCTTCTAAAATAGATGCTAATTTTATGAATCAAATTAAAGATTACGTTAGTAACGGAAAAATCGACTCTGCACAAAATTTGTGTTCTACAGTTAATTCGCCAGTATCAAGATTAATTAGTAAAGGAGTTTCAAGAATTGGTAAGCCTTTAGAAGATATCAATACAGCAATAGAAAACGCAGGAAGATTAGAAATTTATAATCTAGAAAAAAACGTAAGCGTTTTAGCAACTATATCTGGTGCAGCACCAATGATTGGTTTTCTTGGTACGGTAATAGGAATGATTTTATCCATATTTGAAATAGCTAATTCAGGCGGATCAATAGATATTAAAACATTGGCAGATGGTTTATACACAGCAATGACAACAACTGTTGCAGGTTTAATAGTTGGTATTGTTGCCTACATTGCCTATAACCATTTAGTGGTTAAAACAGACAAAGTAGTGTATCAAATGGAAGCTAATTCACTAGAGTTTTTAGACTTATTAAACGAACCTAGTTAATATGCGATTAAGAGGAAGAAATAAAGTAACACCAGAATTTAACATGTCGTCAATGACCGACATTGTTTTCTTATTGCTTATCTTTTTCATGATTGCATCCACATTAGTTTCAGCAGAAGCTATAGATTTACTATTGCCAAAGTCTTCTAGTAAAACGACGCAAACAAAAAATGTTTCTGTAAGCGTAGATAAGGATGTAAATTATTATGTAGACATGAAAAAAGTGTCTAAAGATAATTTAGAAGCAGAAGTTTTAGCAAAAGTTGGTCAGTCAGATTCGCCTAGTATCACTATACGATCGGATCAAGATGTAGAGATGAAACATGTGGTTTATATTATGGATATAGCCAACCGCAATAAGATAAAATCTACTTTAGCAGTTAAGTCGAAGTAATTTTTAAATGAAATATTTAAACACCAAACACGAACGTAATTCAGCAAAAATAACAGCACTAATTGTACTGATTTTATTGCTATTACTATTTGTAGTCGGACCTCAATATATGGATCCGCCAATAGAGTATGGTGTTTCTGTTAATTTCGGTAACTCTGCAGTAGGTAGTGGTAATGTGCAACCAGATAAACCAGTAAAATCTGAAGATTTAAACATTAATAAGCAACCACAAGAGGAACAAGCACAAGAAGAAACTCAGGAAGAAGCTGCAGCATCTACAAACGAAACTTCAGAAGAAGTGATTACTCAAGAGTCTGAAGAGGCAATAGCAATAAAAAAACAGAAAGAAGCAGAAGCTAAGGCAAAAGCAGAAGCCGAAAGAAAAGCCAAAGAAAAGGCTGCAGCAGAAGAGAAAAAGCGTCAAGAAGAAGCAAAAAAGAAAGCAAAACTAGATGCTATGATGGGCGGACTTAATAACTCTAATGGTGAATCTAGCGGTAGTGAAGGTAATGACAACCAAGCAGGAGATAAAGGACAATTAAATGGAGATCCTTATGCAAGAGTTTATTTTGGAGCTCCTGGTACTGGAAGTGGTGGTGTTGGATATGGCCTAAAAGGAAGAGGTAAGCCAACCAAGAAGATATATGAACAACCTTGTGAAGAATATGGATTAGTTGTGGTTGAAATTCAAGTTAACCAAAAAGGAGAGGTTATTAAAGCGGTGCCGGGTATAAAAGGTTCAGAAAACACATCACAATGTTTATTAGATACAGCCAAAAAAATTGCTCTGTCTCATAAATGGGATTCTGATTATAATGCACCAACACGTCAAATAGGTTTTGTGAGTATAAACTTTAAGGCAAACTAATGACTTATAAAGAGACTGTTAATTGGATGTTTACTCAACTTCCAATGTACCAAAAGCAAGGTAAAACAGCATTCAAAAAAGATTTGACTAACACATTGTTGTTAGCTAATCACTTAAATAATCCACAACATAAATTTAAATCTATACATGTAGCTGGTACTAATGGTAAAGGATCTAGCAGTCATATGTTAGCATCTGTTTTACAAGAAGCAGGCTATAAAGTAGGTTTGTATACGTCACCTCATTTAAAAGATTTTAGAGAGCGAATTAAAATAAATGGAGTAGAAGTAAGCAAGCAATTTGTAATCGGTTTTATTAAAAGAAATAAATCTTTTTTTAAATCAAATCCATTATCTTTTTTTGAAATGACCGTTGGTATGGCGTATGACTACTTTGTAAAACAAAAAGTAGACATTGCTATAATAGAAGTTGGTTTAGGAGGAAGATTAGATTCAACAAACATTATCATTCCAGAAGTTTCATTAATTACTAATATTGGTTATGATCACACACAGTTTCTTGGAGAAACGTTACCATTAATAGCCTCAGAAAAAGCAGGTATCATTAAATCTAATGTTCCTGTAGTAATTAGTGAAACCCATAATGAAACTAAACCTGTTTTTGAAGAAGTAGCTAATAAAAATAACTCAAAAATATATTTTGCAGATCAAATAATTAAAGCGAAGTATTCAACTGATTTGCTTGGAGATTATCAGAAGAAAAATATTAAAGGTGTTTTGAAGACACTTAAAATTCTTCAGCAGAAAAAATATAAAATTTCAGATTTAAATATAAAAAACGGACTTTTAAATGTAGTAAAAAATACTGGATTAAAAGGACGTTGGCAAATATTACAAACAAAACCTAAGATTATTTGTGATACAGCACATAATAAAGAAGGGTTGAGTATAACTATGACACAATTGCAAAAAGAACAATTTGATAATCTTCATATTGTTTTTGGAGTAGTAAATGATAAAAATTTAAGTCAAGTTTTTAGTCTTTTACCTAAAAAAGCCACATTTTATTTTTGTAAACCTGATGTTCCAAGAGGTTTGGATCAAAATATTTTAAGAGATCAATTTTTGGGTGAAGGTTTTGTTGGGGAATCATATCTCTCTGTAAAAGAAGCTGTTGATAAAGCAATAAGCAAAGCAAGTGATGATGATGTGATTTATATTGGAGGAAGTACTTTTGTTGTGGCAGAAATTTTTTAAAAATTTTTTCAAAAAAGTTTTTGCATATTCAAAAACTAGTCTATATTTGCAATCCAATTACGAAGGGCGCGTAGCTCAGTTGGTTCAGAGCACTTGGTTTACACCCAAGGGGTCAGGGGTTCGAATCCCTTCGCGCCCACAAAAAAAGGTCTTCTTTTGAAGACCTTTTTTATTTTATAATAATTCTAAAACTCTTTCTAGAGCCATACCTCTAGATCCTTTTATTAGTATAGTTGAGTTACTAATTTCTTTAAAGTTTAATTTGAAATTATCAAAAGAAGAAAATATTTCGATTTTATAGTTTTTACTAGATACTTTATTAAAGTTTTCTCCGATAAGATAAATTTTATCAAGATTTAGTTTTGTAACCAAGTCAGCTATTTTTTGATGTTCTATTGCTGCATCATTTCCTAATTCAAACATATCACCTAAAATAGCTATTTTACGCTTATCAGAAAGCTTATTTAAATTATCTAATGCAACTTCCATACTAGAAGGATTTGCATTGTAAGCATCCATTATTATTTGGTTGTTCCCTTTTTGTATTATTTGTGATCTATTATTGGTAGGTACGTAACTTTCAATAGCAGATTTAATATCATCTGTTGATACTTTAAAGTGTTTGCCTATTGTTGTTGCAGCACAAAGATTTGTAAAGTTATATGTGCCTATTAATTTTGATTCAATTATTGTATTGTCAAAAGAGAAAGCTACAAATGGGTTTACTTCTTTAAATTCTATTTGATAATCACATTCTTCTTTTGATGAAGAGAAACATATTGTTTTTTTATAGTCTTTTAATTTTTGTTGCTGAATTTTATCATCACCATTCATGAATATGTCTTTATTATTTTCAATTAAGTGATCATATAATTCGCTTTTACCTTTTATGATTCCTTCAACACCTCCAAACCCTTCTAGGTGTGCTTTTCCGAAGTTTGTTATGTATCCGTAATCAGGCTCAGCTATTTTGCATAAAAACTGAATTTCTTTTTGATGATTCGCACCCATTTCTACTATACCTATTTCGGTATCTTTATGTATAGAAAGTAGTGTAAGAGGTACACCAATATGATTATTTAGGTTACCTATAGTAGCTACAGTTCTATATTTTTTAGAAAGTACGGCATTAATTAATTCTTTAGTTGTTGTTTTTCCGTTACTTCCAGTTAAGGCTATAATGGGTAAGTCTAAATGTTTTCTATGATAGTTTGCTAATTTTTGTAAAGTTTCTAGTGCGTTTTTTACGCAAATAGTTTTATTATCTATAATATATCCTTCTTGATCAATTATAGCATATTTAGCGCCTTTTTCTAGTGCTTGTTTAGCAAAAGTATTGCCGTTAAAATTATCGCCGCTTAAAGCAATAAATAAACAGTCTTTAAATATTTTTCTTGTGTCTGTACATACACCTGTACAGTTCAAAAATTTATTATGTATTTGTTCTATTGTCATAAAATAAAAGTATAAAAAAAGTCCTAACAAATTTGTTAGGACTTTTAATTTATTCAAATATTTATTGAATTAGTTTTTTGTCTTGCGGTTACCTTTTGATTTAGATCCAACTCTTGACATAGCACATCTAAAACCAATATAGTCTGTTGCCATGTTTTGAGGATAGTAACGTCTTTGTGCTGGGTCTAACCAGTACTCTCTGTCTTTCCAAGATCCACCTTTATAAACTCTTACTTCGTCGTTTATTAAAGAGGTACGTCTATCTGATTTGTCGTATTCTCTAATAAAGTTTCCTGCAGAATCTACTTCGATGTTGTGTTTAGGTGAGTTGTACATTTTTCTTGTAAACTCATCTGTAGAAGCTTCACCTTCTTCTTCATCAAAGTCTGTGTAGTATCTTGAAGATTGAACATCTCCATCTCTAAAGTTTCTGTTATCACTTCTATCAAAGTTTGTACGTAAGTATGTTTCTTTTTCATCAACTGGTTGTGTTGCAATTTCACCAGGTAGATCTCTTGCAATTACATCTCCATTTGGAAGTGTATCAAAAACAATTTCATCAGTAGTTACAACTTTTACAGTACCTTCTTCTGTGATAACGTTTTTAGTATAAACGTTACCTCTGTAATAGTTAAAGTCATTAAATTCGTCATCTACTATAGGTCTGTAAACATCAGCAACCCATTCTGCAACGTTTCCTGCCATGTCGTATAAACCAAAATCATTTGGATCGTAAGATTTTACTTGAGCAGTAATATCTGCGCCATCATCAGACCATCCTGCGATACCACCGTAGTCACCTTTACCTTGTTTAAAGTTAGCTAATTGATCACCTCTAATCTTACGTTTTCCTGATCTTGTATATTGTCCATCCCAAGGATATTTTTTACGACCTCTATATACATTATAACTTCTTACTTCAGATAAGCCTAAAGCTGCATATTCCCATTCTGCTTCAGTAGGAAGTCTGTATTTAGGAGAAATTAATCCTGTTTCTCTAGACGCATAAACATTAATTTCTTCTCCTGCTGCATTTGTTTGAGCTTTTAATTTTCCACCTCTTAAAACATCTTCGTTTCCTCCGTAAGTTTGTGTTGGACTATTAATATATGTATCTGTGCTAAAGTTAGCGTCTGCAGTTGCTTCTAATTCGCTACCTTGTTTTAAGTATCCGTTTTCTTGAAGTTGTAATTCGTTAACACGATCAGTTCTCCAGTTAGCAAATTCGACAGCTTGTATCCAACTTACACCAACTACAGGGTATTCTCCATAACCTGGGTGACGTAAATAGTTTTCTGTCATAACTTCATTATATCCTAAACGGTTTCTCCATACTAATGTATCTGGTAAAACACCGTTATATATTGCTCTAAAGTTTTCTTCTTCTGGTGGATATGTTCTTTTAATCCAATCTAAATACTCAAGGTACATTTTGTTAGTTACCTCAGTTTCATCCATGTAAAAAGACTGAACGTGTTGTTGTGTAGGAGTATTGTTCCAGTCATGCATAACATCGTCTTGGACTCTACCCATTGTAAAAGTTCCTCCTTCAACAAAAACTAATCCTGGAGCTGTTTCTTGCTCTTTAAATTTGGTGTTATATTGAAAACCACCATCTTTTGAGTTAATGTCCCATCCTGTAGCTCTTGAAGTGTTTGAGCCACCACCAGATCTTTTACAACCTACCAAGGTTAGAGATACTGCTAAAACTAGACATAACCTTGATAAAAATACTTTTTTCATATTCATGCGTTTAGAATAAAAATGTTTTTAAGAGGACGCAATATAAGAATTATACCCAACACTACAAGAGATTTTAGCTTTTTTGAATAAAAAAAATACTGCACTTAATCCTATTTATTTACTTTACAACGATGTTTTGTATGAGTTTTATCGTTGTTTTCAGTCACTATAACGTGTTTATTTCAATTTTATTATTGTAATTTTGAAACTGTTTTATGAAATTATTAAGAATTAAATAATATCATATAAAATTAGACGTTATTATTGCAATGAAAAAGATTTTAATTGTACTTGCTGTACTATTTGTTTTGCCACTTTTTTCTCAGCAGAAAAGTGTAACCTTAAATTGGGATTCGTACAAAACACTTAAAGCAGATGGCTTTTCGGTTGTTGTTTCAGCATTTTTACCTGAAGAAAATTTTAATTTTGATTTAGATAATGGTGTTATTTATTCTAACGAATGGAAAACATCAATACCAGTTAATGAAAATTCTGTAAACCTATCTAATGTAACCTATCAAACAGTAACTAGAGAAGAGCTAAAGGGATTAAAACTCTCTTCAATTCCTTCTACCTTAGAATATTCTTTAAAAAATGCAAGAGGGAGAAAAGATAGCTATGCTGTATTTAGGCTTAAAACCTTTGTTAAAGAAGGAAACCGTATAAAAAGGGTGAAGTCTTTTACTATTAATTATACTACTAGTAATTCAAATTCTTTTAGAAGCTCAAGTTCTTTTTCTGTCACTAACTCAGTATTAGCAAACGGAAGCTGGTATAAGTTTGAAGTCCAAAAATCTGGAGTCTATATTTTAAATAAATCTTTTTTAAGTCAACTAGGAGTTAATGTAGATAACGTAGACCCAAGGAATATAAAGATATATGGTTATGGCGGAATGATGATGCCTTACAATAACGTAGCAAATTTTCCTTTTGATCCAATTGAAAACGCTATTAAAGTAGTTGGAGAAACGGATGGTGTTTTTAATGATTCTGATTATATATTATTTTATGCTCAAGGACCATCTGCAGATGTGTATAATACAAGTGTTAATACTAATATAAATCCTTATACCGATAAAACGGTTTACTATATAAGCATAAGCTCTGGCAATGGAAAACGTATACAGAATTACATACAACCAACAGGAAGTGTTAGTGCATCATTTACTACTTTTCATGACTATAAATTCCATGAAGTAGACGAAAGAAATCTTGTTTTTGTAGGGCGAAGATGGTTTGGAGAAGAATTTAATGTAGAAAACTCTCAAAACTTTAGCTTTGATTTCCCAAATTTAGTTGTTACAGAACCAGTAAATGTTAGAGTGCATACCGCATCTACCGCATCTAATAGTACAACTTTTGGAGTTAGTGTTAATGGTACTCAAATAGGTAGTATTAATCATTCTAGCGCAAATTCTTCAGATGGTGTTTATGCTACAGGCGGTAGTCTTACTCAAAATATTAATGTAAGTTCAAATATGATCAATGTTGGTTTAAATTATAATAACCAAGGTAATCCAAGTGCAAATGGATATTTAGATTATATAGGTGTAGAAGCAGTAAGAGATTTAGATTTTATTGGTGATCAATTTAAATTCTTTAACCGATTAGCTTTTCAAGGAACTGGTGTAGCATCTTACACTTTATCAAATGCAAGTCAAGTTCAAGAAGTTTGGAATATTACAGATTTATATAACGTATCTTCAATTGTAAATGAAGGAAACGCTACATTAAATTTTAATACAAATTTAGGTGTAGAGAATAAATTTGTAGCAGTAACCTCTCAAGACTATTACATACCTACAATACCACAAAACGCTATAGTTGGTAATCAAAATTTAAAAGGCTCAATTTTTTTAGATAACAACGGAAATTTTCAGGATATTGATTATTTAATACTAACAACAACTTCTCATTTAGGACAAGCTAATCGTTTGGCTCAAATTAATCGTGAAAAATATGGGTTAAATGTAAAGGTTGTAACGCTTGGCTCTATTTATAAAGAATTTGCTACAGGAAACCCAGATATTGCATCTATAAGAAACTTTGTAAAATACGTTTATGATAATGCAAGTTCACCAGAAAATAAACTTAAATACCTGTGTCTTTTTGGAGACTCATCATTTGATTACAAAGGAAGAATTTCATCAAACACATATAATTTTCCAACATGGAATGCTTACAGTAGTTTTAATCTTTCTAACTCTTTTATTTCAGATGACTTTTATGGGTATTTAGATTTAGGAGAAGGAAACTTAGATGCTTATAACAGTGCAAATAAATTAGATGTTGCAATAGGTCGTATCGTAGCAGATTCTCCACAATTAGCAAAAGATATGGTAGATAAAATTGTTACTTATCACTCTAAAGATGCGTTAGGTGGTTGGAGAAATAACTTTGTAGTCATATCAGATGATGTGGATGAACAATGGGAAGCAACTCTGCAAGAGACAACAGATCAAATAGCTAATGAAGTGTCTTTAAATAAACCTTATATAAATGTAACAAAAATTCATTCAGATGCTTATCAACAAGTGGCTTCTGCTGGAGGAGATAGATATCCAGAAGTAAATGTTGCGATAGCAAATGCAGTAGAAAAAGGAGCTTTAGTTGTAGATTATTTTGGACATGGAGGAGAAGATGGTTTAGCAAAAGAGCGTATCATGCAAAAACCAGACGTACAAGCATTAAATAACGAGTGTAAATTAAATCTGTTTATTACTGTAACTTGTGAATTTACAAGATTTGACAACCCTTTAAGGGAAACTGCAGGAGAATTAATTTATTGGAATAAAGATGCAGGAGCAATAGGTTTAATAACCACTACTAGACAAATATTTGTAACTGTAGGAAGAGATTTTAATGAAATATTAAAAGAATATTTATTTTCTTTTAGTGATCAAGATACTTATGACGATCATGAATATCCTAGTGCTGCAGAAGCTTTAAGATTAGCAAAAAATGATCCATCATTTACATCATCTCAAAAAAGTCTAGCGTTTTTTATCGGTGATCCTGCATTAAAGTTAGCATTTCCTCAGCCTAATATAAGGCTAACAAAAATAAATGATGTTCCAGTAGACCAAAACACAGATGTTTTACAAGCGTTAAGTTATGCTAAGCTTTCTGGAGAGGTAACAGATGTTAATGGAAATGTGTTAACAGACTATAATGGTACTTTAACAGCAACAATCTATGATAAAGAAATTGAAAGACAAACCTTAGCTAACGATAATACAACAAATAATAATGGTACTATTTATTTAGATTTTACCACTTTAGGAGCATTAGTGTTTAGAGGTCAGGCTTCTGTTACCAATGGGCAATTTGAGTTCGATTTTATCGTTCCTAAAGATATTGGTATTCCTGTAGGATATGGTAAAGTTAGTTTTTATGCTGTAAAAGAAGACTCCTTAGAAGACAAAACAGGCGCTAGTATTAATACACTACAAATTGGAGGTATAAATCCAGATGCAGCAGAAGATAATTTACCACCAACAATCCAATTATATATGAATGATGAAACTTTTGTTTCTGGAGGAATTACTAACGAGTCACCAATGATCTTAGCAAAATTAGAAGATGAAAACGGTATTAATACAGCAAGTGGTATCGGGCATGATATAGTTGCGATTTTAGATGGTGATGAGGTTAACCCATTTGTGTTAAATGATTACTACACTGCAGATGTAGACAATTATACTAAAGGGTCATTAACTTATCCATTAAGAAATTTAGAGCCAGGCTTACACACCTTATCACTAAAAGCATGGGATGTATACAATAATTCTTCTACTACCGAGATACAATTTGTAGTGCATGAAGAAAATGAAAATTTAGTTTTAACAAACGTCTTAAACTATCCAAACCCTTTTGTAAATTATACAGAGTTTTGGTTTAGTCATAATAGCTCAGAAGCATTAAACATTTCAGTCCAGATATTTACAATATCAGGTAAATTGGTGAGAACACTTAACGGGACAACAGGAGCAAACGGTGGTTCATGTTGTGGTGGCTCTGCAGCAGGAACTTCAAGAGATATTATTTGGGACGGACGTGACGATTTTGGTCAAAAAATAGGAAAAGGAACTTATATTTATAAACTAAAAGTACATTCGCCTTCAACAAATAAAACCACAGAGAAAATAGAGAAACTTGTAATACTATAATAATAAATTATATTTGCTAACAAATTATATATATGAAAAATAGATTTTTAATGGTGCTGGTGTTATTAACATCTTTTTATGGACTAGCACAAGAAAATGTAGTAGAGATATCTCCTTATCAAGATAGTAGAGTAATTACTACAGGAGTACCTTTTTTATTAATAGCACCAGATGCACGTGCTGCATCACTAGGAGACATGGGTGTAGCTACATCTGTAGACGCTTTTTCTCAGCAATGGAATGCTTCAAAATATGTTTTTTCAGAAGATAAATCAGGAGTAGCAATAAGTTACACACCATATCTAAGTAAGTTGGTTAATGATATTTTCTTAGGAAATGTAACATACTTTAATAGAATAAATGAAAATAGTGCTTTTGCTGCAAGTTTTAAATATTTTTCTTTAGGAGATATAGAATTTGTTGAAGATGAATTTTCTGAAGCATTAATACAAAGACCTAATGAGTTTACTGTCGATTTATCATACGGACTTAGATTAAGCGACCAATTTGGTATGGCAGTTACAATGCGTTATTTAAGATCAGATTTAAAGCTAAATACTGGTAATAATGATAACTCGGCAGCAAGTACATTTGGCGTAGATATTTCAGGTTTTTATCAAAGTGAAGAAGAAGCTTACAGTGATTTTAATGGTCGCTGGCGTGGTGGATTTGCTATCCAAAATATCGGACCTAAATTTAAGTATGACGAAGCAGGTGTAGAAAACTTTCAGCCAACCAACTTAAGATTAGGAGGAGGATTTGATTTCATATTTGATGAATATAACAAATTAGCTGTTACAGCAGAAGTATCAAAATTATTAGTGCCAACACCACCGCAAAGAGGTAGAAGATTAGAATATATAGATAACAACGGAGAACCAGGTTATCAAGCAGATGCAGATGAGCTAGTAAGTGATGACGCTAACTACATTATAGCAGGTCAAGATAACGATGTGCCATTTTTATCAGGGATTTTTCAATCTTTTGGTGATGCACCAGGAGGTTTTAAAGAAGAGTTACAAGAATTTACCTACGCTTTAGGAGCAGAATATGTTTATCAAGATGCATTCTCACTAAGAGCAGGATATTTTAATGAGCACGAAACTAAAGGTGCACGTAAGTTTTTTGCTTTAGGAGCAGGATTTAAATACAACGTGTTAAACTTAGATATGTCGTACTTATTTTCATCATCAAAAGTGCCAAGTCCTTTAGAAGGAACATTAAGGTTTTCTTTAACCTTTAATCTTGGAGCTGGAGAATACGATGAATATTAGAAAATATTAAAAAGACGTTAAAAAAAACTATTGTGAAAGCAATAGTTTTTTTGTCTATAATTGTTTAGTATCTTTATTAATATGAAAGAAGTGAAAATAGAAACAACTTTGCAGGTATATGATCATTTAAATGATACACCAAAAGAAGTTCAAGATTTAATGGAACAAGCAATAAGTGCCAGAGAAAAAGCTTATGCACCATATTCTAAATTTAATGTAGGCGCTGCTTTGCTATTAGAAAACAAAGAAATAATAACAGGTAGCAATCAAGAAAACGCTTCATATCCTTCAGGATTATGTGCAGAACGTACGGCAATTTATTTTGCAGGAGCTAAATATCCTGAAGAAAAAATAATAAAAATGGCTATTTCTGCAAGTTCAAAAATACATACTACAATAACACCTATACCTCCATGTGGAGCTTGTAGGCAAGCTATATCAGAGTATGAAAACAAACAAAACCATCCAATAGAAATTTATTTTATGGGAGAATCAGGAAAAGTAGTAAGGTCTAACTCTTTAGCAAATCTTTTACCATTAGGTTTTGATAAAAGCTACCTATAACGATTTCGTTAATTTTTTATTATTTTCAGTTTTTTCATTACTAACTAAAGTGTTACTTTTGTTAATCGGTAAAACTATAAACGTCACCAATGCAAAAAATAACTAAAGAAACGTATTTAAAATGGTATGAAGACATGCTGTTTTGGAGAAAGTTTGAAGACAAACTAGCAGCAGTTTACATTCAACAAAAAGTTAGAGGTTTTCTACACCTTTACAACGGTCAAGAAGCAGTATTAGCAGGAGCATTACATGCTATGGACTTAACTAAAGACAAGATGATTACTGCTTATCGTAATCACGTGCAACCTATAGGAATGGGTGTAGACCCTAAAAGAGTAATGGCAGAGCTTTATGGTAAAGCAACTGGTACATCTCAAGGTTTAGGTGGTTCAATGCATATTTTTTCTAAAGAACACCGTTTTTACGGTGGTCACGGTATTGTTGGAGGACAAATACCTTTAGGAGCAGGTATTGCTTTTGGTGATAAATATCACGATAGCGATGCGGTAACAATTTGCTGTTTTGGTGATGGTGCTGCAAGACAAGGATCATTACACGAGTCTTTTAACTTAGCTATGTTATGGAAGTTGCCAGTAGTTTTCGTTTGTGAAAACAATGGTTACGCTATGGGTACATCTGTAGAGCGTACCGCCAACCATACAGACATATGGAAGTTAGGTTTAGGTTACGAAATGCCTTGTGGACCAGTAGACGGTATGAATCCAATTAAAGTTGCAGAAGCTTTTGACGAAGCTATCCAACGTGCAAGAAAAGGTGGCGGACCAACATTTTTAGAGGTTAAAACTTACAGATATAGAGGTCACTCTATGTCAGATGCACAACACTATCGTACAAAAGAAGAAGTAGAAGAATACAAGAAAATAGATCCTATTACGCAAGTAAAAGATATTATTTTAGAAGAAAAATACGCTACAGAAGAAGAGATTAAGCAGATTGATAAGCGCGTAAAAAAATTAGTTTCAGAATGTGAGAAATTTGCAGAAGAGTCTCCATTCCCAGAAAAGAATGTAATGTACGATTCTGTATACGAACAAGAAGATTACCCATTTATACAACACAAATTATAAGCTATGGCAGAAGTAATAAATATGCCTCGTTTGAGTGACACCATGGAAGAAGGAACTGTCGCAACTTGGTTAAAAAAAGTAGGTGATAAAGTTGAAGAAGGTGATATTTTAGCAGAAATTGAAACCGATAAAGCAACAATGGAGTTTGAGTCTTTTTACGAAGGGACATTATTACATATTGGTGTTCAAGAAGGAGAAACTACTAAAGTAGACGAGCTTTTAGCAATTATAGGAGAAGAAGGTGAAGATATTTCAAGCCTTTTAGACGGTAAATCTTCAACAAAAGAAGAAGAGAAGTCAGAAGAAAATACAGATGATAAAGAAGACACTTCTGAAGATAATTCATCTGAAAGTAGTTCAGAAGAATTACCAGAAGGCGTTACAGTAGTAACAATGCCTCGCTTAAGTGATACAATGGAAGAAGGTACTGTTGCAACTTGGCTTAAAAAAGTTGGTGATGCAGTAGAAGAAGGAGATATCTTAGCAGAAATCGAAACTGATAAAGCGACGATGGAGTTTGAGTCGTTTCAATCAGGTACGTTATTACACATTGGTTTAGAAGAAGGACAATCTGCAAAAGTAGATGCTTTATTAGCTATTTTAGGACCAGAAGGAACAGATGTTTCTGGTGTTGCTAAAAACTTCAAAGCTGGCGGAGATGCATCAGCTAAAAAAGAAGAAGCTCCTAAAAAAGAGTCTAAAACAGAGCCTAAAAAAGAAACGCCAAAACAAGACACTAAAACAGAATCTAAACCTGTTGCTCAGCCAACTCAAACAGCTTCTGGAGGACGCATTTTTGTGTCGCCATTAGCTAAGAAAATGGCAGACGAAAAAGGAATTAACTTATCTCAAATTAAAGGTTCTGGAGAAAACGGTCGTATTGTAAAGCGTGATATAGAAAACTTTACTCCAGCAGCACAATCTGCTCAAGTTGGTAAGTTTGTACCTTCAGGTCAAGAAGATTTTGATGAAGTGCCAAACAGCCAAATGCGTAAAGCAATTGCTAAAAACTTGGCTAAATCTAAGTTTACTGCACCGCATTACTATTTAAATGTAGAGTTTGATATGGATAATGCAATAGCATTCCGTACACAATACAACTCTTTACCAGATACAAAAATTTCATTTAATGACATGGTTGTAAAGGCTTGTGCATTGGCATTAAAACAACATCCACAAGTAAACTCTCAGTGGTTTGACGATAAGATGAAATTAAACAATCATGTACACATTGGTGTTGCAGTAGCTGTAGAAGATGGTTTACTAGTACCAGTTGTAAAGTTTGCTAACGAGCAATCTTTGCCTCAAATTGGAGCTGCAGTAAAAGATTTTGCAGGTAGAGCTAGAAACAAAAAATTAAGTTTAGATGAGATGGAAGGAAGCACATTCACCATTTCTAACTTAGGTATGTTTGGAATAGAAAGCTTTACGTCTATCATTAATCAGCCTAATTCTGCAATTCTATCTGTTGGAGCAATCGTACAAAAACCTGTTGTTAAAAACGGTCAGATTGTACCTGGTAACACAATGAAATTAACTTTAGCGTGTGACCACAGAACAGTAGATGGTGCTACAGGAGCGCAATTCCTTCAAACATTAAAAGGATATATAGAAAACCCTGTAACAATGCTAGTTTAAATTTCCGCGTAAGCGAAAACTAAATAAAATAAAAACCTGTTTCATCTTATTTGAAACAGGTTTTTTTAAATTTATAATCCAAAATAATTGAGATGAAAAACATAATAATAACAGGGACAAGTCGCGGAATTGGTTTTGAATTAGTTCAAATCTTTGCGCAAAAAGGTTGTAATGTATTAGCATTATCAAGAAATAAGCAGCCAGTTATTGATCTTAATTTGCAAAATGTTACTTCGTTTTCTTTTGATTTAGGTAAAGAAGACGATTATCATAAAGTTGAAGATTTTATAAAAGCCAATTGGCAACAAGTTGATGTACTTATTAATAATGCTGGAGCTTTGTTAAACAAACCTTTTGTAGAAACATCTATATCTGATTTTGAATACGTGTATAAAACTAATGTTTTTGGTGTAGCCGAAATGACAAGAGTCGTAATTCCTTTTATGGCAAAAGAAAGTCATGTGGTTACAGTAAGTTCTATGGGAGGAGTACAAGGTAGTATGAAGTTTCCTGGATTAGCTGCTTACAGTTCTAGTAAAGGCGCTGTTATTACTTTAACCGAATTATTAGCTGAAGAGTTTAAAGAAACTGGACCAAGTTTTAATGTATTGGCTTTAGGCGCTGTACAAACTGAGATGCTAGAAGAGGCTTTCCCAGGATACATTGCACCAACAACAGCTAAAGAAATGGCAGATTATATAGCTGACTTTTCTTTAAACGGACAAAAATATTATAACGGTAAAATGTTGCAAGTATCAAACTCGACACCTTAAAAATTAGATGCGCTCTAAAGCTGCATATGCATCTGCACTAGAAAAATTATCCTTATAAAAGATATTATACTGTAAGATTTTTACAATTTTTATTAGCTTTTCAAACTCTTTGTTTTTGTAAGCCTCTTTTAAGTTGTTATGAATTTTAAAAAACATTTCTGTTTTATTAGTTTCTTTATTAACACCATAAAAGAAAAGTATTTCATTTTTTTTAGGTTTAAAAAACTTATAATCTTCTATAATACTTCCTTTGTGATTTTTATAAATCTTTAGGTAAACGTTATCAGAATTAATATCTTTATGTAATGCTAATTCGGTTGGTTTAAGTCTGTATCTAGTCACTTTTAAAAACTTAGACGTATCAGACATGTCTTGCGCTTTTACAACAGAAAGTGTCATAAAAAGCAATAGAAAGAGGGAAAACTTCATATGTGCTATTAATCAATTAGAATGTTAGGGAAAACATTAATCTTTATCTAAGAAAAGTAATATAATTTAAAGTTCAAAATAAATTATTGAAAAATATATAAAAAATTAACAAAATCATGGCGTTAACACCTTCAAACCCTTTTCCTTTACATACAATTGCACCAGAGTTTTCTTTAGAAGATTCAGTTACGGGTAAAACTTTTAACTTACAGCAATTAAAAGGAAAACAAGCAACAGTAATTATGTTTATTTGTAATCATTGTCCTTTTGTAATTCATGTAAATAGTAAGCTTGTAGAGTTAGCTAACCAATTTAAAAGTCAAGGCGTTAATTTTATTGCCATTAGTAGTAATGATGTTGAAAATTACCCACAAGACGCTCCTGATAAAATGAAAGAAGTTGCTGCAGAAAATAAATATCCATTTCCTTATTTATATGACCCAATACAAGATGTAGCAAAAGCTTATGATGCAGCATGTACACCAGATTTTTATGTTTTTGACAAAGATTTAAAATCTACTTATCATGGACGATTAGATGATAGCAGACCAGGAAACGATAAACCTTTGACAGGTAAAGATTTAATAGCAGCTATCAACGCAACCTTAAATAATGATACACCATTAAAAAATCAGTTACCATCAATGGGTTGTAATATTAAGTGGAAATAATTAGTTAAAACGGCAATTAATATCTTTTAAAAATCATAATTTTGCGCTCAATTTAAAATCATTTTCTAAACAATATGAAGCAAACAACTAACACCATTTTAATGATTCGTCCAGTAAATTTTAGGATGAATGAGCAAACAGCAGTAAATAACTATTTTCAAGAAGAAATAGATTTAAAAAATGCTGAGGTAAATGCTAAAGCACAAGAAGAGTTTGATGCGTTTGTAGAAAAATTAAGAAATGTTGGTGTAAATGTAATTGTAGAAGATGATGATATTAAACAAGATACACCAGATTCTATATTCCCTAATAACTGGGTGAGTTTTCATGAAAATGGAGATGTCGCTTTATATCCAATGTTTGCCGAAAATAGAAGAAGAGAAAGAAGGGAAGAAATATTTTTACGTTTAGAAAAAGAAGGTTTTAAAATCAATAATTTTATTGACTATACAGAAGCTGAAGACGAAGATGTATTTTTAGAAGGTACAGGAAGTTTGTTATTAGATCGAACAAACAGAAAGGCTTACTGTGCATTGTCTCCAAGAGCAGACGAAAGTTTGTTTGTAGAGTTCTGTGAAGATTTTGAATTTACACCAATAGTGTTTACGGCTAATCAAACCGTAGATGGTAAACGTTTGCCAATATATCATACTAACGTAATGATGTGTTTAGCAGAAACATTTGCTGTTATCTGTTTAGATACAATAGATGATAAAAAAGAACGTAAAAATGTAGTTAAACACTTAGAAGCAGACGGTAAACAAATTATAAAAATTACTGAAGGCCAAATGCATGAATTTGCAGGAAACATGCTTCAAGTGAAAGGTGATGATGACAAGTTATATTTAGTAATGAGTCAATCTGCTCACGACAGTTTAACGCCAGAACAAATTAAAATGATTGAAGCACATTGCCCAATACTATCAAGTAGTTTAGAAACTATAGAGACTTGTGGTGGCGGAAGCGCGAGGTGTATGATGGCTGAGGTATTTCTACCGAAGGTGTAGTTCATGTCTCACCAGGATTTTCAACTTTATTTTTTGGTAGTTCTACATAAAAAGTGCTTCCAACATTTACTGTACTTTCTACCCAAATAGATCCTTTATTTAACTCGACTAACTCTTTACATATTGTTAGTCCTAAACCTGTTCCTTTTTCTTTATTAGTACCACGTGTGGTAAAGGTATTATTGCCAAAAATTTTGCTTACGTCTTCTTTTTTAATACCAACACCTGTGTCTGCAACACTAATAATACACTTACCATTGCTAATTTGATTAGAAATAGAAATACTATCTCCTCTATTACAGAATTTTACTGCGTTAGCTAAAAGGTTTTGTATAACTATTTCTACCATGCTTCTATCTGCATAAATAAAATCTCTAAGAGTATTATCTATTAGATGTATTCCTTTAGCATCAAGCTTTCTTTCAATAAGTTTTACTTTGTCTGCAAAAACTTCTTGGATATCAAACAAACTAGGTTTTGGTTCTAAAGATTGCATTTGTGACTTAGACCAGTTAAGTAAATTAAACAATAGTAAAGACGCATTATTTGCATTTTCACTTAATTCTGGTAAAAGACTATGAAATTCATCTTGACTTAGTTGTCCATCTTTTAATAAGTCTATAAAGCCTTTTGTAGAGGTTAAGGAGTCTTTTAGGTCATGGGATACAATAGAAAATAGTTTGTCTTTAACTTTATTGATGTTTTCTAGATGCTTGCTTTGTTCTAAAATAGCTTCATTTTGAAGCTCTATCTTTTTGTTTTTAGCTTCAAGCTCTCTAGTATACTTTAATTTGTTATTACGTTTCATTAAAAACAATACAAAAAATGTAAGTAGTACAGCAAATGCAGCTAATAAAGCATAAAAGATAAGTTTGAATTTATCAAACTTATCTTTGCTTACAGAATTAGTAGTATCTTCTTTAGTGTCAGGGATTAATGTAAGGTCTTTATTTAAAGCTTGTTCTGGCTCTTCAATAATTAAAGGCGTAACTTTTACTTGTTGGCTATCTATTTGTTCTTTTAATTTATGGTAGTGACTTTGCCATACAAAAGCACTTTCAAAATTTCCTTTAATAGAATCTAAGGTTTTCATTAACCTGTAGTTTTCCATTAGTACTTCGTCATTATTAGCAATTCTGCTTATATTGGCAGCTTCTAATAATTGTTCTTCTGCAGTTTTTAATCTATTTTGAACAAGATTTAATTCCCCTAAAGCATTTAGGGCAATAGCCATTTCTTTCTTATTATCTACTTCGCGATTTAACTTAATAGCTTCTACTAAATATTTGGCAGATGTTTTGTAATCTTCTTTTTTTAGATAAGCATTACCTAAATATGGTAAAATACTAGCTCTTAAAGCTGTATCTGTAGAATTGGCATAACCTAAAGCACTTTCATAATAACTAATAGCTTGTGTGTAATTCTTTTTAGTAGAATAAATATTACCTAAATCTTTATTTGTCTCTACTAACCTTTTTGTGTTATTACTTTGGTTATCTGCATTAAGACGTTTTAGGTTATAAGTTATAGCTTTATCTAAATCACCAGAAGTTTTGTAAGCATTAGCTAAACTTTTATAGATAGAAGATAAGTCGTCAAAACGGTTTCTTTTTTCAAGCTCATTGATAGAAGAAAGTGCATAAGATAATCCTTCTTTGTAGTTACCATTTTCTATTTCTAAAACACCTAAATTACTGTTTACTTTTGCTACAGCAAGTGTGTCTTTTGTTTTAGAAAATAATAAACGAGCATTTTTTAAGGTGTTTATAGCTCTAGTCTTTTTACCTTCTGCTTGATAGATTTTAGCTTTGTAATATATAATTTTAGCTAAACCTTGTTTGTAATCAAGGTCATTAGCTAATCTTTCACTTTGTTGTATAAACTTGCTGGCTTTACTAAAATCCTTATTTTCAAACAAAAGTTTAATAATACTAATAGACGTATTAACCTTTGATGTGTCAGGGTTTTGGTAAGCTAATTGTATTGTAAGACTATCCAGTTCTTCGTTTTGCGAAAAACATATGGACCCTACAAAAAACATTAAAAATAAGACGAGTAGTCCCTTCATTTCATTCACACAGTGATAATTAAATAATGGTAGCGATAAACCATTACTTTAAATTATACACATAACTTAGTTTAATTAAAATGAAGAAAATAGAGGGATTTTTCCTTCATGGATATAAAAATGAATAATTATAGTCGTTATACATAATTTTTAAGAGGTAATACCAAAAAATTAGACTAACGGTTAAGTTCATTTTTTTTACCTGAAAAATATGTATTTTAAAGAAGTGTTTTAAGTGAAATTAAATTTTGTTACATTCAATTAAAACCTTAAAAATACTATCTTTGCGCTTTAATTTTTATAAGAAATATGAATCTTCAAGACATCCTAACAACGCAAATAAAAAGCGCAGTAAAAAGTAACTTTAATGCCGATTTAGAATCTGTAGAATTTCAAGCAACACGTAAAGAATTTCCTGGAGATATTACTGTTGTTGTATTTTCTATGTTGCGCGTTGTAAAAGGTAATCCAGTGCAAATTGGAGAATCTATAGGTAATTATTTAGTAGAAAATGTAAACGAAGTCGAAGGTTTTAACGTTGTAAAAGGCTTTTTAAATTTAGAAATTAGCGCATCATATTTTGTAGAGTTTTTTAATGCAATAAAAGATAAAACAACTTACGGTTTTGAAGATGCTATTGCAGAAAATGATGCTGTGATGGTAGAGTATTCTTCGCCTAACACTAATAAACCACTACATTTAGGTCATATACGTAATAATCTTTTAGGGTATAGTGTTGCTGAGATTTTAAAAGCTTCTGGTAAAAAAGTTTATAAAACACAAATTATAAACGATAGAGGTATTCATATTTGTAAAAGTATGTTAGCTTGGCAAAAGTTTGGAAACAACGAAACACCAGAAACTACAGGTTTAAAAGGCGATAAGTTAGTCGGGAATTATTACGTCAAGTTTGATCAAGAGTATAAAAAAGAAATTGAAAATTTAAAAGCTTCAGGTAAAACAGAAGACGAAGCAAAAAAAGAAGCTCCAATTTTAGTTGAAGCTCAAGAGATGCTTAAAAAATGGGAAGCAGGAGATGAAGATGTGGTCGCACTTTGGAGTAAAATGAATGGTTGGGTTTACGATGGATTTGACGTAACCTATAAAAATCTTGGTGTAGACTTTGATAAATTATATTACGAAAGCGAAACTTATTTATTAGGAAAAGAATTTGTTAGCGAAGGGTTAAAATCTGGTGTGTTTTATAAACGCGAAGATGGCTCTGTTTGGTGCGATTTAACCGATGATGGTTTAGACGAGAAAATTGTACTTCGTGCAGATGGTACAGCAGTTTACATGACTCAAGATATTGGTACTGCAATACAACGTATAAAGGATTTTCCAGATGTTGGCGGTATGGTTTACACCGTTGGTAACGAGCAAGATTATCATTTTCAAGTCCTGTTTTTAATCCTTAAAAAATTAGGATTTGATTGGGCTAAAAACTTATACCATTTAAGTTACGGAATGGTAGATTTACCTTCTGGAAAAATGAAAAGTCGTGAAGGTACCGTTGTAGATGCAGACGATTTAATTGCAGATATGGCAACTACTGCAAAAACAATTTCCGAAGAATTAGGAAAGTTAGACGGTTACTCTGAAGACGAAAAAGAAGAACTTTATAAAACTATTGGTCTTGGTGCTTTAAAGTATTATATCTTAAAAGTAGATCCTAAAAAACGAATCCTATTTGACCCTAAAGAATCCATAGATTTTCAAGGAAATACTGGTCCGTTTATTCAATATACGTATGCAAGAATACAATCAATTTTACGTAAATCGGATGTAGATTTTACTGTAAAACTAGATGCAAATGAAGTAGAATTACACGAAAAAGAACGCGAATTAATTAAACAACTACAATTATTTCCTGATACTGTACAACAAGCAGCAGCACAACACAGTCCTGCTTTAATTGCTAATTATACTTACGATTTAGTAAAAGCATTTAATAGCTTTTATCAAAATGTATCAATTTTAGGTGCAGATACTAAAAACGAAATTATTTTTAGAGTTCAGTTATCAAATACAGTAGCAAAGACTATAAAAAATGCGTTTAGCTTGTTAGGTATTAATGTACCTGAAAGGATGTAAAAAGTAACTCAAGAATTATAAGAAAAACGCTTTCAAAAATTGAAAGCGTTTTTTTATTAGACAGTATCTATTATTTTATCAATAGACATTCTAGATTTAGGTTTTTTACTAGGTTGATTATGATCATCTTCATCTCTATATCCTATTGCAACAGCTACTAAAGTAGCATAATTGTCAAGTTCTAAAATTTTATCATAATCTTCAGGGTTAAGACCTTCCATTGGTGTAGAGTCAATACCCATTTCTGCACAAGCACTTAAAAGTATCCCCAAAGATAAATAGACTTGTTTGTCAAACCAGGATTTAATATAAGACTCTGGTTTTGGTTTTATGGTTTCATTGTAATAATTAACAGCAGCTTCTGGCAATTCTTCTTTAATTTGATTTTCAAAAACCTCTAAATTGTCTATTCTACTTAAAACTATTAAAGTGTCGCAATCCAACACTTTTTCTGTATTGATCCACGATACTTTAGATAATTTTTCTTTGGTTTTTTGATCTCTTACAAATGTAAACTTCCAAGGTTGACTATTTATAGAAGAAGGACTTAATCTTAGAATTTCTTTTAATGACTGAATGTCTTCTTCCTTTATTTTTTTTGATGCGTTATATTTTTTTGTACTGTAACGCTGCTGCATTGCTTCTAAAAAACTCATAGTTTATTTTTATTGATTCACTTAAATTTAAAAATAGCTAAGTGTGTATGCAAAATACAAATGGTATTTTATGAAATGATTAGCATTAAACTTCAAGTAATGTTAATAATTATATAAGATAACCCTGAATTGAAGTGGTAAAGTTTATTTAATTTTGCTGTGATGAAACACATCATTTCTAATTATATTCCAGATACTGCATTACCAAATGTTTTAAAGCTTTTAGAGCACGAAAATTTAACAGTATTAATAAAAAAAGAACGAAAAACACGTCACGGTGATTATCGTAAATTACCAAATGGTAAGCATCAAATTACAGTAAACGGTAGTTTAAATAAATATCGGTTTTTAATTACTTTGGTACATGAAGTTGCTCATCTAGAAGCTTATAAAACTTATGGTAAAACGATTAAGCCACATGGGATAGAGTGGAAGAAGACCTTTCAATACTTGATGTTACCTTTTTTAAACCCAGATGTCTTTCCGTCTGAGATTTTACCAATTCTAGCTAATCATTTTAAAAATCCAAAAGCATCTAGCGACACAGATGTGCAATTGGCCTACGCATTAAAGCAGTTTGACGCAAATACTAATAAAACCTTTATATTTGAGATACCTTTACAAAGTACATTTAAAATATATAACGGAAAAGTTTTTAGAAAATTAAAAAAGCGCCGTACACGTTTTGAATGTGTAGAAGTTTCAACAGGTAAAATATATCTGTTTAATGCAAATGCAGAGGTAACTGTAATAAATAATTAACAAAATGCAAAACAAAAATTATTACGCCATTTTAATGGCTGGTGGTGTAGGGTCAAGGTTTTGGCCAGTAAGTACCGAGCAATTCCCTAAACAATTTCATGATATGTTGGGAACAGGAGATACATTACTGCAAAAAACTTTTCAGCGATTAAACAAGTTAATTCCAACTGAAAATATTTTTATTCTGACTAATGAAAAATATAATGATTTAGTCCTACAACAGTTACCAGAAGTTAAGCAAAAACAAGTGGTTTTAGAACCAGCAATGCGTAATACAGCACCTTGTATTTTGTATGCTTCGTTAAAAATACAAAAACTAAATCCAGATGCAGTCATGATTGTGGCACCAAGTGATCATTGGATTGAAGATGAAACTGCATTTACGCAAAATGTCCAGCAAGCCTTTCAGTTTTGTGAGCAAAACGATGCGTTAATGACCTTGGGTATAAAACCAACCTTTCCTAATACAGGATACGGTTATATAGAATTCGGTAATGATTCTGAAGAAAATATAAGCGAAGTTATTCAATTTAGAGAAAAACCAGATTACGATACTGCAAAACAGTTTTTAGCTCAAGGCAATTTTCTTTGGAATGCAGGTATATTTATGTGGAGTGCTTCATCTGTAATTAACGCTTTCAAGAATAATCAACCCGAATTATTTCAGCATTTTAATAAAGGAATGGCGCTATACAATACAGATGCAGAAGCAGAATTTATAGAAGAAAATTATGCTAAAGCAGAAAACATCTCGGTTGATTATGCCATAATGGAATCTTCCAAAAACGTATATGTAATACCAGCAACTTTTGATTGGAATGACCTTGGGACTTGGGGGAGTTTATATGATAAACTAGATAAAGATCAAAACCAAAACGCTGTTGTTAATGCAAAAACTTTAGTAGAAGATGCTTCAGGAAATATGATTAGAACAGCTAAAGAAAAAGTTGTAGTTGTAGATGGATTAAACGATTATATAATTGTTGATAAAGACGAAGTTTTGCTTATCTTTCCTAAAACAAAAGAACAAGACATTAAAAAAGTGCTTCAAAATGTAAAAAACACTTTTGGTGAGCACTACGGATAATTATTAATTTCTGAATGAATACAACCAATAATCCTAAAGAAAACAAGTTTAACTTCTCTGAAGAAGACAAACAAAAAGAAACTGTCGACCAAAAAAAAGAAGCTGTAAAAAAAGATGCAGAAGGTTTGTTTAAAAGTATTAAAACCTTTTTACAAGAACTTTTAGATTTTAGAGAAGATACCGATCGAGACGCTACAATAGAGGCTATAAAAAACGATATTCCTTTTAAAGGAGCAACAGCCTGGATTTTAGTGTGTTCAATATTTGTGGCTTCTATAGGGTTAAATGCAAATAGTACAGCTGTAGTTATTGGCGCCATGTTAATCTCTCCACTTATGGGACCAATTTTAGGTGTTGGTTTATCTATTGCAATTAATGATATAGATACTTTAAAACGCTCATTGATAAATTTAGCAATTATGATTGTGCTAAGTTTATTAACAGCTTTTTTATTCTTTAGATTTTTCCCTTTAAGTGAAGATACTTCTGAGCTATTAGGTCGTGTGCAACCAGATATTCGAGATGTATTAATTGCCTTTTTTGGTGGTTTAGCTTTAATTATAGCACGTACCAAAAGAGGAACTATAGCTTCTGTTATTTTTGGTGTAGCTATTGCAACCGCATTAATGCCTCCATTATGTACTGCAGGGTATGGATTAGCAAAAGCTAATTGGAAATACTTTGGTCAAGCCATGTACTTATTTACAATTAATACCATATTTATTGCATTGGCTACATTTTTAGTGCTTAAAATTTTACGTTTTCCAATGCTTAAATATGCAAATTCTGCAAAAAGAAAACGTATTGCAAGAATAGCATCTTTAGTAGCTATAATTGTTATGATTCCTGCAATGTTTACCTTTTTAAGTGTTTTAGAAGAAAGTCAATTTGAAGTTAACGCTAAACAATTTATAGATAAAGAGCTAGATGCATTACCGAATGCCAATTACATAAAAAAATATGCGACACCAAACTTTAAGCCTTCTGGGGTTTCTAATATAGAGCTAACTACTTTTGGTGCAGATGTTATTTCTGATGAAACCATAAGAGTTTTAGAACAACGTTTAAAAGATTACCCTTATTTAAATAACACTAAACTATTAATCAATCAAACCAAAAATAGGCAGGTTAATAACTTAGAATATATGGAAGAGTTACGCACGCGTGATTCTTTAGACCTTTTAACACAACAACAAAAAATAACTATTTTAGAAAATAAAGTAAGGCAATTATCAGTGTTTGAGAAAGATCAAATCCCGTTTAAATCTCTTACTGAAGAAATTAATATTAATTACGAAAATGTTGAAGAAATAGCTTACTCTAAAGTTGTAAAAAGTAACTTTAAAACAATAGATACCTTGTCTGTTTTTGAAGTTAAATGGAATGATTCTTTGGTCAATAACAATCAAGTAGAAAAAGAAAAAGCTAAACTGTATAAATGGTTGAAATTTAAGCTAGATGTAGATACGCTACTAATTAGAAGAGTAAATTAACCACGCTCTTCTAAATACATTTGACGCACTTTTTTAAATAACTCTGAAGAATATACAAAGTCGGTAACAGCTTTATTGTCTGTTTTAAAAATATCATAACGAGAACCTTCCCATTCTTTATAACCATTTTTTAAAAAGACAATTTTTTCACCAATTTGCATAACCGAGTTCATGTCATGCGAGTTAATAACAGTAGTTATTTGATACTCTTCGGTAATTTCTTTAATTAAATCATCAATTACAATTGATGTTTTTGGGTCTAATCCAGAGTTAGGTTCGTCACAAAAAAGATACTTAGGTTTATTTACAATTGCTCGTGCAATAGCAACACGTTTTTGCATTCCTCCAGATGCTTCACTAGGCATTTTTTTATGTGCATCTGCTAGATTAACTCGCTTTAAAACAAAGTCTACACGATCTTGCATTTCGCTTTTACTTTGTTTTGTAAACATTTTTAAAGGAAACATTACGTTTTCTTCAATTGTCATAGAATCAAAAAGTGCACTTCCTTGAAATACCATTCCTATCTGTGCTCTAATATCTCGCTTTTCATCTTCACTTAATTTCGAAAATATTTTACCATCATAAGCAATACTTCCTTGTTCATAGTTGAAAAGCCCAAGTAAACATTTTAAAAATACAGTTTTACCAGATCCACTTTGACCAATAATAAGGTTTGTTTTTCCTTTTTCAAAAGCGGTGTTAATTCCTTTTAGAATGTGAGCATCGCCAAATGATTTATGTAAATTTTTAACCTCTATCATTAGCTTAAAAGTAACTGAGTTAATAAATAGTTTAGTACGATAATTACAACACTAGTCCATACAAATGATGTTGTACTAGCTTTACCAACTTCTAAAGCTCCTCCTTTCATATAATAACCATGATACGACGGTACTGTGGCTAAAATAAAAGCAAAGATTAATGTTTTTATAAACGCATACGCCATATGAAAAGGAGTAAAGTCTAATTGTACACCTTCTATATAGTCGCCCATACTTGCGTAACCGCCATATACACAAGCAGCAAGTCCGCCAAGAATACCTAAAAACATTGAAATAGAAATAACAAAAGGGTAAAGCATTAACGAAATAAACTTAGGAAATACTAAATAATTTAAACTGTTTATACCCATAACTTCAAGTGCATCTATTTGTTCTGTAACACGCATTGTACCTATGCTTGAAGTAATAAAGGATCCAACTTTACCAGCCATGATAATCGACATAAATGTTGGCGCAAACTCTAAAATAATAGATTGTCTTGTGGCAAATCCAACTAGGTTTTTTGGGATTAATGGATTGTCTATGTTTAAAGCTGTTTGTATCGTAACAACACCTCCAACAAAAAACGAAATAAAAGCAACAATACCTAAAGAGCCAATAATTAAATCGTCTATTTCTTTTAAGATTAATTGCTTCATAACCGACCATTTGGTTGGTTTTTTAAACATTTCAGCAATCATCAAAAAGTAAGTGCCTAAATAATGAAGGTATAACATATCAATTTTTATTACTGCTAAAATATAAAATTCTAACAGCTTATTAACCTTAATTTCAAATTAGATGTCTTAAAAACTGTATTTTTGCAATCTAAATTTATTAAATTATATGAGACCATTACTTTCAATCTGCATTGTATTTTTATTATTTGCTTGCCAATCTCAAAAAGAAGCTATTTCAACTTCAACAGAAACTAATATTCAACCTACAGAAAAACCAAAACTAGTGGTAGGAATTGTAGTTGATCAAATGAGATATGAGTACTTAACAAGATTTGAAAATAAATATGGAAATGGTGGATTTTTAAGATTAATAAACGAAGGTTTTAACTGTAAAAATAATCACTTTAATTATGTGCCAACCTATACAGGTCCAGGACACGCATCTGTTTATACAGGTACAACACCAAAAAATCATGGAATTATAGCTAATAACTGGTATGACAAGTTTAGTGATAGTTTTGTGTATTGTGCTGGCGATACTACAGTACAATCTGTTGGAACTATGGATAAAGCAGGACAAATGTCTCCACACAGAATGAAAACTACAACTTTTGCAGATGAAAATAGGTTGTTTACACAAATGAATGGAAAAACTATAGGAATATCTATAAAAGATCGTGGTGCTATTTTACCAGCAGGACATAGCGCAAATGCAGCATATTGGTTTCATGGGAAAGACCAAGGTCATTTTATTTCAAGTAGTTACTATTTTGAAACTTTACCACAATGGGTCAAAGATTTTAACGCAACAAATCCAGCCGAAAAATATTTAACAGAATGGAATACTTTATATGATATAGCGACATATACAGAAAGTGGAAGTGATTTAAACGATTTTGAAGGTGGATTTAGAGGAAAAGACACAGCAACATTCCCTTATGATTTAAAAGCATTAAGTAAAACAAACGGAAATTATAATATTATAAAAGCAACACCTTACGGAAATAGTATTGTAACAGATTTTGCAATAGCAGCTTTAATAGGAGAGCAATTGGGTAAAGATAATTATACAGATGTGTTAACAGTAAGTTATTCTAGCACAGATTATATTGGGCATAACTTTGGTGTAAATAGTAAAGAAATAGAAGACACATATATAAGGTTAGATAAAGAAATTGAACAATTATTAAATACGCTTGACGCGAAAGTGGGCAAAGAAAATTACACCGTCTTTTTAACGGCAGATCACGGAGCAGTTAATGTACCAGCGTATTTAGAAAGTGTAAAAATACCAGCAGGTTATTTTGATGGTGCAGCTTTTGAAGAAAAGGTAGGCAATATTACAATTGAAACTCACAAAGTGTCATCTTTCTTAAAGAATATTAGTAATCAGCAAATATTTTTAGATAGAGAAAAAATACAACAATTAGGCTTAGATTTAGTTGTAGTACAAGAGGCAATAGTAAACCAGATAATTACTTATGATCAAGTATATAAAGCATATACAGCGACTTCAATGAGTAATACTCAATACACAAAAGGAATTGAAAATTTATTGCAAAATGGATACAATCAAAAACGATCTGGAGATATTTTATTTGTTTTAGATCCAGCAGTAATACAGTATAGTAAAACAGGATCAACACATGGTTCTCCTTTAAATTATGATACACACGTACCTTTGATTTTTTATGGTAATGGTATTACAAAAGGACACACAACAGCATATACAACTATACCAGATATAGCACCAACAATTTCTGCTTTATTGGGTATAACATTTCCAAATGGAGCAACTGGTAAACCTCTAGAATTTGTTTTAAAAAATTAAGGAAAACGTTTTTTAAGCTCGTTTTCAGTCTTAAAAAGTAAAAAGATTACAGAACCAAATATTAAAGCCAAGCTAATAAAAAGTTTGGCTTTATTGTTTATTGTAATTAATAATGAAATGTTGCTTGTCAAGATTAAAAATACACCGCAAAATATTAAAAGTTTAGCTGAATATTTTTGTGAAAAATCCCATTGTTCTTGATTTTTCATAGAACGGGTTGTTCTGTATCCATAAAGCATATTGATGCTTTTAGGCGGAAATTTGAACATTACAAAACCTGTAATTATAAAAATGATTCCGCTTAAAAAACTTGTAAAAAGTAAGTTTTCTACAAGAAAATTCATAGTTATTTATTTTCTGTATAAGAAATAGTTGTTAACTAAGTCAATGTATTTCTGCTTAGCTTCGTTTGCAGATATATTTTTTGTTTGAAACAATGCATTAGTCTTAAAAGCATTAATTATTTGCTTTTTGCTGCTGGGACTTCCATAGTCATTAGTAGCTCTTTTGTAATAAGCGTAGAGACGTAACAAGAAATCTGCAGGAAAAGGTTCCTTATGTTTATTGATTTGTGCTACAGCCTCTTGAAAGGCTTTTTCAAGTTCTTCGGAAGTCATCTTAAATTTCGGCAATAATACTTTCGCCTCCTTTTACTTTTTGGTTTAATTCTACCTTTATATTAGTGTCCAAAGGTAAAAATAAATCTACTCTTGACCCAAATTTTATAAAACCAGAGTCTGTACCTTGCACAGCAGCGTCACCTTCTACAGCATAGTTAACGATACGCTTTGCTAAAGCACCGGCTATTTGTCTGTATAAAACTTCTCCATAAATAGGATTTTCTACGACAACTGTAGTACGTTCGTTTTCTGTACTAGCTTTAGGATGCCAAGCTACAAGGTATTTACCAGGATGATATTTGCTAAAGTTTACCTTTCCGCTAATAGGGTATCTTGTAACATGTACGTTAATAGGAGACATAAAAACACTTACTTGAAGTCTTTTTTCTTTAAAATACTCAGGCTCAAAAACCTCTTCTATTACTACCACTTTACCGTCTACGGGCGATACAACAGTATTGTCGTTTAATATGGTGTTTCTTTTGGGATTTCTAAAAAATTGAAGTATTAAAAACAAGAAAACAAATAGCGTAAAAAATAATACGTACTTAAGCCATAGCGCTATTACAAATGTGTCTACCACAACTGCAGAAATAGAAATAAACAAAAACGTAATTGCTATAATTTTAAAACCTTCTTTATGAAACATAGTTTACAATTCTTAAAAACAAATAAATAAAAGGAGCTGCAAATATAATACTATCAAAACGATCTAATAAACCGCCATGACCAGGCATTATAACTCCGCTATCTTTAACGTTAGCTTGGCGTTTTATTTTAGATTCTATTAAATCTCCAAGCGTTCCTATAACACTTATAATAATACTTAATATTAGCCAATTAGTAAAAGTTAAATGGCTGTCTGTAAATTTAAATATAAAATAACTAGCAATGGTTGCAAAAAACAATCCTCCTAAAAATCCTTCGACAGTTTTTTTTGGTGAAATGCTAGGAAACAGTTTTTGTTTACCAAAATTTTTACCAACTAGATAAGCAAAAGTGTCATTAACCCAAACTAAAATAAAAGAGCCTAATATAAGAACTGGGTTAAATAGTTTTCCGTGTTTACCTATTAAAACTAAAAATACAAAACCACTTGCTAAATAAAAGGTGGTAATTATATATCTTTTTGAGCTAAATAAAGGTATTTTTTTCTCAGAGAATAAATCTTTAATTAGTAGTAATTGAACAAAAATAGTAATGACTTGAAGGATTTGAGTAGCTTCTACTAATCCTATATGAGAGTTCATAACAAACTGCCAATACCCGAAAATAAAATACATTATTGTAAAGATAATATATGGGTATAAGCTTTTAAGTTGTATAAGTTTACAAAACTCTGCCATACAAATTATACCAAACACGTAAAAAAGTATAACAAATGCGTGCTCGTTAAATAACGAAAGGCTAAGCAGGGTTATATATAAAATTCCAGATAGACCTCTGGTTAATGTTTCGCTCATAAAACTATAAATCTTCTAACAACAGCAAATATAAGTTTTTTGTGCTGCTTCCGTAAGATAAAAAGTCTTTTTCCTCTTCTAGCTTAAAATGTTTAATCGTAGTGATGTTTGTTGGAAGTTTACTAGGGTTTTTGCTTTTAATTTCTCTTAACCCTTCACTAATTGTTGGTACTATTTGACTTGTAGTAGCAAAAACGATTACGTTATTAGGAAATTCATTTAGTTTATTCTCTGCTAATTGATTAGAGCTTACTAATAAAGACCCATCATTTGCAATTAGGTTTTCGCAAGTGGTGATAAAGTAAGTACATTGTGATAAGTTTTGTCCAACGTTTAATTGAGCACTTTTAAATTTATCTTCAAGGTTTTTATCGTAGAAAAAAGCTTTATGATCTTCCCAGCTGTTTTCTATTATAATATTGTTGAGGTTATCGTACACTTCGTCTAACGAGTCGCAATACAAAAATTTACCACCATTTTTTTTAAAGTTTATAGTAAAACTTTCGTCAATTGGTAGCTCAACTTTTGGCATGTATTTGCCTCGTTCATTAGACTTTATGTCTTCCTTTTTCTTTTCAGATTTAGAACTAAATAACTTTCTAAAAAGACTCATTTACTTTGCTATAATCAATTTTCTTTTTTGAACTATATCAAATATAAAAAAACTTAGACTATCTAAAGAGATAATCTAAGTTTTTTGTGTTTAAATACTATAAATATGTTCTGTTTACTCTTCTTCTTCAGATTTTTGATCTGTAAGCTGAGCTTCTTTTTTAAAGTTTCTTTCTCCAAATATCTTTTCTAAATTGTCTTTAAAAATCACTTCTTTTTCAAGTAAAACTTCTGCTAACTCGGTTAATTTATCTTTGTTTTCTTCAAGAAGGTTGACAGCTCTTTGGTATTGAGTCTCTATAATATCTGAAATTTCTTTATCAATTAGTTCTGCTGTTTGTTCACTATATGGTTTAGAGAATCCATATTCATTTTGACCAGATGAATCGTAGTAGGTTAAGTTTCCTACTTTATCACTTAAACCATAAACAGTAACCATTGCTCTAGCTTGTTTTGTGACTTTTTCTAAGTCACTTAAAGCTCCAGTAGATATTTTATCAAAAATAACTTTCTCTGCAGCACGACCACCAAGAGCGGCACACATTTCGTCTAGCATTTGCTCTGGTCTAACGATTAAACGTTCTTCTGGTAAATACCATGCAGCACCTAAAGATCTACCACGTGGTACAATTGTTACTTTTACCAATGGTGCGGCATGTTCTAGCATCCAACTAACAGTTGCGTGACCTGCTTCATGAAAAGCAATTGCACGTTTTTCTTCTGGTGTAACAATTTTATTTTTCTTTTCTAAACCACCAATAATTCTGTCTACAGCATCTAAAAAGTCTTGTTTTTCTACTGCCTTTTTATTGTTTCTAGCAGCAATTAAGGCTGCCTCATTACATAGGTTAGCAATGTCTGCACCTGAAAAACCTGGTGTTTGTTTAGATAAAAAGTCAAGGTCTAAACCTTCAGCTTTTTTTAGAGGTCTTAAGTGGACTTCAAATATTTCTTTACGCTCTCTAACGTCTGGAAGATCTACAAAAATTTGTCTGTCAAAACGTCCTGCACGCATTAAAGCTTTATCTAATATATCTGCACGGTTAGTTGCTGCAAGTACAATTACGTTAGTATTTGTTCCAAAACCATCCATCTCGGTTAGTAATTGGTTAAGCGTATTTTCACGCTCGTCATTACTTCCAGACATTGCGTTTTTGCCTCTTGCACGACCAATAGCATCAATCTCATCAATAAAAATAATTGAAGGCGATTTTTCTTTAGCTTGCTTAAATAGGTCACGTACACGTGATGCACCAACACCAACAAACATTTCTACAAAGTCAGAACCAGAAAGCGAGAAAAAAGGGACTTGTGCTTCTCCTGCTACTGCTTTTGCAAGTAAAGTTTTACCTGTTCCTGGAGGACCAACTAATAATGCTCCTTTAGGAATTTTACCACCTAAGGATGTATATTTTTCTGGGTTTTTAAGGAAATCTACAATTTCTTGAACTTCTTCTTTTGCACCTTCTAAACCAGCAACGTCTTTAAAGGATGTTTTTACATCTGTTTTTTCGTCAAATAGTTTTGCTTTAGATTTTCCTATGTTAAAGATCTGTCCGCCAGCTCCGCCACCGCCACCAGAAGACATACGTCTCATGATGAAAATCCAAACTCCAATTAGTAAAATAAAAGGAAGTAAGCTAAATAATAATTCGCCCCAAGGATTAGTTTCGGTTTTATATTCAACAGATGTAGTAATGCTGTTGTTTGCTTTTATTTCTTTTAACTGATTTTCAAAATTTTGAAGATCACCAAATTCGAAAGTATAATTAGGTATGTTATTAGAATCTCCAAATAAAGCAGTTGGTATAGACTTTTTGTGTACTTCTTTTTCTTCTGCTTCTTTAGTTAAGTAAACTTTTGCTTCTCTTCTGTTAACAATATCTACTTTTTCTACGTCTCCATCTTTTAAATATTGAAAAAATTGTGCTGGAGATGTTTTATTTTCTCCGCTTAAAGCATCGCTTCCAAAAAAGTTTAAACCAATGAAGAATAAAAATAAACCTGCGTATATCCAATAAGGATTAAACTTAGGTTTTTTTGGAGGTATTGTTTTTTTATTTTTATTGTTTGCCATGTATTGTTATTAATAATTTGTTTTTATAGCTGTTACTTTGGCATCTCCCCAAAGACTTTCTATATCATAATATTCTCTAATGTGTTTTTGAAACACATGTACAACTACGTTAACATAGTCCATTAAAACCCATTCTGCATTGTCTTCGCCTTCTATATGCCAAGGTTTGTCTTGTAATGTTTTGCTTACTTTTTTTTGTATAGAATTAACTATGGCGTTAACTTGTGTATTTGATGTACCTTCACAGATAACAAAGTAATCACAAACAGTGTTTTCTATTTCTCTAAGATCGAGAATGTTAATTTCTTTTCCTTTTACATCTTCAATTCCGCCTATAATTGAGGTTATAAGTAGATCTGCGTTAGATTCTTTTTTCGCCATTAATAAGATTTAATTTGTGCAAAGTTATTATTTTTAAGTTCTTTATACTTTAAAAAAATCATAAGATTTTATAATACGAAGATAACTATTTAATATGCGTATAATCAAACTTAATGCCATCGATTCTACAAATTTGTTTCTTCGAAGTTTATCTATAGATACCAACGTAGAAGATTTTACGGTAGTTGTAGCTAAACATCAAACTAAAGGTCGTGGTCAAATGGGGACTGTTTGGTCGTCTCAAGATGCTAAAAACCTCACTTTTAGTGTGTTTAAAAGGCTTGTGAATTTAAAACTCGATCAACATTTTGTGATTAGTATGGTTGCTAGTTTGGCTGTAATAAATACGCTAAAAAAACTAAACTTACCAAAATTAAGTGTCAAATGGCCTAACGACATTTTGTCAGCAAATAAAAAGATATGTGGTATTTTGATTGAAAACGTTATTAAACAAAATAATGTATCAGCTACAGTTGTTGGTATTGGTTTAAACGTAAATCAAGTTAATTTTTCTAATTTACCTCAAGCGTCTTCTTTATTAAATGTTACAGGTATATCTTATGATTTGGATGAATTACTTCAATCTATTTTAAAAGAGTTAGAAATCCTTTTTGATTTAGTTGAAAGTAATCACTTTAAAACTATTAAAACAACTTACGAGTCTTATTTGTTTAGAAAAGATAAACCTTCTACATTTAAAAATGAAGAAGGTTTATTTTCTGGTTTTATTAAAGGAGTTTCTAATGAAGGTCTTCTAGAAGTTTTATTAGAAGATAATATATTAAAAACGTTCGATTTAAAAACAATTAAGCTACTGTATTAATAGCATTAGGCATGTTGCTAGCCAATGTTTCTATAAACTTATTGATAGGTCCTTTAATCATCATAGCCATCATAGCATTAAACTGACCTTCAAAAATTAATTGCACTTCGCTAGTTGTTGCATCAATTTCAGAGATATTTCCTGTTAAAGAAAAGTCTATTTTACCACCAGCAGCACCTAAAACAATTTGGTTAGGCGGTGTTGTTTCTTTCTTTTTAAGTACAATTTCTGGCATACCTTTTAAGGCAAACAAAAACTTATCGTTATCTAAAACTTCAAATTTGCTTATGTTTTCTGGCATAAGATTTTCAAAATTTTTTACATCGCTTAAAAAGTTAAATGTGTCTTGAGCAGATTTATTTACTGTAACTTTTGGAGATTCTAATTTCATAGTTTGTATTATATGTTAATCTATTTTTTTAACTTAATCAATTAACGTTCCAATCGCTTGGATTGGCATTCCATTTACTTAAAGTTTCAATTTCACTTTCAGAAATATAATTGGTTGCAGCTGCTTCTTGCAGTAAATGTTCGTAATTACTTAAGGTGTGTAAAGTAAGGTGTTCTTTTTCAAAATTTTCTTTAGAGATATTGAATCCGTAAGAAAAAATAGCAATCATGCCTTTTACGTTTAATTTAGCTTCTTTTAAAGCTTTTACAGCATTTAAGCTACTTTTTCCTGTACTAATTAAGTCTTCAATAACCACTACGTTTTGACCACTTTCTACATAGCCTTCAATTTGGTTTTGTCTTCCGTGTGATTTAGCTTCTGGTCTAACATAAATAAAAGGAACTCCTAAATACTCGGCAACTAGCATACCAATACCAATTGCACCAGTAGCTACACCAGCAATTACGTCTGGTTTTCCGTAATGGTCTTCTAAGAATTTAGCCATTTCTTCTCTAATATAATTTCTAATAGGAGGAAAAGAAAGAACAACTCTATTATCACAATAAATAGGAGATTTCCAACCAGATGCCCATGTAAATGGCTCTTTAGGTTGAAGTTTAATAGCATTAACTTGTAATAATGCTTTTGCGGTCTGTCTAGCGATGTGTTTGTCAATAATCATAAGGCAAAATTACATATTAAATTTTTTGAATTGAAAATAACTTTAAAATAAAATTTAGAATTCTATTAGTTTTATATTTTTACATCACTAAATCTAAATTAAGCCATGCAGTGCATATTTGTAAACAATAAGCCAATTTACCTAACAACAATAGTAGAAAAAGAAACAGATTTTAAAAATTTTTTATTAAAAGATGCAGACTTAAATGTTGTATTAAAGACATTAAGTAAGAAAAAAATAAACTCGGTTAGATTAATTGGATATTCTGAAGATAAATTGCTTAAAACTTTTAAAAAAAAATTGCCTAACGTAGTTGCTGGTGGCGGAAAAGTATATAATAAGAATGGCGAAATTTTATTTATATATAGAAACGATAAATGGGATTTACCTAAAGGTAAAGCTGAAAAAAAAGAAACTATAGAAGACACTGCTATTAGAGAAGTTGAAGAAGAAACTGGTATTAAAAATTTAGAAATTATAGACAAACTTCCTACTACATATCACATATACAAACGCAACGGAAAACATAAGTTAAAAATAACACATTGGTACAAGATGAAATCTGATTTTAATGGTAAACTTTATCCGCAATTAAATGAAGGTATTACAAAGGTAGAATGGTTAAAAGAAGAAGAGGCTTATAAAGCTTTAGAAAACTCTTATGCCAACATAAAATTACTGTTCTAAATACCGATTATTTAGTTGGTCTTTGTTGGTTAAGCTCGTTTTGACTGATTTTTCATGGCTTACACCTGGTTTATGTGTATTTAAAAGATGTTTTTGAGCATTTAAACTTATAAAAAATGCTTTAATCCGTTAATAGATTTTTGTTGCTTTTAACCTATTAATTTTCTGTAAGAGATTTCGGTAATCTAAATTTACTCATAATTATGTAAATGCTATAAACCAACAAATTATGAGTAAAAAATTACTTAATCCATTAACTAAAAAGTTATTTTTAGTTTCCCTTTTCTCCCTTTTTATTTCAATAACAGCTTTTGCAAATGACGATACATGGTGTGGTCATATTGATGGCTTTAAATTTAAAAGCGGAAATAGTTCTGTGATGATTAATAATTACGGGACTTACAGTATTAATGAACTGCCAAATAACTTTTATATACAGTTAATTGTTGGTGGTTACTCACAAAGTGCAAAGTTTTATTTACAAAACTTAAGTACAGGAGCTACTTACAATCTTACAGAAAATTATGAGCCTTATACCTTTCCTGGAGGCGGAAGTGCTTGGAATTATGGTACAGGTGTATTTAAACTTAAGGCTAAACTTTACAAATATAATTATTGTGGCGGATGGACTTGTGATACAGAAACTGTACAATTTACAATAACAAACGCTTCTTCTTGTGGACAAGTAGATGGCTTTACGTTTACAAACGGAGTTACATCAACAGATATTATAAATGGAAACTCATACGAAGTTAGTGATTTACCAACAAACTTTTTTGTAGAGTCTCTTGTTACAGGTAATTCTGAAAGTGTTAAACTAATACTTAAAAATTTAGATACAAATCAAACTTTTTATGTTGGAGAAAACTATGAGCCGTACACAATACCAGGTGGTGGATCTGTTTGGAATTACGGTTACGGTAATTTTAAGTTAACATCTAAGGTTTATATTTATGACTATTGTCAATCTACTGTATGTGATCAAGAATCTATTTATTTTACCTTAAACAATACAGTATCTTGTGGAGAACTTACTGCTTTAAATTTTACAAATGGAGATGAATCTGTAGCGTTAAATGATGGTCAATCTTATAATATACAAGATTTACCTACAAACTTTTATATAGATTCTGCTATAGAAGGAGAGGTAAGTAAAGTGAAATATTATGTAACTAATTTAGATACCAACACAACAACTGGTATTACAGAAAGTGTAGCGCCTTACACTTATCCAAGTACGGGAAGCTCTTGGAATTTAGGTACAGGAAACTTTAAAATAACTGCAAAACTATATACTACAACAATTAGTTATTATGGTAATAATTGTGGTAGTAGTAGTCAAACAATGGTGTTTTGTGATAAATATACTTACACATTTACACTTACAGACTCAGCTGTTTGCGGAAGTATAGATGGTTTTGCATTTACAGATGGTGTAAACTCTAATAATATAGTAGATGGTCAATCTTATTATATTGAAGATATACCAACAGATTTTTACATAAATACTTTAACTAACGGAGAAGTAGAAAATGTGCAATTAGAGGTTACTAATCTTGATACAAATCAAACATTTTCAATAACTGAAAGTGTTACTCCATATACTTATCCAGCTGGTGCAGCTTCGTGGAATTTAGGTCTAGGTAATTTTCAATTAACTGCAAAACTTTACTCTCAATCAGCAAGCAGCTATTCTAATAACAATAATAATTGTGTAGATAATAATGATAATCCATTAACTTTATGTGAAGAACAAACTATACAATTTACCTTGTTAGAGCAAGCTTGTGAAGTTTTAGCAGGCACAGGAATTCCTAGTTTGGATGTTATTGTAATACCTTTAGGAAATACTTTTAATATTAATATAACACCTAACGATGATAATACAGTTCCTTCTGGTTATAACTTAGGTACAGTTTTAGCATCAATAGATAATCAAACCATATATTCAGTTAGTGAAAATTTAACGTTAACGCTTCCTTATTTAAATGGACCATACAATGTACACATGTTTGTATACGATCCTTTAACATTTGATATATCAAGTATTAATTTAGGAACAGCTACCATAGCTGATGTTCAAAATGTAATTAATAACAATAATATTTGTGCAGATATAGCTAATACTGGATCACAAATTGTAATTATTCCTGGAGGAATTGATCAAAGAGCAGCACAAACAGAAACAGAAGATAAATCTAAAAAAGACCAAGTTAATAACTCAACTAACAGCGCACTGCAGCAATTAGTGGTAGCTAAAGTAGAAGAAGAAGAGGCATTGACCAATGCTGTTAAGCTTTATCCAAATCCTGTTGTTGATTATTTGACAGTAGATTTAGTATTTAACGAAGGTGAAATTTTTGAATTTACAATTACAGATTTAAACGGAAAACAAGTTATGAAAGGTAATGTTGCTAATAAAGCAAATACTATAAATTTAAACCAATTAGTTAATGGGTTGTATATTATCAAACTAAAATCTGGGTTTAGAACAATATCTAAGAAAATAGTAGTAAGAAAATAAGATTCAATTTAGATTACTAATTAAAAAGCCGCTACATTTTGTAGCGGCTTTTTTTATTTTAAAATCCTGTAAATAGGATACTGTAAATGTGCATTTTCGTAATTAGGACTGTGTTTGTGTATCCAGTCTAATTGCGTATACCAATTATTAGCAAAGCTTTCGTTTTTAGATTTAATAGAATCAAATTGGCGCTTAATCTCTGGGTTTTGGTTTAGAAATTCTAACGCTTTATCTTCCCAAACATAAGGAGAAAAACCTTCTTTTTGCTGAAGAATAGTGTCAAAAAAGTTCCAATTAAAAAATGAATCTGGAGCAGAAGGTTCTAAGGTTTCAATTAAATACCTCATTCCATATTGATTTGTTTCAACTAAAAGATCTCCTTTTTTAAAAGTAATATCTTTTATGCTAGATGTAACGGTTGTGTTGTAATGTTGGTAATGTCCTTCGTATGGTGATTGTCGTGTATTAAATTTTTCAATTTTATAACTTTCAACAGAAATAATACTATCATTTTGTAAAGGTTTCATTTCAATATTATTCATTTTTAAGCGCTCTAAAATTGGCCACCAACCTTTAGGGATGATGTATGCTTTAGGTATTTTTACTTTTGTAGTTGGTTTAAAATAATTCATGTAAGTAACATCCTTTGTAAAAGGTAGATTACGGTCATATTTTAAACGTTGTAAACCAGTAACTTTACTAGTAATCATTTTGCCTTCATAACCTTTAAAATTTAGTGTAGTTTGTTTTGTTGTGTCTATTTTCCAATCTAAAGGATATAGATTATTAGTGTAAGTTTTATTAAAAGCTTCTTTTCTTAGTTTTTTTATGTTTTTTGCTTCTGTGTTTACAATTTCAATCATGGTTTTCATTAACTCGTAAGTACCTTCTACACGTGGTTTGTAAGGCTTTAACATATGGGTTTCGACCATCATACCTAAGGTGTTAAAAAGTGTAGTGTATCCTGTTGAGTATCTTGGGTAATCCATAAATTGAGAAAAGCCTTTTTCTGGTACGCTATTAAATACATTAACGTATGGAGTAATATCCCAATTTTTTTTAGCAAGTCTCTGCTCTAATTCTGGTTGAATAGTATTGTGTAGATACTTGCCTAACTCTCCATCTAATTTGTTGTGCTGTGTAAATAAATGAGTAAGTGTATATTGGTAGTCTGCACCATTACTAACATGATTGTCAATAAAAATATCAGGTTTTACTAAATGAAAAATTTTAGCAAAAGCTTTTGCATTTTTACTATCTGCTTTTATAAAATCTCTATTTAAATCAAAATTACGAGCATTACCTCTAAAGCCATATTCTTCTGGTCCGTTTTGGTTGGTTCTTGTAGTGCTGTTTCTGTTTAAGCTACCTCCAATATTGTAAATAGGTATTGTTGCTAAAACAACATTTTTAGGCATCTTTATTTTACCTTGTACAAGATCTCTAAATAAAAGCATGGTAGCATCAATACCATCAGATTCTCCTGGATGTATGCCATTATTGATTAAAATGATACGCTTGTCTTTTTTTATACTTTCAAAATTGAAATTACTATCAGGATTTAATGTAACAAGGTGTAATGGTTCTCCGCTATCAGTTTCACCAATTGCTTGAATATGGACTTTTGAGTAACTATCGGCTAATTGTTTATAAAACTCAATAACTTCGTTGTAAGTCGGAGTTTTAGTTCCATTAGAGGTTTCAAAAACAGTAGTAAAACTTGGTGTTTTATCTTCTTCACAAGAAAAATAAATAAAACCAACTAAAAAAAGCAGAGCGATTTTTTTCATAAAAGCGATTATTTAAATCTAATTACTACAAATATAGTATATAGGCTTGTGTTTTTTGTAATTAGATGTACTTTTGCAAGCTTAAAAGCCAAGACAATGACAGAGTTTATTAGAAAAATAGTTCCTAATGCTAAAGATGATGTATTAGCAGGTATTACAGTTTCTTTAGCAATGATACCAGAAGTAGTTGCGTTTGCTTTTGTTGCACAAATAGATCCGTTAATGGCACTTTCTGGTGCATTTATTATAGGTTTAATTACTGCAATTTTTGGTGGTAGACCAGGATTAATTTCTGGTGCGGCAGGAGCTGTTGCTGTAATATTTGTATCTATGATTGCAGAAGGACACACTAAAGGAATGTTAATGGATACACCTATAGAAAATATGGGTTTTTTCTACCTTATGGCTTGTGTCATCTTAATGGGTTTAATACAAATATTTGCAGGTGTTTTTAAATTAGGAAAATTTGTTAGACTAATACCTCATCCTGTTATGATGGGATTTGTAAACGGACTTTCTATCGTTATTTTTATAGCTCAAGTAAAAATGTTTAGCCATAAGAGTTTACAAGTTTCTGATGAAGGTGTTAAACGATATGTTAGCACTTTTATGGATGGAACAGAATTGTATACTATGATAGCTTTAGTGTTATTAACTATGGGAATTATTTGGTCACTTCCAAAGCTTACTAAAAAATTACCAGCTGCATTAACAGCAATAATTGTAACTAGCTTAATAGTAATTGGTTTTAATATTGATGTACCAACTGTTGGTTCTTACATAATTGAAGGTGGCGGAACTGGATTAAAAGGAGAATTTCCGACTCCAAATATGGAGTTGTGGGAAAAATTACCATTCAATCTAGATACATTAAAATTTATAGCATTACCTGCATTTTTAGCAGCTTCTGTTGGATTAATAGAAACTTTAATGACTATGAATCTTGTAGACGAATTAACTGAAACTAGAGGTAATGGTAATAGAGAATGTATTGCACAAGGTGCAGGAAATATTGTTTCTGGTTTATTTGGTGCAACTGGTGGTTGCGGTATGATTGGTCAAACTGTAATTAATATTAATTCAGGCGGTAGAGGAAGATTGTCAGGCATAATGATGGCGCTTACATTATTGTCATTTGTTCTATTTGCAGATAAGTTAATAGAAATGGTGCCAATTGCAGCATTAGTTGGTGTCATGTTTATGATGGTTATCGAAACATTTGCATGGTCAAGTTTTAGAATATTAAAGAAAATACCTAAATCTGATGCGTTTGTTTTAATCACTGTGTCTTTAGTAACTGTTTTTGTAGATCTAGCAGTAGCAGTATTTATTGGTGTAATCATTTCGGCATTAGCTTTTGCTTGGGAAAATGCAAAGCGAATTAGAGCCAGAAAAAGAATGAAAGCCGACGGAACTAAAGTTTACGAAATTTGGGGACCATTATTTTTTGGAAGTATCTCTGCATTTAATGAAAAATTTGACGTCAAAAACGATCCTGAAAAAGTTGAAATTGACTTTGTAGAGTCAAGAATTAGTGACCATTCTGCTTTAGAAGCTATTTTTAATTTAGTTGAAAAGTATGAAGCAGAAGGCAAACAAATTAGATTAAAACACCTTAGTGAAGATTGTAAAATATTGATGTATAAGGCAAGTCCAAAATTTAGAGAAGTTGTAGTCGAAGCTATTGATGATCCAAGATATCATTTAGCAGAAGATCCAGAGAAATTTCCTAAACCTTTATCGGAATATAAGTTTTAGGATATAAATACTTAAAGTTTTAAGTGTCTAAAGTATTTAAAGTTCTTTTAGTGCCACTTTTTCAACTTAGGTCATCCGTCATCCGTCATCCGTCATCCAACTTCTAACGTCAACTATTTTACTCGTACACTTTTAGGTACTAGTTTGGTGTAATCTCCGTTATTTTTAATGACGTCTCTAACAATAGAAGACGATATAAAACTTGTTCTAGCTGCAGTTAGTAAGAATACCGTTTCTATGGTCGATAATTTACGGTTTGTATGTGCGATAGCTTTTTCAAATTCAAAATCTGCTGGATTACGTAAGCCACGTAAGATAAAATCGGCATCAATCTCTTTGCAAAAATCGACAGTTAAACCTTTATAGGTAACCACTTTTATTTTAGGTTCGTCTTTAAAAGCGTCTTCAATAAATTGTTTTCGTTCCTCTAAAGAAAACATATAATTTTTGGTAGAATTTACACCAATAGCTACTACAACCTCATCAAACAATTTAATACCGCGTTTGATAATATCGTAATGTCCATTAGTTATTGGATCAAACGACCCAGGAAAAAGTGCGCGTCTCATATTTTTTTTGAATCAAGATTATTTGATACAGGAAACAAGATAATCAATTATCTAGTTTATCAATAAAGTTGGATATTTTTTGTTGAATTTTTTTAATTCTATTTTCAAAATCATCAAATTTTTCTTCAGAGATAAAATTAAGATTTTTACAAATAATTATTTGTGTTTCCCATTCGTAAGCAGAGCCTAAACTATCTTCAAGATATTTGATAAAATGTTTATTACTTCGTTTACTTGTGCCTTCTGCTATATTTGAGGCAATAGAAACACAACTTCTATTTAATTGACTAATTAATCCAAACTTTTCATCTTTAGGAAGTGTAGTTGTGAAGTTATAATTATCAGTTATAAGATTAATGCTTTCTTGCCAAATCTGTAAATTCTTAAAATTATGCCTTCTCATATTCGTGATTCGTGTTTCTATATTTCCTGTTTCAATTTAAAGTAAAGCTTCTTCAATAGCATTTGTGAATAATTCTTGTAAACTAATACCTGTAGCAGCAGCTTGTTGAGGTAAAATACTTTCGTTAGTTAATCCAGGTACCGTATTTACTTCTAATAGATGCGGTTGATTGTTTTTAAATATAAATTCACTTCTAGAAAAACCTTTCATTTTTAAAACCTCATAAACCTTCTTAGCGGTTTTCGTAACAATTTCTTCTTGTTCTTTTGTAATTCTAGCAGGTGTAATCTCTTGAGATTTTCCTAAGTATTTTGCTTCGTAATCAAAAAAGTCGTTTTCGCTAACAATTTCGGTAATTGGTAAGACTTTAGTTTCGCCTTTATACGTTATCACACCAACTGATACTTCGGTTCCATCTAAAAAAGATTCAATAATTATTTCGTCATCCTCTTTAAAAGCAACTTCAATTGCGTGTTGTAAATCTTCTTGTTTATGTACTTTAGTTATTCCAAAGCTACTACCTGCTTTGTTAGCTTTTACAAAGCAAGGTAAGCCTACTTTTGCAATAATTTCGTCTTCATTAATTGTATCGCCAGCATTTAAAAAGTAGCTTTCAGCGGTTAAAATTCCGTAAGGTTTTAAAATACTTAAACAGTCACGTTTGTTAAAAGTCACAGCTGCTTGATACATGCCACAACTAGTGTGTTTGATATTTAGTAATTTAAAATATCCTTGCATAAAACCATCTTCGCCAGGACTTCCATGTATGGCGTTAAATACACAATCAAAAGTGATTTTTTTGTTGTTTTTTGTGAAAGAAAAGTCGTTTTTATCAATTGGGTATTCACTATCATCTTCGTCTACATAAACCCATTTATCTTTAAAAATATGAATGCGATACGCATTAAACTTTTCTTTATCAAGCGTGTTGTAAACTACGTTTCCGCTTTTTAATGAGATTTGATATTCGCTAGAATATCCGCCCATAATAATGGCTATATTTTTTTTCATTTAGTCTAAATTATATCGAAATACTCTAAGGTTTTCAATAATCCTAAAAAATATTCGTTGTGTAAAAATATCATTTATTTTAATCCGAAGGAAAACCTTTTTGTTTTTATATATTTGTCTACATAAATTTTACTAAATGAGTTTTATTGGTTTTATAAAAAGTAAAGAATTTTTAAAGCAAATTGTAATTGCTATTGTAGCAGTTGTAGTAATTGTTTTTTTGTTGCTTAAATGGTTAAGCGTGACCACAAATCACGGTACATTTGAGACTGTACCTGACTTAACAGGAAAGTCTATTGAGGTCGCTAAGATAGAGTTAGAGCAAAATAATTTGGTAATGCAAATTCAAGACTCTGCTAATTTTAATCCAAACTACCCAAAATTTGCAGTTATAGAACAAGACCCAAAACCAAATGCTCAAGTTAAAGAAAACCGTAAAATTTACATTACCTTAAATCCTTCTGGGTATCGTAAAGTAGCTGTTCCAGATTTGCGCCAGCGTACATTTAGACAAGCGCAACCAACTTTAGAAGCTTTAGGTTTTAAAGTAGGAAAGAAAACCTATATAGACAATATTGCTAAAGATATGGTTTTAGGTATGCGTTATAAAGGAGACGTTTTAGAACCAGGAACAAAATTGCCAAAAACAGCTTCAATAGATTTAGTTTTAGGAAACGGAAATCGACCAAACAGCAATTAATCTATGGACGATTACACACCAGAATTACCAGAAGAAGATAACGACGATCTTTACGAGCATTATTCGTTTACCGCAGATAAAGGACAATCACCTTTACGTATTGATAAATGGTTAATGAATAAGGTAGAAAACGCTACCCGAAACAAGATACAAGATGCCGCAAAAAACGGAAGCATCTTTGTAAATGGCACACCAGTAAAATCCAATTACAAGGTAAAACCAAATGATCAGGTACGCGTATTATTTCAACATCCGCCACATGAAAACTTATTGGTTGCAGAAGATATTCCATTAGACATCGTTTATGAAGACGATCAATTATTAGTCGTTAACAAACCAGCAGGCATGGTTGTACATCCAGGACATGGTAATTATTCCGGAACACTAATAAATGCGTTAATATTTCATTTTGATAATTTACCAAATAATTCAAGTGAAAGACCAGGATTAGTACACCGTATAGATAAAGATACATCAGGATTGTTAGTAGTAGCAAAAACCGAACACGCTATGGCGCATCTATCTGCTCAATTTAAAGCCAAAACTAGCGAGCGTGAGTATGTTGCAATAGTTTGGGGAAATCTAGAAGAAGACCAAGGTATAATAGAAGGTAACATAGGAAGACATCCAAAAAATCGATTACAAAATACCGTATTCTTAGATGACGAAGCCGATAAAGGAAAACCAGCAGTAACGCACTACAAAGTTTTAGAGCGATTAGGCTATGTCACACTAGTAAGCTGCAAATTAGAAACCGGACGTACGCACCAAATACGCGTACACATGAAGCATATAGGACATACCTTATTTAATGACGAGCGTTACGGCGGAAACCTAATCTTAAAAGGCACAACCTTTACCAAATACAAACAATTTGTAGAGAACTGTTTTAAAGTATTACCACGTCAAGCCTTACATGCCAAAACCTTAGGATTTATGCATCCAACAAAAAACGAATTTATGAGTTTTGACACGCCAATACCACAAGACATGCAAGATTGTATAGAAAAATGGAAAGGTTACTCCAAACACATAGAAAATAATTAGGGCGTTACCACAAGGGTCGCGCTATTCACTATATCTTTTTTTGCAAATGATTAAAGCTTAACCCTAAAGTAAAAGCAGCAAAAAAAGGATGTCGTTACTATCGCTAACGCGCTTACTCAAACCCAATAATAAAACCGAATAGACCTATTTAAAATTACTATCTATTCAGCTTTTATAACGCAGTAACAATTTGTAATTTAGTATCAGAAAAAGATAGATTTATGAAACTAGTATTATCACCAGCAAAGTCTTTAGATTTTGAAACCCAATTGCCAACAAACAAAACCACTCAGCCACAATTTTTAGAGCAATCTTTAAAGTTAAATAAAGCACTAAAAGCAAAAAGCCCAAAGTCTTTATCAAAGCTAATGAGTATAAGTGATAAGTTAGCAGATTTAAATTACCAACGTAATCAAGAGTTTACAGTACCATTTACAGAAGATAACGCCAGACCAGCAATGTATGCCTTTAATGGAGATGTGTATAAAGGATTAGATGCTTATACAATACCTAAAGATAAGCTTGAACTTACACAAAATACGGTTAGAATTTTATCCGGACTTTACGGTGTTTTAAAACCATTAGACTTAATACAGCCTTACCGTTTAGAAATGGGAACAAAGTTAAAGGTAGGCACAAAAGACAATTTATATCAATTCTGGAAAAAAGATATAGTACACGCGTTAAATGAAGAGTTAGAAGACGACGAGTTGTTTGTTAACCTTGCGTCTAACGAGTATTTTAAAGCAATAGATAAAAAAGCATTAAAAGTACCTGTAATAGACATTACGTTTAAAGAATTTAAAAACGGTAAGCTTAAAATCATTTCATTTTATGCCAAAGAAGCACGTGGTTTAATGGCAAGATATGTAATCGATACTAACGCAAAAACTTTAGATGATTTAAAAAAGTTTAACTACGATAACTATCAATTTGATGGAAAACTCTCAGAAGAAAATCACTTGGTCTTTACAAGATAATAAGCGAACAGAACAAGAACGCAATATTTTTAAACCAACAGGTAAGCCTGCAAAAAGTAAAAATATAACTTATTTATTTTGGGCAGTAATTATAGTACTTGCAATAAGTTATTTATTACCATTTTTATATGAAGATAGAGTAGAAGTTTGCCTTACAGAGACATACTGTTTTAACTCTCAAGACAATATATTTTTATACGGTTTATATGTTTTTTTTAATATTACAATATTACTGCTAGCAGTATTTGGTGCATATATAGTAGGAAAAAAAATAGGGCAAAAGTTTAAAATTTAAGCTTTTGCCTTTTTATCTACATTAATTTTAGTTTCTGGTCTTACACGTTTTTTTATTCTTGGTCGTCTAACACCAAAAGTTCCTCTGTGTATTTTACCGCGTTTAGATTTTTTATCTCCTTTTCCCATATTTTAATTGTATTTTTCTACACTTAACATACAAAAAATATAAATTAAATCCAAGACTATATTGTGTTTAAGCATCATCATCCATATGCGCCATTCATTAAAAAAGATACTAAAAAACTGATTGTTGGGACATTACCGCCGCCAAGATTTAGTACAGGCGATTTGTTGGAAAAAGATGTAGATTTTTGTTATGGCAGTTATTACAATTCACTTTGGTTGTATATTGATAAAATACATAATCTAAACTTAAGATTTGATAATTCTCAAGAAGCTATAGACCAGCGAAAAAAATTTTTAATCAAACACAAAATAGGCGTTTGTGATATTGTAGATAGTTGCGAACGAGAAAAAATAGACGCTTCAGATTTAGGAATGTTTAATGTTGAATTACGAGATGTTATAGATTACATTAAACGATTTTCTAATATTGAAACCATACTTTTTACTGGCGGAAATAGTAAAAATGGACCAGAGTATTTCTTTAGAAAACATATAAAAGATTACAATATAAAATTAGAATTAGTCTCTAATGAAATTCCAAGAATTCATCAATTTGAATTACCAAATACTAATTCAGCAAATAGAATTATTAAAACAGTATCTCTAACCTCATCTTCAGGTAGCGCTAATCGAGCAATAGGTAGCAATCCGCTTTATAAACAACTTAAAGCTAAAAATTCAAAATTCAACACATTTGATTTTAGAGTGTTACAGTATCAAGAATTTTTTTAGTACTATCTAAATAAAAGTACTACTTTAAAAGTCATTCCAAACCAATTTTTATTATGAAAAAATCTATTCTTTTACCGTTATTAATTTTTTTGTTTATTAATTTTTCTTTGCAAGCACAAACAGATTCTAATGTTTCTGATGCAGAAAAATTTGGTAATTTAATGTGTGATTGTATAAATACTTTAATGGACGATATGCATCCAGAAATTAAACGTATGATGAGAAACATAGAAGCATTAGGAAGTGAAGAGGCTCAAAAACGATTTACAACATACATTGAAGAACATCCAGAAGAATCTGAAGAAATAATGAGTGATGCCAAAATACTCCAAAATTTTGACCAATCTATTGCTGATATTGATGTTTGTGTAGAACTTGAAAAGTTTACAAAAAAAGACAGCTTCAAAGAAAATGAAGCAGAATTGGAAAAAGAAGTTGCAGATTTTTTAGAAAATAAATCTAAATGTGTTTATGCTTATATCTTTTATTCTATTGGAGCAAAAAATAATTAAGTCAAAAATGATTTATAATATAAACAGCAGCGATAAAACTAAAAAACCATTAATTAGCCGTACATTCGCAGCTAATTAAAGAGGTAACCTAAAAAAATAGTGTTTATCTCACAAACATTATTTATGTCATTTCAATCTTTAGGTTTATCTCAACCTTTACTAAAAGCAATTAGTAAAAAAGGATACACAACACCAAGTCCAATACAATTAAAAGCGATACCACCAGTTTTAGATGGTAATGATGTATTGGCTTCTGCACAAACAGGAACAGGTAAAACTGCAGGTTTTACATTACCATTACTGCACATTTTATCAGAAAACCCTAAAAAGAAGTTTAGACCTATCCGTGCGTTAATTTTAACGCCAACTAGAGAGCTTGCAGCTCAAGTCTATACCAATGTAAAGGAATATAGCGAGTTTTTAAATTTGCGTAGCGCAGTAATTTTTGGTGGAGTCAACCAAAAACCACAAATAGCGACTATTAGAAAAGGTGTAGACGTTTTGGTAGCAACACCAGGACGGTTATTAGATTTAATTAATCAAAATGAATTGTCTATAAAACGTGTAGAAATTTTTGTTCTAGATGAAGCGGATCGAATGTTAGATATGGGTTTTTTAAGAGATATTGAACGTGTCATGAAATTTATGCCAGACAAACGTCAAAACCTGATGTTTTCGGCAACATTTTCTAAAGACATTAAAAAACTGGCTAACGGAATTTTAAACAATCCTATTCAAGTTGAAGCAACTCCAGAAAATACAACTGTAGAGGCTATTTCGCAAAAAGTATATCGTGTTGCAAAAGGTAAAAAAACAGGCTTGGTTATCAAACTAATTAAAGATGGAAACTGGAAGCAAGTTTTAGTATTTACAAGAACCAAACATGGCGCCAATAAATTGTGTAAAAAAATGGACCAAGTTGGTATAAAAGCAGCAGCAATCCACGGAAATAAAAGTCAAGGCGCGCGTACCAAAGCTTTAGAAGGCTTTAAAAGCGGAAGTATTAATGTGCTTGTTGCAACAGATATTGCTGCGCGTGGTTTAGATATACCGTTATTACCACATGTAATAAATTTTGAAATCCCTAATATTTCAGAAGATTACGTACACCGTATTGGACGTACAGGTAGAGCAGGAGCAGATGGGCAAGCTATTAGCCTAGTAAGTGCAGACGAAACTACATTTTTAAAAGATATAGAAAAATTAATAGGCGAAAAGTTACCCGTCGAAATTTTAGAAGGTTTTGAGCCAGATCCAAATGCGTCTACTGCTCCGATTAGACCAGGACAAAATAGAAGATCAAAAAGCAATAATTCTAATAAGCCTAAAGGCGAAAGAAAAAGCACAACTTCAAACTCAGGAAGAAGACAAAGAAATCGTAATAAAAACAGAAATTCTAATAGAAAAAATAACAACTAAATGACACCTGTTTTAAAAGAAAAGATTATTAAAGTTTGTGACCAGAAAATTAAAACAAAAGGTGAAAATGTTGGTGTTTCATTTTATGCGTTTTTTAAAAATAAAAATGATAATCCAGAATTGTTGATGGAAGCAGCTACTTGGTGGATTAAAACTCATAAACTAGATCATTTTGAAAAAGCTATAAAAATAAAAGGGTTAGTAGAAAATATCTAATGGAAAATCAACCTAATAATCCACTACACGGTATAAAACTAGAAAAAATTGTAACCGACTTACAAGCACATTATGGTTGGGAATACATGGGACATGTTATTAAGATCAATTGCTTTATTAGCAATCCTTCAATTAAATCTAGTTTAAAGTTTTTGCGTCGTACACCTTGGGCAAGAGCAAAAGTAGAAGCGATGTATTTAAATTATTTAAAGCATAATAATCCTAAATAAATACAAGCAAGAAATTGGTAATTATAAAATAGCTGTAGTAAAACGTTATTTACTAAAGCACTTAGAAAAAATTATTTTTAGTTAAGTTTTTGTCTAGCTTTTTGCTTTTTTTATCTAAATAACGACGCAAGACTCCACCTTTTACATTGTTTACATCAAACTCTACAATAAACGCTTCTTTATCAATACTAGTAACTATTCGATACATTTTTTTTATATCAATACGGTTTATAATGGTGTGTATAATATCAAAATCTTCAGTTTTACCTTTACTGCCAAACCCTTTTTGACCCTTATAAATAGTCATTCCTGCTCCTAGTTCATTAATGATTGCAACTTTTATTTTCTCATATTGGGTTGATACAATGGTAATACCAATAAAATCTTCAAAACCTTCAATAACCAAATCTGTAACTTTTGCAGTGACAATGTAGGTTAGAATAGAGTACATCGCAATTTCTTTAGAAATTACAAAAGCAGTAATAGAAAATAAGATAATATTAAAAACAAGAATAACTTTTCCTATACTAATGCCAAACCTATCATTAATAAATATGCCTAAAATTTCTGATCCATCAAGTACAGCACCATTTCTAATTGCAATACCAATACCTGCGCCAAGAAACAAACCGCCAAATATGGAAATTAAAAATTTATCTTCTGTGATAATTTCAAAGTTTTCAAAGTGAATAAAAAGAGCTAATCCAATAATGCTAATAATAGATTTTAAAATAATTCTTTTAGACACAGTAAAATACCCTATAATTAAAAACGGAATACTAAAAACAATCAATAATATAGAGATATTAATGTTTATTAGTTTATTAATTAATAAAGCTATACCAGTTACGCCACCATCCATAAATCCGTTTGGTAATAAAAATGCTTTTAAGCCAATACTAGCAAGAACAATACCCAATAGGATTTGAAAATATTCTGAAAAAAAATTAAAAACATTAGAGGTTTTAGGTATCATATTTTAATGGTTTAACTGTCTTAATCCTTCATAAACTACAATACTAACAGCATTAGCAATATTTAGACTTCTAATATGTTGGCTATGAAGTGGTATTTTATATAAATTATTAGCTTCTTTTTCTATTAAAGATTTAGGTAAACCAACCGATTCTTTTCCGAAGACCAAAAACAAATCCTCTTCAAATGGGATATCCCAATGGGTTTTCTTTCCGTGTGCAGATAAAAAAGCCATGTTTTTGTTTTTGTTTTTAAAGAAAAAATCATCTATGTTATCATAATAAATAACATCTAAGTGCTGCCAATAATCTAAACCAGCACGTTTTAAACGTTTGTCTGTAAGTTCAAAACCAAAGGGTTTGACCAAGTGTAATTTACTACCAGATCCTAACGCTAATCTACCAATGTTTCCTGTGTTATTTGGTATTTCAGGTTCTATTAAAACAATATTAAGCGACATTCTTTTTATTGATTTTTAAGATGAAAATTCTAATTAAAAGTACCCAAGGAAATCCATGTAAAACAACATCAAACCAATCCACAGGTTGCATGCCTTTTGCACCACCAGCAATCCATTTTAGTTTTCCCCAAAGATGAGGCTCAGGAAAAAAAGGAGCTAAACCAAGCGTTAAGCAGAGTAGTATTATTAAACGAAAATCATTAAGTAATTTCATAAAAAAAAACCTATTCTATCTTTTAAGAATAGGCTTTAAATATAAATATTTACAGATTAACTGTTTGTTTTATTTTGCTGATTTTTGATTGTTTTTTCATCAATATCAAAATCGTTTGTTTCCAACTTTGTGTTTCCTGTCGGATTAGTTGGATTGGTTTGTTCTTTTGTTCGTTTTAATTTTCTGTCGGCTATAATTCCCATAATTTTTCTTTTTTTTGTTCAATTATAATTTAAGAAAAACAATGAGAAATTTTCATAAATCGTTGTTAAACAATTCTTTTAAGATGTTAATAAAAAAGCCTGCATAACTTATGCAGGCTTTTTTATGATTTAGAAATATTTTAGTCATTTACTTGACCAATCTCATTAATTTCTTCAGAGTTTGGAGCTTTAGGATCTGGACCATATTGATTAGGACCTTTATCTCCTTCTGTAACAAAAAGAATTAATAACCAAATCCCACCAATTAATGGTATTAAACTAATTAGATAAAACCATCCGCTTTTTCCAACATCATGTAATCGTCTTACAGCTACAGCTAAACTAGGGATAAACACTGCTAAAACATAGATAAGGTATAAAAACATAAAACCAGGAGCTTCTAATAGACCTGATAGTACACCAGAAACTAAAGCAATAGCTACTATAAATAAAAAATTAAATAAGACAAACATCCAATACTCTTGACGTCTTGCTCTTCCTTCAAAATTTGCGTAATTATCTCTTACGACTTTTAAATACCATTCCATAATGAAATATTTTAATTGGTTAGTGATTAATAACCAAATATATGTTTTATTTTCTTACAGAGCTGATGAAGTTTTCTATTTTGTTAACACCGTTATTTGATAAATGTTTTATAAACGCACTTCCAATAATAGCTCCTTTAGCATAAGTTGTGGCTTGAGTAAAAGTATCGTTGTTATTAATTCCGAAACCAACGATTTGCGGATTGTTAAGTTGCATATCTGCAATGCGCTTAAAATAATTGGTTTGCGTATCACCAAAACCTTTACTGCTTCCTGTAACACTCGCGCTACTAACCATATAAATAAATCCGTTTGAAATAGAATCTATAAATTTAATACGCTCTTTTGAGGTTTGAGGTGTAATTAAAAATACATTTATTAATCCGTACTTTTCAAAAGTACTTTTGTATTGTTCGTTATACACATCTACTGGCAAATCTGGAATTATCAATCCATCTATACCAATTTCTTGACATTTTTTACAAAAAGCCTCAACTCCATATTGCAACATCGGATTAAAATATCCCATAAGAATTAATGGAATAGAAACGGTTTTTCTTACATCTTTTAATTGCTTAAAAAGCACTTCTGTAGTCATTCCGTTTTTTAAAGCTTCTGTAGAGCTTGCTTGTATGGTTGGTCCATCTGCTAAAGGATCACTAAAAGGTAATCCAATTTCTATCATATCTACACTGCTTTTTTCTAGATTTTCTATTATTGTAAGGGTATCATTTAAATTAGGGTAACCTGCTGTAAAGTATATAGACAAAAGTTTTTTGTCTTCGTTTAGTTTTTGGTTTATTCTGTTCATTTTATATGTTATTCCTGTTTAAGTAGGAATCTATTTTTAGGTTTTTATTTGGATTCCGCATCAAGTGCGGAATGACAAGTTTTAAATTTTAAAATAGTCTATATAGTTTTGTAAATCCTTATCACCACGACCAGATAAACTTACTACAACAATATCGTTTGGTTTAAACGTTTTTTGTTCGAAAACACCTAATGCATGAGATGTTTCTATAGCAGGAATAATACCTTCTAATTTGCACAATTCTAAACCAGCTTGCATGGCTTGATCATCTGTAATCGAAATAAATTCAGCACGACCTGTTTTATATAAATGCGCATGCATTGGTCCAACACCAGGATAATCTAATCCTGCTGAAATAGAATAAGGCTCGGTAATTTGACCATCGTTGGTCTGCATTAATAAGGTTTTACTACCATGAATGATGCCTTCTTTTCCTAATACAGAAGTCGCAGCACTTTCACCAGAATCTACACCTAAACCAGCAGCTTCTACAGCTATAAGTTTTACGTTTTCATTATTTAAATAATGGTAATATGCGCCAGCAGCATTACTACCGCCACCAACACAAGCAATAACGTAGTCTGGATTTTCGGTGTCTTCTTTATCTTTTAGTTGAAATTTAATTTCTTCTGAAACTACCGCTTGAAACTTTGCTACCATATCAGGATACGGATGTGGGCCAACAACACTTCCAATAATATAATGTGTGTCTACAGGATTATTAATCCAATCTCTAATTGCTTCGTTTGTAGCGTCTTTTAAGGTTTTGCTTCCAGATGTTGCAGGTATTACTGTAGCGCCAAGCATTTTCATACGTGCTACGTTTGGTGCTTGACGTGCGATATCAATTTCACCCATATAAACAATACATTCTATACCCATAAGTGCGCAAACTGTTGCTGTTGCTACACCATGTTGTCCAGCGCCAGTTTCGGCAATAATACGGTTTTTGCCTAATCGTTTTGCCATTAAAATTTGACCAATGGTATTGTTAATTTTATGTGCGCCAGTATGATTTAAATCTTCGCGTTTTAAATAAATTTTAGTATTGTATTTTTCTGAAAGACGTTTGGCAAAATATAATGGCGAAGGGCGACCAACATAATCTTTTAATAACTGGTCAAATTCAGCTTTAAAAGATGGCTCTGCCATAATTTTTAAATAGTTTTGACGTAATTCTTCTACGTTTGGATAGAGCATTTCTGGGATAAATGCACCACCAAAATCTCCGTAATATCCTTTTTCGTTAATGTTGTAGTTCATAGTAATAATTTTTTGCTCTGCAATCAGTTTAACTGATTAATATGTCTTTAAATTTTTCTAATGCTTCAATATCTTTTAAACCTGCTGTAATTTCAAATTTGCTATTCACGTCAATAGCGTGACAATATTTGGATTCTTTTTTTTGTAGGAATGGCTGAATAATGTCAACTTCATCTAATCCTATGCCGCCACTTAAAAAATAAGGTGTTGTTGAAGGATAGTTTTTTAATACGTCCCAATTAAATGTGTATCCATTTCCGCCAGGTAATTTTCCTTTTGTATCGAATAAAAAATAATCACAAATGTTTTCAAAAGGTTGTAATACTGAAAAATCAAAATGGTCCTTTATTGAAAAGACTTTGATGATTTCTACAGGATGAGATGCTGAATCAAGTTCAGCATGACGCAACTCGTTACAAAATTCAGGAGTTTCTTGTCCATGTAATTGGATAACGTTTAATTGATGTAATTCAATTTTACTCAAAATATACTCTAAACTAGCATCTACAAATACACCAACTTTTTTTATTGTTTTTGGTAACTTAGGAATAACACTTTCAAAAAAACGACTTGATTTTTTGTAAAAAATGAAACCCAAATAATCAGGTTGCAAAGCTGCAATTTGGTTAATGTTGTCTTGGTATTTCATTCCGCAGATCTTTATTTTCATTTTTCTAAATTTTGAATAAACTGAGTTGCGCTTTCTCCTGGATTGTCTGTTTTCATAAAGTTTTCACCTATTAAAAAACCTTTATAACCAAATTGCTTTAAATCTTTAATGGCTTCAACAGTGCTTATTCCGCTTTCAGATACTTTTACAAAATCATTTGGAATCATTTCACTTAATGTTTTACTAGTATCTAGCGAGACTTCAAAAGTTTTTAAATTTCGGTTGTTTACGCCTAACATATCAATGCTTGGCATGATGGATTTGTGTAATTCTTCTTCATTATGAACTTCTAGTAGAACATCTAAATTTAATTGTTTAGCAAGTGTTGAAAACTGCTTGATTTCTTCTTTAGAAAGTATTGCAGCAATTAATAAAATGACATCTGCACCATAAGCTTTTGCTTCGATAATTTGATATTGGTCTATTATAAATTCTTTTCTAAGTAGTGGTAAATTACTACTTGCTCTTGCTAGAATTAAATCGTCTAAACTACCGCCAAAATATTTACCGTCGGTTAGTACAGACATACCGCAAACACCAGAGTTTTCGTAACCTTTTGCAACATCTTGAACGTTTAAATTTTGATTTATAGTTGCTTTAGAAGGTGAACGACGTTTGTGTTCTGCAATTATACCTGAAGCGCTATTTTTTAATCGCTCTGTTAATGAAATGGTTTGTCTTTCAAATAGAAAGGATTGTTCTAATTGATTGATAGGAATTAGTGATTTTTTTAAATCGACTTCTTTACGTTTATCTGCTGTAATTTTATCTAAAATGTTCATTTTTAATTACAATTTTATTGGTCTTATAAAGCGCTTGAAATGATGGTTTTTTATTTACTTAATTCTATTAATTTTTGTAAGCTGCGTTTTGCTTCACCTGTACCAAGACTTTCTTTAGCAAGTTTAAATCCTTCCTGATGAGAAATTTGCTTAACTGTAGCAATAGCAAGACCTGCATTAGCACAAACAACATCGTTTTGCGCTTTAGTGCCTTTTCCTGAAATTACTTTTTTGAAAATTCTAGCAGCATCTTCAACAGTATTACCACCAAAAATTTCTGAAGCTTCAATTTGCTCTATATTTAAGTCGCTTGGGTCTAAAATAACTTCAGATTGGTTAGTAATGATTTTTGTTTTTCCTGTCAGTGAGATTTCATCATAACCATCTATTGCATGAACAATGCTGTAGTTTTTATCGGTTTGTTGGTATAGGTAACCATATAGGCGTTGTAATTCTAGATTAAATACACCAACCATTTGATTTTTAGGAAACGCTGGATTTACCATTGGGCCAAGCATGTTAAAGAACGTTTTTACGCCTAACTCTTTTCTTATTGGGCCTACGTTTTTCATTGCTGGATGAAATAAAGGAGCGTGCATAACGCAAATACCAGCTTGGTCAATACAGCGTTTTAAAACATCTTCATTGTTGGTAAAATGCACTCCTAGTTTTTCTAAAACATTGGAAGATCCTGAAGCTGAAGATACGCCATAATTACCGTGCTTTGCAACTTTAACTCCTGCTCCTGCAGTAATAAAAGAAGATAATGTTGATATGTTAAATGTATTTTTACCATCACCACCAGTACCGCATAAATCTATAGCGTTAAAATCTGAAAGATCTACAGGTATACACAATTCTAAAAGCGCATCACGAAAACCTTGCAGCTCTTCTAAAGTAATGCTTCTCATCATGTAAACAGTTAAAAAAGAAGCTATTTGACTTTTGTTGTAAAGACCTTCTGATATATTTACTAATACTTGTTTTGCTTCTTCGCTAGAGATGCTTTCGTGGTTTATTAATCGGTTTAATATGTGTTTCATAATTATTTTAACGTGACAATTTTTTTTTAAATCTTTTTTGATTCCCTATCTCTTGAAGGAAAGACGGATTTATTCTTTTAGCCAGTTTTCTAAAATTTTTTTTCCGTAAGGTGTTAATACACTTTCTGGATGATATTGTACACCTTTTACATCATATATTTTATGGCGTAAAGACATGATTTGTCCGTTTTCGTCTACCGAAGTAGCTTCTAAACTTTCAGGTAAATTAGGGTCTACAACCCAAGAGTGATATCGTCCTACTTCAATGTTTTTTTCTAATCCGTTAAACAATGATTCGTCATCTACAGTAATTGTTACTTTTGTTGATACACCATGATACACATCGTTTAGATTAATTAATTGTCCCCCGAAAACTTCAGCAATTGCTTGTTGACCTAAGCAAACACCAAAAATACTTTTTGTAGGCGCATAAGTTTTTATGATTTCTTTTAATAAACCAGCCTCTTCAGGAATACCTGGACCAGGCGACAATACTATTTTATCAAATTGCTCTACAAAATCTATAGTAAGTTTGTCGTTTCTTTTTACGGTAACATTGCAGTTAAGGTCTTCTAAATAATGTACTAAGTTGTACGTAAAACTGTCGTAATTATCTATAACTAATACTTTTTTCATGTTTATTTAGATTTAGGATTAATTAATTTGTTCTGCTAAATCAATTGCTTTTGTTAAGGCTCCTAGTTTGTTGTAAACTTCTTGTAATTCGTTTTCTGGAATGGATTTAGATACAATTCCTGCGCCAGCTTGCCAATGTAGGTTATGGTCTTTGCTTATAAATGTACGTATCATGATGGCGTGATTGTAGTTACCTTTAAAATCCATAAAACCAATTGCACCTCCATAAAATGCACGACTTGTTTTTTCGTATTTTTCTATAAGTTGTAAAGCTTTATGTTTTGGAGCGCCGCTTAACGTGCCCGCAGGAAAAGTATCTGCAACAACCTGCATTGTCGCTGTGTTTTTATGAACTTTACCTGTAACTTTACTTACTAAATGTATAACGTGCGAAAAGAATTGCGCTTCTCTGTAAGTTTCTACTTTTACTTCGCTTCCGTGTCTGCTTAAATCGTTTCTTGCTAAATCAACCAGCATAACATGTTCTGCATTTTCTTTTGCGTCTTCTGCTAATTTTTTAGCTAGCTTTTGGTCTTCTTCATCATTACCTGTTCTTTTAAATGTGCCAGCAATTGGATGTATTTCGGCTTGACCGTTATTAACTACTAGTTGTGCTTCTGGAGAGCTTCCGAAGATTTTAAAATTTCCGTAGTCAAAATAAAACAAATAAGGTGAAGGATTAATGCTTCTTAATGCACGATATACGTTAAACTCATCACCTTTAAAGCTTTGTGAGAATTTTTTAGATAACACTAATTGAAACACATCACCTCTTGCACAATGTTTTTTAGCTAACTCTACGTGATTTTTATAGTCCTCATCTGTTAGGTTAGACTTTATTTCAGATTCTGTGTTAAATTTATATGTAGCATAATTTTTAGAGCTTATTAATTGTAAAACTTCGTCTATATTATTATCTGTCTCAAAACAATGGGCAAAAATATATGCTTCATTTTTAAAATGATTTATAGCTATGATGTTTTGGTAAACAGCATAGTAAATATCAGGTATATCTAAAGAATTTGGTTTTTTACTAATAGAAACATCTTCAAAATGTTTTACAGCATCATAGGCAGTGTAACCAAAAATACCATTGTTGATAAACTTAAAATCTGTTTCAGAATTGACTTTAAATCGTTTAGTAAACTTATGTATCATTTGAGTTACATTTCTTACTCTGTTACTCATAATACTTCCGTCAGGAAAAGTTTGTGTAATCGCTTTGTCATCTACTTTAATAGAGGCTATTGGATTAAAACAGATGTAGGAAAAACTGTTATCGTTAGCGTGATAATCGCTACTTTCTAATAGGATACTATTTGGATATTTATCACGAATTTTTAAATAGATACTAACGGGTGTTATCGTATCTGCTAAGATTTTTTTGTAATGAGTGTATAAGCTAAATGTTTTCATAATGGTAAAAAAAAAGGCTTGTCGTGAATGACAAGCCTTTATAAAATATTTTCAAATTAAATATACTAAGGGTTTACTTCACGAAGATTGAAATCTTGAAGTTCCACCACCAAGTATGATTTAAAATTGTGTTCATGTGTTTTATTTACGGTGTAAATATAAAAATGAAATTTTAGTTTTCAAATATAATCAGCAATTAATTATTTGTTAAAACTTAAAAATAACACATAGGTGATTATTATTTTTATTCTAAAATTTAGATTTAATGAGATACATATTGCCAATTTTAGTGGTTTTATTAATGGTTTCTTGTAAAGAAGAAAGTGAAGAAATAACATTTACAGAAGTTGATTATAACGGTTTAGAAAAAGTGCTAAACAAACAGGACAATAAGACTTATGTAGTTAATTTTTGGGCAACTTGGTGTGCGCCATGCGTTAAAGAATTACCTTATTTTGAAAGGATTAATAAACAATATAAAGATAAAAATGTAGAGGTTGTTTTGGTTAGTTTAGATTTTCCTAAGCATTTTGATACAAAACTTAAAAATTTTATAAACGAAAAACAATTACAGTCAGAACTTTATGCTTTAAATGATATGGATTCTAATTATTGGATTCCAAAAGTGAATAAAGATTGGTCTGGTGCTATACCAGCAACTTTAATTTATAATTCTAATAAACGAGAATTTTTTGAGCAAGCTTTTGAGTATGAAGAATTAGAAAGAACACTAAATAAATTTTTAAAATAACTTTCATGAAAACAACACAGAAATTATTAACATTATTTGTACTAGTGCTAACAATTAGTGCTTTTACAATTAAACCTAAAGATGGTTATAAAATAGGTGATATTGCTACCGATTTTAAATTAGAAAACATAGACGGATCTATGGTGTCACTTTCAGATTTTAATGAAGCAAAAGGATTTATAGTGACTTTTACATGCAATACATGTCCATATGCAGTAGCTTATGAAGATAGAATTGAAGCCTTAAATAAAAAGTATGCAAGTAAAGGTTATCCTGTTATTGCAATTATGCCAAATAATACAGATGTAAAACCAGGAGACAACATGGAAGCAATGCAGAAAAGAGCCAAAGAAAAAGGGTTTACATTTCCGTATCTAATAGATAAAGGTCAAAAGATTTATCCACAATATGGAGCCACTAAAACACCACATGTGTATGTTTTACAAAAAACTAAAAAAGGAAATATTGTTAAATATATTGGCGCAATAGATGATAATTTTCAAGACGCAAATGCAGTAAAAACAAAATATGTAGAAGATGCAGTTAACTCATTACTATCAGGGAATGAAATTAAGGTTAAGGAAACAAAAGCTATTGGTTGTACTATAAAAGTATAAAAGCTTATAATATTATTTAAAGTTAAGACCCGAAATGTAACATTCCGGGTTTTTTTACGTCTATATAACTTAGAAATCTTAATTTTGAAAAAAAAATATTTAAAAGATGGCAAATTTATCTCAAAAAGATTGGACAGAGCAGCTTAATGCAGATGATAATGCAGTAATATTAGATGTAAGAACAGAAGCTGAAGTTGCAGAAAAGAAAATACCAAATTCAATTAATATAGATATTTATAAAGGGCAAGGGTTTGTTTATCAACTTGAAGAACTTGATAAATCAAAAAACTACTATGTGTATTGTAGATCAGGAGCACGTAGTGAAAAAGCCTGTAATATTATGAATCAATTAGGTTTTGATAATGCTTATAATTTATTAGGTGGTATATTAGAATGGACAGGAGACGTAGAATAAATAAACTTTTTAGTATGAAAAAACCTTTAATTTTATTCTTGCTATTAGCAGTTATTGTAAGCTGTAAAACAGTAACCGAAGGAGAAATAGAAGTGGTATCACAAGAAGAGATGCAAACATATCTTAATATGGAAGATGTGCAACTAATAGATGTAAGGACTCCAGAAGAGTATGATGCAGGACACATTGCAACAGCACAAAACATAAATTTTTTATCACCAACTTTTGAAAATGATATACAACAGTTAGATAAAAACAAACCAGTATTGGTGTATTGTCATATGGGAGGTAGAAGTGCTAAATGTGCAGAAAAAATGAAGTCCCTAGGATTTGTTAAAATTTATGACTTTAAAGGCGGATACAGTAAATGGTTAAGCCAAGAAGAAAAATAAAAGCAAAAAGCCTTACAGATATGTAAGGCTTTTTTTTGTTGAGATTTAATAAATTTAATAAAATGATTAATAGCCAAAAAATAAATTTAACTCAACAATTAGCTAACTTAAGATAATGGCTTCTCCCAAAACATTATCTATGGTGTAAAGCTAACTTAATAGTTTAAAATAGTTTTACGGTAAACCGTAAGTTGAATAAATTAAATTAGACCAGTATCTTTTGTTATTGATACTAAGTGTATTGCGTTTTGAGCATTAAAGTATAATTTAAGTTTATTTATTTTTTTTTCTATTGAACTTAAACTGTTAGGCGATATATTTTTCTGTTTAAAATTACTGCTAATTTCATCTTGAGATAATCCTATAGATAATAGTTTTAATAACTCGATGTCATAGTCTGTTATTTCTAAGTGATTTTTAGATTTTAATCGATCTGATATTGATGGTGAAAGATATGTTTTGTTATCATAAACATCAATTATGGCATTTTTTAATTCTTTTAAACCATTTCTTCCTTTACATACGTAAGCACTTACTTTATTATTAGAATAAAGTTGTTTTACGTTTTCTAGTCTATCTTCAATACTATAAACTATAATTTTTAAATCAGGATGTTCCTGGGTTAATGTGTTAATTAAATCTTTACCAGAATTAAATTTTTGTTCACGATGATCTGCAATAAAAGATAAGTCTGTAATAAATAATTGATAAGGGTTTTTGTCTAGATATCCTTTTTTTAATTTTAAATACGCATCATCACAATAAAGTGTTTTATCTATATTGCTAATATTTAAACTTTCAAGCGTGTTTAAAACACCTTGACTAATACTATCTAAATCATCAGAAATTAAAACTTTTTTGAACATTTTAAATTATAATTTGTGCTTTAAAACCATTATTTGGTTTAGTATCAAAAGTAATAGTTCCTTTTAAGGTATTTATACGGTTTTCCGTATTCTTCAAACCATTTTTAAAATTTAGATTAGTACCAATACCATTATCCGTATATTGAAGTTCTAGTTTTTTACGATTCGTATTAATTTTAATTACTACTAAATTAGCTTGACTATGTTTTTTTGTGTTAGTTAAAAGCTCTTGTAATACGCGGTAAATAGTTATTTTTTTATGTTTGTTTATTTTGTTCCAGTCAATATCAGAAACACCATTACTTACAACTTTACATTGGTTGTTAGAATAGCTAGAAAAGAGATCTTTTAATTCGTCTTTAAAATTAGATTTTTCATTTATTACATTAATTTCTTTAGAAATATCTCTAGTCTTGTAGTATATATCTTCTATGGTATCTAATTGTAGTTGTTTATCTAATTTGTTTTCATTTAAAACAATCATATATTTATAAATGTCGTTTGCTACTTCATCATGTATTCTTTTAGAGATGTTGGTTTCAGTTTGGTAGATTTGTTCTAATTTTTGTTTTTTGTGTCTTATGTTTAATAAATACAAGATAAGTACAATTAGTATTATTGTAAAGATTAAGCTAAACTTGTAGATGGTTTTTTGGTTTTTTTGCTTTTCAGTTTCTAGTAAGCTTTTATTTACATTATACTTTAAAAGTGAGTATTGATTTTTATTTATGTTTCTTACTTTTTCTAAACTGTCTGTAAGTTTTAAAAACTCATTAATGCTAACATTGTTATCGGTTTTAAGTTTTAATTTAATAGCATCTATTTGATAAGAAGGACTATTAATTAGTTTGGATATATTGTAAGCTAGATCACTATATTTTTTTGCAGAGTCGATATTATTCTTGCTAAAGTAATAATTAAAATGGCTTTTATAACTTGGGTATAATTGCGAATAATCTTTAAGTTTCTGACGTATTTTTAGTGATTTTTTTAGATAAGTATAAGCTTCTGGATCTTGTAAAATAGTCTTAATAGCTCCAAGGTTATCAAGTATTCTAGCTACCTCTGTTTGATCATTAATTTTAGGTAATAACTCTTTAGCTTTTAGTAAAATGTCGTTAGCCTTTTTAAAATCTTTATTAGCCTTGTATGTTGTTGCAATATTATTGTAAATGACAACACTATCTTTAGTGGTATTAGCAATTTTAAGCGAGTTGTTATAAAAATTTAATGCTTGATCATTAAAGTTTAACGCTTTATAAATTTTACCTAATAATGTGTAAAGACTTTTTTTATAGCTTGTTTTAAAGTCAGAGTCGGCAATTTTATCAATAATTTTTAAAGCTTGCACAGCATTATATTCGCTATCATAGTAAAAGCCTAAAGTGTAGTCAATTTTAGAAAGATTGTAATAAATATAAGTTTTGTCTAAATCAGATCTTTTATCTTTCTCTTTAGACAAGTAGTTGTAAGCATCAAAAAGATCTTTGTTAGAGTTTATCGATGTTATTTTTTCAATATAAAACTGTAGACTATCTATTTCAGTTTTACTAAATGCTATTTTAATACTCATAAAGTAGCAAGCAAAAGAAGAAAATAATATTAATAGTGATTTATTATTCATAAATCAAAAATATAACAATACCAGTAAAACGGTAATATTATTTTTAAGAAATTTCTTTCAGAATAAGTTGTCACCTCAAAAAAAATAAAACATTGTAAATCAATAGTTTACAGGGCTTTCTGTGGAGTCGGAGAATATTGAAACTATATATTTTACTATAATGAATAAACTATATTTAATGTTATTTTCACTGATAAATAAAGGAGTTTATTATTGTTTAGTATTTTAACTTTATAATTAATTATAACTATTTTGTCGCCTATTTTGTCACCTATTTTGTCACCTATTTTGTCACCTGTTTTGTCACCCAGTATTTAAACTCATTTTTGAACTTTTATGAAGCATTCGTTTTACTTAAAAAATCCTCAAAACCAGAAAGGAGAAAAGCCATCTTTAATTTACTTCACCTGCCATTTTAATAAGGAGAAAAAGAAGTTTGTTTATTCTACAGGAGAAACAATAGCTCCTATAAATTGGGATTTTGATTACAGACAGCCTTATTTAAAAGGAAAACATAAAGCTCCTAACAATTTAACTATAAATACTCAACTATTAAGGTATACTCAGAAATTTGAAGAAACTAAGGCATTGTATTCAAAAATCAATGAAGAATTTACCTCAAAAATATTACGTGATGCTTTTGATTTAGAGTTTAAAAAAATTTCTAAAAAGAGTAATAGTTTTTTTGATGCTTATGATGAATTTGTGGAGGAAAAAAATAAAAGAAAAGAATGGAAACAAGCAACTAATAAGAGATATATTAATATAAAAAATCATTTAATTCACTTCGAAAAATATAAAAAATACAAGCTTACTTTTAGTACAATAAATAATAATTTTGATACTGAATTTAAAGATTTTTGTTAAAGAGTTTTAGATCATAGTACCAACACATTTGCTAGAAATCTTGGGCTTTTTAAAACATTTATGTTTTGGGCATTAAAAAATAAATACACATATAACAATGCTTTTATAGATTTTAAAAAACCTGAAAGAGTTATCACTAAAGAAATTGCATTAAATTTAGATCAAGTAAATGAAATTTACATGTACCAACCAAAGTCTCTAGCTTTAGAAAAAGTTAAAGATGTTTTCGTGTTTCAGTGTTTAACAGGACTTAGGTATGGAGAGTTAAAAAGAATAAATAAACGTACTGTAACTGAAAATTCAATCTTAATTAAGGAGGAAAAAGATGTTGCTAAAGAAGTAAGAGAAATACCTTTATTTGAAGTTAGTAAAAGTATTCTAGAAAAATATGAATTTCAATTACCATTAATTAGTAATCAAAAGCAAAATCAGTTTATTAAAGAAATTTTTAAAAATGCTGAATTTACTTTTGAAGTTGAATATAGTAGGACAAAAAACAGGGAGCATAAAATATTAAAGGCTCCATTTTATAAAAGGGTAAGCACACATACAGCAAGAAGAACTTTTATCACAATTTTAAAAAATAAAGGAGTTGCGGATAAAACAATTATGGAGATGACTGGACATAAAGATTTTAAAACATTTAATAGTTATTACAAAGTTGATAATCTAGCTAAACATGAAGCAATTAATAAAGCATTTTCATCTTTTAAATTATAATTGAATTTTTATTTTCTTAACTCTACTCTTTATAACTTTTATATTGGAAAAAGGAGTTTTTATAATAATAGATATTAATAGGTATTCTTCATAATTTTTAAGATCCTTATAGTACATTTATAGATAAATGTTCTTAATATCCAGAATAATAAATTTCATAAATTTTATCGGATAATCAACTTAAATATAGCTTTTAAGTTATAGAAATTAGATTGAAGGCATGTCTAAACTTCTGTTAAACAAAATCAATAGTTGTTAAAATTTTATACCTTTGCAAATAGATATGAAGCAGTTTTTCCATAAAATAATGTCTTTAGCAATGGCTTTTGTAGTGTTATGCTCTACAATGTCATTTACTGTGAATATGCATTATTGCGGAGATACGTTAGTAGAAACTGCTATTTTTCATAAAGCCAAAGGTTGCGGAATGGAAATGGAAAAACCATCTACTGAAGGATGTTCTATTACCAAGAAAAATTGTTGTGATGATGAACAATTAACAATTGAAGGTCAAGATGAATTACAATTGCAAGTTGACAAAATCACATTTGAACAACAAGTATTTATAGCTTCATTTGTTTACACTTATAGTAACCTTTTTGAAGGTTTAGAAAATAACGTTTCTACTTACGAAGAATATAAACCGCCACTCGTCATAAGGCAACTCTACAAGATTGACGAAACATACTTAATTTGATTTTTAAACAATGGACTTTTTTATCCTATGGCTTTATGTCGTAAGGATAATTCGCTGTATTCGGTGTTTTCTTAATACCGAATGAATTTTAAAATGATTGATAGTGAATTTGAATTATATTTTCTTTAGATGAAATAGGAAATATAAGCATAGCCAAAGTTACGGTTCTATTTTATATTGAAATATAAAGGAAATAGAAACTAATTCAATCGATTATTTTGAAGTTTATTAGGTATCAAACCAATGTCTAACTATTTAATAATCAAAGCCAATGCTCAATAAAAGCATCAAATTTTTAATAGAAAACAAACTCGTTGCAGTTTTACTACTTGTCCTTTTTATTGGATGGGGAACTGTTAATGCACCTTTTAATTGGGATACAGGATTTTTGCCAAGTAACCCTGTAGCAGTAGATGCTATTCCCGATATAGGTGAAAATCAACAAATCGTATTTACCAAGTGGGATGGTCGTTCCCCACAAGATATAGAAGACCAAATAACCTATCCATTAACCACATCATTATTGGGTATTCCTGGAGTGAAAACCATTCGTAGTTCCTCTATGTTTGGGTTTTCAAGCATCTATATCATTTTTGAAGAGGATATAGAATTTTACTGGAGCAGAAGTCGTATTCTCGAAAAACTTAATTCCTTACCAAGTGGTTTATTACCCGAAGGTGTTAATCCAGCGTTAGGTCCAGATGCCACAGGATTAGGACAAATATTTTGGTACACACTTGAAGGTCGTGATGAGAACGGTAATGTAACAGGTGGTTGGGATTTACACGAATTACGTAGTATTCAAGATTACTATGTTAAATATGCCTTGTCCTCTGCAAGCGGTGTTTCTGAAGTTGCATCAATTGGTGGTTATGTTCAAGAGTACCAAGTGGATGTAAACCCAGAACTAATGCGTCAATATAACATTGGGTTACATCATATTGTTAAAGCTGTAAAAGAAAGTAATAAGGATATTGGCGCACAAACCTTGGAAATTAACCAAGCTGAATATTTAGTTCGTGGTTTGGGGTATGTAAAATCCATTGCAGATATTGAAAATGCTGTAGTTGATTCTGAAAATTTCACTTCAATAAAAATTAAAGACATTGGAAAAGTTTCATTAGGTCCAGCAACAAGACGAGGTTTATTGGATAAAGAAGGTGCTGAAGTTGTTGGTGCTGTTGTGGTGGCTCGTTATGGAGCAAACCCAATGGAAGTCATTAATAACGTAAAGGAAAAAATTAATGAATTAAGTGCAGGATTACCTTCAAAAGTTTTGGCAGATGGAAGAACATCACAAGTTACCATAGTGCCTTTTTATGACAGAACAGAATTGATACAAGAAACTTTAGGTACACTCAATGAAGCCTTAACACTTGAAATATTGATTACCATTTTGGTTATAATCATTATGGTGTTTAATCTTCGAGCTTCTGTCTTGATTTCAGGATTATTACCAGTTGCAGTCTTAATGGTATTTATTGCGATGAAACTCTTTGGCGTCGATGCCAATATAGTCGCTTTATCTGGTATTGCAATTGCTATTGGTACAATGGTCGATGTTGGTGTCATACTATCAGAAAACATTATAAGGCATTTGGATGAAAACGAAAATGTCATTCCGACAGAGCAAGGAACGAGCGACGAGGAATCTCATAAAAAGTTACCCATAAACACGGTAGTTTACAACGCAACAGCCGAAGTTTCTGGTGCAATCGTAACCGCAGTAATGACTACAATTATAAGTTTCATTCCTGTATTTACAATGATTGGCGCTGAAGGTAAATTGTTCAGACCATTAGCATTCACAAAAACCTTTGCTTTAACAGCGTCCATAATTGTAGCCTTATTTCTAATACCACCGTTTGCGGCCTTTTTATTCCGAAAAAAGAGCATTCAAAAACATTTTAAATATGCTTTAAACGGTGTTTTAATAGTATTAGGAATAGCAGCAATAATTTATGGATATTGGTTAGGAATCATACTCATCGCTTTTGGTGTCACAGCCTTATTAAATCTTCAAAACAAGATTTCAGATAAACAGGCAAATTTTGCCAACATCATCATTTCTGCTTCGGCAATCGTATTCTTATTAGCAGAATATTGGCGACCGTTAGGAGTAAACGAAAGCATCTTCTTAAACCTCATTTTTGTAGCCATTATTTGTTTTGGCTTGTTAGCTGTGTTTTCATTATTCATTAAATTTTATACACGTATTTTAAGATGGTGTTTAGATAATAAATTACTATTTCTTTCAATTCCAACTGCAATTGTCATTGCTGGTTTTTTCATAATGAAAAATACAGGCAAAGAATTTATGCCATCGTTAAATGAAGGTTCTTTTCTATTGATGCCTACTTCTATGCCACATTCTGGTGTAGAAGAAAATAAGCGTGTTTTACAGCAGTTAGATATGGCAGTTGCCAGTATTCCTGAAATCGAAACTGTAGTTGGAAAAGCAGGTCGTACAGAATCTGCATTAGACCCAGCACCACTATCAATGTATGAAAATGTTATTCAGTATAAGTCAGAATATATGCTGAATGAAAACCGAGAACGTCAACGCTACAAAGTGAATAATGATGGCTTGTTTGAATTAAAAGATGGTCGATTTATCGCAAATCCAAATAATACAGAAAATGTCACCTTGAGCACAGTCGAAAGGTCTCAACTCATTCCAGACAATAATGGAGAGTTCTATCGAAATTGGAGACCTGAAATACAATCACCAGATGATATTTGGAACGAAATTGTAAAAGTGACCAAATTACCAGGCGTAACGTCTGCACCAAAGCTACAACCTATTGAAACCCGATTGGTAATGTTGCAAACAGGAATGCGAGCACCAATGGGTATTAAAATAAAAGGGCAAGATTTAAAGCAGATTGAAGCGTTTGGAATGCGATTAGAAGATATTTTAAAACAAGCTGAAGGTGTAAAAGATGAAGCTGTTTTTGCAGACCGTATTGTAGGTAAACCCTATTTGTTAATTGATATTGATAGAGAGAAAATTGCTCGTTATGGCGTAACCATTGAGGAAGTTCAAAATGTTTTGAAAGTGGCTGTTGGTGGTATGGTATTAACACAGACAGTAGAAGGTCGTGAGCGTTATGGTGTTAGAGTTCGTTACCCAAGAGAATTAAGAGCAAATCCAACCGATTTAAAACAAATCTATGTGCCTGTTGAAAAAGGAAGCCCTATTCCTTTAAGTGAATTAGCGACTATAAAATATGAACAAGGTCCACAAGTAATTAAAAGTGAAGACACTTTTTTAGTTGGCTATGTGTTATTTGATAAAATGGATGGTTTTGCAGAAGTCAATGTGGTAGAAAATGCACAAACCTTAATTCAAGAAAAGATAGATAGTGGCGAATTGGTAGTCCCAAAAGGTATCAACTATCAATTTACGGGAACGTATGAAAACCAATTAAGAGCAGAAAAAACCTTGTCGGTTGTTGTGCCTTTAGCGTTGGCAATCATTTTCTTAATTCTGTATTTCCAATTTCGTTCAGTAGGGACATCACTAATGGTATTCACAGGTATTGCAGTTGCTTTTGCTGGTGGTTTTGTAATGATATGGCTCTATGGTCAAGATTGGTTCTTAAACTTCAATGTCTTTGGTGAAAATCTGCGCGATTTATTTCAAATGCACCCCATTAATTTAAGTGTAGCGGTTTGGGTTGGGTTTATTGCACTATTTGGTATCGCAACTGATGATGGTGTTGTAATGGCAACCTACTTAACACAAACTTTCGACAGAAATTCACCAGAAACAAAAAAGGAAATTAGAGCATCTATTGTAGAAGCAGGTGAAAAACGTATTAGACCGTGCTTGATGACTACAGCAACAACCATTTTAGCACTCTTGCCTGTACTCACATCAACAGGACGAGGTAGTGATATTATGATTCCTATGGCAATACCAAGTTTTGGCGGAATGTTAATCGCTTTAATCACCTTATTTGTTGTGCCAGTTTTATATAGCTGGAAAGCCGAAGTTCAACTTAAAAGAGCATCAAAATGAAATATAAATCAATACACATAAAAATCGTCTTGGCTCTTGGCTCTTGTTTCTTGAGTCTTTTTGGAAACGCTCAACAATTAGAAACATTAATTGATGAAGCATTAGATAACAACCCTGAAATTCAAAAATTTGAATTGCAATACAAAAGGGTTTCAGAAAAAGTAAATGAAGTAAATACGGTTCCTAATACAGAATTTGGAGTTGGTTATTTTGTAAGTGAACCAGAAACACGAACAGGAGCACAACGCTTTAAAGTATCGGCTAAACAAATGTTACCGTGGTTTGGTACAATTACGTCAAGAGAAAATTACGTGAGTTCATTGGCAGATGCTAAATACGAAGACATTGTCATCGCAAAGCGAAAACTAATGGCTTCGGTATCACAATCCTATTATAATCTATACGCTAACAAAGCAAAGCAAGAGGTTTTAACTGAAAACATCAAACTATTAGAAACTTATGAAACGTTGGCATTAACTTCTGTAGAGGTTGGTAAAGCATCCGCAGTAGATGTGTTGCGATTGCAAATGCGTCAGAACGAAATGCAACAATTAAAAGATGTATTGCAACAACAGTTTTTAGCAGAACAAACTAACTTCAATAATCTATTGAATAGAGATAATGATGTTACCGTGAATGTGGTAGATAGTTTAATGATACCTTCAGAAGACTTTGATATTACTTTTGAAAAATTAGTATTACATCCTGAATTACTAAAATTTGATAAACTCTATCAATCCATAGAGCAATCAGAATTATTGAATCAAAAAGAAAGCAGTCCAATGATTGGTTTTGGATTAGATTATATCAATGTTGCTGAAAGACCAAATATGGATTTCAGCGATAACGGAAAGGATATTGTAATGCCAATGGTTTCGGTATCTATCCCAATTTTCAATAAGAAATATAAATCCCAAACCAAACAAAATGATTTGCAACAGCAGGAAATTACTGCTCAAAAACAGGAACGTTTAAATGCATTGGAAACGCTTTTAGACAAAGCGAATAACGAACGCATTTCTGCAAGAATAAGTTATGCTACCCAAACCAAAAACCTACAGCAAGCCAAAGATGCAGAAGACATTCTAATAAAAAGTTACGAAACAGGAACCATTGATTTTAATGATGTTTTGGATATTCAAGAGTTGCAATTAAAGTTTCAAATGAACCAAATAGAATCTGTGAAGACCTACTATGTGCAAAGTACAATCATTAATTATTTAATTCAGTAAACAATGAAAACATTTAACACAATATTTCTCTTGTTTCTAACTTCAATGGCATTTGCCCAAGTTGGTACAAATGGTCAAGATAGAAAAGAAGAAGGCCGAAACATACAAGAGTATAACCTTACTATAGAAGAAAATGAAATAACTCTTTCAGGTGTAACCGCCAAAGGAATGACAATTAATGGTGGAATTCCAGGTCCTACATTAGAATTTAATGAAGGTGACCTCGCTATTATTAACGTAACCAATAAAATGGATGAAGAAACCTCTGTACATTGGCACGGTTTAATACTTCCTAATTTTTATGATGGTGTACCTTATTTAACTACGCCACCTATAAAAGCAAATACTACATTTCAATATAGAATACCTATAAACCAATCTGGCACATATTGGTATCATTCCCACACGATGTTGCAAGAGCAAAAAGGAGTTTATGGCTCAATAGTCATTCATCCTAAAGAAAAGACCTTGGACTATGATAAGGATTTAGTCGTAGTCCTTTCCGATTGGACAAACGAAAAGCCAATGAATGTGTTACGAAACCTTAAACGGGGAAACGAATGGTATCAGGTTAAAAAAGGGACAGCAGTACCATTAAGCAGAGTTATTAAAGAAGGTGCATTAGGCGCACAATTCAAATTTTGGCGCGATAGAATGGAAGGTGCAGACATTGCGGACGTCTATTATCCTGCGTTTTTAGCTAATGGTAAAAAACTTGCAGAATATTCAGAGTTTAAAACAGGTGAAAAAGTACGATTACGTTTTATCAACGCATCTGCTTCATCTTATTATTGGGTGGATTTTGGTGGTGGTAACCCGATGATAGTTGCGAGTGATGGTGTAGATGTAACACCAGAATATAAAAACCGATTTCTTTTTGCAATTGCCGAAACCTATGATGTTATAGTAACTATCCCAGAAGGTACATTAGAAATTACCGCAACAGCCCAAGATGGTTCTGGCAACACCTCAATCCGTTTGGGTAGCGGAAAATTGTATCCAGCTACTGTAATAGACAGACCAGATAAAGTGGCTATGATGAAGCAAATGGCAAAAATGGATATGAAGATGGGTGCACCTGCAATGGTGGGCAATCAAAAGAAAAAAACACCAGAGTTTTTGATGCAGACATATGGAATGAAGATGAAGATGGATATGAAAGACGGACAGATGAAGATGGATAATGATATGAATATGGAAATGAAAAAGGATGCGACGCCAATGAATCATATGATGTCTACAATGCAAAAGGACACCGCTTCATTTAATTATGATACACGTAAAACGTATTTCAATTATGATTTTTTAAAAGCAAAGGAAAACACCACTTTTAAGACAGATGCGCCAGTAAATGAAATTTTACTGAATCTAACTGGTAATATGCAACGCTATGTTTGGAGTATGAATGGTACACCATTGTCCGAAACAGACAAGATTAAAATTAAAAGCGATGAGGTTACAAGGATTACCCTAAATAATCTGACAATGATGCACCACCCAATGCACTTGCACGGGCATTACTTTAGGGTGATTAATGAAAATGGAGAGCGTTCGCCATTAAAACATACCGTAAATGTACCACCGATGAAAAAAGTAATTATAGAGTTCTATAATGAAGAATATGGTGATTGGTTCTTTCATTGTCACGTGCTATATCATATGATGGGTGGTATGGCAAGAGTATTTAGCTATGATACACCACGAGATGAAAGGATGAAACCTTATCCAGTACAAAACCTAATTGACGAGACAGACCATTACTATTCGTGGGGAATGCTTCGTGGAGGTTCAAACTTTAATGAACTTTTATTGATGTCAAGCAGCATCCGTAACGAATTTGCACTACGTGCCGAGTTTGATTATAACCAAAATGCCGAGATAGAAGTAAATTATAACAGATATCTCAATGATTGGGTACGCGTATATGCAGGCGTAAATACTGAAACTTCAACACCAGATTCTTATGATACATTCAATACTGTGGGATTGGTTGGAGTTAAATATTTCACGCCTTACAGATTTAATGTCGATGTGAGTATGGACCATCAACTGCGCCCAAGAATACGTTTAGACAGAGAACTATTGATTTTTCCTAGAATTTTTCTCGAAGGAGAATACGAATACAGAGCAGATTTTGGATGGGTTAATGAGTTAGAAAACAACAAATCTTATGAAGGTGAAACGCAATGGTTAATTGGAGCATCATACATCTTATCTCGAAATTTTTCAATTCAAGGGAATTATAATAACCGATATGGTTGGGGTGGCGGACTATTAGTTCGATTCTAATAATACATAACAATTTTATATAAACAAATATTAATCTTAAAAGTAAGTCAAAATGAAAAAAGTAAAATTAGTAACAACAATTATGGTAATGGCTTTTATAAGCCTAACAGCAATGTCTTGTAAAAACGCAAAAAAAGAACATAACAACGATGAAGGTCATAATACAGAAATGAATCACGACAATAGCGATGGTCATCACGATAGTGATAAAAAAGAAATGGCAATGAATAGCAATCAAGACGGGAATACCGAAATTATACTTAAAGATTATTTTAATCTAAAAGATGCTTTAGTTGTAGATGATGAAGCAAAGGCAAAAAAAATAGGTGCTTCATTAGAAAAAAGTTTAGAAAATTTAGATGTTTCTAAATATACGGATGCTCAAAAATTAGAATTAAAGGATATTATTTTGGATGCCAAAGAACACGCAGAGCATATATCCAAAAGCCCAATAGCACACCAAAGAGAACACTTTAAGGTTTTAAGTAAAGATATTATAGATATGGTTGCGATAACAGGTGCTTCTAATAAATTATATGAGCAATATTGCCCAATGTATGAAAAAGGAAGTGCTTGGTTAAGTATGAATAAAGAAGTACGTAACCCTTATTATGGTAGTAAAATGCTGAAGTGCGGAAAAGTACAAAGAGAAATTAACTAAATGAAAACTGTTAAAATCATATTGCTGATTTTATTGGTCGCTTTTGTGGGAATACAATTTATTCCCACAGAAAGTAACCAAACTGATATTGTACCAGTAACCGATTTTATGTTGGTAAATAATGTGCCAAATAATATAAAAAATAAGTTGCAAGTATCTTGTTATGATTGCCATAGTAACAACACTAAATATCCTTGGTATAATAAAATACAACCAGTTGCTTGGTTTTTAGAAGAACATATTAAAGATGGCAAAAAAGAATTAAATTTTAGTGAATGGGGTTCATTAACAATTCGAAGAAAAACAAGTAAGTTGCGTTCAATTATAAAACAAATAGAAGGCAATAAAATGCCTTTAGATTCTTACACGTTAATACACAGAGATGCAAAATTGTCTGAAAGCGAAAAGAAATTACTCATAGAGTATATGTCAGATTTAAAAGAAAATTTAAATAATTAAAAGTCAAACATCAAAATATTCGATTATGAAACCACCCATATTTGTCTTATTATTCACGATTTTAATTGTGAGTTGTAAAGAAAGTAAACAACAAGATACAACTATCGAAACTCAAAAAGAGGTCGTTGTTGACACCACAAATGAAAAAGAGGAAGTGTTGAAAATTATGAAATCTTATAAAAATGCCATTCAAAACTTAACAACCGAAGGCACTTTTCAACTCTTTACGCAAGATGCCACCGTTTTTGAGCAAGGTAAAGTAGAAGGAACTTATAAAGATTATATAGATGGTCATTTAGGTCCAGAACTTGGGCATTTTAAAAGTTTTACATTTTCAGATTATCAGATTGATGTAAATGTAAGTTTGCCCTATGCATATACAACTGAAAATTATTTGTATACGATAGTTTTAAAGGCAGATGAAGCTAAAGGAACAAAAGAACGAACCATTGAAAGTAAAGGCGTAGCAACTTCAATTTTAAAAAAAATTGATGGAGATTGGAAGATTATTCATTCACATACTTCATTTAAAAAATTGAATCAATAAACAATGAATCATATTCTTCATATAAAAAATATGGTCTGTAATCGCTGTAAAATGACGATTATAAATTTGTTGGATGATGAAGGTTTTGAAGTGGAATCTATACAATTGGGTAAAATTGTTGTTAAAGAACAGTCTAGTGATGATTATGTTCGGCTAGAAACACAGTTGAATGCTTTAGGATTTGAAGTGATTAAGGATCCTACAAAGGCATTGATTGAAAAAATTAAAATTAATCTTATTCAGCATATTGAAAAAAATGAAACAGATGAAATTCTTGGTAAACTTGAGAGTGAAATAGGCAAAAGTTATTCTACATTGAGTAAAACGTTTAGTAAATCAGAAGGGATAACACTTGAAAAGTATTTTATCAACCTGAAAATAGAAAAAGCTAAAGAGTATATTCAATTGAATCAGCTTAATTTTTCAGAAATAGCCTATAGCCTTAACTATAAAAACAGTAGTCATTTATCGAAACAGTTTAAACAAGTTACTGGAATGTCAATGACAGACTATAAAAATTTACAATATGGAGAGAGAAAATCCTTGGATGAAATTGTATAAAAATTAGCCAGAATTAGAATAATATTATAAGGTGAGTCCTTGTAATTTAGCCTAATAATTCTAAAATATTTAAAAATGAAACACACATATCACATACACGGAATAACCTGTAATGGTTGTAGAACACACGTAGAAGAAACGCTCTCTAAAGTAGAAGGTGTTTCAAAAGCAACAGTCGATTTAGAAAAGGCAGAAGCTACCATAGAAATGGAATCACACATACCTATAGAAACATTTCAAGAAGCCTTAAAAAAAGATAGTGATAGATATAGCATTCATAAACAAGGTGAACATCATCATCATCATACCAAAGGTAAAAAGGAAAAGCAACAAAAAGGGAAAGGCACAGGCACATTTTATTGTCCTATGCATTGCGAAGGCGATAAAACTTATGATAAACCAGGCGATTGTCCTGTTTGCGGAATGGATTTGGTGGAAGAACAAAATCTATCAGCAACTTCAAAGGAACAATGGACGTGTCCGATGCATCCAGAAATTGTAAAAGAAGAAGCAGGTTCGTGTCCTATTTGTGGGATGGATTTAGTGCCAATGGAAGCAGATAGTTCAGCAGAAGAAAAAACGTATAAAAAGCTATTAAAGAAATTTTGGATTGCCACAGCATTTACCTTGCCCATTTTCTTAATGGCTATGAGCGAAATGCTCAATAACAATCCGTTGTACGATATAATGGAACAGAAATATTGGAACTGGATTCAGTTTGTTTTATCCATTCCAGTTGTCTTTTACGCTACGTGGATGTTCTTTGAGCGTGCTTATAGAAGCATAAAAACGTGGAATCTCAATATGTTTACACTTATTGGAATCGGTGCAGGTGTGGCTTGGTTATTTAGTGTATTTGGGATGTTGTTTCCAGATGTATTTCCTGAACAATTTAAAACTGAATCAGGCGCAGTTCACGTCTATTTTGAAGCAGCAACTGTGATTTTAACGTTAGTGCTTTTAGGTCAGTTGTTAGAAGCTCGTGCCCATAGTAAAACCAATTCGGCAGTAAAAGAACTGTTGAAATTAGCACCTAATAAGGCCATAAAAATAGTAGATGGTGAAGAAGTTGAAGTCAGTATTGACGAGATAGAACTTAATGATATTCTAAAAGTAAAACCAGGAGATAAAATTCCTGTAGATGGTATGATAACCGAAGGTGAAACAACCATTGACGAATCTATGATTACAGGTGAACCCATTCCTGTAAACAAATCTCAAGAAGATAAAGTAAGTAGCGGAACCATTAATGGGAATCAATCCTTTTTAATGAAAGCAGAAAAGGTAGGAAGTGACACTTTATTATCACAAATCATTCATATGGTTAATGATGCCAGTAGAAGTCGTGCACCTATTCAAAATTTAGCAGATAAAGTTTCAGGCTATTTTGTGCCAGTTGTAGTTCTTATTTCTATTATCACATTTATTGTATGGTCTATTTGGGGACCAGAACCAGTTTATGTGTATGCGTTTGTCAATGCAATTGCAGTACTAATCATTGCTTGTCCTTGTGCTTTAGGTTTAGCAACACCAATGTCTGTAATGGTTGGTGTGGGTAAAGGTGCTCAAAATGGTGTATTGATTAAAAATGCTGAAGCTCTTGAAAAAATGGATAAGGTAAATACGCTTATCGTTGACAAGACAGGAACAATTACCGAAGGAAAACCAACAGTTGAAACCGTTGGAGCTTTTAATGCTGCTTTAAGCGAAAAAGAAGTGTTACAATACATCGTTTCATTAAATACCAATAGCGAACATCCTTTGGCAGAAGCGACAGTTAAATATGGCAAAGAACACAACACAGAAATTTTAAAGTCCGAAGATTTTAGTGCTGTTACAGGAAAAGGTGTTGAAGCGACAATAAAAGATAAAAAAGTAACATTAGGTAATCCTAAAATGATGGAATATGCTAAAGCAGATGTTACATCGACAATGAAAGACGAAGCTAAATCTTACCAAAAACAGGGTAAAACAGTTTCTTATTTGTCAATAGATGAAACCGTCGTTGGATATGTAGTTATAGGCGATAAGATAAAAGAAACAAGTGCTAAAGCCATTAAAGCACTTCAAGATAAAGGGATTGATGTTATAATGCTTACAGGTGATAATCACGATACAGCACAAGCAGTAGCATCAGAACTAAATCTTGCAGATTTTAAAGCCAGTATGTTACCAGAGGACAAACTCAAAGAAGTAGAAAAATTACAAGAAAACGGAAAAGTAGTTGCTATGGCAGGTGATGGTATTAACGATGCACCAGCATTGGCTAAAAGTGATGTCGGTATTGCTATGGGAACTGGAACAGACGTAGCGATAGAAAGTGCTATGATAACACTCGTAAAAGGCGATTTACACGGTATTGTAAAAGCAAAAAATTTAAGTAATGCTGTAATGAAGAACATTAAGCAAAACCTATTTTTTGCACTTATCTACAACACTTTAGGTGTGCCTATTGCAGCAGGTGTGTTGTTTCCATTCTTCGGAATACTGCTCTCGCCAATGATAGCAGCTTTAGCAATGAGTTTTAGTTCGGTTTCGGTAATAGGTAACGCATTACGATTAAGAACAAAAAACATTTAATTATATGCAGAAAACAGTTTTCAAAATATCAAAAATGGATTGTCCTTCTGAAGAAAATCTAATTAAGATGAAGCTATCTGATATAGATGGTATCAAACAACTTGATTTTAATTTAGAAGAAAGAATCTTAACACTATATCATAATTCAAATGTAAATGAAATTGGTAATGCCTTAAATGAATTAAAATTAAATGAAAGTTTAATCAGTTCAGAAGATACAGACACAATTATTACTGAATCTACAAGGAGTCAATCCAAACTGTTGTGGACAGTTCTAATCATCAATTTTGCATTTTTTATTATCGAAATGAGTACAGGACTTATTTCAAAATCAATGGGATTAGTTGCTGATAGTTTAGATATGTTGGCAGATTCATTTGTTTACGGATTGAGTTTAATAGCGGTTGGTGGTACAGTTTTAAAAAAGAAACGGATTGCAAAATATGCAGGCTATTTTCAGATAACACTTGCAATTATCGGAATCGTTGAGGTAATACGTAGATTTTTAGGCTATGAAGCTTTACCTGTATTTTCAACAATGATTATAGTTTCAGTATTTGCTTTGATTGCAAATGGCATTTGCTTGTACCTCTTACAAAAATCTAAAAGTCAAGAAGCACATATGCGTGCCAGTATGATTTTTACCTCTAACGATATTATAATAAATCTTGGCGTAATTACAGCAGGCGTTTTAGTCAATTGGCTGCATTCTGGTATTCCAGATTTAATTATAGGAATCATTGTATTTGGATTGGTGATACAAGGTGCATTCAGGATATTAAAATTAAGTAAGTAAAAAGTTTAACTATAAAATCAAAAAATATGGAAAATTCAAAAGAACACTCAAACAAAGGAAATTACAAAACCTTCTTTATAATGTTGGCTTGCTCATTTGTAGCAATGTACATCACAATGTATTTAAACACCTATTCCATAGACCACGTATGGTTTAGTCTAACACGATTCTATATGACGTGTTTAGGGATTTCAACAATGGCAGTAATAATGTGGTTTTTTATGCGAAAAATGTATAATGATAGAAAGAAAAACATAGCAATTCTTGCAGGTAGTTTTATTCTGTTTATAGGGGCTTTGGGGTTAGTAAGAGCACAATCACCAATAATTGGTGATGTCCTTTGGATGAAAGCAATGATACCGCATCATTCTATCGCTATTTTAACAAGTGAAAGAGCAGATATAAAAGACCCAGAAGTAAAAAAACTGGCAGAAGATATTATTGAAGCACAACGCAAGGAAATAGAAGAAATGAAAGCAATGATAAAACGATTAGAAAATGAAAACAAATAAAATATTAATCTATTTAGGATTATTAGCAGTTGGTCTATTATTGGGTTGGTTGCTTTTCGGTGGTTCATCAAAAGAAGAAGCAGACCATAATCACAATGAAGTTGAACAAACCAATCAAATGTGGACTTGCTCTATGCATCCACAAATTATGCAGCCTGAACCAGGCGATTGTCCTATTTGTGGGATGGACTTAATTCCTGCGGAAAGCGGAAGTGATGGCTTAATGGCAGACCAATTTAAACTAACAGAAAATGCGATGGCATTAGCCAATATTCAAACAACTGTTGTAGGCAAGGGAAATGTTGAAGGCAACACCATAAAGTTATCTGGTAAAATTGCTGAAAACGAAGAAGCCAATGCAGTACAGGTAAGTTATTTCGCTGGAAGAATTGAACGTTTGAATGTGAGTTTTACAGGCGAAGAAGTTCGTAAAGGTCAATTATTGGCAACCATTTATTCGCCAGAACTCTATGCAGCACAACAAGAATTAATCACAGCAGCTTCTTTAAAAGAATCTCAACCTGCTTTATACAAAGCAGTCCGTAATAAATTGAAATTATGGAAACTCTCTGAAAATCAAATCAACCAGATTGAAGAAACAGGAAAAGTAAAAGAAAACTTTCCTGTTTATGCAACCGTTTCGGGTACTGTTACAGAAAAATTGGTAGAGCAAGGCGATTACATCAAACAAGGACAACCCTTATTAAAAATTGCCAATCTCAACACAGTTTGGGGAAACTTTGATGTGTATGAAAATCAGATTGACCGCTTTAAAAAAGGACAGGAAGTGATGATAACAACCAATGCTTATCCTAATAAAGAGTTTAAAGGTAAAGTAGATTTCATTGACCCAGTTTTAAACACGAAAACAAGAACTGTAACCTTACGTGTTGTTTTAAGCAATAAGGACGATGTATTTAAACCAGGAATGTTTGTAACCGCAAATATTGAAGGCAGTACAGCTAAAAATGATGAAGTATTATCAATTCCTGCATCTTCTGTATTATGGACAGGTGAACGTTCTGTGGTGTACCTTAAAACAAATCCAGACCAACCTATTTTTGAAATGCGTGAAATTAAATTAGGCAATCAAATTGGTAATGAATATGAAGTTGTAGAAGGTTTATTTGTTGGAAATGAAATAGTGACTAACGGAACATTTACGGTTGATGCAGCAGCACAATTACAAGGCAAAAAGTCTATGATGAATAAAGATGGTGGTAAAGTAATGACTGGACACGAAGGTCATTTAGGTATGGATAACAATGCATCTAACAAAGAAAGTGACCACACTAATATGAATGAGCGTTTGGAAGTATCAGAGAAATTTCAACAACAGTTAAATAGTGTTTACAATGCGTATATCAATTTAAAAGATGCTTTAGTAAAAGAAGATTCAATAAGTACTTCAGCAAACGCAACAACTTTATTAAATAAATTGAACAAAGTAGATATGAAATTGTTGTCAGATAATAAGGCGCATAACCATTGGATGTCATTAGAAGGCGAAATAAAATCTTCTGCAACTTCAATTTCTGAAACGTCCGATATAAAATCACAAAGAGACCATTTTAAACATTTATCATCACATCTAATCAATGCTGTACAACTATTTGGTATCAATGAAAAGGTCTATGTAGAATTTTGTCCAATGGCAGATAACAATAATGGTGCTTATTGGTTAAGCAAAGAAGAAAAAGTAATCAATCCATATTTTGGCGAAGCAATGCTAACCTGTGGTGAAGTAAAACAAGTAATAGAATAATAAATCAAGTAATAACAATTAAATTTTAAACAATGAATTTTTCAAAGAAAAATCACGAACACAAAAACAAAAATGTAATCGACGTGAGTAAAAAAGTAATTTTAAGTGTAGCTGTAATAGCAGCATTAGGTTTAACAAGTTGTAAAAACGAAACCAAAAAAGAAACAGAAACCACAACTACTGAAATGTCAAAAGATATGGCAATGACAGACCTGTCTTTTGGTGTAAGAGGAAATTGTGGTATGTGTAAAAGTACCATTGAAAAAGCAGCCAATAGTGTTGAAGGTGTTGCAAGTGCTAATTGGGATGTCGATAAAAAGAAGATTGATGTGTCTTTTGATGATACCAAAACAGATGCTATGACAATTCACAAAGCTATTGCAGCTTCAGGGTATGATACCGAAAAAGTAGCAGGAGATGAAGAAGCTTACAAAAACCTACCAGGATGTTGCCAATACGACCACGACATGGCAATGAATCAATCAGGAGATGGTGAAAGTGAAGATCATTCAAATCACAATCATTAAAATAATCAACTGTATTATCGACTAAAAAATAAAACCCTGTAAAATCAATGCTTTACAGGGTTTTTTGTGGAGTCGGAGAGAATCGAACTCTCGTCCAAACAAGTAACCAAATAGCTTTCTACACGTTTAGTCTTTTCTTGTGTTTTCATCAGCAACCTGGTTAAAGACAACCTAGTTACTGCTTATCTTTTTAAAGTTTCGAATTGGCATCAAAGCGCTACCAAATCTATTTTGACTTTTACGATGCCTCAAAAAGGAACGCCGCCAATCAAGGCTTTCCAGAGACATTTAGCTTGCTTACCTTGTAAGCCTAGGCGTAATCTTACTATAATTCAGATTAGGCAGCTAAAGCGTAGTTATTCTCGCCGTTTAAAAAGTTGACCTAGCGTTTTACGTGTCTCATAGTCGTTACACGACGTGCTTACCATTTAATTAATCTCGCTGTCAAAACCAGTCGACCCCAAATTAATAAAATAGTAAATTTTTAATTTACATCATTGAATTATCCCAAACTGTACTTGGGATCTCATCAATAATTTTAGCGTTACCCACTTTTGCTTTTAATGGCAAAAGTGCGTCAGGCTTTCGGTAGTCGCAATCATAGATGTGCTCCAACAATACCTCAATCCTTAACGCGGTCCTAAACCAAAAGTTAGTTTTAAAAACCTTTTAAAGTAAAGGACTGCGAATTTACTAAAAATAATGTATCAAAAAATATACCAACACACATTTATAAAAAACTTAAGAAAAAATGTCATATTTACTATAAAAATTTCATTTGCTAAAGCTTAATAATAAAGGTATTTTAGCAGGATTAAAATGTAATACATGAAATTCGCAATAATAAAAGAACGTAAAAATCCACCAGATAGACGCGTTGTATTTTCACCAAAAGATTTAAAAACACTAAAAGATAATTTTCCAGAAGCAAACGTAGTAGTAGAAGCTTCAGATATTAGGGTTTTTCCAGATAAAGACTATTCAGATTTAGGATTTACAGTAACTCAAGATGTCTCAGAAGCAGACGTTATGTTAGGTGTAAAAGAAGTGCCTTTAGAGGCATTAATTCCTAATAAAAAATATTTTTTCTTTAGTCATACTATAAAAAAACAACCTTATAACCGTAAGTTGTTAAAAGCCATTTTAGAAAAAAATATCGAGCTATACGATCACGAAACCATCGTTAAAGAAAGCGGAGCACGATTAATAGGTTTTGGTCGCTACGCAGGATTAGTTGGCGCTTACAATGGGTTTAGGGCTTTAGGATTACGTGATGGTTTGTTTGAACTACCAAAGGTAGAACACTTAAAAGATTTAGATGAGGTAAAAGCAGAGCTTGATAAAATAAAATTACCAAACATAAAGATTGTGCTTTCTGGAACAGGTAAAGTAGCAAAGGGCGCAAAAGAAATTTTAGACCATTTAAAAATCAAAGAAGTAAGTGATGCGTTATACTTAACGTCAGATTTTACAGAGCCTGTTTATTGTATGATAGACGTTATGGAATATAACAAACGCAAAGATGGTAAAGTAGGAAGTAGACTAGAGTTTTATAAAGATCCAAGCGGTTACATAAGTAACTTTATGCCTTACGCTAAGGTAACCGATTTTTTTATAGCAGGTCACTTTTATGGAGATGGCGCACCTTATTTATTTACAAGAGAAGATGCTAAACATCCAGATTTTAAAATCAATTTAGTAGCAGATGTGTCTTGTGATATTGATGGACCAGTTGCAAGCACTATAAGACCATCTACTATTGCAGATCCATTTTATGGTTACGATCCAATAACAGAAAAAGAAGTACCATACAATGCAGAAGGAGCAATTACCGTTATGGCTGTAGATAATTTACCTTGCGAATTACCAAAAGACGCAAGTGAAGGTTTTGGAGAGATGTTTTTAAAATACGTGATACCTGCATTTTTTAATGGTGATAAAAATGGTGTTTTAAAACGAGCAAAAATGACGGAAAACGGAAAGTTAACCAAACGTTATGCTTATCTACAAGATTATGTAGAAGGAAAAGAATAAGGTTAATTCTCTTTTGTAATTATTTTAATTTACCTTTAGTTTGGTATTCAATGTTTTAAGTATGAAATTTTCAAAACTAATTTACACCTTGTTATTCCTTTTTTTAGTAGTTTCTTGTGAAAAGGATAATAATATACCTATCAACCAACAACAAGAAGATGGGTTATCTGATAATCCATTCTTTTCTAATTTTGGATCGCAAATTTCAGCAGACTTTATAGGTCGTGTTGTAGATGAAAATAATGAGCCAATCATAGGAGCAAACATTACTTTAGGTAGCGGATTTGCAATTACAGACGTTAATGGTGTTTTTGCAGTTAACGATGTTTCTGTCTACGAAAGCTTTGCGTATATAAGAGCATCAAAACAAGGGTATATTTCTGGATCTAGAGCATTAGTGCCAACAGATGGTGTTAATCAAGTTAAAATAATGTTGTTAGACGCTACACCAAATGCAACAATAGTTTCTGGTCAAGCTATAACAATTGATTTACCAAACGGAACCAAAGTTGATTTTGATGGTAATTTTGAAACTTCAACAGGATTTGCATATCAAGGTAATGTAGATGTCGTGTTAAGACATTTAAATCCAGATGAAGAAGATATGAATCTACAAATGCCAGGTATGTTAATAGCTCAAGATACAGCAGGTAATTTAAGAGCTTTAGAAACTTACGGTATGATTGCTGTAGAACTAATTGGAGAAAACGGTGAAGATTTAAACATAGCATCTAGTAGTACAGCAACTATAACTGTTCCCGTGCCAACTAATGCAACAAATCCACCAGCAACAATACCGTTGTGGTATTTTGATGAGCAAAATGGATATTGGGTAGAAGAAGGAGAAGCTGCCATAGTTGGTAACGAATACGTAGGTGAAGTATCGCATTTTAGTTTCTGGAATTGCGACGCACCTTTTGATGTTGTTCAAACTTGTATAATATTACAAGATATAAATGGTAATCCACTACCAAGTCTAAATGCGCAATTAACGCTACAAACAACTACATGGAATTCAACTTCAGGAGGATATACAAATAGTAACGGAGAAGTTTGTGGTTTAGTAGCAGCAAACGAAGCATTAACTTTAACCGTTCCTAATTATGGTTGTGATGTGTTTACAACAACAGTAGGACCATTTTCTGCAGATGATACCGTTACAGTAACAGTAACAAACTCAACAGAACAATTAACTACACTTACCGGAATGTTTAATGATTGCGATGGTAACCCAATTACTAACGGTTACATGCAGTTAGTAAATGGTAACAATGCACAAGTTATACCAATTACAGACGGGACAGTAAACGAAAGTATTAGTTATTGTGCCTCAGATAGCTCATATATAATAAATGTAGTAGATGTGGCTGGAGGACAAGAAACTGATGTTTTAACTGGAAATTTCACAGCAAATACAGATTTAGGAACAACATCAACCTGTATCACTTTAGGAGATTTTGACAATGATGGTGTTTATGATATAGATGAAGATATTAATGGAAACGGAAATTTATTAGATGATGATACTGACCAAGATGGTATACCAGATTATCAAGACCAAGATGATGATGGTGATGGAATAAACACTGCAGATGAGGTTTACGGAAGTAATACAAATCCAATGGATCAAGATAGCGACGGAGACAATATTCCTGATTATTTAGATCCTCAAGATGTAGCTGTTTATAGCGCAGAATGGTTCTCAGAAGATTGCGATGGATTGACTTACGATTTAGAACAGTTTAATGATAATTACATAAACTCAAACATAACTTTTCATGAAACTCAAGCAGATGCAGATGCTAACGTTAATCCTATTGCAACTCCATTTTCAAATTCTAGCGGATTAACAGTTTTATATGTAAGAGTTGAAAATACAGTATCAAATCAAGTATCAACAAACGGAATGTTTTACTTGTTAGGTCCGCCAACATTTATAGATTCTGATAATGATGGCTTATTTGATTGTGAAGAACTAACCGGTATCGATAACGGTCAATCTACAGCTAATCCTAACGGAAATATCACAGATCCAAATAATCCAGATACCGATGGAGATGGTGTTAATGATGGTGATGAAGCTATAAATGGAACCGATCCAAACGATCCAGATGATAATTAAAATAAAAAAGCTTCCTAATCAGGAAGCTTTTTTATTATTATTACTTTTAAAAGCATAATAAAACACTGCTAAAAACAAAGCGAAAAGAGCAGTAAATAACCAAGCGTTATAATGTGTTTTAGGATTAAAAATTATACTTGTAATACTTTCAAAAATGGATAAGGGTTGACTTAAAATTTCCCAAGAATTAAACCTTAAATATCTACCTAAATACACACCAAAAGCAACTAAAACAATAATTAAAGGTGTGATGTAGGATGAGGTTGTTTTGCCAAATTTCTTTTTAAAAATCGTTTCCATAGTCAATAGCGATTGATAGAAAAAATACATACCTGTAACAGCAAATGCACTTATGGTTAATACATCTAGCCAAATACGGTTTGGATGACTGTATTGCAAATGAAACAAGTCGGTAATAATATATGGTGCATTAGGTAAAAATAATAGCCAAACCATGCTAATAATTAAAAATGAAATGTTGTTAAGTTTTTGATCTAATGATAGATAAGTGCTTATAGCAAAAGGGATAAAGGCTAAAAATAAATTCCATACTAAGAATAAATAGTAATAAGAATGGGTTAACTTCATTCTAATCATTAATATAAATAAACTAAAAACTGATAAGCCTATAAACGTTGAAAAGATTTTGCTTTGGTCAAAAAGTAGTTGTTTTATGTTATTCATTGTTTAAAAGTTTTAAGTCTATAAAATAAATGGTAATAACTCCTAAAGTATAAGCCACTAAATCCTGAACGCTAAAGCTGGTTCCAAAAACAATTCTTAAAAGTTTAAACTGATTAAGATTTAAATAATTTAGAAGCTGAAAATATTGCGCAAACTCAATACAAAAAGCAATTATTAGAGTGGTAATTGCAATTTTTAAATAAGACATTCTACTGAATGTTTTAAAAAATGAAAACACCAAAATAGCCGCCAAAAAATCACCAAAAGTATGTCTAATAAAACCGCTTTTTAAGAACAATGCAATACTGATTTCAATACCAAGAATACAGATGAAAATGATGAGGTAGATTTTATTTATTTTCATGATATTTCAACTTTTGGACCTAGATATTTTGGCTGTTTATTTATAATAACATCTATCACTGCTTTAGTTCTGGCTAAATATTCTCTTATTTTGGTTTTAAAACCGTAACGTTTAGACACGTCTTTTGCGTTAAAAGCAGTTGCGTTAAGATTAAAATTTTCTGCTAAATAAATGGCGCGTTCGTTATGGAATTTTTGAGATATAATAGTCATAGATTCTAAGCCAAAAATTTTCTTAGCACGAACAACAGAATCTAAAGTTCTAAATCCTGCATAATCTAAATAGATATCGGTTTCTGGTACGCCAAGTTGTATTAAGTCCGACTTAAAAGTAGAAGGTTCGTCGTAATCCTTTCTGCTATTGTCTCCGCTAATTAAAATTTTATCAATCTTATTGTTTTTCCATAGTAAATAGGCAGCTTCTAATCTGTATTTATAATATAAATTCACATAACCATTAGACGTTATTTTTCCAGCACCTAAAATAAGCCCAACCTTGTTTGTTGGTAAATTTTTAATGTTATCAAAGGTTTTGTTTTTTGCTTTATAACTTATTAGAAAATTACAAAGTATAACCGCTAATAATAAAATACATCCAAGTTTAAATAGTTGTGTTAAGCGTTTCATTTTTTAGTTGATTTTTATTGAAAATTGATGTTTTTAAAGTTTGAAAATCTGTTTTTAGTAAACCTTTAAAATCTAAATCATAAAACCTATTTAAGTTTTTTCCTAAGTGATAAGATTTTAAGTAATAACGGTAATATTCTGGTAAGATTATTGTGCCTAAACACACAACACCATACAGGTATAAGCTTCTTTTACCGTTCCCAAAACATAGATATTGCAATGCAATTTCATCTTCTTCTTTACTTGTGTAGCCTGTAATTACATGGTATGCGTCATGCCTTTCTGCTTTAGGTATTAAATCAAAACCATTTTGGTCTAAAAACACGCCAAGCTTGTAACCAAAACTTGTTTTAGTGTATTTTAAAAGATCTAATTTTGTTAAGTTCCAAGGTTTGTTTTTCTTGAAATACTTGGTGTAAATACCTTGTGTGATTTCAAAAAGAAAGGCGACTAGATTTTTCCTGTATCTTCTCATTTATTATATTTTAAAGTACTTTGAATTTCAAAGTGTGTTTGTAAAAATTTTTGATTTATGTGTTTTTAATTAATTTTTCTAAAGCTTCAATGTGTTTTTTAAATTCCGCTTGTCCCAATTTTGTAGCGCTGTAGCGTGTGTTTGGTTTTCGGTTTATAAATTGTTTTTCAATTTTAATATACTCTGCTTTTTCTAATGCTTTGGTGTGGCTAGCAAGATTACCATCTGTAGCGTCTAAAAGTTCTTTTAGAGTATTAAAATCGGCATACTCGTTAACCATTAATACAGACATAATGCCAAGTCTAATACGGTGATCAAATAGTTTGTTTATGTTATTAATTATACTCATTTAACTTCCTGCAAATGGCGAATTAAAAATGCCTACAGCTAATTCTGCCCAAATTAAAAACAACAAAAATACTATAATAGCAACGATTATATATTTCTTTTTAAAAGCTTTCATTTTAGCGATCATATTTAAAGTGCATTATCGAACCATAAATAATATGCATAAATCCAAAACCAATCACCCAAAACCAAAATCCGTAGCTTGGCATTAAGGCACAAATTAAGCCTAAAATAATTTCGGTAAAGCCTAAATATCTAATATCACCAATACTGTATTTTGACGCATTTATTAATGCTAGCCCATAAAAAATAAGCATTAGTGCAGCAGTATGCCCATAGCGTTCTTGATTTAAAATGATTAAAATATAAAGTCCTCCAACAATTAATGGGATTAAAAAATTTATGACTAATCGCTTAGAGGAATTATCCCAAATTTTCTCGCCGTTTTTCTTTGCTTTTTTAGTAGTTAGAAAAATGCCAGTTCCTATGCTTAAAACGGCAATCATAATTAAAATAGCTGCACAAATTTTAAATACATTTCCATCCAAAATTAAATAACCTCTAACCGAATTTGCTACAATGTAGTATGCAATCGCAGCGCCAATAAGCGCATATACGCCAGCTAAAATGCCAGATAAACCGCTTAATGAAATAAAACGAGACGACTTATTCATTAAGTGTTTTATCTCGCTAATGTCTTTTAAATAATCTTTATTACTCATATTTTAAAGTACTTTGAAAAACAAAGTAAAGTTTTTATTTTGAATATAACAAGTAAAAGATTGCTAAAATTTTAAAAATTGAAATATAGCAAGCATTTCAATTTTTTTATTAAATTTAAATCTAACTAAAAAACAAAGATATGCTTGGGTTATTACTAATTATAGCAAATATTACTGGAGGAATTTTGCTAGGTCTGTCAACATTAGATAAATGGGATGGAGAAAGTGATTTTTTTAATAAAATAGCAGGTGTTTTAGCACCTTTTCAAACCATAATTGGTGGCGCATTAGTTGTAATACCAATATTAAGACTTATTGGCGGTCATTTTAGTTTATATGGTATAATAAGTATTCTTGGAGGTATTTTACTGCTTACACACGTGTTTGGCAAAGCGCCAGCATTTGAAAATTCATTAAGAAAACTATCCGAAAAGTTAATGCCTTTTAAAGCGATTATCGGAATTGTTTTATTAGTGATTGGTATTTTAGCCATCTTCTAAAATGAATCCTGCAGAACAATATATATTAAATCAGCCCGAACCTTTTCGGGCTATTTTATTGCATTTACAAATTTTAGTAGAACACACTTTACCAGAAATAGAATTAAAATACAAGTATAAAATCCCATTTTACTACTTAAAAGGAAAGCCTTTTTGTTATTTCAATGCCAGTCATAAAAAGCAATTTGTAGATGTTGGTTTTGTAAAAGGACCACAAATTAAAATACACCAAGAACATCAAATTACCGAAAATCGTAAAAAAATGATGTCACTTAGATATACGTCTTTAGATGCTATAAATGATAACATTTTTATTGATGTATTGAAAGCTGCTAGTGAGTTGTATTGAAAAACAAATAGCTCTATCATCAAAGGTAATATTCATTATTGTCACTTCGAGTGATTTTACGAAGAGTAACGAAGTAAAATTGTATCGAGAAGTATAAACTTAAAGTTCTCGATACATTTTTTATTCCATTTAAAATTGCATAAAAAACACTCGAACTGACGTAGTTTTATAAACAACTATATTAGAAATATAATTAGTGATAATTCGTGTAATTGGTGTCACTAATTAAAAACTCTGCACCAACTTTCTAATCGCTACCAAATTAGTTAGTAAACCTTCTAAATTATCTAAGTGTAGCATGTTTGCTCCATCGCTTTTTGCGTTAGCTGGATCAAAATGTGTTTCGATAAATAAACCATCTACATTATTTACAACGCCAGCACGCGCAATAGTTTCGATCATATCTGGTCGTCCGCCTGTAACACCAGCGCTTTGGTTAGGTTGTTGTAAAGAATGTGTAACGTCTAAAACTACAGGCGCATAGTGTTTCATTGTAGGAATACCTCTAAAATCTACAATCATATCTTGGTAACCAAACATAGTACCACGATCGGTAATCCAAGCTTTATCACTTCCTGCATCCTTTACTTTTTGTACAGCGTGTTTCATCGCTTCAGGACTCATAAATTGTCCTTTTTTAAGGTTGACTACTTTTCCTGTTTTTGCAGCAGCAACAACCAAATCGGTTTGACGTACTAAAAACGCTGGGATTTGTAATACATCTACGTATTGTGCTGCTTTTGCAGCATCGCTAACTTCATGTATATCTGTAATGGTAGGGACATCAAATTTTTCAGACACTTTAGCAAGAATCTCTAATGCCTTTTCATCGCCAATACCTGTAAAACTATCAATACGACTACGATTTGCTTTTTTAAAACTACCTTTAAATACGTAAGGTATATTTAGCTTATCGGTAATGCTAACTACTTTTTCGGCAATGCGGTAAGCCATGTCTTCGCCTTCAATTGCGCAAGGACCACAAAGTAAAAAGAAGTTATTACTATCTGTATGTTTGATTTTAGGTATGTCTTGAAGTGTCATTATTATAGTTTTAGATGCTACAAAGATACTATTAATGACCGAAATAAATAGGCTTTTATTTTTAGTTGAAATAAATAATCTTGGCAAACACTTGCATTAGCGATTGAAGAATTGTTGGAGCACATCTTTGATTGCGACTTCTGAAAGCGCGACCCTTAGTAACCTGTTAATAATCTTTGTTTTAGTCTAAAAAAAGGCGTTGTTACAAAGGGTAATGCCCAATTAAAAAATAAAGTGTTGAATATATATAATTTATACCTACCTTTGCACGCTTAAAATAAGGCACTATTTATGGCTAAGATTAAAAACATTGCAATTATTGCGCACGTAGACCACGGTAAAACAACGCTGGTTGATAAAATTATGTATCACTGTCAGTTATTTAGAGAAAACGAAAATACTGGTGATTTAATTTTGGATAATAACGATTTAGAGCGTGAACGTGGAATTACGATTACTTCTAAAAACGTATCGGTTACTTATAAAGACACTAAAATTAATATTATTGATACACCAGGTCACGCCGATTTTGGTGGAGAAGTAGAACGTGTTTTAAACATGGCAGATGGTGTACTTTTATTAGTTGATGCTTTTGAAGGACCAATGCCACAAACGCGTTTTGTACTTCAAAAAGCTATTGATTTAGGGTTAAAACCTTGCGTAGTTGTAAACAAAGTTGACAAAGAAAACTGTACGCCGGATGAGGTACACGAAAAAGTGTTTGACTTAATGTTTGAACTTGGTGCAGAAGAGTGGCAATTAGACTTCCCAACAGTTTATGGTTCTGCAAAGAACAACTGGATGAGTGAAGATTGGAAGCAACAAACAGAAAACATCGAACCATTATTAGATATGGTTATCGAGCATATTCCTGAACCAAAAATTGAAGAAGGAACAACGCAAATGTTAATCACATCTTTAGACTACTCTAGCTTTACAGGTCGTATCGCTATTGGACGTTTAACACGTGGCGACTTAAAAGTTAACCAACAAATTACGTTAGTAAAACGTGATGGTTCTAAGGTAAAAAGTAGAATTAAAGAATTACACGTCTTTGAAGGTTTAGGTCGTATAAAGGTAGATCAAGTACAAACTGGAGACATCTGTGCTATTGTTGGTCTTGATGGTTTTGAAATTGGAGATACTGTTGCCGATTTCGAAAATCCTGAAGGATTAAAAACAATTGCAATTGACGAGCCAACAATGAGTATGTTATTTACGATTAACGATTCGCCTTTCTTTGGTAAAGACGGAAAGTTTGTAACGTCAAGACATATTAAAGACCGTTTAACAAAAGAGTTAGAAAAAAACTTAGCCTTACGTGTACAAGAGACTGATAGTGCCGATAAATTTATGGTCTTTGGTCGTGGTGTATTACACTTATCGGTTTTAATCGAAACGATGCGTCGTGAAGGTTATGAGTTACAAATTGGTCAGCCACAAGTAATCATTAAAGAAATTGATGGTGTAAAATGTGAGCCAGTTGAAGAAATGACTATCGATTTACCAGAAACAGTATCAGGTAAAGCTGTAGAGCTTGTAACGATGCGTAAAGGTGAAATGATGAGTATGGAAGCTAAAGGAGACCGTATGGTTTGTGAGTTTATCATTCCGTCAAGAGGTATCATCGGTTTACGTAACCAATTATTAACAGCAACTGCAGGAGAAGCTATTATGGCGCACCGTTTTAAAGAATATCAGCCAGTAAAAGGTGGTATTCCAGAAAGACAAAACGGATCTTTAGTATCTATGGAAAACGGTCAAGCTATTCCTTATTCTATTGATAAATTACAAGATAGAGGTAAGTTTTTTGTGGATCCAGGAGAAGATATTTACGAAGGTCAAGTTATTGGAGAAAACTCTCGTCAAGATGATATGACTGTAAACGTTACAAAAACTAAAAAGTTAAGTAATGTACGTAGTGCAGGAGCAGACGATAAAGCTAAAATTGTACCTGCAATTAAGTTTTCTTTAGAAGAAGCTTTAGAATACATACAAAAAGATGAGTATGTAGAGGTAACACCAAATCACTTACGATTACGTAAAATTTTATTAAAAGAAGTAGAGCGTAAGCGTAATAAAGCTTTGTAAAAAGTGACCGATACTACCATATCAAATCCTTTGCTTAGGCGCATTGTACACTCTAAATATATAGATGTACTAGGAGTAGTTTTGGTAGTTAGTATTACGCTTTACAGAAACTTTCATGAAACTATATATTATGAAGGAGGTATCCGTTTTGGGATACCTTTTTCTAGTTTATGGGGCTATATAGAAAAAGGTGCTTTCCCGATAGGAATTTTATCAATTATTGGTGCGGCATTTTCTTTATTAGCGACACGTTTTTTAGTTAGACAAAGTAATATAGGTAACGTAATTTGGATTTTTACGACTATAAATTCTGGAGTTATAGATTATTTATTTGGCAATCATTCAGCTATAATAACTTATCCTTTAACCTTTGGATTAGCGTTACTGTCTACAAAAAAATGGTATGAAGGCGAACGTATTAAAAATGCAGATTTTAGATATTGGATATTATTTATTGTTGCATTTATAATATCGTATAGTCTTGTATATTTAGGGTTTTATTGGTTTGGTACAACAATAACCAATCCAATTTTTAAACATACAATTGCAATTATTTTTGGAATATCTATTATAGGAAATGTTGGTATTGTATTTAAATACAAACAGTCCTTTTTAGTCTGGACATTTTATAATTTTGCTCAAATAGTAAAGAATTTTATTCAAGGTAATTTAGCTAATGTTATCAAATATGTATTTTATTTAAGCAATGCTATTTTAACCTATTTTGATTGGCATCTTAATGGAGATGTAAAAACTTTAAAAGAAAAATAAATGGAATTATTCGGTATAACTTTAACAGAATACATAGGCTATTTTGCCTCTTTTTTTGTCTTACTTTCATTTACAATGAAAAACGTAAAAAGACTAAGAATTATTAACATGATTGGTTGTACATTATTTATAATTTATGGGTTTATGTTACCAACTGTTAGAGTTGGTTTGCCTATAATTATAGCAAACGCAGCAATTTTTTGCGTTAACTTTTATTATGCGTTTTTAAAGAAAAATTAGTACTTTCAAAGCTGTAAAACAGTTACTTTATTTATTCTGTACTAAAATATTCAGCATCACATCTTAAGCTTTGGAATGACTTTATAAGTCAATCCAAAAATGGCACATTTCTTTTTAATCGTCATTTTATGGATTACCATAAAGACCGATTTGAAGACTATTCTTTAATGGTCTTTAAAGATAAAAAACTTGTTGCTGTCTTGCCGGCAAATAGAGTAGAAGATAAGCTGTTTTCTCATCAGGGATTAACTTATGGCGGATTTGTGTTTTGTGAAAATATTAAAGACTTCACTAGTTTAGTAGATATTATAAGTCAGGTCGGTGTATTTTTAAAAAAGCAAAATTTTAAGTCTTTAAAGATTAAATCAATTCCTGAATTTTATTACAAACAAAAATATCTCTATAATGAAATTATTACTTGTTTTAATGAACAGGTAGAAGAGACTAAAATGGTTTTTGCAGTAGATTTAACTAAAAAGTTAACGATACATAAAAATAAATTAAAAAAGTACAGGAATAATAAGCATCATTTTATAATAGATAAATCAAATCAATTTGACCGGTTTTGGAATGATGTTTTAATTCCTAGATTAAGAGAAAAACACCAAGCACAACCAGTTCATTCACTTTCTGAAATTAAATATTTATCTAATCTATTTCCTGATAACATAAAACAATTTAATATTTATTTAGATAATATTTTATTAGCAGGTATAACTATTTTTGAAAAAGACCATGTTGTAAAATCACAATATGGAGCAACTACAACTCTAGGAGAAAAATATCGAGCATTGGATTATCTTTTCATACACTTAATCAATTTGTATCAAAAAGAAGGTAAGCAAAGTTTTTCTATGGGTACAGCGTTTGCAAAAACACCTTTAGGGTATAATCCTGGCTTAAAGAAGCAGAAGGAGGAATTAGGTTGTACCATATTTGAACAGTCAATAATTAATTTAGAGTTTGATGATTAGTTTTCTAGACTTACATAAAATAAACGCACGTTTTGAAACCGAATTTAAAACAAAGTTTGAGGCTTTTTTAAAAAGCGGTTGGTACATTCTTGGTGAAGGAGTAAAACAGTTTGAAACCGAATTTGCTACCTATTGCGGCACGCAATATTGTATAGGAACAGGTAATGGTTTAGACGCTTTAGAATTGATTTTTAAAGGTTATCTAGAGTTAGGACTTTTACAGCCAAAAGATGAGGTAATTGTTCCTGCAAATACTTATATAGCAAGTATTATATCTATAATTAATGCTGGTTTAACTCCAGTTTTAGTAGAGCCAGACGCAAAAACTTTTAATATTGATGTATTAGAAATAGATAAGCATATTTCAACTAAAACAAAAGCAATTTTAGTCGTTCATTTATATGGGCAGTTGTGCGATATGAATTCTATAAATAAACTGGCTAATGATAAAAATTTATTAGTTATTGAAGATGCAGCACAAGCACATGGTGCAACAGCAGATTCAAAAAAAGCAGGCAATTTAGCAGATGCTGCAGCATTTAGTTTTTACCCTTCAAAAAATCTTGGCGCATTAGGAGATGCTGGTGCTGTTACTACAAATAATGAAGAATTAGCGAAGGTGATTTTCAAGTTAAGAAATTACGGATCTTCAGCTAAATATGTTAACGAATTTGTAGGAAGTAACAGTCGTTTGGATGAAATACAGGCATTGTTTCTTTCAACTAAATTAAAACAATTAGATGCAGATAATTTAAGACGTCAAGAGATAGCAAAGTGTTACTTATCCGAAATCAATAATCCTAAAATCAAATTACCGTTTTATGATTACTCCTCAAACCACGTGTTTCATTTATTTGTTGTTTTAGTAGAAAATCGTCAGGATTTTGTTAATTATTTAAAAGCTAACAAAATAGAGTCGTCTATACATTATCCTACAGCTCCTCACCAACAAAAAGCGCTTTATCGATTAAATAGTTTAAAATTTCCGATAACAGAAAAAATTCACGAAACTTGTGTTAGTCTACCTATTAGTCCTGTGATGACTCAAAAAGAAGTAGATCAAGTTATTAGAACCCTTAATGATTACTAATTGAAAAAAGTATTAAACTATATTAATAATAATGTTTTATTAAAAGTAGCTTCACTTAATTCAGTATCTGTGATTGTTAAAATTATAGCTGGATTTTTAACGTCAAAGTTTATGGCTATTTTTATTGGTGCCGAAGGTATGGCACTAGTGGGTAACCTTCGTAATTTTGTAGGTTCTGTACAGTCTGTATCTATTTTAGGTCTATACAAAGGTGTTGTTAAATATATAGCACAACATAAGCATGACAGGACAAAACTTTCTAAGATACTATCTACAGTTTTTTATTTAGGGTTTATCTCTACTCTTTTACTAAGTTTTTTAATTTATTATAATGCAGAGTACATAAACGACTTCATTTTTAAAGCCTATAATAACTACACATACATAATAAAAATTTTAGCATTAGCACTACCTTTTTATGCATTAAACACGTTGGCTTTTGCTATAATGAATGGTTTTTCTAAATATAAATATTTAATCATATTCAACATTTTTGGTCAGATTTTAGGAGCCATTATTACTATTCTTTTAATTTGGAAAAACCGAATAGATGGAGCCTTAACAGCTGTTGCTATTGCAGAGTCTATAATCTTTTTAATTACGCTTGTAGGGATTATTAATAGACAAAACTTGGCACCATTAATTAAAGCTAGTAAGTTTAGTTTTAAGTTAACTAAAAAGCTAAGTTCATATTCCGGAATGGCTTTGTTTTCTGCCATTATTTTACCTTTAGTAGCATTATTTATAAGAAATTATATTATAGATAATGTAGGAGTAGAAAGTGCTGGACATTGGGAAGCAATGAACAGAATATCTAACTACTATTTAATGTTTGTTAGCACACTTTTGTCTCTATATATTTTACCTCGTTTTTCTGAAATTGATACTATTAAAGACTTTAGAAAAGAAGTGTTTAGCTTTTATAAGACTATAATTCCGATTTTTGGATTAGGTCTCATTATCATTTACTTCTTAAGACATTTTATTGTTTTAATTGTTTTAACTGAAGAGTTTCAACCTGTAGAAGACCTATTTTTTTGGCAGCTTTTAGGAGATTTTATCAAAGTACTATCAATAGTTATTGCCTATCAATTTTTGGCAAAACGAATGTTTTGGCATTATATAATTACAGAAGCTTTTTCTGTAACAACCTTATACTTTACAAGTCAGTATTTGATTGATGAGTTTGGAGTTGTTGGTGCAAATATGGCTCACTTTGTAACTTATGTATTGTATTACGGGATTATCTTGATGATTTTTTATTCTTCTTTATTTGGTATAATCCCAGAGAAACAGGAAGAAGATTAATTATTCTGCCAAGTTGCTAAGTATTGTTTTGCAACTTCTTTATAATCATGATGTGTTTCAATAAACTGTCTAGCATTTTTAGAAATCTTATTAATTTGATCAGGGTTTTCTATTAACCATTCTAATTTTTTAACTAAATAATTTACATCAGGTAAAGCGTTTATAGCAACAGTATCTTCTTCTAAATTATAATGATCTAGCCATTCTTGTTCAGCGCCTGTAAAAACTACTTTACCTTTTGCCATAGCTTCTAGAGCATTGTAACCTTGGTCGTATGCATAGATCTGGTCTAATAATATATGAGCGTTGTTGTAAATGTTTATGTATTCTTTATAGGGTAGATTAGTAGTTTCAATGATATTTACTTTGTCTTCATATTTTTTCTTAATAATATATAATGCTTCAGTAAAGAATTTGTTACCTTTTTTTATAGAAGAATGACTATTAATACCATGAAAAATGTTGATTTTATCATTTACATTTAGAGGAATGTATTCAATTTTATCAACATTAATTGGGTTTGGGATTAAGCCTAAGTAATGCGGATGATTTTTTAATGGGATATGATAATCCATATCAGAAGCTATTACGCCTTTAGTATTTTTGTAAATAAAATGATGTAGTTTTTTATATGGTGGTGTTATGTATTTTAAAGCGTATATAAATCTTTTCTTTTGGGACTGGTCTTCTAAATATGAAGTCATGGAAGAATGTTTTAACTTGCCATCTAAAGCGTATTTGACTGATATGTAATCATTACCACAACATAGCAGAAAAGTATCTTTATTTTGAGAAAATAGTTTGTCTAAAAATTTAATTTGAAATTTAGGATAAGTAAATAAAGCATCTTCATTTATTAACTGTATAATATCAAAACCTTTTAATTGATTGATTTTTTGGTTGTAGTAAAAAGCGTTTTCAAGTTTAATAAAATCAAGATTTAAAAACCTTATAAACATAGAATTAATAAGGCTTAATATTTTTGATTTTTTGATTTTAGAACTAACATCAATGTCAACACTAAAATCTTTAAAACCATCACCACTTCCAATTAAAATTACATTATGACCTGATTTTTCTAAACCTTCTTTTAAAGAGTTATGTAATCTGCTAAATTCGCCAACCAATAAAATGTTCATTTATTATATCTTTACGCCAAAAGTATTAAAATATATTTATGATTAGCCAAGATACATTAAGTTTAGAAATTCTTATTTCTACAATGAAAAGAAGTAATCTTGACTTTTTGAAACCTATGTTTCCTAAAGATTTTACTAACTATAATATTTTAATAATTAACCAAACAGAAAAAGGGCAAGAGTTAACTTCAAAATATGATAATATAAGAGTTCTTAATTCATATGAAAAAGGACTGTCTAAAAGCAGAAACCTAGCACTTAAAAATGCAAAAGGAGATATTTGTTTACTAGCAGATGATGATATAAAATATGTTGAAAATTTTGACAACATCATTAAAAATGCTTTTAATACAAACAAAAATTTTGATGTGTTAACATTTATGATGTCTGATTTTGAAGGAAAACTTGCTAAAAAATATAATTTACAAAAACAGCATAATTATAAAAGTTTAGTAAAAGCAAACTCCGTCACAATAGCATTTAAAAATCATAAAGTAATTGAGACAAAAATAAAATTCGACACCAATTTTGGTTTAGGAAGTATTTTTGAAATTGCAGAAGAATTTATCTGGTTAAGAAGCTTGTATAAAGCTAATCTTAAAATAGGATTTATACCAAAAGTTATAGTACAACATCCTTATGAAAGTTCTGGGCGTTTTGGGGGAAGTGATCGTGTAATAGCAGCCAGAGCAGCACTGTTTTATAAATACTCTAAACGATTTGCATATTTAAAATTAATTAGATATTTAATATTAATGCTAAAAAAACAACAAATAAAGCCTAATGAATTTGTTAAAAAACATCGTATAGGTTATAATGCTATTAATTATTATAAAATCATTTTACAATCAAAAAAAGAGTAAATGGAGCATACTACAATTAATTCAGTAAAACTAGTTGATATACCCAAAATTAAAGATGTTAGAGGTAACCTTTCTGTCGTAGAAAAAGATACCATTCCTTTTGATATAAAACGCGTATATTACTTATATGATGTGCCAAGTGATGCCTATCGTGGTGGGCATGCACATAAAGAACAGTTAGAGTTACTTATAGCATTAAGCGGAAGCTTTGAGGTGACTCTTGATGATGGTAAAAGTAAACGCTCAATAATATTAAATAAACCAAATAAAGGCTTATTAATACCTAAAGGAATTTGGAGAGAGTTGCAAGATTTTTCATCTGGATCTGTGTGTTTGGTACTAGCTTCAGATGTGTTTGATGAAGAAGATTATATTAGAGATTACAATGATTTTTTGTCTTTTAAAGATTAATTTTTTTGATATAAAAAACTAAAATAACTTAGCTTTAGTAGTTGTAATAAAAAAATATTAGGCTTATTACTTAGTAGCTGTTTTTCTATTATACCATTGCATGATTTGTAAAACCAACTAAAAAGAAGGTTTAGATATATTTTTTTTATTCTAGAATGTGTCTTAAGTAAACTATTATCATGCTTGGTTATTTCTCTTTTTTCAACTGAGTCATACAGCAACTTTACTGCATCTTTTTGTTTCTTTAAAAAGGAACTATTATCCTCAAGTCCTAAATGGATAACTTCATTGTCAATATGTAGAGTTTTTATATTTTGCTCTTTTAGTAAAGTAGCAAAGATTAAATCACCGCCATAAGTATTTGTTTTTACTTGTTTTGATAAAGAAAGATAAGTGTCCTTCACTATTAAAAGGTTTGCTGAAATTATGACCTTATATGGATTTAAATTTCTTTTTTGGGCAGTTACTTCTTCCTTTTGTTTTCCATATTTCCATCTTAAAAGATGTTTTTTATTGCTGTTTTCATCGTAATAAAAACCACCAAAAATAGCTTTGTAATCTTGATCTATGTAGTTTAGATACTTAGTTATAAAGTTATCGTTTTTAGGTATAACATCTGCGTCTAAAAACAAAAGCCATTTATTTTTGGCTAATTTTGCTAAATGTTCTCTTGTTGCAACTCTTCCTTTGTTTTCGGAGCTTATTTTATAGTAACAACTTGATAGTTTTTCAATTTTTTTGTTTGCTTTAGTAAAATCTGAATCAGAGTGATCGTCTAAGCAGATAATTTCAAAGTCAATGTTTGCTTTTAAACATTTTTCATGAATGTTTAATACCAAATCGTAGATGTAGTAATTGTAAGTTGGTATTAAAATGGATAACATAAAATTTTAACTTTTACGTTGTACAACTTCAAACACTTTGTTGTCATCACATTTTAAAGTCTTACTTGGGTATTTTAAAAGTAAAGCATAGTCATGGGTCGCCATTAAAATGGTGTTTCCGTTTTTGTTAATGTCTTGTAGCACTTCCATTACCTCAATACTTGTTTGTGGATCTAAATTACCAGTTGGTTCATCTGCTAGGATTAATTCTGGCTCGTTTAATAATGCTCTTGCAATAGCAATACGTTGTTGTTCTCCTCCAGATAATTCATGCGGAAATTTAAAACCTTTAGTTTTCATACCTACTTTGTCCAAAACGGTTTCTATGCGTTCTTTCATTTTATCTTTGTCTTTCCAGCCTGTTGCTTTTAAAACAAAGGTTAAATTGTCATTTATGGTTCTGTCGGTTAGTAATTTAAAATCTTGAAAAACAATACCAAGCTTTCGTCTTAAAAAAGGAATTTCTTTTTCTTTAAGTGTGCGTAAATTAAAATCTACAATATGACCTTCGCCTTGTGTTAGTTTTAAATCACCATAAAGCGTTTTCATAAAACTACTTTTTCCAGATCCAGTTTTTCCTATTAAATAAACAAAATCACCTTTGTTGACTTGTAAATTAACATTAGATAGTACTAAACTTTCTCCTTGAAAAATACTAGCATCTTTTAATTCTAAAACGGTTTGACTCATATTCGATTTTAATTATTTATAACAAAGTAAACAAAATTTTATGTCACAGCCTATTAAAAGGTTTTTATATTAATCTTAAAGCATTACCTTAGTCCTTTTTACAAAAAATGATAAAATTACTGCCTACCAAATACCGTATAATTTATCTCATAATTTTTGTTTTAGGACTTTTAAAAGTCTTAATAACTGGTGCTATTTTTTATCCAGATAGTTATGCGTTTTTAGATATGCAAATTAACAGGTCGCCTGTTTATAGTCTGTTCTTAAAACTGACAACGACTGTTTTTGGAGATTATTATGAGGTGCCAGTTTTAGTCTTACAGTATTTATTTTTTGTATTTGCTATTAATTATTTATTAAAGTCAATCAAATCAAAAATCAATCTATCAGCAGTAGGAGTTTTATTAATCCAGTTTTCAATTTTAATAAATGGGTTGTACTTTTATTTATCGGTAAATAGAGTGCTTTCTGAAGCTATAGTGTTTCCTTTAATCTTAATTTTTATTGCTGAAGTTTTTAAACTATTATCCAATAAAACACTTAAGAATTCTTATAAACTAATTGTTGTTTTTTTTGTTCTACTATTTACAAGAGGTCAATTTTTAGCTTTTTTACCATTATTAATTTTAGCGCTTGTTTATGTTGTTTATCAATCTAAAAATTATAAAAAAGGATTCATTGTTTTATGCTTAACATTAGCAACACCTTTTTTAAGTAGTCTTTTAGAAAAGACGTATAATAAAATAGTTATAGGTGAATTTAAAGGTTATGCTATGACCTATGTGCATTTTATAGCAAATCCTTTTTATATCGCTAATGCGGAAGATAAAAATCTATTTTCTAATCCTGATGAAAAAGCATTTTTTAATAGGACATATAATTTAATGTTAGATAAAAAAATAACAAGAAACCAAGCTATACAAACCAAATATGTAGACGATTATCTTTTTTTTGAGAACAACTTTTCAAAAATTTGTAACGCTTCAATTCATCAGGCTAACATGGATTATTATGGCACGCAAGGGTATAATTATTTAGAACAGCAATACAAGGTAGACCAAATGACATCTAGTATGTTTTTGCCTTTATTAAAGGCAAACTTTAAAACATGGGTAAGAATGGTTGTAAAAAGCTTTATTAAAGGATTTGGCGGAATACAAATGTGTCTTGCTTTAGGATTATTACTCTTATATTGCATCATGTTTTTTAAAGATAATACAATGTTATTTTTAGGAATAGCAATAACTTTAAAGGTTTTAAACGGAATTATCATCGCAATGGTCGTACATTCAATTTATAGGTATACTTTTTATTTTGATTGGGTTTTATTAGCAGCATTTATTTTAATATTAGATTCTAAAATTAAAAAAGCATAAGATGTCTGTAGAGTTATCCATAGTAATGCCATGTTTAAATGAAGCTGAAACCATAGAAAGCTGTATAGCAAAAGCACTAAATTTTTTAAAAGAAAACAATATTTCTGGAGAAGTTGTTATTGGTGATAACGGAAGCACAGATGGTTCTCAAAATTTAGCATTGGCTTTAGGCGCTAGAGTGGTAGATGTAAAAGAAAAAGGTTATGGTAGCGCGTCAAGAGGCGCAATTGAAGCAGCCCAAGGCAAATATGTAATTACTGCAGATACAGACGATAGTCATGATTTAGAAAACCTAATGCCTTTTGTAAAAAAACTGCGCGAAGGTTATGACTTGGTAATGGGTAATCGTTTTAAAGGCGAAAAAATTGAAAACTCAATGCCTTTTTTACATCGGTATTTAGGTAATCCAGTACTGAGTTTTATAGGGAATTTATTTTTTAAAACTAAAATAAACGACTTTCATTGTGGTTTACGAGGTATTAATAAAAAAGCATACCAAACACTAGATTTAAAATCTACAGGAATGGAGTTTGCTTCAGAAATTGTAGTAAAAGCCTCCATGTTAAATCTTAAAATTACCGAAGTCCCAACTACAGTTTTTCCAGCGGGAAGAACACGTAAAGCGCATTTAAGAACATTTCCCGATGGTTGGCGTCACCTTCGTTTTTTATTGCTGTACAGTCCAAAATGGTTGTTTCTTTTTCCTGGGTTGTTATTATTATTAATAGCCTTAATTGCTACAGTTTATTTAGTGGTTAAACCAGAAGATAATTTAATAAAATGGTTGCCGGTTTCGTCTTCATTAATATTAATCGGGTTTCAGTTTATATTATTTTATGCGCTAACAAAGATTTATGCCACAAATCAAAACCTAATTCCAAGAGGAAAAAACTATAATAACCTATTTAAATATTTTACTTTAGAAAAAGGTTTGTTAGTTGGATTTTTAATGATTCTTGGCGGAAGCGCAAGTTTAATCTATTGCTTTTTAGCAGAAACTTCTTCTTTTGAAGTGTTAAAACTCTTAATTCCTTCTGCAATTTTTACAGCGCTTGGTGTACAACTAATTTTGTTTAGCTTTTTCTTTAGTATACTTGGTTTAGTAGATAAAAAAGAATAACTAAAGTCTACATTTAATAACTACGTTTATAATTATTAGTTAAATCTAACGTTAAGCAATTAGATTAATTTATCTTTGATTTACAATTTAAAAAACGTGTCAATGTTAGTAAAAAAACAGCTCACCTTTTTAGTGGTTTTTCTATTTTCGGTAATGATGATGGCGCAACAAACTGCCATTTATACAAGTCCTTTAACCGATTATCAAAAAGCACTTCAACTATTTAATAATCAACAATATTTGGCAGCGCAAACCTTGTTTAGTCAGGTTAAAAAGCAAACCGATAATCCTAATATCGAAAGCGATTGTGCTTTCTACATTGCTAATTCGGCAATTAGATTAAACCAGCAAGGTGCAGATACGATGATGGAAAATTTTGTTGAAAATTATCCAACAAGCACTAAAAAAAACACAGCCTTTTTAGATGTAGCCGATTATTATTTTGAAAACGGAAAATACGCTTACGCTCAAAAATGGTACGAAAAAGTAGACGAAGCGTCTATGAGTAGAGCAGACCGAGAAAAATTCAATTTTAATAATGGTTACGCTTCATTTGTTACCAAAAATTATAACGATGCTAAAAAGTATTTAACGCGTGTAGAGACTTCACAAAAATATGGCTCTCAAGCAAAATACTATCTTGGTTTCATGTCTTATCAAGGTGATGATTATGATAGCGCCAACAAGTATTTTGATCAAGTTAGTGATGAAGAAAAATACAAAGAAAAGCTAAGCTATTATCAAGCCGATTTAAATTTTAAACTAGGTAAGTTTGAAAAAGCGATAGAATTAGCTAAAGAAAAACTGCCAACTAGTGATAGAAATGAAATTTCCGAACTTAATAAAATTATAGGCGAAAGCTATTTCAACTTAGAAAAATACAGCGAAGCCATTCCGTATTTAAAAGAATACCAAGGTAGAAAAGGTAAGTGGAGCAATACCGATTATTACCAATTAGGTTACGCTTATTATAAGCAAAAGGATTACGATAGTGCTATTTCAGAATTTAATAAAATAGTAAGTGCAAATAATAGCGTTGCCCAAAATGCTTACTATCATTTAGGTGAAAGTTATGTACATGTAGGTAAAAAACAAGAAGCATTAAACGCTTTTAGAAATGCATCTCAAATGGATTACGATTTAAAAATTCAAGAAGATGCTTGGTTAAATTACGCAAAGATTAGTTATGAGATTGGTAACGCTTACCAATCGGTACCACAAGTGCTAACAGGTTATTTAGAAAAATATCCTGATACACAATATAAAGATGAAGTAGAAACACTTTTAATAGACTCTTACATCACCTCTAAAAACTACAAAGAAGCATTAGAACTATTAAAAAACAAAAAGAGTTTTGAAAGTAAAGTAGCGTATCAAAAAGTAGCGTTTTATCGTGGTTTAGAATTGTACAATGAAGGAAATTACCAAGATGCAAAAGACCTGTTTGAAAAATCATTAAGCGAGCAACAAGACCAAACCTTTACTGCACGTGCAACATTTTGGAATGCCGAAACCGATTACAATTTAAGTGATTACAACGAAGCTTTAATTGGTTTTAAACAGTTTGAACAACAAACTGAAGCACCTTCAACTAAAGAATATACTAACTTAGATTACAATATTGCTTACACCTATTTTAAACAAAAAAAGTATAGTGAAGCGACACAGTATTTCAACAGTTTTATCTCAAAACACAAAGAAGATAAAGTAAGATTGAATGATGCTTACTTGCGTTTAGCCGATGGTTATTTTGTATCAAGTCGTTATACAGATGCTATTTCGGCTTACGAAAAAGCAATTGCTGTTGGACAATTAGAAAACGATTATGCGTTCTTTCAAAAGGCGATGAGTTATGGTTACATTAGTCAAGATGCTAAAAAAAGAAGTGAGTTAGAGCAATTTATTTCAACCTATAAAAATTCAAAATTACGTGATGATGCGATGTATGCGTTAGGAGATTCTTATGTAAAATCTGGTGACGATGCTAAAGCAATTCAGACCTTTGATCGCTTAATTTCAGAATACAAAACAAGTCCGTTTAACAGCAAAGCGCAATTACGTCAAGGATTAGTGTTTTACAATAAAAATGATAACCAACGCGCATTGACTAAGTTAAAAGCTGTCGCAGAGAATTATCCAAATTCGGCAGAAGCCAATCAAGCGGTTTCTACTGCACGATTAATTTACATAGATCTAGGTCAGGTAGATGCTTATGCGGCTTGGGTAAATACTTTGGATTATGTAGAAGTTACCGATGCCGATTTAGATAACGACACTTACGAAGCTGCCGAAAAACAATTTTTAGACAACAATACCAATGCAGCGATTAAGCAGTTTAATAACTATTTAAACCAATTCCCTAATGGATTACATGCTAACTCTGCACATTTCTATTTGGCGCAAATGTATTTTAAAAAGGACTTAACAGATAATGCAAAACCACATTTTGAATATGTTGTAAACCAATCACAAAGCGAATTTACGGAAGAAGCATTGCTACGTTTGTCTCAAATTCAGTTAGATCAAAAAGATTGGAATGCAGCAATACCAACGTTAAAGCGTTTGGAAGCCGAATCTAATTTCCCGCAAAATTCTCTGTTTGCGCAGTCTAATTTAATGCAAGCCAATTACCAGCTAGAGCAATTTAGTCAAGCTGTAGCTTACGCGGAAAAAGTACTTGCTAACAACAATTTAGATAACAAAATTAAAAGCGATGCTTACGTCATCATTGCACGTTCTGCAATCAAAACAAATAATGAAGCTAAAGCTAAAACAGCATATCAAAACGTTGAAGAAACCGCAACAGGTGAAACTGCTGCAGAAGCTTTGTACTACAGTGCTTATTTTAAAAACAAAGAAGGTGATTATGAAGCGTCTAATGCAGTAGCACAGCGATTAGCTAAAGATTATTCGGGTTATAAATATTACGGAGCAAAAGGCTTAATCGTTATGGCAAAGAATTTTTATGCTTTAGGCGATGCGTTTCAAGCGACTTACATTTTAGAAAGTGTGATTAAAAACTTCAGCAACTTTGAAGATGTAAAAGCAGAAGCCGAAACCGAATTAGCAACTATAAAAGCTGAAGAAGCTAAAACAAATTCTTCTGTAATTACTGAAGATTAAGATACAATCATAATTCAATAAAACTAAATTATGTTTAATAACAAAAAGCAAATCATATTACTGTTTTTATCTTTGATAACAACCGTAATGTTATTTTCTCAAGAAAGAGATCAAGACACTATAAATACAGATGTTATAGATGTTATAAAGCCATATACACCAACCGTTTCGGATGCATTTAAAGTAAAAGAAACACCAACGTTAGATGATACCGAAACTGGTGCAAAAAAAGAAGTGCAATACAATATTTTTTCGTTTCCTGTAGCATCTACATTTACACCAGCAAAAGGTAAAGCAGCAGTTGTTGACAAAGCAAAAAAAGTGAAATTATACGATAACTATGCTAGTTTAGGTGTTGGGACTTACACAACTATTGTTGGAGAAGTGTTTTTAAATCATGCAATTGGTCGTGATCAGTCTGTAAGTGCTCATATTGCACATCAATCGTCTCAAGGCGATGTGGAAGATGTGTTGACAGATAGTGGTTTTTCAGATTCTAAATTAAATTTAAGCTATACTAATAGAAATAGAGATTTTACTTGGACAGCTTTAGGTGGATTTCAATATCAAACTTACAATTGGTACGGTTTACAACAACCAATTTTTGATCAAACAACAGCAGATGGATTGGACGTTGGTCATTCTTTTTACACTGCGCATGTTGGTGGCGATATTAATTTTGAAGATGCAATTGTTAATGATGGAAGTGTGTTGTTTAGACGATTTGGAGACGATTATAGTTCTGGAGAAAATAGATTTAAAGCCGATGTAAACGGAACAGTGACCATTCAAGATTTAGATATAAATACAGGAGTTTTTATAGATTATTTAAGCGGAAGTTTTGACCGTGATTACTACTCGCCAACCGAATTAAACTATGGTAATTTTCAAGTGGGAATCAATCCAAAATTACAACTCAAACAAGACGATTTAACAGTGGATTTAGGTTTAAAAGCGGTTTATTTTAATAATACAGAAGCTAGTGATAGTAAGTTTTTTGTCTATCCAGATATTGCAGCAAGTTATAAATTAGTAGACGAAATTTTAATCGTTTTTGCAGGAGTAAAAGGTGGATTAATACAAAATAACTATCATGATTTTGCACAAGAGAATCCGTTTGTGTCACCAAATTTATATGTCGTCCCTACAGATCAGCAATACAATGCATTTGGAGGATTAAGAGGAAAATTATCTAGCAATACAAGTTATACGATTAGCGGAAGATATCAAGTCGAAAAAAACAAAGCTTTATTTATAAATAATGATGTGTTGGCAACAGAACAACCATATACTTATGGTAATTCTTTTGGTGTAACCTATGATAATGTAAACACGTTTAGTGTTGCAGGTGAAGTAAATTTAGACGTAAACAGAAACTTTACCTTAGGTTTAAAAGTCGAATATTTTACTTATGATGTTAAAAATGAAGAAGAAGCATGGAATCTGCCAGATATTGAAGCGTCTTTATTTTTAGATTATCAAATAGACGAACATTGGTTTGCTGGAGCTAACTTATTTTATGTTGGAGAACGTAAAGATTTATTATTTGTGCCAAGTCTATTAGCTCCACCAACAAATCAAGTAGTAACTTTAGATAGTTATTTTGATGCTAATGCACATGTGGGTTATCACATTACCGATAGATGGTCTGCATTTTTAAAGGCAAATAATATTGCTTCTCAAAACTACAACAAGTGGCAAAACACGCCAGTACAAGGTATTCAGATCTTAGCTGGTGCGACTTATAAGTTTGATTTTAATTAGTATTGGCATAATAATTGTTAAATTTGAAATAACAATAAACCTTTAAAATGAAAAATATAATCACTCTTATTTGCTTTTTAGTAGTAGCAAATACAGGTTTTGCACAAGTTGATGCCTATAGCGAAGACGTAAAAAAATGCATAAAAAGTAATGGTACCATTGCTTATTATGAAAATGTAGTAGACCAAATGTTTACAATGTTAGAAGAGCAGTTTGAATCTCAAAACGTACCAGCAAAAGTTTGGACAGAAGTAAAAGCAGAAAAAACAGATGCAATGGATGAGTTAGCTCAAATGATAGTGTCTGCTTATCGCGCACATTTTACGCATGAAGATGTAAAAAATATGAATGCATTATATGCAACCAAGGCAGGACAAAACATGTTTAAACCAGAAGAGTTGTCTGAAGGTGATAAAGTAGTTTTAAAAGAATTTTATGCAAGCGAAACAGGACAGAAAATTGTAAACTCACAGGATTCTATGAATGCGTCCATGAGTAATATATCTGAGATGTGGAGTAAAGATTTATACCAAGGTGTAATTTCTAAATTATCAGAAAAAGGTTATAATCTTTAAGTGATTTTATGAAAGTTAATACTTTAACAATAGGGCTATTACTTTTTTCAGTGGTTAGCTATGCTTGTAGTTGTAGTTACGGAACATTAAGTACTAAACTTAATAGTTTTGATAATATTTTTACAGCTAAAGTAGTTAAGGTGTTAGAGTATCATAGTAATTCTAAACAAGCAAAAAAGATAGAGGTTGAATTTTTAGAAAAAATAAATTTTAAGTACAATTCAAATATAATTTATTTCTCAGAACCAAGTGGGATTTGTCCAATACCAAACCCAAAAAAAGATTCAGAATGGCTTTTTTATATTAATATATCTGAAGAAAATAAATTAATTATCAGTGAATGTAATCCTTCAGTTAATTTAAAAAACAAGCGAGCTAAAGATGATTTAAGTAAATTAAAAATCTTAAACAATCTACGAAAGGAAAATTTAGAGTCTTTAAGTTTTTATGAAAGTAATCTATCTTTTTTTCAGTCAGATTTTAGTCGATCAAAATATTATGAGTTTGATAATGATTATGGTCTATATGAAGTTGTTTTTGACAATAATCTTTCAAGTGTAAACAAGATAACAGTAAAAAAAGGACTAGGCGATAAATTTGATGAAAAAATAATGAGTTATTTTAAAAATAGGTTTAATTTAAAATTAAGAAGTAATGTGAAGTCTTTAGTTGATGATAATTTTAAATTAAGAGTTTTAGTATGGAAGACTAAATAAAAATTTTAGCCAAATAATCATAATGCTCGCCTTCAGCGAGCATTTCGCATTTTAAACCAACAGCTTTGCATGCGGTATCTAATAAATTAAAGTCTAGGTAAAGCCACTTCATTGGTGTTTCTTTTTCACCTTTATAAGAAATGTAATAATCTAATTCGCCATAATAATTAGCATTCATATCGTGCCAAAATCCGCCATCTTCATCTAAGTACATATATTTTATATCACTAGAATCAATTAAAATTTGTCCGTTTTTATTTAAAATAGATTTTAAGTGTAATAGGTATCTTGACACTTGATTTAAGGTTTGAAAAATACCAGTGCCATTCATAAGTAAAAGAATAGTATCAAAAGTTTCGGTTTCATCTAAAATAGATTTGTGTTCAATATTTAAAACGCCTCTTTGTTTTGCGACTTTTACAGCGCCTTCAGAGATATCTATTGCTTTAACTTCAATATCTTTTTGTTGTAAATACAAACTATGGCTACCTGCGCCACAACCAACATCAAGTGTTTTACCTTTTGCTAATTTTAGTGCTTTTTGCTCTAGTTTAGGCATGTCTTTAAAACCTCTGAATAAATAAGGAAGTGGTAACTCGTCCTCATCAGAAATGTTTGTTGAGGTTATAATGTCTTCGGTGTAGTTACCGTTATAATAATCTAATAAAGCTTTTCCAAAAAGGTCTTTCATTTAGTTTTAATTTTCATTTCCGCGAAAGCGAAAACATAGTGGTAAAATAGTATTTTTGTAGCATGCAAGAGTTTATAAATAACCTTCCAAAGCTTGCCAAAGATAAGCATAAGGAAAACAAAACCTTTTTTACAAAGCTAAAAAAGAAACCACCAAAACAATTAGATTATATCATGCAAGAGCTGCATGAAGAAGAATTTGAACGTACAGATTGTTTAGAATGTGCTAATTGTTGTAAAACAACAGGTCCATTATTTACCAATAAGGATGTAGAGCGTATTGCTAAGTATTTTAAAATGAAACCACAACAATTTATCGACACGTATTTGCGTATTGATGAAGATAATGATTATGTATTGCAAAGCGTACCATGTACATTTTTAGGTGCCGATAATTATTGTTCTATTTATGATGTTAGACCCAAAGCTTGTGCCGAGTTTCCGCATACGGATAGAAAAAAGTTTCAGCAAATATCAAATTTAACAATGAAAAATGTAGCCATTTGTCCTGCAGCTTATAATATAGTTGAAGCTATGAAAAAACGTATTAATCTATAACGTTTGGTTTGGTTTTTGTGCATTAATGGTCTAAATTTAATTCTATGAAAAAAAGTGTATTTGCTTTATTATTATGTGTTTTTGTAACTAGTTTTTCTTGGTCGCAAGAATGGTTAACCTCTTTTAAATTTGCTAAAAGATTGGCTTTAATGGAAGATAAGATGATTTTGGCAGTTTGGGAAAACTCTGCAAGTTATGCTTATCCTGTTTTGATAGAAGACAATAAAGGTGTTAAGTACGAGGTCAAGCTATTTGAAGATGAAAACGCAAACAAATTAGTTTGGGAATATTTTGTGCCTGTTATAATTAGTGAGAGTAATTATGATGATCTTGCAGCAGAATATTTAACCGATAAAAACTACAAGTATAAAGACCGTTTTAATGATGACTTTTTAAAAGTCATGGATCCAAATGGAAATATAATTAACACAGGTTTTCAAGATGAATACGGTATTTTAAACCTTACTAGACTGATTAGAAGCTATGCATTAAACTTATCATTTTTAAAATCTGAAATGACAGGTTATTTTGAAAACAAGTCATTTTCGTCTGCATTTAGACTTGCAGTTAAATATTTAGATTTTGCAACTTATGCTAAAGAAGACGTTAAAAAAGAGATTGTTAATTTATCTGATATTTATATGAATGAAGCTAAGACATTGTTAGAAAAAAGTAATTTTGATAATAAATCTGCTTTAACTCAAAAAATAGAATTATTAGATTTAAATAAAGATTTAATCTTAGGTAGAGATCGTAAAGTTTACCGTGCTTTAAAAAAGACAAATGAGACTAGTATAGATAAAATTAATAAATCACTATATGCCTTTTTACAATATGCTTCATTAAAAGGTATAGGTAAAATAGAAGAATCCTTAAAATGGCAAGATCAAGTTTCTCAAAATGATTTGAACAAAATAAAGTTTCTCGTTAAATAAACTTTATTTCATATCTTGTAGTTGGTTATGGAAACACTTTTAAACTACTTTGAAGCTATACCGTCAACACACAGAAGTGCGTTGTTAATTGGAGGTATTACGCTATTTTGGATATTAGAAGGTATGTTGCCACTTTTTAATTTTAAATACAAAAAATGGAGGCATGCATTGCCTAACCTATTCTTTACACTTACAACGGTTATTATCAATTTTGCATTAGCAGGATTATTAATTTTTACTTCCTTTTGGGTGAAAGAAAATAACTTTGGGATCATCAATTGGTTACCAGAAATGCCTTTATGGTTATATGCGCTATTAGGAGTTTTACTTTTAGACTTTTTTGGAGCTTACTTAGCACATTATGTAGAGCATAAAGTAAAACCACTTTGGATGGTACACCTTGTACATCATTCTGATCATAATGTAGATACAACCACAGCAAATAGACATCATCCAATAGAAAGTATTATAAGATTTGCATTTACACTTGCAGGTGTATTTATAGTTGGTGCGCCAATAGCAATTGTGTTTTTGTATCAGTCAATGTCACTTGTTGCTACGCAGTTTACACATGCTAATATCAAAATGTCTAAGCGTGTAGATAAATTAATTAGTTACGTGTTTATTTCACCAGATATGCACAAAATTCATCATCATTATAAATTACCATATACAGATTCTAACTACGGTAATATTTTTTCTATTTGGGATAGACTTTTTGGTACTTATATGTACATGAACCGAGAAAATATTGTTTATGGTGTAGATACCTTTCCTAATGAAAAAGAAAATGGTAGTCTAATTCATCTTTTAAAACAACCTTTTCATAAATATAGAAAGCCTACAATAGATTAGTTTTGTATAAATTTCAATCATTTTATTGTTTTGTTGATTTTATCCTAATAAATTAAATAAAACATTATATTTTTATATGTTTTGTATTGAGTTTAATGCATAAATTATTGATTATCAGTTAAATTGGTTATTGGTCGAGTATTTTATGCTTTTTGGCTAATTTCTTATAAATTTAATATTGATACCAACTTAGTAAGTTTTTTTCGATATACATTTGACTTCCCTTAGCAATTGATTTTTAGCATTACGTTAAAAATATAAAGATGAAATACCTACAAAAAACATTACTATTCGCAGCTTTATTTGTGCTAACTTTTTCTGTAACTGCTCAAGAAAAATTTACGCTTATTCATAAAAATAAAAATAGCTCTGCTTTAGGTTTAAAACATGATTTAAATAAAGTAGGAGATACTATTTTGATGACAAGTGATAAATCGATTCTAAGAGTAAGCTTTTTAAGTCATGCTCAAAAAGAGACCGTTATGGTAGATTTAGATAATAAAAGCGCTAAAATACCACTGCACCACTTAGCAAAAGGAAGGTATACTATTGCTGTTTATAGAGAAGACATGATTATTGCTTTTGATATTGTAAGGCAAAAAGAAATTTTAGCTGTAGACAATTCTGTTACAGATTTAGAAGAAAGTATCTTGCGATCTAGCTTATCTCAAGAAGAACAAGAAAAAAGATTCATAAAGCCTTTATCAAAAAGCACTAATAAAGATACGCGTTTAGCAAGTAGTAATAATATAAATACTAAAAATCAGCTATCAGATAAAGAAATTTCTGAACGTGATAGAATAAAAAAAGAGAGAGAAGCGCTTTTAAAAAAAGAAAGAGCAATAGCTAAAGCAAATCTTATTAAATTACAAGAAGAAAGAGCTGCAAAACAAAAGAAAGAAGAAGTAGCAATAGCAGAAGCTAAAAAAGAAGAGGAATTAGCAAAGCAAATATCTTTAAAACATCAAGAAGAATTAAAGCTAGCTGAAGAGAACCGAAAAAAGCTAAAAGAAGAAGCTGAAAAGAAAAGAATTGCAGAAGCAAGACAAAAAGAAGAAGAAGCAAAAAGAACAGAAATAGAAGCGTCTAAAAGAGTAATGTTAGCTCAGTTAGAAAAAAATAAAAAAGATAAAGCTAATTCTGAAAAAGAATTAGCTAGCAATACAGTAAAATCAAAAAAGGTAAAATATAATTTGACTCTTGTTAATGATAAATCTGTAGATGTTCAGACAAGAGAAGAGTATCGTAGGGAAAACTTAAGGCCAAACGGTAAACCTTATAACGATTAATTATAAATTAAATAGGGTTTTCTTTTAATCAAATAATCTTCTAAGCCACTTTGCCAAGTGGCTTTTATTTTGTCTTCAGTCCAACCTGCTTTAATTTGTTTCTGTAATTTGTTGGTTCCAGCTAACTTGGCTATAAAATTATTTTTTAAGAAAAAGCTTTCTTTGTTTTTAGTTGCATTGTAAGCGTTTATGATAAAGCTTAAATCTATTTTGTCAAGTCTTTTGAGGTCTCTTAAATCGTATCCGTTACAAACCTTGTTTTCATGCTTTGGGTATTTTGCGCCATCATTAGATTTTGGTGTAAAAGTAAAGTCTGTTTTAGGTAAATCTGGTGATCCATAAATTTGAAACTGCATATCTGTACCACGACCAGCGCTTACATTAGTGCCTTCAAAAAAACACAAGCTAGGATAAAGATTAATTGCTTTTGCATTTGGTAGGTTTGGAGATGGTTTAACAGGTAAATCATACTCTAAATCACGAGCGTAATTATCCATAGGTATAACTGTTAAGTCACATGTAATGTTGTTCTTTAACCAACCTTCTCCGTTTACCATTTTAGCATATTCGCCAATAGTTAATCCGTGTACAATTGCTACAGGATGCATACCAACAAAACTTTTATATTCTGGATCTAAAATAGGACCATCAACATAATGCCCATTTGGGTTTGGTCGATCTAAAACAATCACTTTGATGTTGTTTTCAGCGCAAGCCTCCATAACATAGTGTAATGTAGAAATATAAGTGTAAAAACGAGCGCCAACATCTTGTATGTCAAAAACAATAACATCAATGTCTTTTAATTGATTGGCGGTTGGCTTTTTGTTATTACCGTATAAAGAAATAATAGGTAAACCAGTTTTGGTATCAATACCGTCCTTAACAACTTCACCAGCATCTGCTTGACCTCTAAAACCATGTTCTGGCGCAAAAACAGTTGTCACATTTACGCTCATATAATCTTTTAGGTAATCGACTAAATGTTGTGTTACTTTTTTGCTTCCCATTGTACTTTCATCTACAACTGCGCGTTGTAAAAAAGTTATTTCAGAAGTTTGATTAGCAACAATTCCAACACGTTTCCCTTTTAATAACGGTAAATATAATTTAGTTCTATTAACACCAAGTACTAAGGGTTTTGATGTCTCAGTTGTAGTGTCAGCTTCAGTTTTAATAACTGTTTTTTCTGTGTGAGTTAAACTTTTTTTTGTTTGATTACCACAAGCAAATAGTGTTAAAACAAATAATAAAACTGTATTTTTACACCAATTAAAAGAAAATATCATATTGAATCTCGAGTTTTTTATAGCTAAACGCATTATTGATAGTAAGGCGTATAAAAGTAGTATTTCGGCGCCAATTATAAAAATAGGAATTTTAGCCATAATCCTAGGTATGATTGTAATGTTAATTGCTATTGCTACTGGTATTGGCTTACAAAAAAAGATTAGAGAAAAAGTAGTTGCTTTTGAAGGTCATGCAGTTATAGAAAGATATGATAACAATAACTCTCAAGAAAGTCAGAATCCAATAACGACAGAGCAAGATTTTTATCCAAAATTTTCAGCAGTTCCAGAAGTAACACATATACAAGCAACAGCAACAAAATCTGGTATAATTAGGTTGGAAGACGATTTTGAGTATGTTGTTTTAAAAGGAGTTGGTAAAGATTACGACTGGCAATATTTTGAAGAGTTTTTAGTAGAAGGAAAGCTACCAGATTTTCCTAAAGAAAAATGGAATGACCAAATTCTAATTTCAGAATATTTAGCCAATAGATTACAGTTTAAAGTAGGTGATAAATTCAATACCTATTTCTTAAAAGAAGATACTTCAAGACCACCAAATATTGTAACTTTTGAAATTGTTGGTATATACAATTCAGGATTAAAAGAATTTGATCAATTATATGTTGTTGGCGATATTACACATATACAAAGATTAAATAAATGGGACAATAATCAAGTAGGACGTTTTGAGGTGTTTGTCAAAGATTTTGACCAATTAGAAACTACCGGAAACGCAATAAGAGAAGAAGTACCAACCTTACTCAATGCAGTAACCGTAGACCAAATGCATCCTGTAATTTTCGAGTGGATTTCCATTTTTGATAAAAACACATACGCCATTATAGGTATTATGATTTTAGTAGCAGGAATAAATATGATTACAGCTTTGCTAGTACTAATTTTAGAACGCACACAAATGATAGGCATTTTAAAAGCATTAGGAAGTAGTAACTTAAGCATCCGAAAAATATTTTTATACAACGCAACCTATTTAATTATAAAAGGATTATTTTGGGGGAATTTAATAGGTATTAGCCTATTATTAATTCAAAAGTATTTTGGTTTATTTCCTTTAGATCCAAAAACATATTACGTTTCTACAGTTCCAATTTATTTCAATATCGGGTACATTATCGCACTTAACATCGGTACGTTTGTATTATGCTTACTCATGTTAATTATCCCATCGGTAATAGTGTCAAAAATTTCACCGGTAAAAGCCATTCGTTTCGAGTAAATTTCAAACTTTTTTGGGCGTTACCACAAGGGTCGCGCTATCCGTTACTAGTTTTGGCTCGATGCGCGCCTCGCCAAAAGCTAACCACTACTATCGCTAACGCGGGTTAACACTATTGGTTGTTTTTTAAAATCAACATAAAGACTATTCGTTTAATTCTAAAACAATTCCGTACTTTTGCAACCGCAAAAAATATCAAATGAACTACGCAAACAACATATTAGAAACTATCGGTAACACACCGTTAGTAAAAATAAATAAGCTAACCGAAGCGTTACCATGTTTAGTCCTTTCAAAATACGAAACCTTTAATCCAGGTAACTCTGTAAAAGATCGTATGGCACTTAAAATGATAGAAGATGCAGAAGCAGACGGACGCTTAAAACCAGGCGGAACAATTATAGAAGGTACTTCTGGTAACACAGGTATGGGATTAGCATTAGCTGCGATTGTAAAAGGTTACAAATGTATTTTTGTAATGGCAGATAAGCAAAGTAAAGAAAAGGTAGATATCTTAAAAGCTGTAGGTGCAGAAGTTGTAGTTTGTCCAACTGCGGTAGAACCAGATGATCCACGATCTTACTATTCAGTATCTAAACGATTAAGTACCGAGATTGAAAACAGTTGGTACGTTAACCAATACGATAATCCAAGTAATGCAAAAGCGCATTACGAAAGTACAGGTCCAGAAATCTGGCAACAAACCGAAGGTAAAGTAACACACTTTGTTGTTGGTGTTGGTACAGGCGGAACCATTTCTGGAGTAGGAAAATATTTAAAAGAACAAAATCCAAACGTTAAAGTTTGGGGCGTAGACACTTATGGAAGTGTGTTTAAAAAATACCACGAAACAGGAATCTTTGATGAAAACGAAATCTACCCTTACGTAACCGAAGGTATTGGGGAAGATATTTTACCAGAAAATGTAGATTTTAGTATTATCGATGGATTTACAAAAGTAACCGATAAAGATGCAGCAGTTTATACACAAAGACTAGCCAAAGAAGAAGGTATGTTTTTAGGTAATAGTGCAGGAGCTGCAATAAAAGGTGTGTTACAATTAAAAGAACATTTTAAACCAGAAGATGTAGTTGTAGTTTTATTTCATGATCACGGAAGTAGATACGTTGGTAAAATGTTTAATGACGATTGGATGCGCGAAAAAGGTTATATTGAATAGTACCATTCCTGCGAAAGCAGAAATCTCTTAAAATAAAAATTATCCTAGGTCATTTAGACTAGAAGGAGAAATTACAATAACATAGTTGCGAATTAGATAACTCTCTTTCGTTCGATTTGACAAAAAAACTCACAGTGGTTAGCTGTGAGTTTTTTTATGAAAATATTTAAAGGATTGAGAATTAATTCAATACTTAAAATAAATTTGTATTTTCAAAGCATGCAAGAAGACTTTTTACACTACCTCTGGAAATACAAAAAGTTTGAATCAACTAATCTTCAAACTACTAATGGTGAAGCATTATCTATCAAAAGTTTAGGGACGCATAACCATAATGCTGGACCAGATTTTTTTAATGCACAAATAACAATAGGTGATCAACTTTGGGCAGGAAATGTAGAAATCCATATAAAATCTAGCGACTGGTTTGTACATAACCATGAGGTAGATTTAAACTATGATAATGTTATTTTACATGTAGTTTGGCAACACGATACAGATGTTTTTAGAAAAGATAATACAGTCATACCTACTTTAGAGCTTAAAAAGTACGTGCATTTATCGGCATTAAATAATTATCAAAAATTATTTAATAGTAAATCTACTTGGATTAATTGTGAAAATGAAATAAATCAAATATCAGATTTTATATTTAACAACTGGTTAGAACGGTTATTTTTTGAACGTTTAGAACAAAAAGCAAAGGTTATAAATGTTGTTTTAGAACAATCTAAAAATAATTGGGAAGCAGTATTATTTAAACTTTTAGCTAAAAATTTTGGTCTAAAAATTAACGGAGAAGCCTTTTTAAGTGTAGCTAATAGTTTTGATTTTTCGGTAGTGATGAAGCAGCAAAACAGTTTTCAAAACTTAGAAGCTTTATTTTTTGGACAAGCAGGTTTGTTAGAAAAAGATGTACAAGACGCTTACTTTTTAAAGTTGAAGAAAGATTATGTGTTTTTATCTCAAAAGTTTGGGTTAAAAAATAGTAATGTGCTACCAATGCAGTTTTTTAGGTTGCGTCCACCTAATTTTCCGACAATTCGTTGGTCGCAATTAGCTAATTTGTATGCACAGCACAAAAATCTATTTTCAAAAATTATAGACTGTAAAACTAAAGAAGATATTTATGATATTTTTAAAGTAAGCACTTCAGAGTATTGGGACACGCATTATACGTTTGGAAAAGTTTCAAAAAAAGTCAGCAAAAAAATCAGTACTTCATTTATAGATTTACTTATCATAAATACGATTGTTCCGCTTAAATTTTGCTACGCGAAACAACAAGGAAAAGATATAGATGAAAAGTTGACACAATTATTATCTCAAGTTTCAGCAGAAAAAAATAGTATTATCGATAAATTTGATTCGTTAAATGTAAAAGCAACTTCAGCATTACATAGTCAAGCATTACTTCAGCTTAAAAATGAATATTGTAATAAAAATAAATGTTTACAATGCGCAGTGGGTAATACTTTATTAACCAACTAACTTATATTACGATCATAAGTAATTGTTTAAAATAAATATAGAAACAAAGCTTAAAATTAATTAACTTGCGGTATGCAAATATCTTACAAGCCATTATTATATTTTCAAAAAAGAGGTTATCATGTTTGTCAACGTATCGCAGACCGATTAGGTATTCGAGCTAAGGTAGTACGAACTAGTTTTATGTACTTAGCTTTTGTAACTCTAGGTTTTGGGTTTGCATTGTATTTATTCTTAGCGTTTTGGATGCGCGTAAAAGATCTTATTTATACCAAAAGGACTTCTGTCTTTGACCTATAAAAAATTATGACTAACCCAATTATTCAGCTTTTTAGATCAAAAGTTTATACAGCAGTTTTACTATTAGTAATATTATTAATAGTCGGTGTTTTAGGGTTTAAATTCATGTCAGATTATAGTTGGGTAGATGCAATGTACATGACGGTAATTACTATTACCACGGTAGGTTTTGGAGAAGTACAACCTTTAGATGATGTATCAAAAATATTCACAATGTTTTTAATTTTAACAAGTGTGATTATTGTTGGGTATGCTATTACTGTTATTACCGAATATATTTTAAGCCGAAATAATATTGAAGAATTAAAACAAAAGAAAATGCAGAAAAAAATTGATGCACTGTCTAATCATATTATTATTTGTGGTTATGGACGAAACGGAAAACAAGCTGCAACTAAATTGCTAGCTTACAATAAGCCTTTTGTTATTATAGAAAAAGATAAAGACATAATAGACAAATTTCAAGATGAAAATATGTCATTTATTTTAGGTAATGCTAATGAAGATGAGGTTTTGCATCAAGCAGGGATAGACCGTGCTAGTACGTTAATATCAGCACTGCCAAACGATGCCGATAATTTATTTGTTGTACTTTCAGCAAGACAAATAAAAAAAGACTTACATATAATTAGTCGTGCATCTCAAGAGACATCTTATGAAAAATTAAAATTAGCAGGAGCTAACAATGTAATCTTACCAGATAGAATAGGAGGAGATCATATGGCGTCTTTAGTTGTAGTTCCAGATTTAATAGAGTTTATAGATAATCTTGCTATTGTTGGAGAAACAAACATAAATATAGAAGAAATTAAAGCAGAAAAGCTTTATGATGTATCAAAACAAGCAAGAACAATAAAAGATTTAGACCTGCGTCACAAAACAGGTTGTACAGTAATAGGTTACAAAGGTGAGCATGGAGAGTATATTGTTAACCCAGAAGCAGACCAAAAGTTAATGCCAAACTCAAAAATAATAGTACTAGGAAGACCAGAACAAATCAATAAATTAAACACACTATACAAGTTAGACTAACTACTGATTTAACAGCATATGTTTTAAAAATTCATCATTTTTTTGCATCTTGCTAACTTTAACTAAACTTATAACTAACAATTTAAAATAATTATGAAGAAATATCTTCTTTCAATTTTTACTTTGATTATACCAATAATCACATTTGCACAAGATAGTACTGCAGAAAAATTTGACGCTGTATTTAAAGAATATACAGGCTGGTTTGTAGAAGGCATATTTGCAGAAATACCTTTTACAGATGATATTCAAATTCCGTGGGTTTTATTTGTGCTAGTTGGAGGAGCATTATTCTTTACTATATATTTCAAATTTATCAATATTACTGGGTTTAAAACAGCAGTAAAAGTTGTTCAAGGTAAATACGAAGACATCGAAAAACATGGAGTTGATAAACTTTACGGAGATCAAACACCAGGAGGAAATGTTTTTGAAACAATAAAAGATGATGGGGCAGATGGAGAAGTATCTCACTTCCAAGCATTAACAGCAGCATTGTCTGCTACAGTAGGATTAGGTAATATTGCAGGTGTAGCAGTAGCTTTATCTATAGGTGGACCAGGAGCAACGTTTTGGATGATTGTGGCAGGTCTTTTAGGGATGGCTTCAAAATTTGCAGAATGTACATTAGGTGTAAAGTATAGAGACGTAGGAGAAGACGGAACTGTTTACGGTGGACCAATGTATTATTTATCTAAAGGTTTAAAAGAAAAAGGAGCTGGAGGAGTTGGTAAAGTATTAGCAGCTATTTTTGCAATTTTTGTTATCGGTGGATCTTTTGGAGGCGGTAATATGTTTCAGGCTAACCAAGCAGCAGCACAGTTTACAAAATTATTTGGTTTAACTGGTGATAATGCAGGTATGTACTTTGGTATAGTAATGGCTGCATTAGTGGCAGTTGTTATTATTGGAGGAATTAAACGTATTGCCTCTGTTACAGAAAAAGTTGTACCATTTATGGCTGGTATTTATGTGTTAGCAGCATTAATAATTTTATTTGCCAACTTCACTTTAATAGATGATGCTTTTGCTTTAATCTTTGAAGGTGCATTTTCTGGATTAGGAATAGCAGGTGGTTTAATTGGTGTTATGATACAAGGTGTACGTCGTGGTGCATTTTCTAATGAAGCTGGAGTTGGTTCTGCAGCAATTGCACACTCGGCTGTACGTACAAAATATCCTGCAAGTGAAGGTATCGTTGCATTATTAGAACCTTTTGTGGATACAGTAGTAATTTGTACAATGACAGCTTTAGTAATTATCATTACAAACTTTGGAGGCGATTCTTCTGCTATTAGTGGTACATTTATGCAATATGGTGTAGAGGTAAAAGAAGGTGTAGAGATTACAGCAACAGCATTTGATACGGTAATTCCTCACTTCTCGATTGTACTTACAATTGCGGTAATTTTATTTGCCTTTAGTACGATGATTTCTTGGTCTTATTATGGTATGCAAGGTTGGGCTTATCTTTTTGGAAAAGGAAAAATAACAGATTTAATCTATAAAATCTTATTTTTATTCTTTGTAGTTGTAGGTGCATCTATAAGTTTAGGAGCAGTAATAGACTTTTCTGATGCAATGATTTTTGCAATGGTAGTACCAAATATTATTGGTGTAGTTATGCTGTCACCATTAATTAGAAAAGAACTTAAAAAATACATGAATGCTATTAATAAAAAGGAAGACGCTTTAGAAGATGGAGCAACAGACTTGGTAGACGAAATGTAAAAAAATATATTAAAATGAATATCAAATCCCATTTCACGTTTTCTAATCAACAACGGAATGGGATTTTTTTATTGTTACTTCTTATTATAATTATTCAGTTGTTTATTCATTTTGGTTCTGAATATGTCTTTAAAACTGAAGTTGTTTCTACACAAAACAATAAGGAGTTAATTGCTTTTATCAATCAAATTGACTCATTAAAACAGGTTGAAGTTGAAAACCGTAAACCTAAAATTTATCCTTTTAATCCAAATTTTATAACTGATTATAAAGGTTACACTTTAGGAATGTCTCAAGATGAAATTAATAGGCTTTTAGAGTTTAGGAAACAGGATCAATGGATTAATACCACAACACAATTTCAAAAAGTAACTAAAGTTTCAGATTCTTTATTAAATCAAATTTCTCCCTATTTTAAATTTCCAGATTGGGTCACTAATCCAAAACCAAAAAAATATACGCAAAACTTTTCCGCGAAAGCGAAAGAAAAAACTTCTGCCCAAAAAATAGATCTTAATAAAGCAACAGCAAGTCAGCTTCAAAAAGTTTATGGTGTTGGAGAAGCACTTTCTGCAAGAATAATAAAGTGCAGAACTAAAATAAATGGGTTTTATGACTTAGTAGAACTAACAGAAGTTTATGGTTTGTCGACAGAAGTTATAGAAAATATCAAGCTTGATTTTGAGGTTAAAACTCCAAGAAAAATAAATAAAATTTCTCTCAACAAAGCAACAAGAGATCAGTTAGTGACGATTAAATATATTGATTACGAAGTGGCTTACAATATTATAGAACAAAGAACACTTCTTGATGGCTTTTCTTCCTTAGAAGATTTGAAAAAAGTTAAAGGTTTTCCGCTTAAAAAATTTGATATAATTAAGTTATCTTTACAGCTCAATTAAAAAACTAACAAGCTATGGAGAGTATGTACTTCACTGAAGAGCATCAATTATTTAGAAACAGTTTACGCGATTTTTTACAAAAAGAAGTCGTGCCACATATCGAAAAATGGGAAAAAACAGGAACTATAGGGCGATTTATCTGGAATAAATTTGGCGAAATGGGCTTTTTAGGGATTAGTTATCCTGAAAAGTATGGCGGATTAGATTTAGATATTTTCTATATGATTATCCTTTTAGAAGAGTTACAACGTATAAACTCCGCAGGATTTGCAGCAGCTATTTGGGCGCACGCTTACCTAGCTATGACACACCTTAATGCAGAAGGAAGCGAAGCAATTAAAGAAAAATATCTATCTGCAAGTATTACAGGAGATATGATTGGTTGTCTTTGTATTACTGAACCTTTTGGCGGAAGTGATGTAGCAGGAATGAGAACAACTGCTGTAAAAAAAGGAGATAATTATGTTATTAACGGTTCTAAAACCTTTATTACTAATGGAATTTACAGTGATTATTTGATTGTTGCGGCAAAAACAAATCCTGAATTAGGCAATAAAGGTATTAGCATATTTTTAATAGACAGAGATACGCCAGGTGTATCTGCAACCAAATTAGATAAATTAGGTTGGAGAGCATCAGATACTGGTGAGATTGCGTTTGATAATGTAACCATTCCTGCATCAAATTTAATGGGTGAAGAAAATAAAGGCTTCCCATACATTATGCAGCACTTTGCTTTAGAGCGTTTAATTATGGGTGTAAATGCACATGCAAGAACACAGTATGCTTTAGAGTATACGTTAGAGTACATGTCAAACCGTGAAGCATTTGGTAAGACAATAGATAGATTTCAAGCATTAAGACATAAAATTGCGGATCATTATACAGAGTTAGAATTATGTAAGACGTTTAATTACAATATTGCTTTTAGATTAGATAAAGGAGAATATGTAGTTAAAGAAGCAACAATGTCTAAATTAAAATCCACTAAAGTTGCAGACGATGCTATTTACGATTGTTTACAGTTTTTAGGCGGTTATGGTTATATGGAAGAATATCCTTTAGCAAGATTGTTCCGTGATAGTCGTTTAGGACCAATTGGAGGTGGAACGTCTGAAATATTAAGAGAAATAATAGCTAAAATGGTTATAGACGGTAAAGACTATAAACCAGCTACAAAGTAAAAATAGCCTATCATATGAAATTATCTTACTTGAAACATAGTTTTAAATTATTTTTATTTTTAATAAGTGTTTCAGCTTTTTCTCAGCACGAGCTTAAAAACAAAGTAGTAGACTTTGTAAACTTGTTACCTATAGAAAATGCAAGTGTTTATGTTCAAAATACAACTATTGGTACAGTAACTAATGCAGATGGTAAATTTGTGCTTTTAGTGCCAGAAGAAATGGCTAAAGATACTTTGGTAATCTCTTCAATAGGATTTAAAAGTTACAAAGTGCCTGTAGAGGAGTTTGATAATTCATTTGAAGTTTTTCTTGAAGAAGATGTCGCTACTTTAGAAGAAGTGGTTTTAAATGCAACACCAAGACCAAAAACAGGTGACAGTATTGTGCTTCGTGCTTTAGAGCGTTTGGATAGAAATTTTCCATCACAAGCTTATCTTCAAAAAGGATTTTTAAGACATAAAGAACGAAACAAAAAACAATTTAAATGGCTAATAGAAAGTGCGATTACTGTTTATGACGATACAACGTACGTTAATGGCGAAACTGATAATCTTAAAATAAACGTAGACGAAGTAAGAAAAAGTTACGATTTAAGAGATGTAGATAGTCTATTTGCGTACTCAACATATCTAAAGTATAATGCAAACGTTAATTTAAAACCTAAAAACTTAAGAAGAGACACTATAAAAACATCGTCTCTTGTTAAAGCAATTAAATGGAATGATACCAGAGTAAATGGATTAGAAGGTCTATTTAAAGGTAAATTGAATTTAGTAAGAAATTCAAAAAGTCCAGACGCCTTATTTGGAGAAGATGTTCTTGCTACTCACAAATTTAGATTAGATACCATATTAGTAGATAACGAACGTAAGATTTATAAAATCCAAATAGATAAATCAAGAGAGTATGTTGGTTTAGATACCGAAGGTATTTTTAATGAAGGGTATAATGCCAAAGGATGGATATATATCTACTGGGATAATTTTGCAATAAAAAAGATAGAATACGATTTAGTAGCCGCATCTCCAGCTCAAAAAACACGAAGTAAAAGATTGTTTGATACGCAGACCAACCATAAACTAGTGATTAGTTATATGGAATATCAAGACAAGATGTATCCAAACTATATTTATTACGAAACACCAAAACTGGTTAACGTAGGTTTAAAGAATGATCAAAATTTAACTGAAGAAGAGCAAGAACGCTACAATAAAGAAGAACGTTTTTATTACACAGTACAAGAAATATTATTTACCGAAATAATTTTAGACGAAGAAAAGCTATCGCAAGTAAATACATCAAATTGGGATCCAGATATTTTTGCAAAAAAACCTTATCATAAATCATTTTGGGATAATTACAATACCTTATTAGAAAGTGAAGAAGATGAGCAGCTTATCAAGGATTTAACTAAAAGATCTTCACTTTATAATAAAAATTAAAAGACAAGAATTAAGGCAATTAAAATATTTTTTAATTAAAGTTGAAATATTTAAAATACTTTCTATATTTGCACACCAAAATTTTAAAAGAGAGGAGGTTAAGACACTATGTTAATAATTCCATTAAAAGACGGAGAGAATATAGAAAGAGCGTTAAAACGTTACAAACGTAAGTTTGACAGAACAGGAGCGCGTAAAGCTTTATACGAGCGTAAACAATTCGAAAAGCCTTCAGTTGTTAAAAGAGCACAAGTTCAAAAAGCACAATATATTCAAAGACTAAGAGATCAAGAGTCAATCTAATTTTTCTAAGTCAAAACAAATTAAATCCTACTTAAATAAAGTGGGATTTTTTTATGTTCAAAAATTAAAAGTGTATATTTATATTTCATCCTCAAGCGTATGTTATTACAATCATTTCTAGATTATTTACTACTCGAAAAAAACTACTCAGAGCTTACCATAAAAGCTTATGGTAAAGACATACAATCGTTTCTAGATTTTTTAAAAGAAGAATATAAAAATGAAAACCTAAAAGAAGTTAACTACGCTCAAATAAGATCATGGATTATACAAATGGTCAATCAAAATATTTCTAACAGAAGTATTAACCGAAAAATTTCATCCTTAAATAGTTTTTTCAAATTTTTAATAAAAACAGAATACATTAAAACTAATCCATTAGCTAAACACAAAGCCTTAAAAACTAGTAAAAAAGTGCAAGTGCCTTTCTCTGAAGAAGAAATAAATTCTGTGTTAAATAAAATAAGTCACGCAGATAGTTTTGAAGGCGTAAGAAACAAGCTTATTATCGAACTTTTTTACGCAACAGGAATAAGAAGGATAGAACTTATTAATATCAAGGTAAAAAACATAGACTTAGAGAGTAAAACTGTTAAAATACTTGGTAAAAGAAATAAGGAGCGTGTCATTCCGTTATTAAATATGCTTGTAGATAGTATAAAAACGTATTTAGAAAAACGAAAGTCTTTAGAGAAGATAGAAGATGAAGATTACTTACTATTAACAGTTAAAGGTGTTAAATTATACGAAACACTTGTTTATAGAATAATCAATGAGTATTTTAGTCTAGCTTCAAGCAAAGTAAAAAAAAGTCCACATATACTCAGGCATTCATTTGCAACGCACCTTTTAAATCAAGGAGCAGAGCTTACTGCGGTAAAAGAACTTTTAGGTCATTCGTCATTAGCAGCAACACAGGTATATACACATAATAGTATTGCAGAGTTAAAAAAAGTTTACGCAAAAGCACATCCAAGAAGTAAAAAGGACTAATTGTTTAACCAAAAATTAATTCTCATGGAGGTAAACACGCAAGCAGTTAACTTTAACGCAAAGCCACAATTATTAGAATTTATTCAAAGAAGAATGAATAAGCTAGAACAATTTTATGATAAAGTCATACAGACAGATGTCTATTTAAAAGTTGAAAACACAAATAATAAATCAAATAAAATATTTGAAGCCAAAATAAATATACCAGGAGATAGTTTAGTGGTAAAAAAACAATGTAAAACATTTGAAGAAGGAGTAGATACAGCAATTTCTTCTTTAAAAAGACAACTTCAAAAGCGAAAAGAAAAATTAAGAGCACATTTTTAAAATATTTATTAAAAAATGTTTTGAATAAAAAAATAAATATATACATTTGCAGTCCGTTAGAAATAGCGGGCTTTTTTTGTAGTGTGAAAAAAGTTAAAAAGCCGATGTAGCTCAGCTGGCTAGAGCAGCTGATTTGTAATCAGCAGGTCGTGGGTTCGAGTCCCTCCATCGGCTCGTTTAGATAGAAAGCTTAATAAAAGTTTTTACGTTCATATAAAGAGTGAAAAGTTTAAATTGGGGAGATACTCAAGCGGCCAACGAGGGCAGACTGTAAATCTGCTGACTATGTCTTCGCAGGTTCGAATCCTGCTCTCCCCACTTTTTTAAACTTGATTAAGGATTTTAAATAATTGCGGGAGTAGCTCAGTTGGTAGAGCGTCAGCCTTCCAAGCTGAATGTCGCCGGTTCGAACCCGGTCTCCCGCTCTAATATTTAAGCCGGTGTAGCTCAGGGGTAGAGCGTTTCCTTGGTAAGGAAGAGGTCACGGGTTCAAATCCCGTCATTGGCTCTATATTTAAACAGAAAATTAGAATACACTAATATTATTATATAACTAAGATTAAATTATTAAAACATGGCAAAGGCAACTTTTGATCGTTCAAAACCACACTTAAATATTGGTACTATTGGACACGTAGATCACGGTAAAACAACTTTAACTGCTGCTATTACTAAAGTATTAGCTGATGCAGGTTTATCAGAATCAAGAGATTTCGATACTATCGATAACGCTCCAGAAGAAAAAGAAAGAGGTATTACAATTAATACTTCTCACGTAGAATATCAAACAGAAAAGCGTCACTACGCACACGTTGACTGTCCAGGTCACGCCGATTACGTAAAAAACATGGTAACTGGTGCTGCGCAAATGGATGGTGCTATCTTAGTGGTTGCTGCAACAGATGGTCCTATGCCACAAACTCGTGAGCACATCTTATTAGGTCGTCAGGTTGGTATTCCTCGTATCGTTGTTTTCTTAAACAAAGTAGATATGGTGGATGATGCTGAGCTTTTAGAGTTAGTTGATATGGAAGTTAGAGAGTTATTATCTTTCTATGAGTATGATGGAGATAATGGACCTGTAATTTCTGGTTCTGCTTTAGGTGCACTTAATGGTGAGCAAAAGTGGGTTGATACTGTAATGGAATTAATGAATGCAGTAGATGAGTGGATTGAAGAGCCTGTTCGTGATATGGATAAGCCTTTCTTAATGCCAATCGAGGATGTATTCTCTATTACGGGTCGTGGTACAGTAGCAACTGGTCGTATTGAGACAGGTGTTGCTCAAACAGGAGATCCTGTAGAAATTATTGGTATGGGTGCTGAAAAATTAACTTCTACTATTACAGGTATCGAAATGTTCCGTCAAATATTAGATAGAGGTGAAGCTGGTGATAATGCAGGTATCTTATTAAGAGGTATTGAAAAAACACAAATCTCTAGAGGTATGGTAATCACTAAGCCTGGATCTGTAACACCACACGCTAAATTTAAAGCTGAGGTTTATATCCTTAAGAAAGAAGAAGGTGGACGTCACACTCCATTCCATAATAACTATCGTCCTCAATTCTATGTACGTACAACTGACGTGACAGGAACAATTTCTCTTCCTGATGGAGTAGAGATGGTAATGCCAGGAGATAACTTAACTATCACTGTTGAGTTAATTCAGCCAATTGCAATGAACGTAGGTTTACGTTTCGCTATCCGTGAAGGAGGTAGAACAGTTGGTGCTGGTCAGGTAACTGAAATTTTAGACTAAGTTTTAGTCTTCTAAAATAAAATTAAGGTGCTTCGTTTTTCGAAGCGCCTTGATTTATATTAACGGGTTTAGCTCAGTTGGTAGAGCACTGGTCTCCAAAACCAGGTGTCGGGAGTTCGAGTCTCTCAACCCGTGCAAAATAAATAGAATCTTTTAAGGTTTTATTTGAGCTTAAAAATTAATATGTCTACTCTTTTAAGAAGAGACATAAATAAATAAAATTATGGCTGGAGTGGTAAATTACATAAAAGAATCATTTACAGAACTAAAGAATAATGTAAGTTGGACACCATGGGCAGAAGCTCAAAGTTTAACTATTCTAGTGGCTGTTTTTTCAATCATCTTTTCACTAGCTATTTGGGGAGTAGATACAGTTTTTAGTAAAGTAATAAGTTTATACTTTAATCTAATAAACGGATAAGATATAATGGCTGAAGTTGGAGAAAAAAAATGGTATGTTGTAAGAGCAGTTAGTGGACAAGAAAATAAGGTTAAAACTTATATTGAAAACGAAATTGCGAGACTAGGACTACAAGATTATGTTGAACAAGTATTAGTGCCTACAGAAAAGGTAGTTCAGATACGTAACGGAAAAAAAATAAATAAAGAAAAAGTTTATTTCAGCGGTTACATTATGATTAAAGCTAATCTTTCAGGAGAAGTTCCTCATATTATTAAATCCGTTACAAATGTAATTGGATTTTTAGGGGCTACAAAAGGAGGTGATCCATTACCATTAAGACAATCTGAAGTAAACAGAATGTTAGGTAAAGTTGATGAATTAACTGTAGATACAGATGTTAACGTAGCTATTCCTTACACAGTTGGAGAAACAGTAAAAGTAATTGATGGACCATTTAATGGTTTTGATGGTACTATAGAAAAAATTAACGAAGAAAAGCGTAAGCTTGAAGTAATGGTGAAAATATTTGGAAGAAAAACACCATTAGAGTTAAGCTATATGCAAGTTGAAAAAATATAATAATTGTTACACTAAGGAAAGTACTCATTGCTTCCAAAAAGTGAGTATGAAACTAAATTATTCAAAATGGCAAAAGAATTAGGAAAAGTAGTTAAACTACAAGTAAGGGGAGGCGCAGCGAACCCATCGCCGCCGGTTGGACCCGCTTTAGGTGCTGCTGGAGTTAATATCATGGAGTTCTGTAAGCAGTTTAACGCAAGAACCCAAGATAAAGCAGGTAAAGTATTACCTGTGGTGATTTCCGTTTACAAAGACAAGTCATTTGACTTTGTAATCAAAACACCACCTGCAGCAGTTCAATTATTAGAAGCGGCCAAAGTAAAAAAAGGTTCAGGAGAACCTCATGTAAGAAAAGTAGCAAAAGTTTCTTGGGATCAAATCAGAACTATTGCAGAAGATAAAATGCAAGATTTAAATGCGTTTACATTAGATTCTGCAATGAAAATGATTGCTGGTACTGCAAGATCTATGGGTATAACTGTTAAAGGTGGAGATGCACCAAATTAACCTAAAAAGATTTTAAGAAAATGGCAAGATTAACAAGAAAACAAAAAGAAGCTCAAGCAAAAATAGAAAAGGATAGATTATATTCTTTAGAAGAAGCTTCAGCTTTAGTAAAAGAAATAACAAACACCAAGTTTGATGCTTCTGTAGATTTAGCTGTTAGATTAGGAGTAGATCCTAGAAAAGCTAATCAAATGGTTAGAGGTGTTGTATCTCTTCCTCACGGAACAGGTAAAGATGTTAAAGTATTAGCATTAGTTACACCAGACAAAGAAGAAGAAGCTAAAGAAGCAGGTGCGGATTACGTAGGTTTAGATGAATACCTTGATAAAATCAAAAGTGGTTGGACAGACGTAGACGTAATTATTACAATGCCTAGCGTTATGGGTAAATTAGGACCTTTAGGTCGTGTATTAGGACCAAGAGGATTAATGCCTAACCCAAAAACAGGAACAGTAACTATGGATATAGCTAAGGCTGTAACAGAAGTAAAGGCTGGTAAGATAGACTTTAGAGTTGATAAAACTGGTATTGTTCATGCATCAATAGGTAAAGCATCATTTAGTGCAGATAAAATTGCAGGTAACGCAAACGAATTATTAACAACATTAATTAAACTTAAGCCAACTGCAGCTAAAGGTACTTATGTAAAAAGTATTTACATGTCAAGTACTATGAGCCCAAGTATTGCAATAGATACTAAAATAGGTTAAGTAGTTAAAAACTTTTATTATGACAAGAGAAGAAAAATCACAAGTAATTCAAGACTTAACTGCACAATTAGCCGATAACGCTAATATCTATATTGCAGATATTTCTGGATTAAATGCAGGTGCTACTTCAGACCTACGTCGTGCTTGTTTTAAAGCAAACGTAAAGTTAGCAGTAGTAAAAAATACATTACTTGAAAAAGCAATGGAAGCTTCAGATAAAGATTTTGGAGACTTACCAACAACTTTAAAAGGAAATACTTCAGTAATGTATTCTGAAACAGGGAATGCTCCAGCTAAGGTAATTAAAGCCTTCAGAAAGAAGTCTGAAAAGCCTTTATTAAAAGGTGCTTTTATTGAAGAAGCTATCTATGTAGGAGATGATCAATTAGATACATTAGTAGACATCAAGTCAAGAGAAGAATTAATAGGAGATATCGTAGGATTATTACAGTCTCCAGCTAAAAATGTTATTTCAGCTCTTAAATCTGGTGGAAACACATTATCTGGTTTAGTTAAGACCTTATCAGAAAGAGAAGGTTAAAAGAGTACGCACTTTTACAATTATATATTAAATTAAAAAATTATTAAAACGATAGAAAAATGGCAGATTTAAAAGATTTCGCAGAACAATTAGTTAACTTAACAGTTAAAGAAGTAAACGAGTTAGCTACTATTTTAAAAGATGAATACGGTATAGAGCCTGCTGCTGCTGCAGTAGCTGTTGCTGGTGGTGCTGCTGCTGGTGGAGCAGAAGCTGCAGAAGAAAAAACAGAATTCGACGTAGTTCTTAAAGCAGCTGGAGCATCTAAGCTTGCAGTTGTTAAATTAGTTAAAGAATTAACTGGTTTAGGATTAAAAGAAGCTAAAGAATTAGTTGATGGTGCACCAAGTAACATCAAAGAAGGAGTTTCTAAAGACGAAGCTGAAGGCTTAAAATCTTCATTAGAAGAAGCAGGAGCAGAGGTTGAGCTTAAGTAAGCTTAGCACTTAAATTTTACAAAGGTTTAGGTCTGGAGAGTTGTCTCTTAGACCTAAACCATTTGTCGTATATAGTGATTAACTATATACAAACATTTTTTTTTAATCAAAATTTCGTCCATTGATGTTAGTAACACAAGCTGAAAGATTAAATTTCTCTTCTATTATAAATAGAACTGAATACCCAGACTTTATGGATATTCAGATTAAATCCTTTCAGGATTTTTTCCAGTTAGAAACTAAATCTGAAGAAAGAGGTGATGAAGGTTTATATAACACCTTCCTAGAAAACTTTCCAATTACAGACACACGTAATCAATTTGTTTTAGAGTTTTTAGATTACTTTATAGATCCACCAAGATACACTATTGAAGAGTGTATAGAAAGAGGATTAACTTATAGCGTTCCTTTAAAAGCAAGGTTAAAGTTATATTGTACAGATCCTGAACATGAAGATTTTGAAACCATAGTTCAAGATGTGTATTTAGGAACAATACCTTACATGACTCCTAGTGGTACATTTGTTATCAACGGAGCAGAACGTGTAGTAGTATCTCAATTACACAGATCGCCAGGTGTGTTCTTTGGTCAATCTTTCCATGCCAATGGAACAAAATTATATTCAGCAAGAGTTATACCTTTTAAAGGTTCTTGGATTGAATTTGCAACAGATATTAACCAAGTAATGTATGCGTACATCGATAGAAAGAAAAAGTTACCTGTAACTACTCTTTTTAGAGCTATCGGTTTTGAGCGTGATAAAGATATATTAGAAATTTTTGATCTTGCAGAAGAAGTTAAAGTTTCTAAATCTGGACTTAAAAAAGTTTTAGGACGTAAGTTAGCAGCACGTGTACTTAATACATGGCACGAAGATTTCGTTGATGAAGATACAGGAGAAGTTGTTTCTATTGAGCGTAACGAAATTGTTTTAGATCGTGATACAGAATTAGATAAAGATAATATAGAAGAAATCCTTGAAGTTGGAGTAAAAACTATTCTTTTACATAAAGAAACATCCCAACAAGGAGATTACGCTATTATTCATAATACACTTCAAAAAGATCCAACAAATTCTGAAAAAGAAGCTGTTGAACATATTTACCGTCAATTACGTAATGCAGAACCGCCAGATGAGGAAACTGCACGTGGTATTATTGACAAATTATTCTTCTCTGACCAACGTTACTCTTTAGGTGAAGTAGGTCGTTATAGAATGAACAAAAAATTAGGTCTTGATATTGGTATGGACAAACAAGTTCTTACTAAAGAAGATATCATTACCATTATTAAATATTTAATCGAGTTAATCAACTCTAAAGCAGAGATTGATGATATTGATCACTTATCAAATCGTCGTGTACGTACAGTAGGAGAGCAATTATCATCTCAGTTTGGTGTTGGTTTAGCACGTATGGCTCGTACCATTCGTGAGCGTATGAATGTACGTGATAACGAAGTGTTTACACCAATAGACTTAATTAATGCTAAGACGTTATCTTCAGTAATTAATTCATTCTTTGGTACAAACCAGTTATCTCAGTTTATGGATCAAACAAACCCATTAGCAGAGATTACTCACAAACGTCGTTTATCTGCTTTAGGACCAGGTGGTTTATCTCGAGAGAGAGCAGGTTTCGAGGTACGTGACGTTCACTACACACATTACGGAAGACTTTGTCCTATTGAAACTCCTGAAGGTCCAAACATTGGATTAATTTCATCACTTTCTGTGTATGCAAAAGTGAATTCTATGGGATTCATTGAAACGCCATACAGAAAAGTTGAAGACGGAGTAGTAGATATTAAAGGAGATCCAATATATTTAAGTGCAGAAGAAGAAGAAGAAAAATTAATCGCTCAAGCAACTGTAAAAGTTGATGATAGTGGTAAAATCCTTCACGACAAAGTAATTGCTCGTATGGAAGGAGATTTCCCAGTAATGGATCCAAAAGAAATCCATTATACAGATGTGGCGCCTAACCAGATCTCTTCAATTTCAGCATCTTTAATCCCATTCTTAGAGCATGATGATGCCAACCGTGCATTAATGGGATCAAACATGATGCGTCAAGCAGTACCATTATTAAGACCTCAATCTCCTATCGTAGGTACAGGTCTTGAAAAGCAAGTAGCATCAGACTCTCGTGTATTAATTAATGCAGAAGGAAATGGTATTGTAGAATATGTAGACGCTAATGAAATAGTAATTAAATACGAACGTACAGAAGACGAAGCAAAAGTAAGTTTTGATAGTGATGTTAAGTCTTATCCTTTAATCAAGTTTAGAAAAACTAACCAAGGTACTTCAATTAACTTAAAACCAATCGTAAGAAAGGGAGATAAAGTTGTTAAAGGTCAAGTACTAAGTGAAGGTTATGCAACCGAAAAAGGAGAATTAGCTTTAGGTAGAAACATGAAAGTTGCCTTTATGCCTTGGAAAGGGTATAACTTTGAGGATGCGATTGTTATTTCTGAAAAAGTAGTTCGTGAAGATATATTTACATCTATACATATTGATGAATATTCTCTAGAAGTAAGAGATACAAAACTAGGTAATGAAGAGTTAACTAATGACATACCAAACGTTTCAGAAGAAGCTACTAAAGATTTAGATGAAAATGGTATGATCCGCGTTGGAGCAGAAGTTAAACCTGGAGATATATTAATAGGTAAAATTACTCCTAAAGGTGAATCTGATCCAACTCCAGAAGAAAAACTTTTACGTGCTATTTTTGGTGATAAAGCTGGAGATGTAAAAGATGCTTCTCTAAAAGCATCACCGTCATTACATGGTGTTGTAATTAATAAGAAGTTGTTCTCTAGAGCAATTAAAGATAAGCGTAAAAGAGCTCAAGACAAAGAAGATATAGCAAAATTAGAAACGTTATATGCTACTAAATTTGATGAGTTACAATCTGTTTTAGTTGATAAACTTTTTACAATTGTTGGAGGAAAAACATCTCAAGGTATATACAATGATTTAGGAGAAGAAGTTTTACCTAAAGGTAAAAAGTTTACTCTTAAAATGTTAAACGCTGTTGATGATTATACTCATTTAACAAGTGGTACATGGACAACAGATGAGCATACTAATAAATTAGTTGCAGACTTAATCCATAACTACAAGATTAAGGAGAATGATTTACAAGGTGCGTTAAGAAGAGAGAAGTTTACTATTTCTGTTGGAGATGAACTTCCATCAGGAATTATCAAACTTGCTAAAGTTTACATTGCTAAGAAACGTAAATTAAAAGTAGGAGATAAGATGGCAGGACGACATGGTAACAAAGGTATTGTTGCACGTATTGTCCGTCAAGAAGATATGCCTTTCTTAGAAGATGGAACACCTGTTGATATCGTTCTTAACCCATTAGGTGTACCTTCTCGTATGAACATTGGTCAGATTTATGAAACAGTACTTGGTTGGGCTGGGCAAGATTTAGGTAAAAAGTTTGCTACACCAATCTTTGATGGTGCTACATTAGATCAAATTAATGAGCTTACAGACGAAGCAGGTATCCCAAGATTTGGACATACATATTTATATGATGGAGGAACTGGAGACCGTTTTGACCAACCAGCAACAGTTGGTGTAATCTATATGCTTAAGTTAGGTCACATGGTTGATGATAAGATGCATGCACGTTCTATCGGACCTTACTCTTTAATTACACAACAACCATTAGGTGGTAAAGCACAATTTGGAGGTCAGCGTTTTGGAGAGATGGAAGTTTGGGCACTAGAGGCATATGGTGCATCTAGTACACTAAGAGAAATCTTGACAGTAAAATCTGATGACGTGGTCGGAAGAGCTAAAACTTACGAGGCAATCGTAAAAGGAGAAGCTATGCCAGAACCAGGATTACCAGAATCTTTTAACGTATTAATGCACGAATTAAAAGGTTTAGGGTTAGACATTAGATTAGAAGAATAAAAAAATAGTAGTCAGTAATCAGTATGTAGTTTATCTACATACTGAAAGCTGGAGACTGAATACTATAAGAAATTATGGCTAGAAAACAAGATAAGAATACAGTAAAGAGATTTAATAAAATCTCAATTGGTTTAGCATCACCAGAGTCTATTTTAGCAGAATCTAGAGGTGAAGTTTTAAAACCAGAAACTATCAATTATCGTACTCATAAACCAGAAAGAGATGGTTTATTTTGCGAGCGTATTTTTGGTCCTGTAAAGGATTACGAGTGTGCTTGTGGTAAATATAAACGTATTCGTTACAAAGGTATTGTATGTGACCGATGTGGTGTAGAAGTAACAGAAAAGAAAGTACGTCGTGACCGTGTAGGGCACATTAATTTAGTAGTACCAGTAGCTCACATTTGGTACTTCCGTTCTTTACCTAATAAAATAGGATATTTATTAGGATTACCATCTAAAAAATTAGACATGATTATTTACTACGAACGTTACGTAGTAATTCAACCAGGTAATGCTAAAAATGAAGAAGGAGAACCATTACAAAAAATGGACTTCTTAACAGAAGAAGAGTATTTAAATATTTTAGAAACACTTCCTCAAGATAATAACTATTTAGAAGACACAGACCCTAATAAGTTTATAGCTAAAATGGGAGCAGAGTGTTTAATAGAATTATTATCAAGAATAGACTTAGATGCTTTATCTTATGAGTTAAGACATAAAGCAAATAATGAAACTTCTAAACAACGTAAGACAGAAGCTTTAAAACGTTTACAAGTTGTTGAAGCTTTACGTGAATCTAATGAAAATAGAGAAAATCGTCCAGAATGGATGATAATGAAGGTGGTACCAGTAATTCCACCAGAATTAAGACCATTAGTACCATTAGATGGAGGACGTTTTGCAACTTCAGATTTAAATGATTTATACCGTCGTGTAATTATACGTAACAACCGTTTAAAGCGATTAGTAGAAATTAAAGCTCCTGAAGTAATTTTACGTAATGAGAAACGTATGTTACAAGAATCTGTAGATTCATTATTTGATAACACACGTAAATCTTCTGCTGTAAAAACAGACTCTAACAGACCATTAAAATCTTTATCAGATTCTTTAAAAGGTAAGCAAGGACGTTTCCGTCAAAACTTACTTGGTAAACGTGTAGATTATTCAGCACGTTCTGTAATTGTTGTAGGACCAGAATTAAAATTATTTGAATGTGGTCTTCCTAAAAATATGGCAGCAGAGTTATACAAGCCTTTCGTAATTAGAAAATTAATTGAGAGAGGAATTGTAAAAACTGTAAAGTCTGCAAAGAAAATTATAGATAAAAAAGAGCCAGTAGTATGGGATATTTTAGAAAATGTTTTAAAAGGACATCCTGTACTTTTAAACCGTGCTCCTACGCTTCACAGACTTGGTATTCAAGCTTTCCAACCTAAATTAATAGAAGGTAAAGCTATACAGTTACACCCATTAGTGTGTACTGCATTTAATGCCGATTTTGATGGTGATCAAATGGCGGTTCACTTACCATTAGGTCCAGAAGCTATTCTTGAAGCGCAATTACTTATGTTAGCGTCTCATAATATCTTAAACCCTGCAAACGGTTCGCCAGTTACTGTACCATCTCAGGATATGGTTCTTGGTTTATATTATATGACTAAAGAGCGTAAATCTACTCCAGAAGTTCAAATAAAAGGAGAAGGTTTAACTTTTTATTCAGCAGAAGAAGTGACTATTGCTTACAATGAAAAGCGTGTTGACTTAAACGCAGGAATTAAAGTTAGAGCAATCGATTTTAATGAAAACGGAGAGTTAGTACCACAAATTATTGAAACTACAGTTGGTCGTGTACTTTTTAATGAAAAAGTACCAGCTGCTGCAGGTTATATAAATACGGTATTAACAAAGAAAGCTTTAAGAGATATTATTGGTAATATCCTAAAAGTTACTAGTGTACCAGAAACAGCTCAGTTCTTAGATGAAATTAAAACTTTAGGATACAACTTTGCCTTTAGAGGTGGTTTATCTTTCAGTTTAGGAGATATCATTATTCCTGCAGAAAAGCAATCAATGATTGATGCTGCTAACAAAAAAGTAGATGTTATTACTGGTAACTATAACATGGGATTAATTACTAATAACGAACGTTATAATCAAGTAATTGATGAGTGGACATCTACCAATGCCGAGTTAACAGAATTATCTATGAAACGTATTAGAGAAGACCAACAAGGGTTTAACTCTGTATACATGATGCTTGATTCTGGAGCTCGTGGATCTAAAGAGCAAATTCGTCAGTTAACCGGTATGCGTGGATTAATGGCTAAGCCTAAAAAATCTAACGCTGGTGGTGGAGAGATTATTGAAAACCCAATTCTTTCTAACTTTAAAGAAGGACTTTCAATTTTAGAATACTTTATCTCTACTCACGGTGCTCGTAAAGGTCTTGCCGATACCGCACTTAAAACAGCCGATGCAGGTTACTTAACTCGTCGTTTAGTGGATGTATCTCAAGACGTTATTGTAAATAGTGAAGATTGTGGTACTTTAAGAGGTGTAGAAGTTGCACCACTTAAAAAGAATGACGAAGTTGTAGAAAGTTTAGGTGAAAGAATTGTTGGACGTGTATCATTAAATGATGTTTATGATCCATTAACAGAAGAAGTATTAGTAGAAGCTGGTCAATTAATTGACGAAACAATTGCTGATAAAATAGAAAAATCACCTATAGAGTCTATAGAAGTACGTTCACCATTAACATGTGAGGCTAAGAAAGGTATTTGTGCACAATGTTACGGTCGTAACCTAGCAACCAACAAAATGGTTCAACGTGGTGAAGCTGTAGGTGTTGTAGCAGCTCAGTCTATTGGAGAGCCAGGAACACAGTTAACACTTCGTACTTTCCACGTAGGAGGTATTGCAGGAAACATTTCAGAAGAAAATAAATTAATAGTTAAGTTCGATGGTGTTGCCGAAATTGATGACCTTAAAACAGTAAAAGGTACTGATAATGAAGGTAACGAAGTAGATGTTGTAATCTCTCGTACATCAGAACTTAAATTAGTAGATAAAAAGACAGGTATTGTTTTAAGTACTAACAATATCCCTTATGGGTCACATATCTTTGTTAAGAGTGGAGATAAGTTAAGTAAAGGAGATGTTGTTTGTTCTTGGGATCCATATAACGGAGTAATTATCTCAGAATTTGCTGGAAAAGTAAGATATGAAAATATCGAGCAAGGTGTTACTTATCAAGTAGAAATTGATGAGCAAACAGGTTTCCAAGAAAAAGTAATTTCTGAATCAAGAAACAAAAAATTAATACCTACTCTTATTATAGAAGATAGTAAGGGAGAAGCAATCCGTTCTTACAACTTACCAGTAGGAGCACACATTATGATTGACGATGGAGATAAGATTAAGGTTGGGAAAATCTTAGTTAAGATACCACGTAAATCTGCTAAAGCAGGTGATATTACAGGAGGTTTACCACGTGTAACAGAATTATTTGAAGCACGTAACCCTTCTAACCCAGCTGTTGTTAGTGAAATTGATGGAGTTGTATCTTTTGGTAAAATTAAAAGAGGTAACCGCGAGATTATTGTAGAGTCTAAATTAGGAGATATTAAGAAGTACTTGGTTAAATTATCTAACCAAATCTTAGTACAAGAAAATGACTTTGTAAAAGCAGGTATGCCTTTATCTGACGGTTCTGTAACACCTAACGATATCTTAAATATAAAAGGTCCTTCAGCAGTACAACAATACTTAGTTAATGAAGTACAAGAAGTTTACCGTCTACAAGGAGTAAAAATTAATGATAAGCATTTTGAAGTTGTTGTAAGACAAATGATGCGTAAAGTTAGAATTATTGACTCTGGAGATACTGTATTCTTAGAAAACCAACTAATTCATAAATCAGATTTCATAGAAGAAAATGATGAAATCTTTGGAATGAAAGTAGTAGAAGATGCAGGAGATTCTTCTAACTTAAAAGAAGGTCAGATTGTTTCTGCTTTCCAATTAAGAGATGAAAATTCTATACTTAAACGTGAAGATAAAAAGTTAGTTGTAGCTAGAGACGCTAGACCAGCCACAGCAACACCTATCTTACAAGGTATTACAAGAGCATCACTTCAAACTAAGTCATTTATCTCGGCAGCATCGTTCCAAGAAACAACAAAAGTTCTTAATGAGGCAGCAGTAAGCGGAAAAGTAGATACTTTAGAAGGTCTTAAAGAAAATGTAATTGTAGGTCACCGTATACCAGCAGGAACAGGTATGAGAGCTTATGATAACATTATAGTTGGATCTAAAGAAGAATTTGATCAAATGATGAAAGCTAAACAAGAGGTTAATTTTAACTAATATTTCTTGTTAAGAATATCATTTTAAAATTTATTAATACTAAAAGAATCCTGCTTCAAGCAGGATTCTTTATTTAAAATAAAATAACATGTCAGACAATAAAGACAATAAGCAAAAACAAGGACAAATTAATATTGAGTTAGATGAGAAAGTTGCAGAAGGAACCTATTCTAATCTTGCAATAATAAATCATTCGGTATCAGAATTTGTAATTGATTTTGTAAGCATTATGCCAGGTACACCAAAAAGTAAAGTAAAATCTAGAATTATATTAACACCACAACATGCTAAACGATTATTAAAAGCTTTAGGTGATAATGTAAATAGATTTGAAAAAGCTCATGGAGAAATTAAAGATTATGAGCAACCACCAATTCCATTAAATTTTGGTCCAACAGGTCAAGCATAAAAAAATCCCATCATTTTGATGGGATTTTTTATTTATAGATTTTTGTTATTTGTAATCAATTCCTTAATAAGGTTAAGTTATCTTTTTGAAAAAATCAAGTTTTTTAATGAGGTTTTTATGCTGAAATTATAAATTATAATGTAATCTATATATCTTTTGATTATAATCTCTTAAAATAGCTTAAAATTGATTTTTGAGTTATTTGAATTCTGAAACATAATGAAATTTTATACTTGGGTATTTTTGTTCTGTCATTTGAAGAGAAAAAGCAGAGTCTGCTAAAAACACTAGTTGACCTTGTTTATCTTTTGCAAGAAAACGTTGCTTAACTCTTAAGAAATCTTTGTATTCATCATTTTTAGGATCTTCTGGATCTACCCAACATGCTTTATATACATTTAAATTTTCATAGGTACATTTAGCTCCGTATTCATGTTCTAATCGATATTGAATCACTTCATATTGAAGTGCTCCAACGGTACCAATTACTTTTCTTCCATTTAATTCTAATGTAAATAATTGGGCAACACCTTCATCCATTAATTGATCTATACCTTTATATAATTGTTTAGATTTTAAAGGATCTGCGTTATTGATATATCTAAAATGTTCTGGAGAAAAGCTTGGTATTCCTTTATAGTTTATAATTTCTCCTTCTGTTAGTGTATCACCAATTTTAAAGTTTCCTGTATCGTGTAATCCTACAATATCACCAGGATAAGAAACATCTACTATTTCTTTTTTTTCAGCAAAAAATGCATTAGGGCTAGAAAATTTCATTTTCTTATTATTTCTAACGTGTAGATATGGAGTATTTCTCTTAAACTCACCCGAAACAATTTTTATAAATGCAAGTCGGTCTCTATGCTTAGGGTCCATATTAGCATGAATTTTAAAGACAAAACCGGTAAATTGCTTCTCATCTGGTTTAACTAAGCGTTCTTCACTGTTTTTTGCTCTAGGTTTTGGTGCTATATCTACAAAACAATCTAGTAATTCTCTAACACCAAAGTTATTTAAAGCAGATCCAAAAAATACAGGTTGTAAATTACCATTAAGGTATTCTTCTCTATCAAAACTTGGATAAATACCTTCAACTAATTCTAACTCTTCTCTTAAAGTTTCGGCAGATTTATCACCAATTAAGCTATTAACTTCAGAAGAATTTATATCAGAAATTTCTATGGTTTCTTCAATGTTCTTTCTGTTATCACCGCTAAATAAGTTTATATTTTGTTCCCAAATGTTATATATACCTTTAAATTCATAACCCATTCCTATAGGAAAACTTAGCGGTATAACTTTTAATTTAAGTTTTTGTTCTATTTCGTCTAATAATTCAAAAGCGTCTTTACCTTCTCTATCTAATTTATTGATAAAAACAATCATTGGTATATTACGCATTCTACATACTTCAACTAATTTTTCTGTTTGTTCCTCAACACCTTTAGCTACGTCTATAACTACAATTACACTGTCTACAGCAGTAAGTGTTCGGTAAGTATCTTCAGCAAAATCTTTATGACCTGGTGTGTCTAAAATATTGATTTTTATTCCATTGTACTCAAAAGCTAATACAGAAGTTGCTACAGATATACCTCTTTGGCGTTCAATTTCCATAAAATCACTTGTAGCACCTTTTTTAATTTTATTACTTTTTACAGCTCCTGCTTCTTGAATAGCACCACCAAAAAGTAATAGTTTTTCTGTAAGTGTAGTTTTACCTGCATCTGGATGAGATATAATACCAAAGGTTCTCCTTCTGTTGATTTCTTCTATAAACTTCATTGAAAATTTAATTTGCGCAAATATATAGTTATTATTTGCATTTTAAGATGTCAATTTTTGTTAATAGTAAAGGATGTTTGAGTAAAGTAGAACTAAAAGTTGTTGACTAATCATTCATATTGTGAGAAATTTCTATTAATAGACAGAAAATTGCATTTCGTCGAAAAATGATATTTGTTTAGAACATTTTAAGGTTTCTTTAACCAAAACAACATAATTTAGCATTGTGCAATTACCTTCCCTTATGGTAATTTAATATGTGTAAATAACTGATTGTCATTTTTTTTAGAGTAACAGAGCGCCTGTAACTAAAGTTTAATTTAATTAAATTTAGTTTATGGGTTTTATATAGTATTATAATATTCTTAACATTATTCATATAAATATGAACATTTTTACTTTCTCCAAAAGAATTAAGTTAATAGCCCTTTTTTGTACTTTTTCTTTAATGTTTGTGTCATCTGTTTTAGCAGATGGAACTAAACAAGTAATGCCAAATTCAACTAATGGTACAGCAATTTATATAAGAACAGATGCTGGTAATGTAGGTCCATATTTGGGAGCTCCTGAAACAGAAAGACTTTATTTTACTATAGCGGATGCTTCGGTAGAGAATCTTTATTTTGGAGTTCAGGCAAGAATAAGAAATTCGTATGCAGGAGGGAATAATCCTCTCTTAACTAATTTTTACTACAGAATATTTAACGCAGCAGGTGTCCCGCAAACACCTGCTACTTTGTTTACAAACAATGGTACGGCTGTAGGTTATATACCAAATTATGCTTCTGCTGTTGCAGGACCAAATATCGGAGGTGCAACACCTGCAGGTTATAATCCTATAACATTTAATCCATCAGCAAACGGTGATTATTACATTGAACTTTATTCTAGTAATGATGGAGGTGCAACTGCTGTTAATACTGCTCCTGGAGGAATTAATTTTTTACCGTATTTTGATTTTACTGTTTCTGATGCTTCAAACAACCAAGTAGAAGGAAGAATATGGTCAAGAAAATGGAGTTTTATTACATATAGAGTTGAAGATGCTGATAATAATGCAACGACACCAAATGTTCCTAATCCATCAGATGTAGCTTCTTTTGAAGGAGATTTTTATGCGTATACAGATGATCAAGTAATAGTACAAGTTCAGTTTGAACCAGGATTCAGACCATTTGGTTACCAATTAGCAATGAATAGATTTGGAGTGGTCAATGATGATGACGATATGACGAATGACTTCCTAACAACAAGAAGGTCTCAGTCATATGGGTTAGGTACTCCAGTAAATCTTGATAATGGTTATCAAGTCTTTATTACAGAACCTGATCAAAATATTTTTGTACCTAGTGTAGAACCTAACCCTGTAGTTGCAGACAAAATTTTAGGTTGTCCTGGTAATTACTTTATACCAATAACATTAATATTAGCCCAAGATACAGCTATAATCTTAGACTTTAATGGTGTGGCTGGTTATCAATCAGGGACAGAAGATGTTTTAATTGAAGTTTATGAAAATACACCAGGTCAAAAATTAATTCCATGGGATGGTAATGATGGTTTAGGTAACCCAGTAACAACAAATGCAACAACTGTAACGGTTGTATCATATATAGGACGTACTAATGTCCCTATGATTGATGCCGAATTAAATATTAATGGTTTAAGTATTAATGGGATTGCTCCAACATCAGGAAGTAAACAAATGTTTTGGGATGATAGAGCTGTTACAGTTACTAACGACGGAACTGGATGTAATGTAGCTGGTGGTAGTAATGCTTTAAATAATATAACAACTGTAAATCCTGCATTTAGTAGAGAAGGTCTATTAGATGGTACTTTTGGACCTGCTCACGCATGGAGTTCTAGTAATCCAGACGATTCTGTACCTGCTATTAGCCAAGGCGGTAATAATACTAATGCTGTTTTATGTGATGACTTTGGAAACACTCGTGTGATTAATACTTGGTTTTATGGATCAACAAGATCTACAACTCCATCGTCAATTGAAATTCCTTTATGTGATAATGATAATGATGGTATTTTAGATAATGCAGACATTGATGATGATAATGATGGAGTTTTAGATATTACAGAGAATAATAATGAAGATCCATTAGCAGATGAAGATGGAGATGGAGCAGCTAATTACTTCGATCCTGATTTTTCAGGTTTTATAGATGCCAATGGAGATGGTATAAGTGATCAGTATGATTTAGATGGAGACGGAATAATTAATCAGTTTGATTTAGATACTGATGGAGATGGGTGTTTTGATGCTTTAGAAGGTGACGGAGGTTTTGTATCTAATGATTTAAACCCTGATGGTTCTATTAATGATACAGTAGATGGTAATGGCGTACCAAATTCAGCTTCTGGAGGACAAAACGATGTAAGTTCTCAAAATGCATTAATAAATGCATGCGATACTGACGGAGATGGTGTTTTAAATGATAACGATCAATGTAATGGTTTTGATGATAATGTTGATACAGATGGAGATTTAATTCCTGATGGTTGTGATTTAGATAATGATAATGATGGTATTTTAGATTCAATTGAATGTCCAAACCCTTATACAGATTCTGGAATTGATGGTCCTATATCTTTAAATTCTTCAGATTTCACTTTTTCGGGTGCAGCAAATAACTCTAATGGAGTACATAATTTAGAGTCTATAACAATATCAGGTGTCACTTATTCAGACTTTATTGGACCAGACTTTTATATTAATTCTAATTTCCCTGGAATAGATTCTGCAAATGATGTTACTAGAAGAACAGCAGCATCTTTAGGCTCACCAAGTCTTTTTAATGATGGTAAATCCGAATATGAAAATGGAATAACTCCTGTTTTTCAAAGCAGAGACCTTAATGATTATCAGCAATTGGATGGTCATAATTTTTCAGGAACTAATAGCTCATACGAATTATTATTTACCACACCGATTATATCTACTAGCAGTACTTTTGTTGTGCTTACTGAAAGAAACGGAAATAACTCTCAACAGGTTGAAGCTTTTGATATTAATAATAATTCATTAGGTACTGTTATAGCTATTGGTGGATCAACAGATTATAATGATACAGGAGCATTATTGAATTTTAATCAAAATGCTTTTCTTTCTATTTTTCCAATAGACGATTTAGCTCCTGTTGGAACAAAGATTTATAAACTACGTATATCATTCTTAAATAGTAATAACGGAGATGGTCCAGACGGAAAAGTTTTCTTTTTTGGAGATATATCTGCTCAATCTCCTGATTGTACAGATACTGATGGAGATAACACACCTGATTATTTAGATGTTGATTCAGATAATGATGGTTGTTATGATGCAATAGAAGGAACAGCATCAATTTCATTAGATGATGTAAATACTCAAGGTCAAATATTAGGAAATGTTGATTCAAATGGAGTTCCTGTTTTAGTTTCAGGAGGACAGAATATAGGTGGTTCTTTAGATGATAATATAAATTCTTGTTTAGGCGACTTAAGCGGAACGGTATTCGAAGACACTAATGGCAACGGCGTACAAGATGCAGGCGAAGCAGGCATCGCAGGCGTAGATGTTGTAGTAACCGATGTCGATGGTAACCCAACGACAGTAACCACAGATGCTAATGGAGATTGGACAGCAACCGACATTCCAGTAGGTGATGCAACGGTAGATGTAGATGAAACAACCTTACCAGCAGACATCACAGATACCTTAACCACAACAGGCTCAGATCCAGAGACCGTAACTGTAGTTGAAGGTACAAATACAACCACTGATGATGGCTATGCACCAGCATTAGGCGACTTAAGCGGAACCGTATTTGAAGATACTAATGGCAACGGCGTACAAGATGCAGGCGAAGCAGGCATCTCAGGTGTAGAAGTAATCATCACCGATGTAGATAATAATCCAACGACAGTAACAACAGATGCTAA
>NZ_JACHWV010000007.1:15561-275770 GCF_014191595.1 Mesoflavibacter zeaxanthinifaciens subsp. sabulilitoris | reverse complement strand
GGTGGTACGCTACCGGTTACATATACTGCTACCGATGCTTGTGGTAATGTAACTACGCTTTCTGCTACTTTAACTATTGAAGATACAACTGCGCCTGACTTAGCGTTATGTTCAGATATGGCTGATGAAACTATTGAATGTGATGGTGCTAATAACAGTACTTTAGCATCTGATTGGAATGCGGCTAATATTGCTGCTTTACAAACGTGTCCTACGGATAGTTGTGATGCGGATGCTAGCTATACCGTAACATCTGACTTCGACTTTAATAACTTTGTGAGTGCTTGTGGTCTTGGTGGTACAATCACCATTAACTATACCGTAGCTGATGACTGTGGAAACATAGCTTCTACTTCAGCAACGTTAACTATTGAAGATACAACTGCGCCAGACTTAGCACTTTGTTCGGATGTTTCAGATGAAACTATTGAATGTGATGGTGCTAACAACAGTACTTTAGCATCTGATTGGAATGCGGCTAATATCGCTGCTTTACAAACCTGTCCTACGGATAGTTGTGATGCGGATGCTAGCTATACGGTAACGTCTGATTTCGACTTTAACAACTTTGTGAGTACTTGTGGACTTGGTGGTACTATCACGGTTAACTATACGGTAGCGGATGATTGTGGAAACATAGCTTCTACTTCAGCAACGTTAACTATTGAAGATACAACTGCGCCAGACTTAGCGTTATGTTCAGATGTTTCAGATGAAACTATTGAATGTGATGGCGCTAACAACAGTACTTTAGCATCTGATTGGAATGCGGCTAATATCGCTGCTTTACAAACGTGTCCTACGGATAGTTGTGATGCGGATGCTAACTATACGGTAACGTCTGATTTCGACTTTAATAACTTTGTGAGTACTTGTGGACTTGGTGGTACAATTACTGTAAACTATACAGTAGCGGATGATTGTGGAAACATGGCGTCTACTTCTGCAACGTTAACTATTGAAGATACAGTTGGTCCAATATTAGTGACTCAATTAGATTTACCTTCAGATGTTGTTTGTTCAAACATTCCAGAAGTTCCTGAGTTAACTTTTGAAGACAACTGTTCGAACCAGGAAATTGAATTTACTTTTGAAGAAACTTCAACATACACAGGTGAAGAAGAAATGTACACCATTACTTGGATTTGGACTGCAACAGATGAATGTGGAAACAGCACAGTAATTACACATAATATAAACGTCATTACTGAAAACTTTATAGAAGAATCATTTATTTCAAGATGTTATGAAGATGGTGAAATAGATCTATACAATGAACTTCCTCTTGGATATGATACTGATATGGAATGGACTGTTGAAACAGACGGAATTTCAATTGCAAATGGAATATTTGATCCTTTAGATGTAGATTTAGGTGACTATGTCTTTACTTATACAACAATTGATAATGGATGCTTAAAAACATTTAAATTAACTGTTAATATTAATGAAGACTGTGTGGTATTACCTTGTGGAAGCTTAGACAGAATCAAAATATCTAAAGCTGTAACACCAAATGGAGATGGTTATAACGAAACATTTAATGTTACAGGAGCTTCTGATTGCGGTTTTGTTGTAGAAGTAAAACTATTTAACAGATTTGGTGATGTGGTTTATGAATCTGATAATTACCAAAATGACTGGAGCGGAGTTTCACCTTCATCTTCAATTGGATCTGCAGGAAGATTACCAAATGGTACTTATTACTATGTAGTAGTACTTAAAGAAAGTGGTTTAGACCCAATTGCTGGTCCAATATATTTAGGTACTAAATAAAAATGCTATTAATGAAAAAACTTTCAAAATATGGAATAATTGTATTGTTCTTTTTAGGTTGTTTAGAGATAACTGCTCAACAATTACCTCAATTTACTCAATACATGTTTAATACAATTTCCATAAATCCTGCTTATGCAGGCAGTAGAGAAACACTAAGTATTGTTGGTCTACATAGAAGTCAATGGGTTGGTCTTGAAGGAGCTCCAACTACTTCTACTGTATCAATACATTCGCCTTTAAAAAATGAAAAAATTGGACTAGGTGCTACAGCTATAAATGATGAATTAGGTTATGAAAATTTTGTGTACGTAAATGGAGCTTTTTCTTACACAATTCAAGTATCTGAAAAAACTAAATTAGCATTAGGTTTAAGTGCTGGTTTTATACACTATAGCTTAGATAGAGCAGGATTTTTGGATGATCAAAGTGTATCTCAAGATCCGTTTTTTAGCAATTTTACAAACCGTTGGAATCCTAACTTTGGTGTAGGCGCATATTTACATCAAAACCGTTGGTATTTGGGTCTTTCTGCTCCTAGAATTATTAATACAAATTATAACGAGTCTGCTTTAGATCCTAACGTAGATTACATAGCGTTAGAACGTGTTGGGTATTATTTTACTGGTGGATACGTATTTGATTTAGGTGAAAACACTAAACTAAAGCCTTCTACAGTAGTTAAATTTACAAATGGTGCTCCAATAACTTTTGACTTAAGTGCTCACTTACTATTTAATGAAACGTTTTGGATTGGTGGAAGTTATAGATATAATCAAGATACGTCAACAATCGGAGGATTAGCAGATTTCCAAATTTCGCCACAAATGAGAATTGGATACGCTTATGAACATTATATAACAGATTTAAGACCATACACTGGTGGTACGCACGAAATATTGTTAATGTTTGAGGTGTTTAAACCAACAAAACGTGTTAAATCTCCAAGATATTTCTAAAGATGAAATTAAATTTTACATACTTAATATTATTTTTTGTTTGTCAGTTTTCAATAGCACAAACAAAAGTTGCAGATAATTTTTTTAGAGACTTTAATTATGATAATGCTGCAGAGTTATACAAAGAAGCTTTAAAAAAAGAAGACAGTACAGAACATATTTTGTCAAGACTAGGAGACTGCTACTTTAACATTAGTAAAGTAAAAGAAGCTGCTTTTTGGTATAAAAAAGCGATTGATAAATATCCAAACATTAACTCTGATTATGTATATAAATACATTCAAACTTTAAGAGCTCAAAAAAAATATGAAGAAGCTATTGAATTTGTCAAAATTTTTAACAAAAACAATAAAAAAGATAGACGAATAAAAGATATAGAAAAATTTAATCTAGATACATATTCAGAATTATCAAGCACAGAAAAGGTTTATGTAGAAATTGAAAATTTACCTCTAAATACAAAATATTCAGATTTTGGTAGCTTCGAAAAAGATAATAAATTATACTTCTACTCTACTTGGGTTAAAGATTCTATTACAAATGAAAAAGAATTATACGAACTTAATAATGAACCTTATTTAAATATTTTTGAATCTGAAATTACTATAGAAAACAATAAAAAAGTATTTAGTAATGCTACGAAATTAAATTCTGAAATCAATACTAAAAATGATCACGAAGGTCTTGTTACTATTACAAATGATGGAAATACCATGTATTTTACCAGAAATAATGTAAATAAAAAGGAAAAAAGAAGATATAATAAAAGTGGATCCTCAAATTTAAAACTTTATAAAGCAACTAAAGTTGATAATACCTGGACAAATATTGAAGAATTACCATTTAATAATGAAAACTTTGACTTTACAGCTCCTACCCTTACTCCAGACAATAAGACTTTAATATTTTCATCAAACATGGATAGTGGTTATGGTCAAACAGATTTGTATAAAGTAGCTATAAATGATGATGGTACATTTGGAGAACCTATTAATTTAGGACCAAAAATTAACACAGAAGGAAACGAAAAATTCCCTTTTGTTGCAAAAGACTCTACTCTATACTTTTCTAGTGATGCTAATATTAACCTAGGTCTATTAGACATTTTTGAATCTAATATTTTAAAAACCAATACTGATATTGAAGTCAAAAATTTAGGAGCTCCTTTTAATAGTTCTTTTGATGACTTTTGTTACTTTATAGATACAGAAAAAAATACAGGTTATTTTTCTTCTAACAGAGAAGGAGGACAAGGTGGAGATGATATTTATGCATTTGGTAAACTAAAATGTGAACAAATCGTAAAAGGTTTAATTAGAGATGAATTAACTAATGATTTGTTATCCAAAGCAACAGTCTCTTTAATTAATATAGATGGTAAAATATTGGAAAGGTACCAAACTAAAGAAGATGGCTATTACGAGTTTAAAATAGATTGCGAGAAAACTTATACAATTTTAGCTGAAAAACCAATCTACAGACCTGATAATATAGAGTTTGAAACATCTACAATTAATCAAGAAGAAACTGAAATTGATTTATCATTAAAACCACTTATTATTGATAATGAAATTGTAATTAACCCGATATTTTTTGACTTTGACAAATCTAATATTAGACCAGATGCTGCTTATGAGTTAGAAAACATAGTTGCTGTTATGAGAGAACATCCAAAAATGGTTATTAAAATCGAATCTCATACAGATAGTCGTGGTAATGATAGTTATAATATGAAATTATCTGATAGAAGAGCTAAGTCTACTAGAGATTATTTATTTTCTAGAGGTATAGCAAAAGACCGAATACAAAGCGCTATTGGTTATGGAGAATCTCAAATATTAAATCGTTGCAAAAACGGAGTTAAATGTACAGATGAAGAACATGAAGAAAACAGACGATCAAAATTTATTATAACAAATAATTATAAATAAAAAAAGCCTTCCAAATTGGAAGGCTTTTTTTTAGCTATTATCCTTTATTATTTTTTTATAAAAATATTTGTAAAATACCATTTGTCATTAGCATTTTTTTCTGCAGATATCTCAAAATGACTAAAATCTCCTTCTATGGTTTGTCTATGACCTTCACTGTTTAACCAAGCATTTACTACAGAATTTGCACTAGAGTAACCATATGCAACATTCTCTGATACAGATTGGGCATCTGCATTAGCTTGTAAGTAAGCTTTTCTGTTATGAAAATAGTCATGATTTACTTCATCAATATCAATCATATAATCTGTGTGAGAATACGCTTGACCTTTAATTATGTCTATACTTTTTAATTCGTTTAAACCAATACTTATTCTGTGCTGGTTAATTAGCTCTAAAATCTCTATTTCAATAGTTTTAGCTTCAGGAATTACAATGTCATTACTTTTAGCTACATTTTGGTCATCATCTAAAGTATCTGTGCTACAAGAAGATAGTGTTATAGCAAAGAAAAAAACAGTAAGTAGGTTAAGTGCTAGTTTCATAATTTTAGGGATAAATAATTTGGGTACCTCTAAAATATGAACAGTTCATTTCTAATTATGTTAAATAAATGTTAAAATCGACTAAATACATGTTTTTTAACGCTCTTTAATACACTTTATCGATTATTTACATCAAAAACATGTATTTAAACGATGTTTTAAGGAGATAATCTTTTCTTAATCCAATCGTAATTTTCTTCTAACGTATATAAAATTCTATCATGTAATCTATTAGGCCTACCTTGCCAAAACTCAATAGAAATTGGTTTAACAATATAACCTCCCCAAAATTCTGGTCGTTCTACTTCTTTGTCTTTATATGCTAATTCTAAAGCTTTTAACTTATTTTCTAACACATCTCTACTTTCAACAACTTCACTTTGATTTGAAGCTAACGCACCAAGTTGACTTCCTTTTGGACGAGAATCAAAATAACCATCACTTAAATTAGGAGCAATCTTTTCTGCTTTACCTTTAATAATTATTTGTCTTTCGGCTCCATGCCAGAAAAAAGACAAACAAATATTAGGGTTATTGGCTATTGCTTTTCCTTTTTCGCTTTGATAATTGGTGTAAAATATAAAACCTTCGTAAGTAAATTTTTTAAGAAGTACTACCCTATTTTTTGGGTAACCGTCTAAACCAATAGTAGATACTGTCATAGCATTAGTTTCATCTTGCGGAAAATGTTGATCTACTTCATTAAACCAAGTTCTGAAGAGTTCTAAAGGGTTTTCTGGTGTGTCTTTTAGGAGTAATTCGCCCTTTTCGTAGGACTTTCGGTAATTGCTTAAATCTTTTTCCATAAATTTAATTTTTAGGTAAATTTACAAGATTTAAATTTTAAATGTTAGTAGGTAATTTGTATTTCGGCTAAAATTCGAAAACTTTTCCATCTTCAGCTAATTCTACATTGTTAAAAATAGTCTGAGCTTCTGTTTTAAAATCTTGTAGATTATCATATCTAGTTGAATAGTGTCCTAATATCAACTGCTCTACATTGGCTAATTTAGCTATTGTTGCGGCTTGTACAGCTGTACTGTGCTTTGTTGGAGCTGCTAGCTTTGCATGTTTTTCTAAAAATGTAGATTCATGATAAAGTGCTGTAGCATTTTTTATAATAGGCACTAAAGCTTCGTTATAAGCTGTATCACTACAAAATGCATAACTTTTTGGTTGTGGTGCTGGTAAAGTTACCGTTTGGTTTTTTACTATTTCTCCTTTTTTATTTGGTACATCTGCACCTTGTTTTAATTTACGATAATATGCTACGTCAATATCTTCATTAAGCACTGCATTCATATCCAACTTGCGTTCTCCTATTTTTTCTTTAAATAAAAACCCATTGGTATATATGCGATGGTCTAATGGTATTGTATGTACTTCTACTTTTTCGTCTTCAAAAATAAGCTCTGATGATGTTGAAGTTAGCTCATGAAAGTACAAATTATAATTAGTCCAAGACTGGGCTAACTTCATTTGTAATACAATGACTTCTTTTAATCCTTTTGGTGCGTGAATATGTAGATCTGCCTCACGACCTAATAATCTAAATGTAGATATTAAGCCTACTAAGCCAAAAAAATGATCGCCGTGTAGATGAGAAATAAAGATATGCTTTATGCGGTTAAATTTTATTTTATGTTTACGCAATTGTACTTGTGTTCCTTCTCCGCAATCAATTAAAAATAAATGATTTTTAATTTCTAAAACTTGTGATGTAGGATTTGTAAAAGTACGTGGTGTTGCGCTGTAACAGCCTAAAATATTTAACTTCATAAATTGAATTTAAAATCCTAGATCGCGCTCCATTTCTTCCATTTCAATAATATCGTGTGCTTCTTGAAGTGTTGGCACTATTACTATTTCTTCTGGAGTTTTATCTACATCTATACCTTCATTTACAATTACAAAAGAATGTTTTGCTGCACGATGTTGATTAGAAACTCTTAAAAACTCTATAATTTGTTCTAAAGGAATTGGTTTTATTGTATTTAAATTAACAATGATGTTATTGTTTTTAAATTTTGGGTAAAGAGCCTCTATTTTTTTCACCAATTCTATAACCGAAGCATTTTCTTGGGTTATAGTTGTTATGTTTTCATTTTGATCTATAATCATAACTTAATTTTTAATTTTTGAAGCTAAAAGATAGATTACAGCCATTCTTACAGCTACACCGTTTTGGACTTGGTCTAAAATTATGGCTTGCTTTGAGTCTGCAACATCACTAGTAATCTCTACACCACGATTTATTGGTCCTGGATGCATGATTGTTATTTCTTTATCTAAACTGTCTAATAGCTCTTTATTAACTCCAAACTGTTGGGTATATTCTCTTGTAGAAGGAAAATAGCTAATATCCATACGCTCGTTTTGTACACGCAACATATTTGCTACATCACACCAATTTAAAGCTTTACGTAAGTTGGTTTCTACCTTTACTCCTAACTTATCAATATGTTTTGGCAATAATGTTTTAGGTCCACAAACCATAACGTTTGCTCCTTGAAGTTTTAAAGCAAAAATATTTGATAAAGCCACACGACTATGCAAAATATCTCCTACAATAACTACATTTTTTCCTTTTACACTACCTAATCTTTCTCTAATAGAATACGAATCTAAAAGCGCTTGTGTTGGATGCTCATGCGCACCATCTCCTGCATTTACAATTGCTGCGTCTACATGTTTTGATAAAAAAACACCTGCACCAGGATTAGGATGACGCATTACTACCATATCTACTTTCATAGATAGGATATTATTTACTGTATCTATTAAGGTTTCTCCTTTTTTTACTGAAGATTGTCCTGCTGAAAAGTTAATGACATCTGCTGATAGTCTTTTTTCTGCTAACTCAAAAGACAGTTTTGTACGTGTTGAATTTTCAAAAAATAGATTGGCTATAGTTATATCTCTTAGCGAAGGTACTTTTTTAATGGGTCTATTAATAACCTCTTTAAAATGATCTGCTGTTTTAAAAATAAGCTCTATATCTTCTTCTTTAAGATATTTAATACCTAGTAAGTGATTAACACTTAATTCGCTCATAGTTTAATTATTTATAAGATATACTGTGTCTTCTTCTTCGTTTTCTTTCCAATGCACTTTAACTTTTTCATTGTTAATGGCATCTACTTGTCTTCCTCTGTAATCTGGTTGTATTGGTAAATGTCTACTAAAACGTCTGTCTATAAGTGTTAACAACTCTATTTCTGTAGGTCTACCAAAACTTTGTATTGCTGTTAATGCAGCACGAATACTGCGTCCTGTATATAATACATCGTCAATAAAGACTACTTTTTTGTCTTCTACTACAAAGTTGATTTCTGTCTTATTTGCTTCTAAAGGTTTATCACTTCTTCTAAAATCATCTCTATAAAACGTAATATCTAAATGCCCTAATTGAAGATTTTTAACTTTATATTCTTTAGTTAAAATTTCAGCTAATCTATTTGCTAAAAACTTTCCTCTGGGCTGAATTCCTATTAAAACAGTATCTAAAAAGTCGTTATGATTTTCGATAAGTTGACAAGCCAATCTGTGAAGAATGATGTTTATTTCGGTTGCATTAAGTAGCACTCTTTGACTCATAGTGTTTTCCAAACGGGTTTGGTTAACAAAGGTAAAGTAAAATATGATAAGTTAAAAGGTGTTTTTGTTTTTACATACAAAAAGGAGTTTTATTTCTAAAACTCCTTTACTAATCATTAAGAAATGTTGCTACCTCTTAATAAACTTATGTGTTATAGATGTGTTTTCGTTTTCTAAAACTAACACGTAAATTCCTGTGTTTAATTGAGAAATATCTACAATATCTACAACTTCTGTATTATCTTCTTTATATATCTCTTGACCGGTTAAAGCGTAAATTGTTGAAGATGTAAAGTTTTTGTTTCCTAAAATTTCTAATTTATTTTCTTTAGTTACTATTTTAGTATTTTCTAATTCTTGACTTAGTGTGCTTAAAGTTGTATCAAACTCACTAGACATAGTAATGCTTGTTCCTCCTAGCAGCTCTGATAAATCAACACCTACTCCAGAATTTTTAAAAACTCTCAAGTAATAAACATCATTATTATTAACATTATCTACTACTACTTCAAAACTACCTCCTACTAATAATATAATATTGTAACTGTTACAGGTAACTTCTTGTAGTTGGTTTAAATCACCTGAAGGAGCTTTTAAAATTTGATAATCTATTCCGGTTGTAAGGAGTGTTAAACCACCACTAGACATAGCAATAGTAACTTTGTTATCTCCTAAACTAACAGTATGTTCGTAAAAAACATCTTCTGAAGGTGAACACGATGGTGTTAGACCAGAGTCTGTTGCATTGGTAAAATTAAGCAAATTAATAGTGGTTAATGTCCCATCAATAGGAATTGCATCGTTTATAGTATCTCCGTTTTGACCAATAAGCGTTGTAACAAATAGAATTGTTACTAAGTGTAAAATATTCTTCATAATGTAAAAATTAGGGTTAATTAATTAAAAGCTATCTTATAACTAATGAAAAGTTAATGGATAGCTTATTATTTAAACCATAATTGTGCGCACATTATAATTTCAATAATAATTTACTATTACATTTAAATTACAAAAAATACCATAACAAAATCAATAAATTTAGATGAATGACGTATTTTTTTAACAATTTTTAATTTATTGAAGAATATACCTACACTTTTAACAAGAAAAACACTACATGACTGATAATCATTTATTTACAAAATAAAAGAGTATTTCAAAGTACTTGCTAAAAAATCATAATATACAAGTGTAAATAATCGAAATAAAAAAGCCTCTCAAAATTGAGAGGCTTTTAAATTATATAAAATTAAGTAAGATTACTTACCGTCCATTTTATCTTTTAATGCTTGTAAAGCTTCGTTAGCATCACCTAAAGTTGGTTTTGCTTCTGCAGCTTGAGCTTCTGCTTTTTTAGCAGCAGCTTTTACGTTAGCAATCTCTTCTTCTTTAAATACAGCAGTATGAGATGCTACAACACGCTTAAATTCTTTATTAAATTCAATAATTTTAAATTCAGCAGTGTCACCTTTCTTAAGCATTTTTCCGTCTTCTTTTTCCATGTGACGAGATGGTACAAATGCAACGATATCTTCGTTAAACTCAATTGTAGCTCCTTTATCTACTACGTCTGCAATTTCTGCAGTGTGAGTAGTACCTAAAGCAAATTCAGATTCGTATTTGTCCCAAGGGTTTTCTGTAGTTTGTTTGTGACCTAAAGATAATTTACGTCCTTCAACATCTAATTCTAATACAACTACATCTAACTTATCACCTACGTTACAAAACTCAGATGGATGTTTTATTTTCTTAGTCCAAGATAAATCTGAGATATAAATTAATCCGTCAATACCTTCTTCTAATTCTACAAATACTCCAAAGTTAGTAAAGTTACGTACAGTACCAGTGTGTCTAGAACCTACAGGATACTTTGTAGTAATATCTGTCCATGGATCTGGTGTTAATTGCTTAATACCAAGAGACATTTTACGGTCTTCTCTATCTAATGTTAAGATTACTGCTTCTACTTCGTCACCAACGTTAACAAAGTCGTTAGCAGAACGTAAGTGTGTAGACCATGACATTTCAGATACGTGTACTAAACCTTCTACACCTTCTGCAACTTCGATAAATGCACCGTAATCTGCGATTACAACTACTTTACCTTTTACTTTGTCACCTACAGCAACTTCTTCTCCTAATGCATCCCAAGGATGTTTAGATAATTGCTTAAGACCTAATTGGATTCTTGACTTATCTTCATCAAAGTCTAAGATTACAACGTTTAATTTTTGGTCTAACTCAACGATTTCGTTTGGATGGTTAATACGAGACCATGATAAGTCTGTAATGTGGATTAATCCATCTACACCACCAAGGTCGATAAATACACCGTAAGATGTGATGTTTTTAACAACACCTTCTAATACTTGACCTTTTTCTAATTGACCAATAATTTCTTTCTTTTGCTCTTCGATATCTGCTTCGATAAGCGCTTTATGAGAAACAACAACGTTTTTAAATTCGTGGTTAATTTTAACAACCTTAAATTCCATTGTTTTATTTACGTACTGATCGTAATCTCTAATTGGCTTAACGTCAATTTGAGAACCTGGTAAGAATGCTTCGATACCAAAAACATCTACAATCATACCTCCTTTAGTACGACACTTAACAAAACCGTTTACGATTTCGCCAGTTTCGTGAGCTTTGTTTACTCTATCCCAAGCTTTAATTACACGAGCTTTACGGTGAGATAATACTAATTGTCCTGTTGCGTCTTCACGAACATCAATTAATACTTCTACCTTGTCTCCTACTGCTAAATTTGGGTTGTATCTAAACTCGTTTAAAGAAATAACACCTTCTGACTTAGCGTTAATGTCAATAATAGCATCACGATCTGTAATGTGTACTACTTCTCCTTCTACTACTTCGTCATCTAATGTGTCAACAAAGTTTTCTGATACTAATTTTTCAAATTCTTTTAATTGAGAATCTTCAACTTCATCAATACCTTCTTGGTAATTGTGCCAGTTAAACTCTTTTAAGAATTTTTCAGGGTTTTTTTGTGCTTCAGATACTTCTGGAGCGTTGTTTTGTTTTGCTTCGGTTGCTTCAACCTTTGCGTCTTGTGCTTTTTCAGCCATTTAATTAAAATTGCAATGTTTTTTACTCGCTTTCGCGGAAAGAAAACACTGTGTTTGTATTCTGTGATATTTTGGATTAATTAAGCGATATACCTACAGAAGCGTTAAATTTATTTTTCTTAATTTCCTTTTAAAAATCCAATTCTCGCTAAAAGGAGTGCAAAAATACTACATTTTAGCCATTTTGCCTAATTTTTTTAAAAATTAATTAACTGATTATCAACACACTTTAAATTTGTGTAAACAATAATAAAACAACGCTTTTAATCGGTGATTTTAAACACTTAGTCGATACAGTAAATTTACTTAACCTTTTGTTTAAAAGAACTATTGTTATATTTCATATCTTTATTTAAGAATTAACAATTAAAACTATTTATATGGCAGTTAAAGAAAAATATCAAAGCGTATTAGATTTAGGAGAAAAGTTAAATATCCAAAACGGAGATGTTTGGGTTGAGGACGGAATATTAAAAGTAAAAGGTACTGCAGCTACGCAATACGAAAAAAACTTAATTTGGGACGAAATTAAAGCTGTTGCTGGCGAAGAAGCGCCAACAGACATCAAGGCTAACATTACAGTTGCAGATGAAAGCGTATACGCAAAACATACTGTAAAAAGTGGTGATACTTTAGGTAAAATAGCTAAACATTATTATGGTAATGCAGGTAAATACACCGCTATTTTTGAAGCTAACAAAGACATCCTAAAAAATCCAGATGTGATTTTTCCAGATCAAGAACTTAAGATTCCTAATTTATAGGATTTATAACTAAAAATTAAAAAAGCGAACCTACTGGTTCGCTTTTTTTATGATAGAAATTCTAATTTAAATTATCTAATCTGGTATTTACCAAGTTTAAAATCTTTTCAAATTGTTGATCTAAAGTTAAATTAGAATTATCGATTTCTATAGCGTCTTCTGCTTTAACTAAAGGCGAATTTTCTCTATTAGAGTCTATATAATCACGCTCTCTAACATTTTTAAGCACATCTTCATACGTTATATTATCACCTCTTTCTATTAATTCGTCATAACGCCTTTGTGCTCTAGTTTCGGCAGATGCAGTCATAAATAATTTAAGTTCTGCATTAGGAAAAACTACGGTTCCAATATCACGACCATCCATAACAACACCTTTATCTTTACCCATTTGATGTTGTTGTTTTACTAATTGGTAACGTACTTCTGGTATTGCTGCTACTTTACTTACATAGCTTGATACTTCAAGTGTGCGTATTTGTTTTTCAACATTTTTTCCATTTAAATATACTTCTGCAAAACCTAGATTTGGATTAAACTTAAAACTAATTTCTACGTTACTTAAGTTTGATACTAAAGCGACAACATCAAAATGATCTTTGTCAATCCATCCATTTTGCATAGTATACAACGTTACAGCTCTGTACATAGCGCCAGAGTCTACATATATATAACCTAAGTGTTTTGCCAATTGTTTTGCTACTGTACTTTTTCCTGTTGAAGAAAATCCGTCTATAGCGATTGTTATTTTTTGCACGTTTTAACTTTTAGGCTTCAAAAATAGGGATTAAAATTGATTAAAAAAGATTATGTTTTATTTAAACATCTTTGCTTAATTGTTAAACTGAATAAGAAATAACGCGCACTTCCTTAATTTAAATTATATTTATCCTTAAATATTAAAACTTATGACTTTTTTCAATAAAATAAAATGGACCCTTGGTATTTTAATGGTTTTTGTTTTAATCGTAACCACAAATCTTATTGACAGAAACAATTTTGTGCGCGTAAAAGATTCAGTCGTGTCTATTTACGAAGATAGACTTGTTGCTAAAAACTTAATTTTAGAGTTTTCAAATTCTATACATAAAAAAGAAGTTGCAGTTGCATTATCAGATTCTACTTTTTTTAAAGTTTCTAATAAAGAAGAAAATAAAAATATAGAAAACCTTATTTCTAAATTTGAAGCTACCAAACTTACTAAAGAAGAAAGTAAAACTTTTAGTAACCTAAAAGAAAACTTACAACAACTAAATAATACAGAATCTAAATATGTTACTTCTAACTTTTCTAGCAAAGAAGACATGTTTAAACAAATAGCCAAGATTAAAAAGAATTTAGAGGATCTATCTAAAATTCAACTTTTAGAAGGAAGTAAACAAATGTCAATTAGTAAAAAAGCTATAGACTCGGTTGAATTATTTACACAAATAGAAATTTACTTATTAATATTTCTTGCTATCGTAATACAAATAATTGTAATGTATAATCCAAAAAAAGAAGACAATTAAACACTACTGTAAATCAATATGCAAACCAAAAAAGTTAGCATCTGTAGCTGCTGTATATTTAGCATGTGTATAACTAAAACGAAGCTTGTTAATTTTTACTGCAAAACCAGCAGATAAACCGGAAAAGTTACGCTGATCAACAACACGAAGCTCTTCTGCTCTTCTAAAATTATAGCCTAAACGAATATTAAAACCTTTATCAGGAAATAACTCTGCACCAATAATTGTGTGTCTTAGTACATTATTAAAAAAGCCTACATTTTCTTGCGTTTGGTTACCTTCTAAATCTGTAGTTGCTCTTGCTGGATTAGAAACACCGATTGGCCACTCTTGAAGATTTTCAAAAGTAAGGTGCCAACGTAACGGGATGTTTTCTAACGTTTGACTTAAGCCAATATTTACTTCTAATGGTAAAGACTCTTGTAAACCTGCGTAGGTCGTAATTTGTGTTCCTAAATTTCTAACAACAAGTGTTGCTTGAAATTCTAAATCTTCATCTATATAAAGTAAGCCTAAATCTGTAGCTATACCAAATGAATTATATTGTTCTAAACGAGAGGTTATAAATTTTAAATTTCCTCCAAAATAAAAATCACTATACCCTATTTGTAAAGCATAACCTAAAGATAATGCGGCTTCGCTACCTGTAAATGTTCCTGTGGGATTACCTTGCTCATCATAACCATCAAAATCTCCATAATTAATATATGTTACACCTGCATGAAAAGTTTGTGTACGTCTATCCCATGTGTAAGCGTATGCTGCTGTACCATAATTAATACCACCTAAATAACTGCTGTAATTAAGTGCAAATTGATTATCCATATTTACATTAATAGTTGATGGGTTGTAAAGTGCTTGTGTTACATCGTAATCTACATTGGTTAACACTTTACCTCCAAGCGCTGCTTGACGTGGTGATGCAATTAAATTTAAAAATTGGTAAGTAGATTGTCCACCTAATTGCGAAAAGCAATACGTGCTAAAAAGGCAAGCAGTAAACAGGACAACTTTTTTAAACATAAGGTTGCAAAGTAAATAAATCTCTTTTAAAACGTAGTTATAGATAATTTATTTTTTAGCTTAATTTTATTTAAAAATATCTATTAGTATTTTAAATATTACAACAATAAAAAAAGCTACCTGTTTATGGTAGCTTTTTTAAAATTTGAAATTATAATGATTTTGCGTTTTTAACTTTTTGATTTGTTATTGCTATGTCTATTACGTCTTTCATGTCTGTTACGTAATGAAATGTAAGCCCTTTTAGATATTCAGGTTTAATTTCTTCTATATCTCGCCTGTTATCTTCGCATAATAAAATCTCTTTAATTCTAGCACGTTTTGCTGCTAAGATTTTTTCTTTAATACCACCAACTGGTAACACTTTTCCTCTAAGTGTAATTTCTCCTGTCATTGCGATGCTCTTTTTTACTTTCTTTTGAGTAAATAAAGACACTAAAGATGTTAACATCGTAACACCTGCGCTTGGTCCGTCTTTTGGTGTTGCGCCTTCAGGAACATGAATATGAACATTATAATTATTGAACACATCAGAGTTTATTCCTAAAGTTTCAGCATTTGCTTTAATATATTCCATAGCAATTGTTGCCGATTCTTTCATGACTTTACCAAGGTTACCTGTAATGGTCATAGCGCCTTTTCCTTTAGATAAGATAGATTCTATAAATAATATATCACCACCAACTCGTGTCCACGCTAATCCTGTAACAACACCAGCAACATTGTTGTTTTCGTATTTATCACGTTCTAATTTTGGTCCGCCTAGTACATCTATAACATCTTCATTAGTTACCTTAATATTATACTCTTCTTCCATAGCAATATTTTTTGCTGCGTGACGCACCATTTTTGCTATTTGTTTTTCTAGACCACGTACACCAGATTCGCGTGTGTAACCTTCAACAATTTTTTCTAATTGCGGCTTACCAATTTTTAAATCTTTATCTGTTAAACCGTGTTCTTTTAACTGTTTAGGTAGCAAGTGTCGTTTTGCTATTTCAACTTTTTCTTCAATAGTATAACCAGTAACGTTAATAATTTCCATACGATCTCTTAAAGCTGGCTGAATGGTATTTAAACTATTTGAAGTAGCTATAAACATTACTTTTGATAGGTCGTAACCCATTTCTAAAAAGTTATCATGAAACTCGCTATTTTGTTCTGGATCCAAAACTTCTAACAATGCTGAAGATGGATCGCCTTGATGCGAATTTGATAGTTTATCAATTTCGTCTAAAACAAATACAGGATTTGATGTTCCTGCTTTTTTAAGACTTTGAATAATACGACCTGGCATTGCACCAATATAAGTTTTACGGTGACCTCTGATTTCTGCCTCGTCACGTAATCCTCCTAAACTCATACGCACGTATTCTCTACCTAAAGCTTCTGCAATAGATTTTCCTAAAGATGTTTTACCAACTCCTGGAGGACCGTAAAGACAGATGATTGGCGATTTCATGTCATTTCGCAACTTTAAAACTGCTAAATGCTCTATAATTCGTTTTTTTACATCGTCTAAGCCATAATGGTCACGATCTAATATTTTTTGTGCGCGTTTTAAATCGAATTTATCCTTGCTAAACTCGTTCCAAGGTAAATCTAAAAATAGGTCTAAATAGTTACGTTGAATAGAATACTCTGCAACCTGCGGATTCATGCGTTGCATTTTTGATAATTCCTTTTCAAAATGCTTTGCTACTTTTTCGTCCCAATTTTTAGATTTAGCACGAGTTTTCATTTCTTCTATTTCTTCAGCATTTCCGCCTCCAAGTTCTTCTTGAATGGTTTTTAATTGCTGATTTAAGAAATACTCACGTTGTTGCTGATTTAAATCGCTTTGTACTTTTGATTGAATATCGTTTTTTAACTCTAGTTTTTGAAGCTCGATATTCATATAACGTAACGTCTCTAAAGCGCGATCTTTTAAATCGTTTATCTCTAATAGTTTTTGCTTTTCTTCAACAGATAAATTCATATTTGAAGACACAAAATTGATTAAAAACGATTCGCTTTCTATATTTTTTATAGCAAAAGTCGCTTCAGTAGGAATATTTGGACTATCCTTTATAATTTGAACTGCTAAATCCTTAATGCTTTCAATAATTGCATTAAATTCTTCGTTTTTAACAGCTGGTGTAGCTTGTGCTACTTCTTTTACTGTTGCTTTAATATAAGGATCTTCGGTTAGAACTTGGTCTATCGCAAAACGCTTTTTACCTTGAATAATCACGGTTGTATTCCCATCAGGCATTTTAAGCACTTTTAAAATACGAGCTACAGTACCTGTTTGATGGATATCGGTAACTTTTGGATCTTCTACATCTTCGTCTTTTTGTGCAACTACACCTATTACTTTTCCGCCTTTATTAGCGTCGTTTATAAGTTTGATAGACTTGTCTCTTCCTGCTGTAATTGGGATAACTACACCTGGAAAAAGTACTGTATTACGCAAAGAAAGTATTGGTAAACTTTCTGGTAATTCTTCTTTATTAATTTTTTCTTCGTCTTCAGGAGTCATCAATGGAATTAATTCTGAGTTTTCATCAAAATCTTGTAATGACAAACTGTCAAGTGATATAAAATTAGATTTCTTCATAAGTATGTTTTAAGTCAAAATGTCATTAAAAAGTAATGGTTTCGACTTTTATAGTTTTAAATTGAATTATTCAAATCCTATAAAACATTGATATACTAGCTATTAATGTTAAATTAGAATACAATAACATTATATAAATTTCAATTAACGTGCCACTTCTTTATTCCTTTTAAAAAGTTGAAACTTTAAAATTGAAAAGAATTTTGAAAATTTTTTAAAGAAAGTGTAACAATGATTATTAAATTAACTCTTTATAATAAACCATCACATTTTTGACACTAACTAATCATAATACTGAACAACTTGTTATGCTTTGCGTATCTGGTAACCAAAAAGCCCAAATGGAGCTTTACAACAGGTATTACAAAGGGCTATACAACACGTCGTACAGAATTGTAAATGACAGTTTTGAAGCTGAAGATATTATGCAAGAATCATTTATCACGGCATTTTCAAAATTAGATAGTTTAAAAGATAAAAAGACCTTTGGTGGCTGGTTAAAGCGTATTGTAATTAATAACAGCATACAAGCTTATAATAAAAATAATAAGCAACACGATGTCGCTTTAGATGATGTGCTTTATAAAGTTGAAGACCATCAAGGTATTGATACAACTGTTGAAATAACAAACATAAAAGTGCAACAAGTATTAGAAGCTTTAAATCTTTTAAAATCTAATTACAAAGTGGTCTTAACCCTAAATTTAATTGAAGGTTATGATTATGAAGAAATTGGAGATGTAATGAATATTACTTACGCTAATTGCAGAACTATGATATCTAGAGCTAAAGACAGTTTAAGAAAAAAATTAGAACAATTAAATTAATTGTTATGAGTAAAGATAATTTAGAACATTTATTTAAAAACTTAGAAGGACAATTTGATGTAGAGACACCAAAAAACGGTCATGAAGCACGTTTTTTAGAAAAATTAAATGCATTAGAAAACACCAAAACTATTGCACAAAAAGATTCTAAAACGTACTGGAAACCTTTATTAGCTATAGCAGCTTCTATTGCACTAATTATTTCTATAAGTTTTGCTGTGCAAGCTAAAGAACAACCTAAAGATTTAGCTAGTGTATCACCAGAAATGGCAGAAACACAACAGTTTTTTACCAATGCTATTGCTTTTGAAGTTAACAAACTAAAAGCAGAACAAACCCAAGAAACTAAAACCATTATTAACGACGCCTTAAAACGTCTAAACGAACTAGAAAAAGAATACGACAACCTTAAAATTAGCTTACAAGAAAGTGGCGAAGATCAATTAGTTATTTATGCTATGATCACCAACTTTCAAAACAGAATAGACATTTTAAAAACAACATTACAATATATTGAAGACCAAAAAGAACTTAAACAAAATAACTATGAAACTACTATATAAACTAACATTACTGCTACTCTTACCTGCAGCTATTTTTGCTAATAATGATAATGATTGGAAAGGTAAACACACCAAGAAAAAAACTATAAAAAAAGAATATAACGTCTCTAAAGACGCTACGTTAAAAATAGATAATCGTTATGGCAACCTTGATGTTGTTACTTGGAACGAAAACCGAATTGTTTTTGAAATCACCATTACTACCAACGGTAATGACGAGGACAAAGTACAAGACAAATTAGATGATATTGATGTAAATTTTTCTGCGACTTCAAACTACGTCTCTGCAGAAACACAAATTGGTAAATCTAAAAGCAAATCTTGGTGGAATTGGGGCAACAGCAACAATGTTAACATTCAAATTAACTACCTAGTAAAACTACCTATTACTAACAGTGTCGATTTAAATAATGACTACGGAAGCATCCTTCTTGGAACATTACAAGGTCACGCCAATATAAATTGCGATTACGGTAAAATTACCACAAAAGAGCTTTTAGCAGACAATAATAATATCTCTTTTGACTATACAAACAATTGCTATTTTGAATATATAAAAAGCGGAAAAATAAACGCAGATTATAGCGGGTTTACCGTTGCTAAAGCTAAAAACTTAGACATTGTTGCAGATTACACAAATTCTGTTGTTGAAATTGCAGAAAATGTAACTTACAACTGTGATTACGGAAGTTTACGTGTTAATAACGTCAATAACTTTTCAGGAAACGGCGACTATTTAACCGTTGTTTTAGGTGATGTCTATAAAAACGTCAATATAGAAGCCGATTACGGTTCAATAAAAATTGGAAAAATGACTAAAAATGCTGGTAATGTATCTATAGACTCAGATTACGTAGGTATTAAAATAGGTATTGACAACGATTACAGTTTTGATTTTGAAATTGACTTAGATTATGGTGGATTAAACGGTGATGATGATAGTTTTGAATTCAATATGAAAAACGAACGCTCTACTAGCAAATACTATAAAGGCTATAAAAACACTAAAAATTCTGGTAATTTAATTACTATAAAATCAGACTACGGAAGCGTATCTTTCGATAATAAATAATAACATTAATCATAAAACCATATACAATGAAATCTTTAAAAATCACATTATTATTAGCAATTGCGCTAGTTAGCTTTAATACAGCTTGTGCCCAATGGGGAAACGAAAAAATAAGAGGTAACGGAGATGTTACTACCATTACCAGAACAACATCTAGCTATGACAACGTAAAATTAGCAGGTTGGATGGATTTTGAATTAGTTAAAGGTAAAGAAGGTAAAATAACCCTAGAAGGAGAAAGCAACTTATTAGATTATATCATTACAGAATCTGAAGGAAACAGCTTAATAATAAAAATAAAAAACAATATTAACCTTAAGCCTACTAGCAATAAAGGAATAAAAATTACTATACCTTTTACAGATATTAACAAAGTAACACTATCTGGTTCTGGAGATGTTACTTGTAATACTACAATAAAATCAAGTAATTTTGAAACACGTCTTTCTGGTTCTGGAGATATTACATTAGATATCAATGCAAATGACACCGAAGTAGTTGTAACTGGTTCTGGAGATATTAACCTATCCGGAAAAACAGAAAAATTAGAAGTGTCTGTAACAGGATCTGGAGATTTTGATGGAGGAAATTTAAGCGCAAATTACACAGAAGCTAAAGTAACAGGATCTGGAGATATCGTTGTTGTTGCCAATAAAGAGATTGAAGCAAGAGTCACAGGATCTGGAGATATAGAATATAAAGGCAATCCAGAAAAAGTATCAAAAAAAGTAACTGGTTCTGGTGATATTAGTAATTAAAAACTATAGTTAGTATAAATAAAAAAGCCACTATTTAAATAGTGGCTTTTTTATGTTTCTTATATATTACTAATTTACTTTTTGCCATATAGATTCTGCTACAATATCTATTTCTGTTTCAAATCCGTTATTAGACTGCAATGTTGTTTGATTTTGAGAAAATGTTAGCGTTTGCCCATCTGCACTAATGCTATAATTGCTAGTTTGATTATCCTCAAAAGCAGATTGATCTACACCTTCAAATGAAAAATCAAAAAAAGCACCTTCTGTAGTAATCTCATTACCGTCTGTTGTGTAAGATCCTGATCCTGTAACATCTGTTAATGTTAGATTATCTTGTTGAGAAATTCCTCCAGCCTCAATAAATGTATCATAACTATAACTACCTGTTGTAGTAAATTCAGTTTCAGTAAAAGTAACCTGATAATCTGTTGAAGTAGAACTTACTAATATTTCTGTTATCATATCTCCGGAAGGAAGAGTAGCAGAATTTAGCATATCTACATCAAAACTAACAAGATCCCAAGTTCCTACTAAATCTGTATTATTAGAACTGTTATTGCTATTATTTATACTATTAATAGACTCTTGGTCATAATCCAAAGGTTCATTTTCACAAGTAAAAGCAGACAATAAAATAAATAGTGACAGGAAAGGTAAAAGTGATTTTTTCATTATAAAAATTAGTTGATTGTTATACAAACATAAAAAATTATTCTAGTTTTTGTTGTTTTAACACCCTAAAAAGTAATATAATACCTATTAAAAAGAATATAAATAAGAATAAAATTGAATTACGCATACTACCTGTTACTTGATCTATTGTGCCATAAATACCCATACCTATGACTATTCCAATTTTTTCGGCAACATCAAAAAAGCTAAAGTATGATGTGGTATCTTTTGTTTCTGGTAAGAATTTAGAATAAGTAGATCGTGCTAAACTTTGGATACCACCCATAACAAAACCTACACAACTGGCTGCGATATAAAATTGTATTGGAGTTTCCATAAAATAAGCATAAAAACACAAACTCATCCATATAAAGTTAACAGCTATTAATGTTTTTATGTTCCCGAATTTTGATGACGCTTTAGACGTTAGTACAGCGCCAACAATAGCTATAAGCTGTATTATTAAAATACTAACTATTAATCCCATAGTTTTAGCATCATCACTTCCCCAATTTATTTCTTCTTCACCAAAATAAACAGCTACCAACATAATGGTTTGCACAGCCATACTAAACACAAAAAAGGATTGCAAATATTTTTTTAGTAAAATATTCTCTTGTAACGCTTTCCAGACCACTTTCAACTCGTTAAAACCGTCTAAAACAACTTCTTTGGTTACTTTATGACCTTTAGATGTTCCTTTTGGTAACCAATAAAAGCTATACTGACTAAAACCAATCCACCAGATTCCAACCATGACAAAAGAATAGCGCATCATATCCATTTTTTGACCATCTTCTGCAGTCATAACCATTATTAAATTGATTATCAGCAATATAACACTGCCTATATAACCTAAACTAAATCCTTTAGCACTTATGCTATCTTGTTGTTCAGGAAAAGCAATGTCTGGTAAATAAGAATTATAAAACACCAAACTTCCCCAATAACCAATTAATCCCATAAAATAGAACAGAAGACTAATGTAAATATGATCTAAACTAAAAAAATACAATCCTATACAGCCTAATCCACCTACATAGCAGAAAAACTTAAGAAAGTTTTTTTTATTACCAACATAATCTGCTATTCCAGATAAAATTGGAGATGTAAAAGCAACAACCAAAAAAGTAAAAGCTGTAATAAAAGTAATTAACGCAGTGCTTTTAAACTCAAATCCAAAAGCATTTACAACTTTGTGGGTTTGATTTATAAATAATGCCGAATAAAATATTGGAAATATAGATGAAGCTATTGTTAAAGTATAAACCGAATTTGCCCAATCATAAAATGCCCAAGCATTAAGTAGTTTTTTACTTCCTTTTTGAAGGTTTTCCATTTGATTTTTAGTTAGGTTATGCTTTTAAAAAAAAAGCTGCTCTTAAAAAGAACAGCTCCGAAAGTAATTAAATATTTTTAATTCTCAATTAGTATTTTCCTAAAGGTCTAAAACTAGACACACCAAATTTTTTAGCTTCAGCTTTTGCTTGAGGCGCTAATGCTGTTAAGTTATCTATTCTTGATTCATTAGCTGGATGCGTACTTAATATTTCTGGTGGTGCTTGTCCTCCACTCGCTTGCGCCATACGCTTCCATAACTCTGCTCCTTCCTCAGGATTATAACCAGCTATTGCTGTTAAATATAACCCTATACGGTCTGCTTCAGTTTCATGACTTCTACTAAAAGGTAGCATTAATCCTACTTGAGATCCTACTCCATAATATTGGTTAAAAGCATTTCTTGTTTGTTCATCTTTTATAGCAACATTACCTGCAACAGCTCCTACTTGTTGTAACATACCAGCACTCATACGTTGTTGACCGTGATTTGCTAATGCGTGCGCCACTTCGTGACCCATAATTACTGCTATAGCTGTTTCATTTTCTGCAACTGGTAAAATTCCTGTATAAAATGCAATTTTACCTCCTGGCATACACCAAGCATTAACCACATCTTCTTGTATTAAATTATATTCCCATTTATAATCATTTAAATATCCTGGTTTTCCGTTAGCATTTAACCAACGTTCTGCAGCAACAGCAATACGTTGTCCTACACGTTTAATCATTTCAGACTGTTGTGTTCCTGTAACAACTTTACCTTCAGAAAGTACTTGATTATACTGAGCAAAAGAAGTAGGAAACAATTGAGAGTTTGGTATTAATGCTAATGTCTTTTTTCCTGTAAAAGGATTTGTAGCACAAGAAACTGCCATTAATACTAAAAATGTAAGTGAAGCAATTATTTTATTAATTTTCATAGTTGAAATTTTAAATTCAATCTAATGTACAAAATCTTTCACAAAAATCACTTTAAGCTATGTTAGTATCGTCTTAATGTTTTCGATTAAAAGTCATAAAAATCTGCTAAAATGAAGCTTTGTAATGTCTTAATAATTTAAACGACTTATCTTTAATAAAAACTATGATTATGAAAAAAATAGCTCTACTACTTGTTGTTACCTTAATGTTTAGTTGTAAATCTAAAGGTCAAGACAAAGACGAAAAAGAATCTTTTTCGGTAAGTAAAACCGATTCACAATGGAAAGCAGAACTTACAGATATGGAATACTATGTTTTAAGAGAAGCCGGAACAGAACGTGCGTTTTCAAGTCCTTTAAATAATGAATACAGATCAGGTACATTTTATTGTGCTGCTTGTAATACACCTTTATTTAAAAGTGAAAACAAATTTGATTCTGGTACAGGTTGGCCAAGTTTTGATCAAGAAATTAAAGGTAATGTTGCCTTTAGCACTGATTATGACTTAGGATATGCAAGAACCGAAGAACATTGCGCGACTTGTGGTGGTCACTTAGGTCATGTTTTTAATGATGGACCTAAAGATACTACTGGAAAAAGACATTGTATTAATGGTGTAGCGTTAGACTTTGTCCCTGAAAATTAATCTAAATTTTACGGTTTAAACTTATTCTTGTAAGGTCTTATGATTAAACGTGCTTCACGATCAAACCTAACATAATTATAAACCCAATTTATAAATACAACAAGTCGGTTTCTAAAACCTATTAAGAAAAATAGGTGAACAAACATCCAAACAAACCAAGCAAAAACACCTTGGAATTTAAATTTTGGTAAATCAACAACTGCTTTGTTACGACCAACAGTTGCCATACTTCCTTTATCTTTATACTTAAAAGGTTTTAGAGGCTTGTTTTCTATTAAACGCAATAAATTATCACCTAAGTGTTTGCCTTGTTGTATGGCTGGTTGCGCCATCATTGGATGTCCATAAGGTGTTTGATCTGTTGTCATTTGGGCAACATCTCCAATAGCAAAAATATTATTAAAACCTTTTACTTGATTAAACTCGTTAACCTGTATTCTATTACTTTTAGACAATAATTCTTCTCCATCAATACCATTAATTGCAGCACCTTTAACTCCTGCAGCCCAAATAACCGTTTCTGCTTCAAAAGTTAAATCACTGTTTGTAGTAACCACATTACCATCATAACCAGTAACTCTAACGTTTTTCCAAACATGCACACCTAAATCTTCAAGAAAATCTTCTGCTTTTTTAGAAGCTTTTTCGCTCATTTCTTTTAATATTCTATCTCCTGATTGTACTAAATTAATCTGTACAGTTCTGGTGTCTAAATCTGGATAATCTTTAGGTAAAATCCCTTTTTTTATTTCTGCTAAAGCACCTGCAAGCTCTACACCTGTTGGTCCTGCTCCTACAATTACAAAATTCATTAAAGCATTTCTTTCATGTAAATTTGAAGTTAATAGTGCGTCTTCAAAATTTTCAAGAATTAAGCTTCTTAAGTTTAAAGATTGAGGTATGGTTTTCATTTCCATACTATTATCTTCAATAGATTTATTTCCGAAAAAGTTAGTTTTAGAACCAGAAGCAACTACTAGATAATCAAATTTTAAGCTTCCAATATTGCTAATTACTTTACATTTTTCAGTATCAATTTCTGAGACATCAGCTAACCTAAAATAAAAGTTAGGAAAGTCTTTTAATATTTTTCTTATTGGATACGCAATAGAATCAGGTTCTAATCCTCCTGTAGACACCTGATAAAGAAGTGGTTGAAAATTATGATAGTTGTGTTTGTCTAACAACACAACTTGTAATTCTTTTTTAGATAATTTCTTTGCTAATGCTACACCAGCAAATCCGCCTCCAATAATTACAACTCGCGGAAAACTAGATTTTGGAATATTCATAGATATAAACTTATTACAAAGGTAGTAAAAGTTATAATTTTTGAGGTTGTAAAATTCTTTATTCAAATACGATTTCGTAAATTCGTAGCTTCTAAAAAACGACAAAACTTTTTATAATGAGTAAATACGATATTATAGTTCTTGGAAGTGGACCAGGTGGATACGTTACAGCAATTAGAGCCTCTCAATTAGGTTTTAAAACTGCAGTAGTAGAAAAAGAAAGCTTAGGTGGTGTATGTTTAAATTGGGGATGTATCCCAACTAAAGCATTAATAAAAAGCGCGCAAGTGTTTGAATACTTAAAGCATGCAGAAGATTATGGATTAAAGGTAAAAGAAGCTGAAGCTGATTTTGATGCAGTTGTTAAACGTAGTCGTGGTGTTGCTGAAGGCATGAGTAACGGAGTGAAATTTTTAATGAAAAAAAATAAAATTGACGTTATTAATGGCTTTGGAAAACTTAAACCTGGTAAAAAAGTTGAAGTTGACGGAAAAGAATATAGTGCAGATCATATTGTAATTGCAACTGGTGCGCGTAGTCGTGAGTTACCAAACTTACCACAAGATGGTGAAAAAGTAATTGGTTACAGAGAAGCTATGACACTAAAAAAGCAACCTAAAAAAATGATAGTTGTAGGTTCTGGAGCTATTGGTGTTGAGTTTGCTTACGTATACAACTCAATGGGTACAGAAGTAACTATTGTTGAATACATGGATAGAATTGTACCGGTTGAAGATGAAGAAGTATCTAAGCAATTAGAACGTTCTTTTAAGAAAAACGGTATTAAAATTAAAACTTCTTCTGAAGTTGTAAGCGTAGACACATCTGGTGATGGTGTTAAAGCTACAGTTAAAACTAAAAAAGGAGAAGAAGTTATTGAAGCAGATGTAGTATTAAGTGCTGTTGGTATTAAAACTAACATTGAAAATATTGGTTTAGAAGATGTTGGTATTGCTGTAGATAGAGACAAAATATTAGTTAATGATTATTACCAAACTAACATACCTGGTTACTATGCTATTGGAGATGTAACTCCTGGTCAAGCATTAGCACACGTTGCTTCTGCCGAAGGTATTTTATGTGTTGAAAAAATTGCTGGACAACATGTAGAAAAATTAGACTATGGTAATATACCAGGTTGTACTTATTGTTCTCCAGAAATAGCTAGTGTTGGTTTGACAGAACAACAAGCTAAAGATAAAGGTATTGACATTAAAGTAGGAAAATTCCCTTTTTCTGCATCTGGTAAAGCAAGTGCTGGAGGAAACAAAGAAGGTTTTGTAAAAGTTATCTTTGACGCTAAATATGGAGAATGGTTAGGTTGCCACATGATTGGTGCTGGCGTAACGGATATGATTGCAGAAGCTGTTTTAGGTAGAAAGTTAGAAACTACAGGACATGAAGTATTAAAAGCAGTACATCCTCACCCAACAATGAGTGAAGCGGTTATGGAAGCTGTTGCAGATGCTTATGATGAAGTGATTCACTTATAAAATTGAAAAACTATTTTTAATAAAAAAGGTTCTAGAAATTCTGGAACCTTTTTTATTTAATATGATTGATAATGTATTAAAACATAAATCCTACACCAAATTGCCATACCTCGTTTTTAGCATCTACGTTTTCAAAAACAGTACCGTCTTCAAATATATCTGTGACACCAAAGTTATAACGACCGCTTATAAAAAAGCCATTATTAAATTTATATGCAGCACCTAAAGCAACACTAGTATCAAAGTCTTTTACATTACTATCTTCAATATCTATATCTCCTGCGTTATCGTTTGGTTGATAATCAATTTCTTCGTTTACCTTAAAACCAAATTGCGGTCCAGCTTCTACAGACAATCCTTCTACTAAATAAACTTTTAATAATAAAGGTACTTGAACATAATCTAATTGATATTCTATATTATCATCGGTATCAAAAACATTGTCTTGATCTACTTCTTGAATATCAAATCCTTGACCTGAATAAAAAACCTCTGGTTGAAAAGAAACACGTTCAGAAATAGGAATTTCGGCTACTAAACCTGCATTAAAACTTGTTCTTGACGATAAATCACCAACATCATCTCCGCTAATTGTTGAAGAGTTAACGCCTCCTTTTACACCTAATTGAACAGCTTTTGAATCTGACTGCGCATTCATAAAAGTTAAGCTAGATAATAATACGGCAGTACTTAAAATTAATTTTTTCATTGTATTCATTTTTTTTGGTTTATACAATGAAATTACGAAGACCTTAATTATTCAGATGCTTTATTAACATGGTTTAACAGCAAAAGCATCGTTTTTAACTGTTTTTAATATAGAGAGTAGATTTGCTTTAAATATTTAATATTTGTTTAGAAATTATACTAAAAAAGCGTTAAAACAAACTAAAGAAAACTTTGTATTGCTAGTTCATAACTTTGCAAACCAAATCCTAAAATAACACCTTTTGCATTAGGCGAAATAAAAGAGTGATGTCTAAACTCTTCTCTTCCAAATGTGTTAGAAATATGCACTTCTACAACTGGAGTTTGTATGGCTTTTACTGCATCGCCAATACCAACAGAAGTATGTGTATAAGCTGCTGCATTTAAAATAATACCATCATAGTCAAAACCTACGTCTTGTATTTTATTTATAATCTCTCCTTCTACATTAGACTGAAAATGTTCTAAAGAAACATTAGAATACTTATTTTTAATTGTATCTAAAAACTCTGTAAAAGATAAGTTACCATAAACATTAGGTTCTCTTTTACCTAATAAGTTTAAATTAGGTCCATTAATGATAATTAGTTTTTTCATAAAGTAAAAATACAAAAATAAGCGCATAAAAAAACCGAAGCACTTGGCTTCGGTTTAATATTTTGTTATTATAATTTCTTATAATTAGAACTTCCAAGTTAAACCAAACTGAGCAGTTTGGAAGAAGTTGTTAAATACGTTTAAGTTACCGTTAAAAGAAGTTACTGCTTCTGCATCATCAACATCTGCTTTATCAGATCTGAAAGATAAAACATCAGTTAAAGCAAAGTTAATTGCAATATTTTCTTTTACGAAGTAGTTTAAACCTAAACCTAAACCAGCTCCAATTCCGTTAGTTTTGAAATCATCAACATCAACACCAGGAACTTCTACTTCTGTTTTAGCAGAATCAAAACCTACACCAAACTCACCATAAGTTTTAAAACGCTTTCCTAAATCTAAGAAATAGTAACGAGCAAATACACCAGCACCTAAAGTAGTAGTTTTAATTTCAGTATCTGCCATTCCATCAGTTTCTTTGTCTGTATCTAACATTAATTGAACACCAACAGCTAAGTCATCAGATAAAAAGTAACCAACTTTTGGGTTAAACTCAAATGCAGAAGTTTCGATTTCTGTATTCTTATCATTTTCTGAATTAAAACCTAAGTTTCCTTCTACAATAACATCACCTTCTGCAAATCCGAAAGTTTGTTCTTCTTGAGCGTTAGCTGTAAATCCAAATGCTACTAATGCAGCTGCGAATAATAATTTTTTCATAATTTAAATTTTCATTTATTGATTTGAGGCGGCAAAATTAAACTAGGTTAACCTATCAAACAAGAAAAAAACAGTTAAAAATTTACAAATTTTCCTACAAACCTAATACTTAATTAGTTATGATTCTAATTTAAAAATATGTCAAAATATACTTGGTTATATAAATAAAAAAACCGAAGCGATTGCTTCGGTTTTTAACCTATTATTATCTAATTGATTAGAAGTGTAATGCAAATCCAATTCTGAATTCTAAAATACCTTCATCTGTAAAGTCTTCATTTAAAGATAAATTATACCTTAATCCTGGTTCAATAGAGATATTATCTGCTACAAACCATGCATAACCTCCTTGTAGACCAAGCCATAATGGAGTTTCGTCTCCAAAAACATCATCTCCTGAAGCACCCGTTACATCCAATTGAACAGGAATCATACTTTCAATGTAGTATTTAGCTCCTAACTTGTAGCTAAATGATGATGCTCCATCAAAATCATTGTAACCTAAACCTAACTTTACAGCTAAGTCATCCATTACAAAATAACCAGCTTCTGCTCCAATAGACCAAATAGTAGTGTCATCTATAGACACTAAGCCAAATCCCGTGTTAGCTGTATGACCAAAATCACTAGCTCCAAATCCTGTGTTAGCTTCAATTAACCACGATCCTTCTGATAAAGCAGATGATCCGTTGTCAGAATCTTGTGCATTCATCGTTGATAATCCGAATACTGCAAAAGCAGCTAAAAAAAATAATTTTTTCATAATTAATGATTTAATAATTTGATTAATAATACTAATCTATTAATTTTTTTCTATAGTTTTTTAAACATTACACAATTAATTAACAAAGTTTTTAACATTTCTTCAATACAACAAACAAATAAAGTATATATTATTATTATACTTATTTTTACATAATGAATTGGACACAAGCTAAAACAGATTTTTCTACATATCTTAAAATAGAACGTGGTTTATCAGATAACACTATAAATAGTTATCTCTTAGATGTTGAAAAACTAATAGTATTTTTAAAAGAAAACAATAATACTGAAAGCCCAGTACATATTTCAAAAGAAACTATTAAAGAGTTTGTATATCAAACTGCAAAACAACTTAATGCTAGATCACAGTCTAGATTAATTTCTGGTTTAAAAGGTTTTTTTAATTATTTAGTTTTTGAAAATTACAGAGATAACAATCCTATAGACCACATAGAAGCGCCTAAAATAGGAAGAAAAATACCCGACACCTTATCTTTAAATGATATTAACAAACTAATTGCCGCTATAGATTTAAGTCATCCGCAAGGCACACGCAATAAAGCTATTTTAGAAACACTTTACGGTTGTGGATTAAGAGTTAGCGAGCTAATAAACCTAAAAATATCTGATTTATTTTTTAATGAAGGGTTTATAAAAGTTACAGGTAAAGGAGACAAACAACGTTTTGTACCTATAATGGAACATACTCAAAAATATATTGACATTTATAAAAACGAAATAAGAAACCACTTAAACATTGATCCAGAACATTCTGACATATTATTTTTAAACCGAAGAGGTAAACAGCTTACAAGAGCTATGATTTTTACCATCATCAAAAATTTAGCAAAAACAATCAATCTTCAAAAAACAATTTCACCTCATACATTTAGACATAGTTTTGCTACACATTTATTAGAAAACGGAGCAGATTTAAGAGCTATACAATTAATGCTTGGTCATGAAAGTATAACAACTACCGAAATATACACACATATAGACAGAAGTCAATTAACAGAAGTAATTAACAATTTTCATCCAAGAAAGTAAAGTTACACTTTATCGATTATTTTTTGAATTTCAACATATGTTGAATATATTTGTTCAGAATCCCTTACACTAACTTATTCTTAAATTTAACACAACAGTACAACCTGTATGTCACAGTTATTAAAAGAACTTAAGTTAAAACAATCTAATAACCAATATATTGAAGATGTAAAATGGCAATTAGCCTTAGAGATTTCAAAAGTTGGTATTTGGGATTATGATGCAAAAGAAAACAAAGTTTTCTTTTCTAAACCTTCAAAAGCTATAATAGGATTTGAAGATGATGATTCCTTTGGCTTTAATGTAAACGATTGGAATGATCGTGTTCATCCAGAAGACAGAGAGCAATATTTTAAAGACTTTCAAGATCATCTTAACGGTTTACTTCCTGATTACGAAAACAAACATCGTGTACTTCATAAAGATGGTACTTACAGATGGGTTTTAGATCGCGGTCAATATATAGAAAAAAACAGTTTAGGAGAAGCTACTAGAGTTATTGGTACCCATGTAGACATTACAGATTATGCTGATAATGAACAGAAAATTAAAGAAACATTAGATTTAATAGCTAAAAAAAATAGCAAACTTCAAAACTTTGCTCACATTGTTACCCACAACCTAAAACAACATGCTGGAAATTTTGAAAGTTTACTAGATCTTTATGATGAAGCTGAAGATGTAAAAGAAAAAACAGAAATGTTAGGTTACATGAAAACCTTATCAAAATCATTAACAAAAACTATTAATGATTTAAGTGAAATCGTTTCAATACAATCCCAACCAGAAGAAACCACAGAAGACATTAAGTTAGTTACAAAGGTCAATAATGTTTTAAAAGATTTAGAATACTTAATTGCCGAAAAACATGCTAATATTACAGTGAACATTTCTAATAAATGCACAGTCAATTTCAATAAGTCTTACCTATATAGTATCATTCAAAATTTAGTAACTAATGCAATAAAATATAAACATCCTGATAGAAATCCTGAAATTTTAATTTCTGCTGAATGTCTAGATGATTATACTAATCTAACAGTAAAAGATAATGGTATTGGAATTGATTTAGATAAATTTGAAAAAGATCTATTTGGATTATATAAGACTTTTCATAACAATCCAGAAGCAGAAGGAGTTGGATTATATTTAGTTAAAAACCAACTAGAAGCCTTTGGAGGTACTATAGATGTTAAAAGCAAAATTAATGTTGGTACAACTTTTATGCTACACTTACCAAATCAAAAAATCCAGCATTAAGCTGGATTTTTTTATATCTATTAATTATTAGATTATTTTTTATTTAGCAATATTAATTGCTCTAGTTTCTCTAATAACAGTAACTTTAACTTGACCAGGATAAGTCATATCTGTTTGTATTTTTTGAGAAATATTAAACGATAAATCAGCAGCATTTTGGTCGCTTACTTTTTCGCTTTCTACGATAACACGTAGCTCTCTACCTGCTTGTATTGCATAAGCTTTTTTAACGCCATTAAAACCAAAAGCAATTTCTTCTAAGTCTTTTAATCTTTGGATGTAGCTATCTAACACTTGTCGTCTTGCTCCAGGTCTAGCTCCAGATATAGCATCACAAACTTGTATAATTGGAGATAATAAAGATTTCATCTCTATTTCGTCATGGTGAGCACCAATTGCGTTACATACATCTGGTTTTTCTCCAAATTTTTCTGCCCATTGCATACCTAATATAGCATGAGGTGTTTCCATATCTGCTTCTGCATCTGGCACTTTTCCTATATCATGTAATAAACCTGCTCTTTTAGCTAATTTAGGGTTTAATCCTAACTCTGCAGCCATTACACCACAAAGTTTAGCAACTTCACGAGAGTGTTGTAATAAGTTTTGACCGTAAGAAGAACGATACTTCATGCGTCCAACCATTTTAATTAATTCTGGATGTAATCCATGAATACCTAAATCTATAACAGTACGCTTACCAACTTCTATAATCTCCTGCTCTATTTGTTTTTGTGTCTTTTTAACTACTTCTTCAATACGTGCTGGATGTATACGTCCGTCTGTGACTAATTTATGTAAAGATAAACGTGCAACTTCACGTCTTACAGAGTCAAAACAAGAAAGTATAATTGCTTCTGGTGTATCATCTACAATAATTTCTACTCCAGTAGCTGCTTCTATTGCTCTAATATTTCTTCCTTCACGACCAATAATACGTCCTTTAACGTCATCACTTTCTATATTAAATACAGACACACAGTTATCTACTGCTTCTTCTGTACCAATACGTTGTATAGTATTAATGATGATCTTTTTGGCTTCTTGTTGAGCTGTTAATTTAGCTTCTTCCATTTTATCTTGGATATAAGCCATAGCATCGCTTTTAGCTTCGCCTTTTAAAGACTCTACTAACTGTTGCTTTGCTTCGTCTGCAGATAAACTAGAGATGACTTCTAATTGTTCTACTTGACTTTTATGTAGTCTATCAAGCTCTGATTGTTTCTTTTCTAATACTTCTAATCGGTGATCAAAATCAATAGATTTTTCTTCTATTTGAGCATTAAGTTTTTTAGTTTTTGATAACTCACTTGATACTTGAGATTCCTTATCTCTAATACGTTTTTCGGCATCAGACATTTTCTTGTCTCTGCTCATGATTACTTTTTCATGCTCTGCCTTTAGCTCTAAAAACTTTTCTTTAGCTTGTAAAATTTTATCTTTTTTAATGCTTTCTCCTTCTGCATTTGCTTCTTTTACGATAGCTGCTGCAGATTTTTTTGCACTTTTAATTAGCTTTGATGCATTACTTCGTTCTAGCATTTTTGCAATAATAAAACCTATTAAGGCTCCAATTGCAATACCAGCAATTATTAAAATTGTATTATCCATTGTTGATTAATTATATATAAAAAAAGCCTACATTAATTTTGTTTTGAAAAAAACTCCTTAAAAACAAGTTTAGGGCTAACAAACTGATCAAGGATCTGCCCAAATACGTAGTATTAGCAGCATGCTTTTACAGCTTAAACTCACCCTTTTTAAAGAATTAACGTTGAGTTTCTCAAAAAGATAATCAATGTAGGCAGTAACCTATTATTTTATGTGTTATGAACGTTTTACTTTATAAACTTAAATGTGTGTCTAACATATTGTTTAAGGCTTTTAATTTTTCTTCAACATGTTCTGACACGTACTCTTTATCTAATATACTCTGCTCTACTTGACTAGCAAATTGTAATGCGCACATTGCCAATACATCTTGCTTATCTCTAACAGAATAACTTTGCTCAAATTGCTTTATCATAGCTTCAATTTTTTTTGCAGCTAGTCTTAAGCCTTCTTCTTGGCTTGGTGCAATTGTTAATGGATACACTCTATTTGCTATTGATAACTTTATTTTTAGTGTGTCTGCCATTAATCTTAATATTTTAACTAGATAATTGACTTATACAATGGTCAATTTCTCTAATTAATGCATTTATCTTGAGCTTTGTTTCTCGTTTATCATTGTCACTGCCAAGTATGGTGTTAGCCATTTTAAGTGTATTATATTTTTCTTGCCAATTATCTAATTCTAGGTCTTTGGCTTTTAACACTGATTGAGATTGTTGCAATGCTTCTTTTAGCTTAGCATTTTCTGCTTTTAAAACTTGCTGTCTCTTTAAGACTTTGCTAATTTTTTGCTCTAGATTATCAACAATGTCTTCAATTTTACTCATTCTGCTAATACCTATACTTATCTTACAAAGTTAATCAAACCGTAGGATTATACAATTGTTTTTTCATAAAATTTTATTTTTAAAAAAGTATTTAAAAATCAATTGGTTGGTCTAGTTATTGATTTTTGTTTGCTAATTAAAACCTTATTTCTATTTTAGCAGTAACATGTATTTTATGCGATTTATAACATTTCTCTTTTTATTTTTTTCAAGTTTTATCAATGCTCAAAATATGTACCCGCAAGATTATTTTGCTTCACCTTTGGATGGCGAAACTATTTTAGCTGGTACGTTTGGAGAACTTAGAAGCAATCATTTTCATTCTGGATTAGATATTAAAACTAAACAGCGAGAAGGTTTAAAAGTATATGCTGCAGCAAGCGGATATGTTAGCAGAATTAAAATTGCTCATTTTGGATATGGTAAAGCACTTTATATTACTCATCCCAACGGTTACACAACTGTCTATGCACACTTACAACGCTTTTCTGATAAAATTGAAAGCTTTATAAAAAAGAAACAATACGAACAAGAATCTTTTGAGGTTGAAGTTTTTCCTTCTAACAACGAACTCATTTTAACCAAAGGAGAAATCATTGCTTTTTCTGGTAATACCGGTAGCTCTGGTGGACCACATTTACATTACGAAATTAGAGATAATCAAGAACGCCCAATAAATCCTTTACTTTTTGGCATTAAAGTTAAAGACACTAAAAAGCCAATTGTTAAAAGCATCTACGCCTACCCTATTAACGAACTATCACATGTTAATAATTCAAATTTAAAACAAAAACTACGACTAATTCCGCTTCAAAATGGCGATTATAAAGTTGAAGACATAAAAGCTTACGGCAAAATTGGTTTTGCAATAAATACTATAGACAGACAAGACCTAGCCGCAAATAAAAATGGGGTTTACAAAATTGAAACTGCTTTAAATGGTATGCCTAATTTTACTATTAATTTTAAGCGTTTTTCTTTTGATGAAACCAAGCATCTTAACCGTTTAATCGATTATCCTCATTATTCTGAAAAAAAAGAACGCCTTCAAAAATTATTTTTAGATACTAATAACCCGTTAAGTATGTATGATAATTTAGTAGATGATGGATATGTTATGGTTTACGATTCTATAGCGTCTTTGTACAAAATTAAAGTTGAAGATTTTGAAGGTAACACCACAATTATTGACTTAAATATTAATGGAGACACAACTCCAGTTTCTGAAACCTCGACAAACTTCACCTCTCATTATTATATTAACAGAGAAGAAAATGTGATTTTAGAAAAGGATAAAATTAGCGTTAATATTCCTAAAGAAACATTTTACGACAGTTTTTTCATAGACTTTCAAGTACATTCCGATACTGTAAAAGTACACGATAAAAACAGAGCTGCTAATAAGTACTTTACAATAAAGTATGATATTTCAAATTATTCTCCAGAAGATTTAAAACAAGTTTATATTGCCAGATTAGTTGGATGGAATAACTTTCCTAGCTACTCTTCTACAAAACAAAAAGACAACGTTTTATACACTAGGACTAAAAACTTAGGGACATATTGCTTAGCAAGAGACACTGTTGCACCAACAATAAAACCAGTAAATTTTACTGATGGTAAATGGATGAGTAAATATCGTTTTTTAAAACTTAAAATTGAAGATAAGCAAAGTGGTATTTCTAACTACAGAGCAACCGTTAATGGAAAATGGATTTTAATGGAGTATGACTATAAAACCAATATGCTTGTACACGATTTTAAAGACAACGTCGTTAAAGAGACTAATAACAATTTAAAAGTTATTGTAACAGATAATGTTGGAAATAGCACTACATTTGAAGCAACTTTCCATCGAAAATAAATTTTTAAACCTTTGAAAAAACTAAAACTAACCTTAAAGCTTCTTTTTGTCTTACTACCAATAGTTGCTTTAGCGCAAACAGCCACTATAAATGGAGTGATTTTAGATGAATTTAATCAACCCATAGATGCTGTAAATATTAAAAGTGGAGATTTAGGAACACAAACTAACAGTAATGGTTTTTTCTCTTTAAAAATACCTGCTAATACAGATGTTACCGTCGTATTTTCTCATGTATCATTTAAAAATGTAGAAGCTACATTTAATCTAAAAAACGGTGAGATTTTTGAATTTAATCCTATAATGAAACAAGATGCTGTACAAATATCTACAGTTGTCTTAAATGGTAAAAAACGAAAAGATGTAGAAGGTATTATTACAATAGCTCCAGATGCATTAATTAAAATTCCTGGTGCACAAGCTGGTGTAGAAAATCTTTTAAAAACCTTACCTGGCGTAAGTAGCAACAACGAGTTAAGCACACAATACTCTGTACGTGGTGGAAACTATGACGAAAACCTTATTTATGTTAATGGTATTGAGGTGTATCGTCCGTTTTTAATTAGATCTGGACAACAAGAAGGTTTAAGTTTTGTTAATTCTGATTTAGTTAGTAATATCGAGTTTTCTGCTGGTGGCTTTCAAGCGAAATATGGTGATAAATTATCTTCTGTATTAGACATCACCTACAAAAAACCTACAGACTTTGGTGTAGCTGCAAATTTAAGTCTTCTAGGTGGTAGTTTAGCGGTTGAAACTGCAAGTAATGACTCAAAATTTACAGGTATTGTAGGTTTAAGATACCGCGATAATAGTTTATTGGTAGATGCTCAAGAAACAGAAACTAACTTCACCCCTACTTTTGCAGACCTTCAAAGTTATTTCACTTATAGATTTACTGATAAATTTGAACTTAGTTTTTTAGGTAATGCATCATTAAATAAATACAATTACATTCCACTTACACGTCAAACTAACTTTGGTACATTAGATAATCCATTAGCATTAGTTGTTAGATATGAAGGTCAAGAAAAAGATCAATACCAAACACTATTTGGTGCTTTAAGTGCTAATTATAAAGTAAATGACGATTTAGACTTAAGTCTTGTTACCTCTACTTACCACACAACTGAAGAAGAGTATTTTGACATTTTAGCACAATATGCTTTAGGTGAAGTAAACAGTAATATTGGTGATGATAATTTTGGTGAAGTAGAATTCGCAGAAGGTATTGGAAGCCAACTTAATCATGGTCGTAACGATTTAGATGCACTAATTTCAACAATTGAAGCAAAAGGAACATATACTAAAAATGAAAACGAATTTAAGTTTTCAATTAAATATACAAATGAAGATATTAGAGACCGTTTAGTAGAATGGGAAGTCATAGATTCTGCAGGCTTTTCTATTAATCCACCAAGTTCTGATGCGTTTAATGAGCAACCTTATGAGCCTTACCAAGGTCCTTTAGAAGCTTATCAAAATGTAAGAGCTACTAATAGTACAGTTATAAATCGTTTGCAAGCATACGTACAATGGAGTTTACGCAGTAAAATTGGCGAACATGATGTTTGGTACAATGCTGGTGTAAGAAGTCATAGTTGGACAGTAGATGATGCGCTAAGCAACCAATCTGTTAGTCAATCTGTATTTTCTCCGCGTGCGCAATTCGCCATAAAACCTAACTGGGACAAAGATATGCTGTTTAGAATAAGTGGAGGATTATATTACCAACCACCATTTTACAGAGAATTACGTGATCGATTTGGTGTAGTTAACACTGATGTTAAAGCGCAAAAATCGGTTCATTTAGTTGTAGGTAATGATTATAGCTTTAAAATTTGGGATAGACCTTTTAAATTGACTAGTGAAGCTTATTACAAAAAACTAACCGATGTTAATCCATATACATTAGAAAATGTTAGAATAAGATACAGAGCAAATAATAATGCAGAAGCTTATGCATATGGATTAGATTTACGTCTTAATGGTGAGTTTGTTCCTGGTACCGAAAGTTGGTTTAGTTTTGGATATTTAAAAACCGAAGAAAATATTAATGATAGAGGCTACATACCTAGACCAACAGATCAAAGACTAAAGTTTGCTGCGTTATTTCAAGATTATGTACCAAACATACCTAGTATGAAAATGTACTTAAATTTAGTATACAATACAGGTTTACCTGGCGGATCACCAAGTTATGCAGATCCTTACGTATACCAAAACCGCTTACCAGACTACAAACGTGCAGATGTCGGATTACAATTTGTATTAGTTGATAAAGACAAACAATTTGATAGTGGTTGGAAAAAACCGTTTAAAGAATTGTCTTTTGGCTTTGAAATATTTAACGTATTTAATGTACAAAACTCTATAACCAACACATGGGTTAGAGATGTGTACAGTAAACGTCAATATGCTATACCCAATTATTTAACACCAAGAGTGTTTAATGTAAGAACAACTATGAGATTTTAGTTTATACTTAAATTTTCAGCAAATACAACTAAATTATCATTTCCTGAACCAGTTAATCTTTGTACGAATAACTCTATATAATCATTAGTACTTAAATCAATATTCTCATTTAAAGCTATATTTTGTATTGTACTACTATTATCAACATATACAATAGCTCTAGACTCAGTTAATATACCTCCATTTTTTGCGATATAGAAAGCATAAAAATCACCTGATGTTCCTGTCACTCTAATGGATAAACTTGCATTTATTTGAAATTGACGATTTTTTAATCCCTCATAAGTCAATCTATTGTTACCTCCTGATGCAGCAAACCTAAATAAGTTAGTCGTTAAAAAAAGACCTGTACCTTGTATTTCTACTTCTGTGTTATTATTAATTGTTTGTGTAAAACCCGTGGGAGAAGGATTTACATCATTATAATAAAAATTACCAGCTGCAACTGCATCTTTCTCTACTGGTATTCCTGCACAATCAACATCCCAATCGGTATTAAAATTATAATTAGTATAAGTTCCAGGTCCATTTATATAATTACCGCCTCCAAAAAAGTCTACAGTTCTTAATGTGCCTCCTCCAGTTAAAGATGTTATACCTAGCACATCTATTGCTGCTGTAGCACCTACAACTTCACTAAAACCACCTTGTTTTGCTATAACTTCAAAATTACCAACAAAGGTTTGATAAGTGCCTGAATTACTCCCATCCCAACCTTCAGAATTAAGAAGTAATTGATTTATATTTGTAAAAATTATACCTGTAGTATTACCAACATATTGTACAATACTAAAAAAGACTAAATTAAATCCTGAAATACTACCAACAGAAGCAGAATTAACAATAAAAGCATCTCTTAAAATTAAATTTTGGGTATTAGTTATTTCAGATAAATTAAAAACTGAACCTGCAGTAGCTTGTAAAGTTAAGTTTCTAACAGATCCACCAGTATCTCCTTCAAATATATTTCCTGTAGTCCTTAATAAAATATCATTATTAGTATCTTCTCCTGCTACATAGGCGTTATTTAGCTCTATTGGATAAGACAGCGTTATAAGTCCATTAATTTCGTAATATGTGTTTGAGTCTAGAAGATAAGTTGTGCCACTACCAGCAACTAACTCAGCAGCTAAATCGGCTTCACTTTTAATTAATTTGTAATTATTACGTTGTGAGGAAGACAAAGGTTTCCAAGAAGAATTATCATAAAAATAGAATAATCCTAAATCTGTATCATAAACTAATAATCCATTAGCAGGACTAGCTATAGCGTTACGCTGTACTGTAGTCATTCTTGGTGCTAACATTCCTGATGTTGTAGATACAATATCTAACACAGATGATGGATCTGGAGATGATGTATTTATTCCAACCTGAGCATAATTAAAGAAAGAAGTTAATAGAAAAATAAAAAAAAGTAATTTTTTTCTCATAGCTGTAGATTTATAAAATTTAGGGGATACAAAATTACAAAACACTACTTTTTTTAAAGAAAAAAAAATGTCATATTATCCTTACAAACACCTATAAACACTAGTTTTTATCAATATTTTAACAAAATTACAAGAATATTAAATGGTATATGTAAGAAAAAACTTTAATTATTAATTTGTGGATTTTCTAATAATCAAACATTGAATAATCTGCTAATTAACGTTTGTTTACTTAGTAAAAATTTTATACGCTATATTTTATTTTTGATATATTGAATTGTAATAGCGTTAAAGACTTCTGGTTGTTCTACATTAACAACATGTCCACAATTTTCAACTATAAATAAAGATGAATGTGATTGATTTAAGACTAGGTTTCTAATCGAAGGTAAAAACAAATGATCTTCTTCACCCATTACATAAAGTGTTGGTGTTTTTGTGTCTTTGGCTCTAAAGAAACGCAACAATGGATTAATTTCTGAAGTTAACTTAAACCATCTAATAAATTCTTTTTGGCATAACTTTTTAGCCTCATTAACAAACAATAGCCTTGAAGATTTATGGTTTTTTCTTGGCATTATGATAAATGCAAAAAACTTGTATAAATATAGGTAAGGTACAACACTTTTAAAAAAATTACCTAGACGAATTAAAAACTGAGATCTCGTATTTAATTTCATTATAGCGCCACCCATAATCATGCTTTTTACTCTATGAGGATGCTTTTCGGCTAAATTTCTTATTAAAATGGCACCTAAAGAAATACCCACAAAATGAGACGTTTTAATTTGCGCATGGTTTAAAACTTCTACAATATCATCTGTAATATTATCAAACGTATACTTAGAGTTAAACGTATCTTTTAACTTCGGTTTACTATTTCCATGACCTCTTAAATCTAAGATTAATACATTAAACTCTTTGCTAAAAGACCGTATTTGTTTAAACCAAATAGAACTGCTTCCTCCTGCTCCGTGAACAAAAGTGACCCATTCCTTAGAGGATCCATGTATAAATGTAGAATAATGAAGCAATCTTTTTAAATATATTAAAATAATTCTTTTAAGACATTAACCAGATAATCAACATCTTCTTTGGTGTTAAATTTACTAAAAGAGACACGTAATGATGCTTTTTTTAACGCTTCTTTAGCTAATATTGCTTCTAAAACGTGACTATTTTTTGTGCTTCCGCTTTGACAGGCACTACCACGCGAACAAGCTATTCCTTTTAAATCTAAATGAAACTGAATCATAGTTGCATCTTTAGAAATTTCTGGTAAGCGCATATTTATTATAGTGTAAGCGCTATTTTCTAAAGTATCGCTAAGCCCATTAAACTTTACCGAAGGAATTTCTTTTTTTAATTGTTTTAAACAATAACTTTTAAGATTTGTTATATATGTTTTATCTGTTTCAAGATTTTGATAAGCTATTTTAAAAGCTGTTTCTAATCCAGCTATATTATGTAAGGCTTCTGTACCAGCTCGTTGTCCTCGCTCCTGTTCGCCTCCAAAAATAATCGGATGTAATCCTGAGTTTTTTCTAATAAAAGCAAAACCAACACCTTTTGGTCCATGAAATTTATGCGCACTTACTGCCGCAAAATCTACTTTTATGTCTTGTAAATCTAAATTGTAATGCCCTATAGATTGTACCGTATCACTATGGAATAATGCTTTATTTTCTTGACATAAATTGGCAACCTTTTTAATATCTAAAATATTACCAATTTCGTTATTAACATGCATTAGACTAACTAAAACATTGTCTTTACTTTTTAAAAACTCACCTAACTGATTGTAATTAATTTGCCCGCTTTCATCTAAATCTAAATAGACTATTTCTACATCATAATGTTTACTTAAATAAATAATTGTATTTAAAACAGCATGATGTTCGATTTTTGTAGTAATTATAGTTTTTACACCTAAATCTTTAACCGCACTTTGAAGTATTAAATTATCAGCTTCGGTACCACCAGAAGTAAAAATAATTTCAGAAGAAGACACATTTAATTGCTTTGCTATTGTTTTTCTTGCTTGTTCTACAATTGCTTTAGCATTACGACCATAATTATGTGTAGAAGATGGGTTACCAAAGGTGTTTGTTAAAACTTCTGTCATTGTATTGACAACTTCTGGTAAAATTGCAGTCGTAGCGGCATTATCTAGGTAAACAGATTTCATCTAAAATTCACTTTAATTATGTGCAAAAATACTTTAAATAAAATTAATTGTTAATGGTTACGTTATTAGTTTGGTAATTCTGTTATTTTTGTTTTTTAAAATTGAAATTATGCGCAAAATAGTTGCTTTATCTATACTTTGTTTATCTTTATTTAACTGTGATGATGGAGATATAATTACTAGCGAATTAGAGTTTGATGAAACTTTTGAAGCTTGTGGTGATTTAGTTATTTTTAAAACTAATACTAGCCAAAGCCTATCACTACAAATTACTGGTAGTAATTTTGTTATGAACGACTTAATTGAAGTTATTGAACATCCTGACAATCCAAACAGACTACAATTATCTAATACAGAGTATACTCAAGCAGATGTTGGAGGAAACCGTACGTTTAGATATAGAAGTTACGCATCTTCTACAGATGGAATTTTTTGTAACGATGTACCACCTGATAACATTCAAATTACCGAAGATTATTCTTCAAGTGGCGATTTTACATTTTTTGTTGCATTAGCCGAAGATGATAACGATGGTATCCCTGCGTATTTAGAAGATTTAAATGGAAATGGAGATTTAAATGACGACGATACAGATGGTGATGGTATACCAAACTATATGGATGTTGACGATGATGGTGATAATGTTTTAACTGTTAGTGAAGGTGTTACTTTTGAAGACGGTATGACCTTAGCAGACCTAGATGCAAATGCGTTAGACACAGACGGAGACGGTATACCTAATTACAGAGATAATGATGATGATGATGATGGTGTGTTAACCATTAATGAAGAAAACGCTACGACGCAAGACAATAACCCAACAAACGATATAACAAATCCTAACGCTGGTCCTGATTATTTAAATGACGAAGTCTTTGATACTTTACTTGCAACATCATACCGACAACATACGGTTTACGATACGTTTACAATTACTATGACAGCCTATAATATTGACTTTGGCTCTTTTCAATATCAAACTTATGATTTTGGGACTTTAACTCAAGCTACAGATGTAGACTTAAGTACTAGTAGAACATTACAACCAGAATTGTAATTATGCATTTTGATAAATATAAACTTCTGTTGCACCTAGACCATATTTCTTATAGTCAGCATCGTAATATTTAATATTGTCATAACGACTAAAAAGAGTTTCTAACTCCATTTTTAAAACGCCTTCACCAACTCCGTGAATAAACACTACTTTTTGAATGCGTTTTTTTATAGCAAATTCTAATTGTCGCCTTGCAGTATCTAGTTGAAGATTTAACTTATCATAGTTACTCATTCCTCGTTCGTTATCTATTAATTTATGCAAATGTAAGTCTACTTCTAGTTTTGGTTGATAACGTTGTTTAGGCTTTATTTTTTGTGTGTTGTTGTGTCGTTTCTTTTCAGTTTTTTCTTTTAAAATCTCATTAACACTAGCTAATTTAAAAGCATCTTGATTTATAGATTTTGAACCAATTTTAACTAATTCATTAGCTTTAAAATCTAAATCAAAACCTTCATTAGTTTCAATAGTAACCATGTTGCCATTAATAGCAACTATAGTACCAGAAAGTACATCATCTAAAACATCTACTTTATCGCCAATTTTTAGCATTACTATTCTTCTTCGTCTATTTTTTCAGATTTTATATAAGTTTCATTTTTCTTTCTACTTGGTATTGTTGCTTGTAGCTTATAGATACCAAACATTAAAATTACAATACCTATCACTAACAAAAATACGTTTTGTTTTTCCGTAGCATTTGCATAGAAAGAAATAGCGCCTCCGATAATTATAAAAAGGTAATTTTTATTCATTTAAATATAACTTAAAACAAAAATAAAAGATTTAAGTAAAGAAACTACTATTAAAAGATGTTAATAAGAATAGTCAATTAATACATTAAACCTATAAAACTCGTATTTCGTCTAAAAATAGCTTTAATTGACCGACTAAAATGCTCAACCAGAGTTGTTTTTAGTAATTTTGTGTGTGCCAAATTTAAATTACTATGAAATTATTTTATTTAACTTTTTTATCATTTACATTCTGTCAATTGTCTTTAGCACAATTAACGGTTAGAAATGATGCTTTCATTTTTGCTTCAGATATCGAAGTTTATGTAGAAGATGATGTTAATCTTACAGAAGCAAACTCAACGTTCTATTTAAGAAACGAAGCACAATTATTACAAGGGTCTGGTAACACTGGTAACTCCGGTGTTGGTAAACTTAGTGTCTATCAAGAAGGTACTGTAAATCAATATGCCTACAATTATTGGGCTTCTCCTGTAGGAAACGTTGATGCAAACAGTACTGGTAACAGAGCGTTCACACCTAACAAAAACATTTACGACGTTGCGGATCTAACTAACAGTAATCTTGCTGGTTACAGTACAACAGGATATAACGGAACAAGTTCTCCTTTAAATATAGAAGATTATTGGATTTGGAAATATAATCCAGGTACTGATTATGCTGATTGGATTTTTGTTGGAGAATCTGGTACAGTAGATGCTGGTTATGGTTTTACTATGAAAGGAACAGATGCAGGTAACCAACAATATGACTTTAGAGGAAAACCTAACGAAGGTGAAATAAGTGTTGCTGTTCTTACTGGTCAAGAAACTTTAATTGGTAACCCTTACCCTTCTGCTTTAGATGCAGTAGCGTTTATACATGATCCTGCCAATACTGGTTTTTTAGATTCTGCCTCTTTATACTTTTGGGAGCAAGACCAATCTATTGCATCTCATAATTTGACATCTTATTCAGGTGGTTATGCATCGTTTACTATAAATGCTGCTGGAGATGTTAGGTCATTTACACCTGCCACATTTAAAACTTACAATGGAGATGGTACCGTAAATACTATTGGATCACCTTCTACATCAGGTAAAGAAGTATATAGATATATACCTATTGGACAAGGGTTTATGGTTAAAGGTAGCGCTAATGGTAATTTATTAATTTCTGATAGCCATCGTACTTATTACAGAGAATCTGGTGCTAACAGTGAATTTTTTAGAACAGCACAACAGAATGAGTCTGCTACTAATCAAAATGGTCAATCTACAACTAACGGATCTGATGTTTTACCTTCAGATTACAAACGTTTTAGATTAAATATAGATTTTAACGAAACCTATACACGCCAATTATTACAAAACTTTCATCATACTGCAACACCAAACGAGGATTATGGTTTAGAAAGTAATATGTACAGTACGTTAAACTCTGATGCGTATTGGACTCAAAACAGTAAAAAATTAGTAACTCAAGCTAATGCTTATGATTTAAATTTAGCTATTCCTGTAGTTTTAAATCTTAATAATCAACAATTAATTAGATTTAGATTATTTGATGTTCAAAATTTTGATAACAATCAACCTATTTACATACATGATAAAGTGAATGATACTTACGTAAACTTACAGTCTCAAAACTTTGAAATTAACTTACCTGCTGGTAATTATACTGATAGATTTGAAGTTGTTTTTGTAGAAGCTAATACGTTATCTACAGATGAGTTTGCAGAGAACAACTTTAACGTGATTCAAAACAACAATACATCTGAGTTAATCGTTTTAAACCCTAAAAAACTTGATATAGAAAATATTAAACTATACGATGTTTCTGGTAAAATTATCTTTAACAAAATTATAAAAAACAACAACGAGCGTTTAAGCTATTCTACTAAAAACTTAAGTGATGGAGTATATTTAGTACAAACTACACTTTCTAACAGTAATACAACAACTAAAAAGGTTATTGTAGCTAATAAAAAATAGATAAACATAAAATTTTATTTAAAAAGGCTTTTACAAATTGTAAAAGCCTTTTTTATTTTACTAAATTTAAATTTTAAATAGTAAAATGGAAGATTTAAATAACTACATGCTGCCTTGTATGAATAAGCAAGTCTTAGGATTTGAATGTCCTGGTTGTGGTATACAAAGATCTGTCACTTTAGTATCTCAAGGTAAATTGGTAGATGGTTTTTTGATGTATCCTGCAATCTACACGCTATCTCTTCTTGGTGTAGTTATATTGATATCTGTTTTTTATAAATTTAAATATTCAACAAAAATCATTTCTATATTAGCTATTATTAGTATTGTTTTAATTTTAACCAACTTTATATATAATTTAATTAACCACACTTAAAATGAAAAAAAGACTCAACCCAACCTTAGTTTATGTACTTTCAATTGTCGGTTTATTATGCTGCTGTTTTGGCGGATTAGGTTTTATCCTATCTGGTTCAGGATTTTTAGTAGCTAATAACTCCTTAAAAAATGCACAATTAAACCCTGAAGATTACGAAGCAGGTCCTAAACAATATAACCAAATGAAAACAGCTAAAACGGTAGCTTTAATAATTACTATTATTAACGTTATCTATTTATTAGTTACAATTTACAGAATTTACACTGTTGGATGGGACGAGATACAAGAACAATTTAGACAAACAATGGAACAGTATGAAGCACAACAAGCTGCTCAATAATTACATATTCTTATAAAATAAAAAAGGCGACCAAATGGGTCGCCTTTTTTATAGAAATATAGCTCTATTTTTCAAAAGCTTCTAAAGTTTTTGTAATGATAGATACACAATCTAATAATTGTTCTTTAGTCATTACTAATGGCGGTGCAAACCTAATTATGTTTCCATGTGTTGGTTTTGCTAGTAAGCCATTATCACGTAATGCTAGACAAATATTCCAAGCGGTATCACTGTCTTCATCGTCATTAATCACTATCGCGTTTAGTAAACCTTTTCCTCTTACTAAATTAACAATATTGCTAGTTTCTATGTATTTATTGATTTCTGCTCTAAATAATTCACCTAAATCAAAAGCTTTCTGCGCTAAGTCTTCTTCTTTTACAACTTCTAAAGCTGCTATTGCTACTGCTGCTGCAACTGGATTACCTCCAAAAGTACTTCCGTGATTACCAGGTCTAATCACGTTCATCACATTATCATTTGCTAAAACAGCACTTACTGGATATGCGCCACCACTTAACGCTTTACCTAAGATTAAAACATCTGGTTTTACCTCTGGTGTACCAGAACAATTTTTATCCTCACAAGTACAGTTACCACAAGTTGCTAATAATCTTCCTGTACGGGCAATACCTGTTTGTACTTCGTCTGCAATAAATAATACATTGTATTTTTCGCAAAGTGCTTTTGCTTTTGACAGGTAATCTTCGCTTGGTACATACACACCAGCTTCTCCTTGTATTGGTTCTACTAAAAACCCTGCTACGTTTTTGTTATTTTTTAAAGCATCTTCTAATTGCTCTAAATTATCGTAATCAATTTTAATAAATCCATTGGTATATGGACCAAAATTTTTACGTGCTACAGGATCGTTTGAAAATGAAATGATCGTTGTTGTACGTCCATGAAAGTTGTTTTTACAAACAATAATTTCAGCCTCATTTTCATCGATGTTTTTAACTTCGTAAGCCCATTTTCTACAGATTTTTAAAGCAGTTTCTACAGCTTCAGCTCCTGTATTCATTGGTAATAGTTTATCAAAACCAAAATACTCAGTCGCATATTTTTCATAACGACCTAACATATCATTATAAAATGCTCTTGAGGTTAAGGTTAAGTTTTTTGCTTGCTCGGTCATTGCTCCTACAATTTTTGGGTGACAATGTCCTTGGTTTACAGCAGAGTAAGCCGATAAAAAATCGTAATATTTCTTACCTTCTACATCCCAAACGTAAACACCTTCGCCTTTGCTTAATACTACTGGTAATGGATGATAATTATGCGCTCCATACTTGTTTTCTAAATCCATCGCTTCTTGCGACGTTAATTGGTCTAAAACAGCCATTTTTATAAATTTTTAAAGTGAAAAAAATAACCATTCCTTATCTACCTTTATCCTTTCGAAAAGTCTCGAAAATTCAGCGTGGGAAAGAAATCATCCCTAGAAGTTGCAAAATAATAAATATTACCTGCCTTTAAAAACATTTTTAGTTGGATTTAACGATATTCTGGTGTTCAATCTAAAAAAGTTAAAAAATCATAATTCTAATTTCCAAAATCGAAATTGCTTTGCTTACTTTTGCAGCATGTCTAGAAGAGATCGAAATAAATTTGTAAAACGTGGTCAGCTTATCGATTTAGATATCGTAGACTACGCATTTGGAGGTAAAGGAATTGCCCGTATAAGTAACGAATTAGGAAACTTTGTACTTTTTGTACCTAACACTTTACCTGGTCAAAAGGTTAAAGCGCGTGTGGTAAAATCTAAAAAGAAATATGCCGAATGTAAGTTGATTGATGTGCTACAAAAATCTCCAGATGAAGTTCAATTAAACTATCATGAAATTTCTGGTGCGCCATACATTAATTTACCAATCGAAAAACAACACCAATACAAGTACACCAGTACAATGGATTTGTTTAAAAAAATTGGAAAAGTACCTGAAATTGAAGACTATTTTGATGAGTTTGTGGCGTCTCCTAACCTATTCCATTATCGTAATAAAATGGAATATAGCTTTTCTGCAATTGGATACGATCATGATAAAAACACAGACGTAGACGAGTTTACTCTTGGTTTTAAACGTCGTGGTACATGGTGGATAGGTGATAATCTTGATAAAGATAGCGGTCTTTTTGATAAAGAATTAGAAGACAACTTAATAAAAATTAAAGATTATTGCGAAGCTACACATTTAGCTCCTTGGCATGCTCCAAAGCGTGAAGGTTTTTTCAGATACTTAGTGGTTAGAAAATCTTATAAAACTAATCAACTATTATTTAATTTGGTTACCACTTCTGATGGATTAGATCAATTTGATTTAGATGCATTTGCTAATTTTTTAGTATCACTTTTTAATGATAGAGTTGCCGGACTTTTGCATACTATAAATGATGAACAAGGCGATCGTACAATAGCAACATCTGGTAGTATTACACTTATCTATGGTGAAGACAAAATAGTTGAAGAATTACTTGGCTTAAACTTTGAAATTAGCATGAAAAGCTTCTTTCAAACCAATCCAAAATCTGCCGAAAAATTATATCAAAAAGTTGTCGATTATGCTTTAGAAGATAAAGAAGCTGTAGATAACTCTGTAGTTTTAGATCTGTTTTGTGGTACTGGTACTATTGGACAAATTATTGCTTCAAAAAGTAATAATACTAAAATAATTGGTGTAGATATTGTAGCTTCTGCAATAGAAGATGCTAAACTAAATGCTAAAAGAAATAATATTGAAGGTCTTGAGTTTTATGCTGAAGATGTAGGTAAATTTTTAAGCAAATATCCACAATACCAAAACAAAATTCAGACAATAATATTAGATCCTGCTCGTTCTGGCATTGCACCAAAAACCTTAAATAAAATCATAAATTTAAATGCAAAACGCATGGTTTATGTATCTTGTAATCCTGCAACACAAGCAAGAGATACAGAAACCTTGATTAATGCAGGTTTTAAACTAAAAAAGATAAGTTTAGTCGACCAGTTTCCGCATACATCACACATAGAAACGGTTGTACTTTTTGAAAAATAAATTATGAAAAAATTATTAACGCTATTATTGGTGTTACCGCTTTTAACTAACTGTGAACGAGACGATTTATGTCCAGAAAGTTCTCCTACAACACCAAATATGATTGTTGACTTTGTAGACAATAGCATTTTAGAAAATTCTAAAAATGTATTTAATTTAGTTGTTTTAGGTATTGAAGACCCAAGCGTGTTTCCTTTAGATACAAGTGTTCCAGAAGGTTCAAATTTAAGAAGCGCCACAGGAGAAGATACTAACCAAGTATTTTTACCTTTAAGAACAACTAACGATCAAACTTACTTTATATTAATTAGTGATTTTGAAATAGATAACAATGGGACACCTGATGATTTATCTGACGATTTCTTTACAGGAAACCAAGATCTAGTCACAATTGACTATTCAAGAAGTGATGTTTATGTATCTAGAGCTTGTGGCTACAAAACTATTTTTGTTAATACAAATGCAACAATAGATCAAGGTACTGATGGTCAATGGATTTTTCAAACAATACCACAAAACGATAATTTAACAATTGAAGATGAAACTATTACACACTACACTTTTTCTCATTAGTCTTGTTTGTAGCGTTTGGTCTTCTAACGCTCAAGACACAATACAAATACCAACAGAAAACAAAAACAAGCTAGAATACGGTTTACGTATTGGTCTAGATGCAGGAAAATTAATTAGGTCTGCTGTAGATGATGAGTATAAAGGGTTTGAAATTGTTGGGGATTACCGATTAACAAAAAGCTGGTATCTAGCAGGTGAAATAGGTAATGAAGAAAAAACTACCACCAACGATTATCTAAGCGTGACTGCTTCCGGTAGTTATTTTAAAGCTGGTGCAGATTATAATATGTACGATAACTGGTACGGAATGAATAATATGATTTATGCTGGTTTTAGAGTTGGAGCTAGCACATTTAGCCAAACCAGAAATAATTACACAGTGTATAACACAAATCAATATTGGGGCGAACAAAACTCATCCAACGAAAGCGTAAAATTTAGTGGTTTATCTGCTATTTGGATAGAACTTCAATTAGGTATTAAGGCCGAAGTACTAAACAATTTATACGTTGGTATTAACGGTCAATTAAAAAGTATGATTAGTCAAGATGAACCTGAAAACATGCAAAACTTATATGTCCCAGGTTTTTATAAGACTTTTGACTCTAACAGTATTGGTGTTGGTTATGGGTATACTATTTCTTACATGATACCTTTATTTAAAAAGGATAACACAAAGAAAAAGAAGACTAAAGAATTACCTGAAAATACCGAGGAAGATACTACTAATTAAACTTAGCTTTTTTGCTTCCTGCATAAATTTCATATTTAACTAATCTAGACTCTAGTTTTGCGTTAAATAATTTAATTTTTCTAGAAGGTCTTAAGCCTACATGTTTTAAAGCCTCTAAATTAGAAGTAATAAACCAAGCATCTGTATTTGGATAATTTTGTTTTAAGGTGTCTCCTATTTGCTTGTAAAACTGCTCCATTTGTATATCCAAACGCTCTCCATAAGGAGGATTAAAAACCATATGCAATTTTCGTGCTTCTCCTGGTCGTTGTGTTTTAAAAAAGTCTTCGTGTTTTATAGATATAAACTCATCTAAATGTGCATTTTTAATATTTTCTTTGGCTTTATGCACTGCACTTGGTGACTTATCGTAACCAATAATTTTATGATGAAAATCTCTTGTTTTCTTCAATAAAGATTCTTCAATTTTTTCAAATAAATCAACATCCCAATCTTCCCAACGTTCAAAAGCAAATTCTTTTCGCATTAAATTTGGTGGAATATTACAAGCAATCATAGCTGCTTCGGCTAACATAGTACCACTACCACACATTGGATCCATAAAATCACTTTGTCCATCCCAACCAGATAACATAATTAAACCTGCTGCTAAAACTTCATTTATAGGCGCAATATTAGTTGCTAATTTATAACCACGTCTGTGTAAAGACTCACCAGAGCTATCTAAAGAAATTGTGCAAACAGATCGATCTATATGTACATTAATTTTTAAATCAGGAAAACGTAAATCTACATTTGGTCTAACACCGCCATTATCTCTAAAACGGTCTACAATAGCATCTTTTGTTTTTAAAGCAATAAATTTTGAGTGTGTAAAATGTTTAGAATGTACTGTAGCATCAATTGCTAAACTACCTGTAGCTTTTAAGTATTTTTCCCACTTAATATTATAAACTTGTTTGTATAAATCGTCTTCATTAGATACTCTAAACGTTTTTATTGGTTTTAAGATTTTTATAGCTGTACGTAAACCCAAGTTGGCTTTATACATAAAGCCTTTATCACCAACAAAAGATACGTTACGTACACCTGCTTTAACATCTTGTGCGCCAAGTTGTTTTAACTCTTTTACTAATAAATCTTCAAAACCAAATAAGGTTTTGGCTACCATGTTGAAATTTTCTTCCATTATAAACGTCTAATACTTTGCAAAAATAGAGTATTTTTGCCGGAAACATAACCTTTGTTGATAAATGGGTTAAGGATTGAGCAATTTGTTTGAGCTCCTTGAAAAGAGCGAGTTGCGAAAGCCTGATAAACTGTAGCTTAAGCGAAAGTTTAAACCCCAAAATTAATTTTATGACAAATAGTACTAAAAAATGGTATGCCTCTTGGTTTGACACTCCATTTTATCATATACTTTATAAAGACCGCGATTATGCCGAAGCGGAAACTTTTATGACCAATTTAACCAACTATCTAAATTTACCAGAGCAAGCAAAGGTGTTAGATTTAGCTTGTGGTAAAGGCAGACATAGTATCTTTTTAAATACGCTTGGCTACAATGTTATTGGTGCAGATTTATCTGAAAATAGTATTGCATTTGCCAAACAGTTTGAAAATGAGACTTTACATTTTAATGTACACAATATGTGTAAGCCTTACGGCGAAACTTTTGATGCTGTGTTTAATCTATTTACAAGTTTTGGTTATTTTGAAAATGAAATTGATAATCTATCGACCATAAAAGCTATTAAAGCTAATTTAAACGAATCTGGTTTTGGTGTTATTGATTTTATGAATAGCAACTACGTTATTGATAATTTGGTTAAAAAAAACACCAAAACTGTTGATGGTATTGATTTTTTACAAGAACGTCGTGTTGAAAACGGTTACATTGTTAAAGATATTTCTTTTACTTTTGAAGATGAAGATTACCATTTTCAAGAACGTGTAAAAGCCTTTACTCTTAATGATTTTGAAAAATTATTTGAAAAAGCTGGTGTATATTTATTAGACGTATTTGGAGATTATAAGCTAAATAAATTTGATGCTAAAAACTCTGAAAGATTAATCATGATTTTTAAATAATCTAAACACGACCGCTAAGTCTTCTTTATGTTAAATATTATATTACCCATATTAAGTGTTGTTTTAGGTTTTTTAATTATACTAATTTTTAAACCTAAAAAATCGGCTAACCTTAAGCTATTGTTAGCTTTTAGCGGTGCTTTTTTATTATCAATCACCGTTTTTAACTTTTTGCCAGAAGTTTACCATCATAACCATGATAAGCCTATCGGTCTATTTATTATGGCAGGTATTTTATTGCAAATTGTATTAGAATTTTTCTCAAAAGGTGCTGAACACGGACACGTACACATCCATAAAGATAGTGTTGATTTTCCGTGGCTTTTATTTATTAGCTTAAGTATGCATAGCGTTTTAGAAGGTGTACCTATCCATGCGCACGAGCAATTATTATACGGTGTTATTATTCATAAATTACCCGTTGCTATCATTTTAAGTTCGTTTTTTATTAGCTCTAAAATAAGTAATCCAAAAATCTTTTTGTTTTTAGGTTTGTTTGCTATTATGACGCCATTAGGTACATTTTTATCAGAAAATTTTGAGTTTTTCACCACTTATTTTTATGAAATTTCAGCTTTAGTTATTGGTATCTTTTTACACATTAGTACCACAATTTTATTTGAAAGTAATGAAGGACATAAATTTAATATCGTTAAATTAAGTACCATTGTTTTAGCAATTATTATTGCTTATTTTGTCTAAAAATCAACTTTAACTATGTTTTCTAAAGAAGAATCAAGGCAATTAAAACAAGAATTTTGGACCAGTTTTGGTAAATCTTTTCCTAGAAAATGGATTTTATACAACACCAAACTTAAAGGTGTTAGCTTTAAATTTCATTTTGATAACAAAAAAGCTTTAGTTGCATTAGATCTTGAAGATAGCTTAGAACATCGTATTAAATATTGGGAAAAACTGGTAGCACTTCAATCTATTTTAAAAGATGAGTTTTTACCAGAAGCCATATATGAAGAAGAGTTTTTTTTAGAAAACGGAAAAGAAATCTCTCGTGTCTATGTCCCTTTAGGGCATAAAGTATCTATCCATAACAAAAACACATGGCAGGAAGTTATGGTGTTTTTTAATGACATTATGAGTCGTTTTGAAGCCTTCTTTTTAGAGTATAAGGATATTATTGAAGGGTAATTTTAATCAATAACCTAATATTAAGAAAAGTTTAATAAGCGGCACAAAACCTTATTATTACTTTTACGATATGAAAATAAGCGCAACTAATAAAATAATATCATGGTTATCTGTAGTTAGCCTTGCTTTTTTATTATTAGTATCGCCGTGTAAGGTTCGTAATTTTTTTCAAGCAGAACTTGGTTTACCACAAACTGAAGTTTCTAACAAAAACAAATCTACTTTTAGCAGTTACAGTTGTGACAACTTAGAGGTTAACGTTATAAAACTTTCAACATCTAAAAGTAATTCGAAACAGATAGCAATATTTCCTGATGTATTAAACTATAACTTCGCATTAGTTGAAAATATAACTGTAGACACAAAACTGCAAGCAGCGCAAACTACTTCTACTGCTCCGCTTCCTCTTTATATTTTATACCAAAATTTTAAAGATTATCTGTAATTGTTTATGACACAAAAGACGTTAGATCGTGAATCATAAATAATAACTTACTGATAATAAAAATGAATAAAATAAATTTAAAAAATGATGCTGGGCTAATGGCTTTAGCATTACGACTTGTTGTAGGTTGGACCTACTTTTCTGCATTTTGGAGACGAACTGTATTAGCCGAAAAACTGGATCCAGAATTAGCTGGATATATTGGTGTAAAATTTAATCACTTTTTACCACATGCGTTGGGCATAAAACCTATTATTAAATATCTAGTTGAAAATCCAGATGCACTATGGATAAATATGGTTGTATTTACCATAATTGAAGGTATTGTTGGATTATTTATCATGTTTGGTCTATTTACAAGATTGATGAGTATTGGTGTCTTTAGTTTAGCTTTAGGTATTCTTTTAGCATCAGGTTGGATTGGTACAACATGTTTAGACGAATGGCAAATAGGTATTTTAGGTATTGCTACAGGTTTTGTTCTATTTCTAACTGGCGGTGGTAAATATGCATTAGACAATTATTTATTAAATAAGAATATATCTTTTACTAAAAAGAAATGGTTTAATTGGCTAGGGTCTGGTAACATTCCTATTAAAAATAATAACTTCTCTAAAGTTGTTTTAATTGGATCTATATTTATTTTTGGTTTAACATTAGCTACAAATCAAATCTTTCATGGTGGATTATGGGGAACACTTCATAATAAATCTATAAAACCTAAAGTTGAAATTACAGAAGGATTATTTAACCATAATACAATTAGTTTTGATGTATTTAGAACTGAAGGTGTTGATGTTTATGGTGCTTGGATTATTAAGTTAGAACTATTAGATAATCAAAACCAAAAAATATATCAACTAGACCAAAATGCCTTATCACAACTAAATGATAAAAACATTTCTAATTACTACATAGCCAAAGTCAAACCTGGCAAACATAGCCTTATCCTACCGTTAGGCGCCAAAGCTAAATTGACTTTTAAAGATGATATTTTTACTAAACTTCCTAAAGGAAACTACACTATCAAACTAACAGATATTAGCGGTGCTTTCTGGGAATATTCTATAAAAAACAAATAGTATCATTATAATGAAAACAACGGTTTACATATTGTAAATCGTTGTTTTTAAACCACAAAAAACAATACCATAAAGAAGTGACAAATAGCACCAGCCAACACAAAAAGGTGCCATATTACATGATTATAAGGTATTTTTTCTATCGCATAAAAAACAATACCAACGGTATAAGCTAATCCGCCAGCCATTAATAATACTATTCCGTTTGCAGGCATCAGACTATTTAAAGTTGAAAAATCAAATACAATAAGCCAACCCATAACTAAATATAAAATGGTTGAAAAGGCTTCGAATTTACCTGTGAAAAATAATTTTAAAATCACACCAAATCCAGCAATAGCCCATACAATATAAAATAGCAACCAACCTTTACTCTGCTCTAATGTAATAAGTAAAACTGGTGTGTAAGTTCCTGCTATTAATAGATAAATACTAATGTGATCAACTATCCTGAAGTAGTGTTTCTTTTTCTCGTCTGTAAAACTATGGTACATTGTAGACGCTGTAAACAATATAATTATTGAAATACCATAAACAACAACACTAAATAAACTAAACTCTGTTTTTTTAGTTTCAAAAATGATCAATAAAACTAATGCTACAATACCAAAAACAGCACCAATTGCATGTGTTAAAGCGTTAAGTTTTTCTTCAAAAGGTGTTTGTTTCCTCATTAATTTTCTGTTGATGCTGGTTTTTTATCTGCCCATTTATCGCTTAGTTCAAAATAATCAAACTCTACAGATGGCGCACGTAGTTCTAATAAGCCTTGTTGTTTAGCTCTTATTAAAATATCTTCTATATAAAAATCTTCTTTAACATCTATTGGATCAAATTCTCGTTTTAAAGAGATATCAAACATACTTGCTGTGGTATTAAACCAAAATGCTCTCCAACCACTACGTAATTCTTTAATTAAATCAAATGTAGTTTGACCCGTTTGTCGGTGTATTAATTTGACTAAAATTTGACCTTCGGTACGCGTTAATTTTTTTAGCTCTTCAGAAAATTCTTCTTCTATATATTTTTGTACTTTTCTTGCATAACGACGCTTTTGACCTTTTTTATCTAGTGTTTGTAAACGCGCTGTTAAGGTTTCTAATCGTTCTGCAGCCAATTTTGCGTAAGGGTAAACTTTAAGTGTTTTTCGTTTTAAAATATAGTACTTATATTTTTCTTCTTTACTGTTAAAATGCAGACTAGGTAGTAAAAGTATTTCATCTAAATAAATAGATTTTTGCGGTATAGAGTCGCCTTTTATAATTATAAATTCAACATCTGTAGTATCGTTAACTATCTCCTCTTCTTCTTGTGCAAAAAGACAAAAAGGAAATATAAGAATTAAAAAAAGCAATTTTTTCATAGTAACAATACTGCTAAAACCATTCCAAATATAGATGTTAATACAAAATTAATAATTAACACTTCACTAACTATTAAATAACTGTGAATATTGTTATTTTAGACAAAAATTAAATTAAAAATGGCAAAAAAATCGATACTTAATAAAAAGTCGATGGACTTTTTAGAAAAATATTTAAATAATGCTGCGCCTACAGGTTACGAATGGGACGGACAAAAGTTATGGATGGATTATCTAAAACCTTATGTAGATGAATTTATCACGGATACTTACGGTACTGCAGTTGGTGTTATTAATCCAGACGCTAAATACAAAGTTGTTATAGAAGGGCATGCAGATGAGATCTCTTGGTATGTTAATTATATTTCTGATAACGGATTAATTTACGTGATTAGAAATGGTGGTAGCGACCATCAAATAGCTCCGAGTAAAATTGTTAATATCCATACCAAAAACGGTATCGTAAAAGGTGTGTTTGGTTGGCCTGCAATACATACACGTGACAAATCTAAAGAAGAAGCGCCAAAACCTGACAACATTACCATAGATATAGGTGCAAAAGACAAAGAAGAAGTCTTAAAAATGGGCGTACACGTGGGTTGTGTAATTACTTATCCAGACGAGTTCCATATTTTAAATGAAGATAAATTTGTATGTCGTGCTTTAGATAACCGTATGGGAGGATTTATGATTGCAGAAGTAGCGCGTTTACTTAAAGAAAACAAGAAAGAATTACCATTTGGTTTATATATTACTAACTCTGTGCAAGAAGAAATTGGACTTCGTGGTGCACAAATGATTACAGAAACCATTAAACCAAATGTTGCTATCGTTACAGATGTTACGCACGATACAACAACACCAATGATAGATCGTAAAAAAGAAGGTCATTTAGAAATTGGACTTGGTCCTGTTGTGGCTTATGCACCAGCAGTACAACAAAAATTACGAGATTTAATTACAGATACTGCCGAAGCTAAAAAAATCCCATTCCAACGTAGTGCCTTAAGTAGAGCTACTGGTACAGATACAGATGCTTTTGCTTATAGTAATGGTGGCGTTGCTTCAGCATTAATTTCTTTACCACTTCGTTACATGCATACTACTGTAGAAATGGTACATAAAGATGATGTAGAAAACGTAATCAAGTTAATTTACGAAACGTTACTTAAAATTGAAGACGGAGAAACATTTAGTTACTTTAAATAATAAATTCCCACGAAAGTGGGAATCTTTTTTTAATGGAAGAATACATAGACATAGTCACCAAATCAGGTAAACCAACAGGTAAATCTGCTACTAAAACCGAAATACACAAAAAAGGTTGGTATCATAATACCGTACACATTTGGTTATATACTTCTAAAGGAGAAATTTTACTACAGCAACGTGCTGCTAGTAAAGCTATTTGTCCGTTACTTTGGGACGTTAGTGTTGCCGGACATATTGATGCAGGTGAAACTATTGAAAGCGGAGCCATTAGAGAAATTAAAGAAGAAATTGGGCTTAAAATACAAGAAGATTACTTAGAAAAAATTGGTGTATTTCCTTGTTTTCAAACCTATCCAAACGGGATAATTGACAACGAATTTCATCATACATTTATAGCACAATTAAACGTTGACTTATCCAAATTAACGCCTCGAAAAGAAGAAGTTGAAGCTTTAAAATTGGTAAGCATTTCTAAATTTAAAGACTTATTAGATAATAGCGATAAAAACGGACATTTTGTATCTAGTAATTATGATTATTACATTAAAGTTTTAGAAGCTATAACCAAAAAAATAAATTAAATGACTGTTATCCAACTTATCATTATGGCACTAGCACCAATTGCAACTATAGTGGCATATATTTATTTTAAAGATAAATATGAAAAAGAACCAACTAGATTACTGATAATTTCATTTTTACTAGGTGCTATTGTAAGTGTAATCATTACCACAATATTTTATATATTTTTTAATAACTTTTTACCTTTAGAAGATAAATTAAGTGTTTGGGAGCAGTTTAAACAAGCCTTTTTTGTTGTTGGCTTCTCCGAAGAGTTAAGTAAATACCTAATTGTATTGTTATTTGCACAGCGTCATAAAGAATTTAACGAGCCTTTTGATGGCATAGTCTACGCCGTTATGGTTTCTATGGGATTTGCTGCAACCGAAAACATAATGTATGTACTGCAACACGGTGCTAGCACTGCACTATTAAGGGCATTTACAGCTGTACCTGCTCACGCTACATTTGGTATTTTAATGGGATATTTTATGGGTATGGCAAAATTTAAACCTAATAAGCTTTTTCTAAACCTTTGTGGTTTGTTGTTAGCTATTGTTTTTCATGGTGCTTACGATTTCTTTTTATTTATAAATTTTATACCTGGTATTTGGGTTGGAGCATTTGTATCTCTAGCCTTAGGTCTATTCTTGTCTAGAAAAGCTATAAAACGTCACCAAAAAGGATCTTTTTTTAAAAACTAACAACTATGTCTTTTTAGCAAATAATACTTTATAACTTGGGATAAAAAATGGATTTATCAGTATCTTTACAAGTAATTAAATACAAATAAAACAATGAATATATCCTACAAAGTTAAAGTTAATAACAACTCCGAATTTGAGGTAACTTCCCAAGATATTTCAGCATTAGATAGCGTTAAGGTTAACAATCAATCTTACCATATCCTTGACAACAACACATCTTATAAAGCTGAAATTTTAGCATCTAACTTCAATAAAAAATCCTATACCGTTAATATTAACAATAATAATTACACGGTAAATATCGAAAACGATTTAGATCAACTAATAAAATCTTTAGGTTTTGAAATTGGTGCTTCTAAAAAAGTAAACGAAATTAAAGCGCCAATGCCTGGTCTTATTTTAGACGTCATGGTAAAACCTGGTGACGAAGTTTCAGTAGATACACCACTTTTAATCCTTGAAGCCATGAAAATGGAAAACAGTATCCTATCGCCTCGTGAAGGTATTATAAAATCTGTATCTGGTGGAAAAGGTACTACTGTAGATAAAGGCGAATTATTAATTGAATTTGAATAAAATGAAAAAAATATTAGTCGCCAACCGTGGCGAAATCGCAATAAGAGTCATGAAAACTGCCCAAAAAATGGGTATTAAAACAGTTGCAGTCTACTCTACTGCAGATCGTAATGCACCTCATGTAAAATTTGCTGATGAAGCAGTTTTAATTGGTGAAGCTCCTTCTAACCAATCTTATTTATTAGGCGAAAAAATTATAGAAGTTGCAAAACAACTTAACGTAGACGGAATACATCCTGGTTATGGATTTTTAAGTGAAAATGCAGACTTTGCAGAGCTTTGCGAAGCTAACAACGTTACTTTTATTGGTCCAAAATCATACGCCATCAAAGTGATGGGTAGCAAATTAGCAGCTAAAGATGCCGTTAAAGCCTACGATATCCCAATGGTACCTGGTACTGACCAGGCTATTACAGATATTTCTGAAGCTAAAAAGATAGCACAAGGCATTGGCTTTCCTATTTTAATTAAAGCATCTGCTGGTGGTGGCGGTAAAGGAATGCGTATTGTTGAAAAAGAAGCCGATTTTGAATCACAGATGAATCGCGCCATTAGTGAAGCGGTTAACGCGTTTGGTGATGGCTCTGTTTTTATTGAAAAATATGTAGCCTCTCCAAGACATATCGAAATTCAAGTAATGGCAGATACACACGGTAATGTCATTCACCTTTTTGAACGCGAGTGTAGTATTCAGCGTCGTCATCAAAAAGTAGTAGAAGAAGCACCAAGTGCTGTATTAACTCCTGAGTTAAGAGAAAGAATGGGACAAGCTGCTATTAAAGTAGCCAAAGCTTGCGACTATGTTGGTGCCGGTACAGTCGAGTTTTTATTAGATGATCAACATAACTTTTATTTCTTAGAGATGAATACCAGATTACAGGTAGAACATCCTGTAAGCGAAATTATTGCTGGTGTAGATTTAGTAGAACTTCAAATACAAGTTGCTCGTGGCGAAAAGCTTCCTATAAAACAAGAAGATTTAAAAATAAATGGTCACGCTTTAGAGCTTCGTGTATATGCTGAAGATCCTTTAAACGACTTCTTACCTAGCGTTGGTCACTTAGAGCAATACCAAATTCCTGTTGGTGATGGTATTCGTGTAGATAACGGTTTTGAAGAAGGTATGGACATTCCTATTTATTATGATCCAATGTTAGCCAAATTAATTACTTATGGTAAAACACGTGAAGAAGCTATACAACTGATGCTTAAAGCTATTTCAGAATATAAAGTAAAAGGGATAGAAACCACTTTACCTTTTGGTGCATTTGTTTGTCAACATGAAGCGTTTACCTCTGGAAACTTTGATACACACTTCGTAAAAAAATACTATTCGCCAGAAGCCTTACAGCAACAAACAGAAAAAGAAGCTAAAATAGCCGCTTTAATTGCTGTAAAACAGTATTTAGAAGATCAAAAACAATTAAGAGTACCAACTAATTAATATGAGTTTTATGTCATTTTGTACGCTTGTGCTAAGCGCAGTCAAAGTAAGATGTGGTATCTAATAATTTAAAATAGACGCTGCATTGTAGCGCAGAATGACAAAAAAAGATAAAATTTCAATTATGGAATCTAAAATAAAAGAATTAAACGAAAAACTTGAACTTGCCAAATTAGGAGGCGGACAAGTAAGAATAGATAAACAACACGAAAAGAAAAAACTAACCGCTAGAGAACGTATCGAGTACTTAATGGACGAAGGTTCTTTTGAAGAAATCGGTGCTTTAGTCACACATCGTACGGTAGATTTTGGGATGCAAAACCAAAAGTTTTATGGTGATGGTGTCGTAACTGGTTACGGTACAATAGATGGACGTCTTGTCTATATATTTGCACAAGACTTTACTGTTTTTGGTGGTGCGCTATCAGAAACACATGCCGAAAAGATTTGTAAAATCATGGATATGGCACTTAAGGTTGGTGCACCATTTATCGGTCTTAACGATTCTGGTGGTGCACGTATCCAAGAAGGTGTTAGATCGCTTGGTGGTTATGCAGATATTTTTCACCGTAATGTAAAAGCTTCTGGTGTTATTCCGCAAATTTCAGCAATTATGGGACCATGTGCTGGTGGTGCAGTATACTCTCCTGCAATGACCGACTTTACCATGATGGTAGAAGATACAAGTTACATGTTTGTAACAGGTCCAAACGTTGTAAAAACGGTTACTAACGAAACCGTTACTAGTGAAGAATTAGGTGGCGCAAGTACACACAGTACAAAATCTGGTGTAGCACATACAACTTCTGCAAATGATGTTGAATGTTTAGAAGATGTTAAACGTCTACTAAGTTATTTACCACAAAGCAACTTAGAAAAACCAAGAGATCTTCCTTATGATTTAGGTGAAGAAACTCGAGAGCAATTAATGAATATTATACCAGATCATGCTAGTAAACCTTACGACATGCATGAGGTAATTAACGGTATTATTGATGAAGATTCCTTTTTTGAAATTCATAAAGATTTTGCCGAAAATATCATTGTTGGTTTTGCTCGTATTGGTGGAAAAAGCGTTGGTATTGTAGCCAATCAACCTTTATTTTTAGCAGGAGTTTTAGATGTAGATAGTTCGCGTAAAGCAGCACGTTTTACTCGTTTTTGTGACGCCTTTAATATTCCGTTATTAGTATTAGTAGATGTCCCTGGTTTCTTACCTGGTACCGATCAAGAATGGAATGCAATTATTGTACATGGTGCAAAATTACTGTATGCATTAAGTGAAGCAACTGTACCAAAAGTAACTGTTATTACGCGTAAAGCTTATGGTGGCGCTTATGATGTAATGAATTCTAAGCATATTGGTGCCGATTTAAATTACGCTTGGCCAAGTGCCGAAATTGCTGTAATGGGTGCAAAAGGTGCTAGTGAAATTATCTTTAGAAAAGAAATTAAAGCAGCCGATAATCCTGAAGAAAAACTGTTAGAAAAAGAAGCAGAATATGCAGATTTATTTGCTAATCCCTATAAAGCTGCAGAACGCGGATTTATAGACGAAGTGATTTTACCAAAAGATACCAGACGTAAATTAATTAAAGCGTTTACCATGTTGGAAGACAAAGAAGAAGTATTACCTAATAGAAAACATGGTAATATTCCTTTATAAAACTAAAAAATCCCGATGTAAAACATCGGGATTTTTTTTATAACACTTAATTGTAAATTGATAGACTAAGCTTCACAGCTAGCACAATCTTTCTTTTGTTTAAATTTTTGTGCAGCATTCATACTATGCTGGTAGTAAAGCGATTTTAATCCTAATTTCCATGCTGTAACATGTATTTTATTAATCTCTTTTACTGGCATATCTGGATGAATAATAATATTAACAGACTGTCCTTGATCAATATGATTTTGACGGTTTGCTGCTTGATAAATAATATCCATTTGGTCTATTTCAGAATAAGTTTTAAATACATCTTTTTCTAATTCTGATAAGAAATCTAAATGCTGTACAGATCCGTCGTTATCTCTAATACTTCTCCATACTTCGGTTGTATTTTTACCTTTAGATTCTAATAAGTCTTCTAAATAAGAGTTTTTAATAGTGGTTTTAATCTTAGCGATATCTTTTACATAAATATTTGACCAAATTGGCTCAATACCTTGTGATACTTGACCTAAGATAAATGCAGAAGATGTTGTTGGTGCTACCGCATTTAAGGTTGCATTACGTCTTCCGTAACCTTTTAATACTTTTGGTTCTCCAAATTTTTCTGCTAACTCTTCTGAAGCTTTGTAAGATTTATCTTTAATTACTTTAAAGATCTCACTGTTTAAACTAAAAGCTTCTTGACTGTTAAATGGTAACATTTTAGATTGTAATAACGAGTGCCATCCTAATACACCTAAACCTAAAGAACGGTTTTCTTTAGCAAAGTTGTAGGCGCGCTCCATAAACATAAATGTTTGTCTGTCATCACGATTAGGAGAGTCTCTGTATACTTCTAATTTTTCAACAAATTCAGTAATAACTGCATCTAAGAAGTATACCATAGTTTCTACTGCATCTGTATCTTTCCATTTATCATAGTGTAACACATTTACAGAAGATAATACACATACAAAAGACCAGTCGTCATTTGATGGTAACATAATTTCTGTACATAAGTTACTTGCATAGATTGGTAACTTTTTGTCTTGGTAGACATCTGCTGCGTTGTTATTAGCATTATCTGTAAAGAAAATGTAAGGATAACCCATTTCACCTCTACGTTGTAATACTTTTGCCCATGTGCTACGCTTGTCTACATCACCATCTATCATTTCTTGCATCCATTGGTTGGTAACAGTTACACCATGTGTTAACTCTTGTATTGGGTTACCTTCTGTACCAATTTCTAAAAATTCATTAATGTCTGGATGCTCTATTGGTAAGTATGGCGAAAAACGTCCACGTCTTACTGACCCTTGACTAACAACATCTACCATAGATTCAAATAACTGCATGATATGTACTGCACCAGAAGCATAACCATTGTTTTTTACTTCAGATCCACGATGTCTTATTTTTCCAAAGTAGCCAGAGGTACCACCTCCTAATTTTGACATCATTCCTACTTCTGATTGTGAGTAAAGTATGTTACCCATATCATCATCTACATGCGATCCAAAACAGCTAATTGGTAAACCTCTTTCTTTTCCAAAGTTTGACCATACTGGTGATGCTAAAGAAAAGTATCCTTCTGACATGTAGTTATAAAACTTATCAGAATAACCAGGTATTTGTAAAATTTGTTCTGCTCTATCTGCTATTTCTCTTATACGCTGTTCTGCGCTTACGCCTTCAGTTAAGTAGCCTGCTGCTAAAAACTGTCTACTATGATCTGTTAACCATTTAAATCCTCCTGTTCCAGAAGTTTTTATTTGGTTTAACGACTTTTTTCTTGCATCTATTAATGGATTAGCTTCCGTTTGTTTTTCTTGGTTTTGAGCTTCCTGGGTCTGGTTTTTATTTTGTTCTATCATTTAAAAAAGGTCATCACTGGTTATACTTTGGGTTCTTTTACTATAGTTTATAGAGCGCTTTACAAAAAAGTCGCCATGTTTGGTTCCGATAATTTCATCGTCAAACCATTCTGTTTCTGCTAGTAGTTTTTCGTCTACTTCAAATATTTTATCAATACCTATGCTTTCTAAGGAGTTGTTAAATCTGTTTTTTATAAACTCATTAACCACTGCTTTTGGTAAAAAGTCAATTTCTCCTTTTTCAAAAATCCAGTCTACTATTTTGCTTTCAGACTCAAAAGACTCAAGACACATATCTTTTATCATTTGCTCGTACGCTGCATCAAACCATTCTGGATTTTCGTCTTTTATAATTTTTATAATATCAATTCCAAAATCTCCGTGTATTTGCTCTTCTTTAGAAGTTGCTTCTACCACGTTAGATATTCCTTTTAATACGTTTTTATGCTTGTTAAACGCCATGATAATTAAGAACTGTGAGAATAAAGACACGTGTTCTATAAACAATGAAAATAACAAGATAGACTCTGCATATTCTTGATTATCTTCACTTTTTGCGTTTTTTAGTGCAGTTTCAAGATACTGCACACGCTTCATAATCACAGGTTTTTTCTTTAAGGTTTTAAACTCATTGTTTAATCCTAAAATTTCTAATAAATGTGAGTATGCATCATGATGTCTTACTTCACTTTCAGCAAATGTTGCGCCTACAGATCCAATTTCTGGTTTTGGCATACGGTGATAAATATCTCCCCAAAACGATTTTACTGCAACTTCTATTTGAGAAATAGCTAACATTGTATTTTTAATCGCACTACGCTCTACTTCATTCAATCCTGCCTTAAAATCTTGAATATCGCTTGTAAAGTTAAACTCTGTATGTATCCAATATGAGTGTCTAATTGCTGGAACATATTCGTATAATTGTGGATACTCATATGGCTTAAGATTTATACGTTTTTCAAAGATATTTGTCTTACGCTTTCTGGCTTGTTCATCTCTATATAATATGTAGGCTTTTGCTACATCTAAAAAATGACTTTCCATTAAAGCATTTTCTACTGCATCTTGAACAGTTTCTACCGTAGGAATGTAATTTGGATCATTCTCTTTATGCTTTAAAAGGCTAGTTTCTACTAGTTGAGATACACGCTCTGCATCTTCTAAACTCCCGTGTTCTAAAGCGGTCATCGCTTTTAGAATCGCATTGGTAATCTTACTAAGCTGAAAAGGTACAGTCGTAAAATCCCTCTTGATAATGTGATTAATTTGCATGATGGTAATTGATTTTTTTGTGTCTTAAAAGGATTATAAAATTGCGATTTTATTTCGAGCGTATTCAAAAAATACCATTTAGTTTTTCCACATAATTATCAACAATTGGTTATCCCTTACTATTACTGAAATGATAAAAATTTACTGTTAATTTTTTGTAAAAAAAACTTAAAAACCGAAGTTTTTATCGGTGAATTTTAAGAGTAATAAAACGCTAAATAGATCATTTTTGACTTTTGAAGTTGAAATAATTTACGCTGTTTTGCTTAGCTTATTTTTTAAAAATTAACATTCTATTATCATTATAAAATATGACACCTTTTAAGCATTAGCTAATTTTGCAAGATGCAAAACTCTAACCCTGCTTTTAAGAATGAATTTGTAGCATTAATGGCATCTTTAATGTCTATTGTTGCACTAACCATAGATGCATTATTACCTGCTTTACCTAACATTGCCGAAGATTTAAACATTACAGATCCTAATAGTACACAATGGTTAATTACCATGATATTTTTAGGGATTGGTTTTGGGCAGTTAATATTTGGACCGTTGTCTGATAGTTACGGTCGTAAGCCTATTGTTTACATAGGCTTTTTTATTTTTATTATTTCTAGTATTATCTGTGTTACTACAAAAAACTTCGAAATGATGTTGTTTGCTAGAGTATTACAAGGTGTTGGGTTGTCTGCGCCAAGGACAATATCTATTGCTATGGTTAGAGACTCTTTTAGTGGAGATTTTATGGCAAAACTGCTATCTGTAATTGTTATGTTTTTTATTCTGGTACCTGTTATAGCTCCTACTTTTGGCCAAATACTATTAGAATGGTTTGATTGGCGTGCTATTTTTAATGCTAATCTTATATTTGGATCTGTTGTTATGTTATGGTTTTGGAAACGTCAACCAGAAACATTAGATAAAAGTAAACGTATTAAATTTTCTCCTAGCATTTTTATTACTGGCACAAAGGAGTTTTTTAAACACAAAGAAGCGGTAGCTTTTACACTAACTTCTGGTTTTATTACTGGATCTTTTATGGTGTATTTAAGCACTTCACAACAGATTTATCAAGATCAATATAATTTAGGCGAATTGTTTCCTTACTTTTTTGCTAGTACTGCGTTGTCTATTGGGTTATCTACCTTTACTAATAGTAGATTGGTTATGCGTTTTGGGTCGCGTAACATTGCATTTTATGCTACTGTTGCCTACTTTTTAATCTCAATTTTATATGTCATTTTATTTATATCTGGAAACAACCCAAGTATTGGAGTTTTAATTTCTTTTTTCTTAATTCAGTTTTTTGCTGTTGGGTTTATTTTTGGTAATTACCGTTCTTTAGCAATGGAGCCTTTAGGGCATATTGCCGGTATTGGTGCAGCAATTAACGGGTTTATATCTACAGTTATGGCGGTACCAATTGCTAATTACATTGGTAGCTTTGTACACACATCTGTACTTCCTTTATTTATAGGGTTTTCTGTATTTGGTTTACTATCGTTAATAACCTTTTATGTTCTAAAATACAGTACACAAAGAAAATTAGCTTAATAGATTTATAACAATGTTTTCTACTGAAGAAATTATATACTGCACACCTATTGATATAACAATAAAACCAATAATTCTTGATAAAGCATTAATACCAGACGCGCCTAAAAACTTTACTATAAAATGTGCACTTTTAAGTATTAAATATATTGCAATGGTAACAAGTAGTACTGCAGATAGGATTATTAAAACGTCTTTAGTTAATGTATACTCTTGATTGTAGGTTATTAATAAAGATATTGTTCCTGGTCCTGCTAACATTGGTATTGCTAAAGGTGTTAAGCTAATAGCGTCTCTATTATGTATATCTTCTTGTACACGTTTGCGCTTCATACCTTTATGCTCTCTAAATTTACCTGTCAACAAAGCAAAACCCGAAGAGGTTATAATTAATCCACCTGCTATTTTTAGTGCATTTAATGTAATCCCAAAAAACGATAATATATATTGTCCTGCAAAAAAGGATAAAAACAGAATAATTAATACATCTAAAGCAGTCCAAAACGCAATTTTAGCTCGTTCTTTTTTAGAGTGTTCTTGCGTTAATCCCACAAAAACAGGCACTGTCCCTAAGGGATTAATAATAGAGAATAAAGCGCCAAAAGCAATTAAAAATAAGTCCATTGTTTTTTCTGCAAATTCACTCTATTTTTTAATGGCTTAAGTTATCTTAAACTTAAATCATCTTTAAAAGTAGATTAACTACAAAAAACCACAATACAGTTTTAAACACCTAAAAACAAGCAACTTAAACCCGTTTTTACAATTACTTAACTTAGTAACATTAGCGTAAAATTTAATTAATCTAAGCATTAATTTAAGTTAACTTATAAAGAATAATGTCAGAGTAGTTTTGTTCAAAATCAAATTTTAAACAACCTTAAAATGAACACATTTAAACAACTATTTTTACAATTTAGCTTAGTAGCTGCTGTTGGAAGCTCTTTCTTTGCATGTGATGGCGAAGATGGATTAAACGGTCAAGACGGACAAGATGGTCAAGACTTTACGCCTACAGAAACCATTTTTTCTAACAAATCTTCTTTAAACCCGTTAGTAAATATTAACCCTAATTTTAGTAACGTAAATGCTTACTCTTTAATTAGCTCTACAGACGTATTATCTAACGGTTTCCGTTTAGTTGGCGCACAAGATGGTGCTGGATTTTTAAAAGATGGAGACGAATATATTTATGTTGTTAATGCAGAAGATGATTATAGTGTATCTAGAATTCGTTTTGATCAATACATGAATCCTATACAAGGTGAATGGTTACTTAACGCTGGTGTTGCAGATTATGCAAGACAATGCTCTGGTACTATGTGGGAAGCAGCTGTACATGGTGGATCTCAAGATTTATTCCTATCGGCTTCAGAAAGTATTTCTTATGACGTGAAAGGTATTGACCCTTGGATTGAAACTCCTACGCCTACTGCAGATTTTGGATTAGATGCTTTAGGTGAATTTTCATGGGAAAATGCTGTGCCATTACCTCAAAATGCTTACGCTGGTAAAACAGTAATTATTGGTGGTGATGATGACTCTAGCGGATCTGAAGGTCAGGTAACTATGTACTTATCAGAAAACGGTGATGCAGATTTAGATAATGGTAAAATTTACGTTTTAAGATTTAAGCAAATTTCTAACGGATCTGGTGGCGTACAAGACGTAGCTGCTAACACTGTATATAACGAAGGTGACTTAGATTTTGGTATGACTTACGATGTAGAGTTTGTAGAAATTGTTAACGGTGCTAGCTTAACTAAAAACGAAATGGAAACGGCTTGCTCTAACGTATACGCCTCTCAATTTATGCGTGTAGAAGATGTAGACTACCAAAAAGGAAGTGATGATAACGGACGTAACGTATACTTTGCTGTTACAGGTCGTGGTCCAGGACAAGGTACTTACAACGATTGGGGAACCGTTTATAAATTACAATTAGATGCAGACAACCCTTTACAAGGTCAATTAACACAAATTGTTAGCGGTAATACAGATACTAACAATATGGATGGAAATTTATCTACCCTACAAAGTCCTGATAACATTTGTGTTACAGAAAACTATGTATATATTCAAGAAGATCCAAACTCTTTTAGCCGTAACCATGCTGCAAGAATTTATCAAACAGATTTAAATGGAAGCAACCCATTAGCAGTATTAGATTTAAAAATTGAAGCTAATTTAGAACCTAACGGAAGCGATGCATTTTCTGGTGAATTTGGTGCCTTAATTGACATCTCTGATAAAATAGGAGAACCAGATACTTTTTTACTTAATCTACAACCACATTACTGGAAAAGCAGTGATTTTGTATCTAATAACTTACCACATAACCAAGGTGGACAAATTGTGTTGTTAAAAGGATTACCAAGATAAATTATCCCTTTATTTTAATCCTAAATGAATCTTCACGTCTTGTGAAGATTCATTTTTATTATTTATATCGTTTTTAGATGAAAACACTTATTCAACTTTCTATTCTTACCACTACTCTACTTTTTATTGCTTGTAAACAGAAAAGCAATAGCGCAACTACAGCAATGAAAACTGTAGATGTTATTACATGGCAAAAAGCTCAAACGTATTACATCCAACATATGGATAAAGCCATAAACTATCTTGACAGCTTAAAACAAACTGGTGTTAACGGTACAAAATCTAAATACTATTTTGCTAAAGCAAGAGAAGCTTTTAAAATTGCCGAACCTTTTGCGTCTTACCTTAATCCAGAAGTTGGTCATCGTACCAACGGTCCTGCTTTACCTGTGTATAAAGAAGACACAGGTAAGATATTATATCCTATCGGTCTTCAAAAAATTGAAGAAAGCGTATACGAACAAGACATTACAGACAAAGACTTTGATCAAGAAATTAAAATCACACAAGGATTAATGCTAGTTTTAAAAGGTGATATGACCAAACGTCAACTTACACCTCAACGCTTTTTTAGAGCTACACATCAGCAGTTGTTTAGACTAGTTAGTTTAGCTATTTCTGGTTTTGATACACCTGTTAGCCATCTAGGTATTAAAGAAACAGCAACGTCTTTAAATAGCTTATATAAGGTGTATGAGTTTACCCTTCAACCTAGTATTATAAAAAAAGATGCACTTTTAGATCAACAATTTAAAAACAGTATTGAAAACGCAGTAAAGTACGTTGAAAACAACACCAATTTTGATACATTTGATCGTTTTACTTTTACAAGAGATTACCTTAATCCTATTACTACGCAATGGGTAAATATTCGTAAAACTGCAGATATTTGGGAACCAACAACTACAGATCCTTTCAATTTTGATGCACCTACTTTTTTTGAAAATAACAGTTTTAATCTTAATCATTTTACTGCTGTTAATAATCGTAATCCTTCTAAAGCTCAAATTGACTTAGGTAAAAAGTTGTTTTTTGATCCTAACCTATCGGCTAATCACAATATGGCTTGCGTAACTTGTCATTCTCCAAATAAAGGATATGCAGACGGATTGACAACTAGTCTTGATAACAATGGTAAACCTTTAAATCGTAATACACCAACCTTAATTAATAGTGCTTTTCAGCGTAGCTTTTTTTGGGATGGACGCTCAGAAACGATGATAGAACAAATAGCTTCTGTGTTTTTAAACGAAAAGGAATTTAATACCAATGTGCATCAATTTTCAGAAGATATCCTTAAAGATTCTTCTTACATAAAAGCATTTAAAGCTGCATATGGAAAAATTCCGAAGAAAAATACTGAAGTTATAAAAGCACTTTCATCTTACATTTCAACTTTAAATAGTTTTAACTCTAGATTTGATAAAAATATTAGAGGAGAAATTAATGATTTTACAGATCAAGAACGCTTAGGTTACAATCTATTTATGGGAAAAGCATTGTGTGCTACCTGCCATTTTATGCCTTTAACTAATGGTACTGTACCTCCATTTTTTTCAGAAACAGAAAAAGAAGTTATTGGTGTTCCTAAAACTGCTGCAAATAAAGAAAATGATGACGATTTAGGGTTTTATTTTAAGTATAAAGAAAACTTGCACAAAGGGATGTTTAAAACACCAACCGTGCGTAACGTATCATTAACAGCGCCATATATGCATAACGGCGTTTATGATAGTTTAGAACAAGTCATGGATTTTTATAATCGTGGTGGTGGCGGCGGACTTGGTTTTGATTTACCTCATCAAACCTTACCTTTTGATGAGCTTAACCTAACCACAGAAGAACAACAAGCTATTATTGCTTATTTAAAGACTTTAACTAGCGTACCAGAAGACGGTTATTAAGTAATTAATAGTATTGAGATTGCTTCGTCCTTTCGTACTCATAATAACAACTCATATGTCATTCCGATGTTTACTTAGTTCTTCACTGAATTGTCATACTGAGCCTGTCGAAGTATTATCGAAGTACTTAGTTAAATTTAGTAAGAACTGAACGAATCTCAATAGTCATTAGCAAGCTATATATAATTAGCACATTATAAACCCAATACAACATTCAGCATTTATTTTTTCTCTAAATTAGTAAGATGAATAAAAACACAATTGCTGAACGTATACTAGATTTCCTTAAAGGTTTTCCTCCTTTTGATGCGTTAACTTATGAGCAATTAATAACTATATCTTCTCAAGTTAAAGTATTATATGTAGAGCCTAACCATTTTGTTTTTAAACAAGGAACTAGTATTAAAGATGAATTTTACGTAGTAAAAAATGGTGCAATTGGTGTATATCATGAAAACAAATTAGTAGATCAATGTGATGAAGGCGATATTTTTGGCTTACGTGCCTTAATACGTAAAGATCAATATTTTTTAGATGCTAAAGCTATAGAAGAAAGTATCATTTACAGTATCTCTTCTACCCTATTGCAAGACATTATTATTAGTAATCCAAAAGCTAACCAATTTATCATGGCTAGCTTTGCAACTAATACGCGTAACCCATACGCAAAAGACGATAAAGGTACTTTATTAGGTAACCTTGAGTTTTTAAAACCTGATGCTTCAGGTTTTACAGAAGCACAATCTGCTATATATTCTAAAAACCCGATATGTTGTACTCCAGAAACTAGTATTAAGGCAGCATCTTTAATCATGAAAGAGCACAATGTAGGTTCTATTGTAATTACTAAAAATCAAAAACCTATAGGTATAATTACTGATAAAGACTTACGTAATCAAATTGCTACCGGTATTCATCATATAGACGAGCCTGTAACAGCAATTATGTCTTCACCTGTATTATCATTTCCACCAACAATCACGGTTGCCGAAGCTCAAATAGCTACCTTAAAACATCAAATTTCACACTTATGCATTACCGAAGACGGTACTGATCAGTCTAAAATTATAGGCATGTTATCAGAGCATGATATTATTGTTGTTCATGGTAATAACCCAGCCGTATTAATTAAAGAAATTAAACGCGCAAAAACTGCAGAAAGTTTAAAGTATATTAGAGAAAAAGCACAAACACTACTTAAAAATTATTTAGACCAAAGTTTACCTATGGTGTTTACCGCTAATATTATTTCTGCAATAAATGATGCGGTAACCAAACAGGTTATAGAGTTAAGTATTATTCAGCTTAACCAAAAACCACCAGCCAAATTTGCTTGGTTAGCCATAGGCAGTCAAGGTCGTAAAGAACAACTATTAATGACCGATCAAGACAACGCTTTAGTTTTTAGTGATAAAAATTTACATGAGTCTGATATTGAAACCGCTAGAGCCTACTTTTTAAAATTAGCTAATACTATAAATGACCAATTACATCATATTGGTTTTGACTATTGTCCTGCCAATATGATGGCACGTAACCCAGATTGGTGTTTAACGTTAACCGAATGGAAAGCAAAATTTAATAATTGGATTACACAACCAACACAAGAAAAGATTTTACTTTGCAATATCTTTTTTGATTACAATCTAATTTATGGCAACAAAAAACTAGTGCATAAAATGTCTAATAGTATTTTTAAATCTATAGAGCAATATGAAATATTCCTTAATTTTTTAGCTTTAAATGCACTTAAAAATCCGCCACCATTAAGTTTTTTTAGACAATTTTTAGTAGAAGACTCTGGCGAGCATAAAGACCAGTTTGATATTAAAAAAAGAGCAATAATGCCACTAGTAGACGCTGCTAGGTTATTAATACTGTCGCATCACGTTAAAGACTTTAATAGTACTATTGCTCGTTACAAAAAGCTACAAGAGTTAGAGCCTCAAAATGCAGATTTATATGATGCCTGCATTAATGCTTTTAAAATTTTGCTACGATTTAGAGCAAATCAAGGTTTAAAACATAAAGATTCAGGTCAATTTGTAGATGTAAAAAGTCTAAGTAAATCCGATCGTTTAAAATTAAAAGGCTGCTTTAAACCTGTAAAAGATATTCAAACCTTGGTGCAAGTCCGTTTTAAATTATCGCAAATGATGTAATTATGCGTTGGTTTAAATCAAAAACATATCCCGAATTTTGGAATAGCTATGCCAATAGCTTTCATAAAAAATACAGCCTAGAAGATACACGCTTTGTGGTTTTTGATACCGAAACCACAGGTTTAAATCCTAAACAGGATCGATTATTATCAATAGGTACAGTAACCATCATAAACTTTCAAATTGATGTTGCAGACCAACTAGAGTGCTACATCAAACAAGAACATTTTAATACAAAAACTGTTGAAATACATGGTATTTTAAAAGAAGGATCTCTTCATAAAATAGAAGAAAAGGAAGCTATCAAACAGTTTTTAAAACATATTGAAGGTGCTATTCTTGTTGCACATCACGTACACTTTGATGTTGCAATGATTAATGAAGCGTTAAAGCGTTTAGGTTTACCCAAACTAAAAAATAAAACTGTAGATACAGGCATTTTGTACCGCAAAACAAAATACATAAAAACAGATAAACATTACAGCTTAGACGATTTGTGCAACAAATTTAATATTACCATGCACGATCGGCATACTGCATCTGGTGATGCCTATTTAACCGCTATTCTATTTTTAAAACTCTGCGCCTTACTTAAAGCGAAAAATAAAAGACTAACACTAAGGGATGTATTGAGGAGGTATTAGAATATAGTTATTTATAGCATTCTAATGTGATTACGAGCATCCAATGTCATTACGAGCATCCAATGTCATTGCGAGCGCAGCGAAGCAATCTAACTCATACTCACATATCACCATACACTTCCTTAGCCCTATCAAACAAATCAGTATAATCAGGATTAGTCGCTACTATTAAAGCTATCTTCTTAGCTCTACTACCCGCTTTAAGTTGCTTTTCTCTAGCTATGGCATCACCTATACTTTGAAACGCTTCAACATAAACCAACTTGTTTAAATTATAACGTGCAGTAAAAGATTTCATATTTACTTTATCCTTATGCTGTTGTACTCTTTTTACAATATTACTGGTAACACCAACGTATAAAGTCGTGTAAGTTTTGTTGGTCATTATGTAAGTAAAGCCAGGTTTCATTATTTTATTCTTATGTCATTGCGAGCGTCCTATTGTTATTATGAGCATCTCATGTCATTACTAGCATCCCATGTCATCGTGAGCGTAGCGAAGCAATCTCTTTTTGTATTGCTAATTGTTAAATACTCATTGATTAAAATAGATTACTTCGTCCTGCGTCCTCGTAATGACAACTGTAACGTCATTGCGCGCACAGTGAAGCAATCTTATTGATTATTGATTATTGTCTAATTGTCCAACTAGACTGCTTCTTCGTACCTCATCGCAGTGACAATTAGTCTGTCATTGCGAGCGTAGCAAAGTAATCTCATTATTCATTAATTATTGTTAATTGCTTATTGTTAATAAAGTTAGCAAAATACGATCCTTTCCATCTGCAATATTCTCCATGACTTTATTTACGGCAATCTCTTGGTAATATCTTGGTCCGAAATTACCTATCAATAAAAATGGAATATTTTGTAGTTTTTGTTTTAACGCATTCTGTTTACCGTAAACTTTATTATAAAGTTCTTGAGGTGTTGGAAATTGATTAATATAATCTCCCTTACCTGTTCTTTTGTCAAACTCATAAATTTGCTTACCATTAGTAGCGTAAACAAAGTTTATTTTTAGTTTGTCAGCATAATCTAAAGCCTGTTGTAAACCTTTGGTTGGATGGTCACCGAGCTTTTTAGCTTCAATAATAGCTAAATTGGTATTATTAAACTTAAGAAGATAGTCTAAGAACAAGCGCTTACCGCGTTTATTACCTATCAACTTCCTACCACCTGTAAAGCAATACTCTCTAATTATATGGATAGCTTCCCATTGACTTTTTGCCAATTTTTGATCTATAAAATTAGCTCTAGTATCAGATTCTGAAATGTGTTTTGTCATTTAATTGAATTCAATTATCAATCTACTATATCAAAGTTGGGAGAGTTTAAATATACCAACTTTTTAATAATTTGAAACCCTGTTCAATAAAAAATAAAGATAAATTTAAGTTGGTTTAAATAACAGCTAGCTAAAGTATTGACTCCTAAAAATTTAATGATTTTTTACAAAAATCTACATTTATTTTACATACATTTGTTAAGTATTTACTTTGTATATACAATGACGAGTGAGTAAGAAACACTCAAGACCTTATAAAATTTAGCCTAAAAACGGAGTTCTAGCGGTGTTTTAGGCTTTTTTTGTGCATTATTCTCAATTAGCAATAAACATTGAGATTTCTTCGTCCTGCGTCCTCGCAATGACTATAGGTTACTTACAATGACAATGGGATGTTTGTAATGACAATCCTTAAGTAAGACTATAGATTGGACAATAGGTTGTCATACTTAGCCTGTCGAAGTATTGTTCATGTGCTTCAAAAAAAATCAAACACTACATTGTATACAACTAATATGACTTCTCGATACAATACACTTCTTACGTCGTGTATCACTCGAAGTGACGTGGTAGGTTAAAATTTGTAATGGATTAGTAGTAATTAGTGAAATTTGTGTCTTAGTTAGTCATTAATCGTTAAAAAGAGATTGCTTCGCTGCGCTCGCAATGACAATAGGATAATGCTGGCAATGAAAATAAAACCGTGCTTTGTATATCGATTATAGTATCTCAAACATATTATCAAACTATTATTATTTTATTATGTATCAAATAATTAGGTGGTGTTAATTAAATAGTCTATGTTTGCAACTCAATAAAAGATACCTATAGAGGTTTAAGGTAGTATATAGTACAATTAGTTTTACGAGTTTTTCTCTTCTTTCCAATTTTATTTTTCAATTACTTTTCAATAGTGTTTTTAAGTTAATAGATTGTTTATGCAATCTAATTATTAATCTTTAGTATGCTTTTCTTAACTAGGACGTTCTTTATTGTAAACACATTATTAGTAATTTAAAATTAAGTAACGATGCAAGAAGGCACAGTAAAATTTTTCAACAATTTAAAAGGATTCGGATTTATTAAATCATCAGAAACAGGAGAAGACATTTTTGTTCACAACTCTGGTTTAAGAGATGATATTAAAGAAGATGACAAAGTACAGTTTAATACTGAACAAGGAAAAAAAGGATTAAATGCGGTTAACGTAGAAGTAATCTTTTAATCAAAAAAAACATATTTATCTTCTAAGATAAAATTGTAAAAGACCGTTTAAATAAACGGTCTTTTTTTATGCGACTTCTCTCTACGATCGAAGTGACTATAGAATTTTTTTTCTGGTTTAAGGGTAATTTATGTCTTGGTTAGTTAGTCATTAATTAATAGTCATTAAAAAGAGATTGCTTCGTCCTGCGTCCTCGCAATGACAATAGGACGCTTGTAATGACAACCTTAATGTCATTCCGAAGGAGGTACGACTGAAGGAATCTCACTAGTTGTTAATGATTAATTATGTGACTTCTCTCTGCGATCGAAGTGACTATAGATTTTTTTTTCTGGTTTAAGGGTAATTTATGTCTTGGTTAGTTAGTCATTAATTAATAGTCATTAAAAAGAGATTGCTTCGCTGCGCTCGCAATGACAATGGGATATTTATAATGACTTGACGATGCTAGTAATAACAAAAAACACCTCCAAAATTGAAGGTGTTTCACACTTAAATAATCAAATAAATCAAACAATAGTTTGTTAGTTAGTTTGTCTTCTTAGATTAAAAATTTATAAAGCATTATCCATAATTTCTTGTACGACTTCTGGATTTAGTAATGTACTAGTATCACCTAAATTACCAGTGTCTTTACTTGCTATTTTACGTAAAATACGACGCATAATTTTTCCGCTTCGTGTTTTTGGCAATCCATTTGTAAACTGAATTTTATCTAACTTAGCAATTGGTCCTATTTGCTCTGTGATTAATTGGTTAATCTCTTTACGTAAATTGTTATGATCACGTCCTTCGCCTGTTTCTTTTAACGTCACGTAACCGTATAACGCATTTCCTTTAATATCATGAGGGAAACCTACAATTGCAGACTCAGCTACTGCTGGATGCTCATTAATAGCATCTTCTATTGGTGCAGTACCAAGGTTATGACCTGATACGATAATAACATCATCCACACGACCTGTAATACGGTAATACCCTACTTCATCTCTTAACGCGCCATCACCTGTGAAATATTTGTTGTCGTAAGCCGAGAAATACGTGTCTTTATAACGCTGATGGTTGCCCCAAATAGTACGCGCCATACTTGGCCAAGGGAATTTTATACACAAGCGACCATCTACTTGATTGCCTTTAATTTCTTGTCCGTGTTCATCCATTAACGCTGGCTGAATTCCGATAAAAGGAAGCGTTGCATAGGTTGGTTTTGTTGGTGTTGCAAATGCTATTGGTGTAATCATAATTCCACCAGTTTCGGTTTGCCACCAAGTATCTACAATAGGTGCTTTTTTCTTTCCTACGTTATCATCATACCAATGCCAAGCTTCTTCATTTATTGGTTCGCCAACGGTTCCTAATACTTTTAAAGATGATAAATCGTGTTTTTCTAAGTGGTCTACACCTTCTTTTGCTAATGCACGAATAGCTGTTGGTGCTGTATAGAATTGGTTAACCTTATGTTTTTCTACAATATCCCAAAAACGACCAAAGTCTGGATAACTTGGTACACCTTCAAACATTACGGTTGTAGCACCATTACATAATGGTCCGTAAACAATGTAACTATGTCCTGTAATCCAACCTATATCTGCTGTACACCAATACACATCTTTTTCTCGATATTGAAACACGTTTTTAAACGTGTAAGCTGTATACACCATGTATCCAGCTGTAGTATGCACCATGCCTTTTGGCTTACCTGTGGAACCTGAAGTATATAAAATGAATAACGGATCTTCTGCATTCATAATTTCTGGCACACAATCGTGATAAGCGTCATCTAATAAAGGTTGTAACCAATGGTCGCGACCGTCTTTCATGTTAATATCACTATTAATTCGTTTTGCTACCAAAACGCTTTCTATGGAATTACATTCTTCTAAAGCTTCGTCTACAATACCTTTTAAGTCTATGGTTTTTGCACCACGATACGATCCGTCACTGGTAATAACCATTTTACATTCTGAGTCGTTAATACGCGTTGCTAATGCTGTAGAAGAAAACCCAGCAAAAACTACTGAATGTATCGCACCAATTCGCGCACAAGCCAATACTGAAATGGCTAATTCTGGAATCATTGGTAAATAAATACAAACACGATCGCCTTTACCAATGCCTTTATCTTTTAATACATTTGCCATACGACACACACGGTCGTGTAATTGGCGGTATGTGATATGTTCTGCCTCTTCTTTAGGATCGTTAGGTTCGAAAATTATTGCGGTTTTATCGCCTCTTGTGTATAGATGTCTGTCTATGCAATTTTCGGTAATGTTTAGTTGAGCGCCTTCAAACCATTTTACTTCTGGTTTGGAAAAATCCCAACTTAAAACATTGTCCCATTTTTTTCGCCATAAAAAATGCTCTTCTGCTATTTCTTCCCAAAACACTTCAGGGTTTCTGACTGATTTACGGTAGACTTGGTAGTATTCTTCTAAGTGTTTGATATGATAATTACTCATAATGCTTATATGTTATTTTAGTTTTGTTTTAATTATAATAGGTCTCGACTGCGCTCGACCAGATATTTTATTTTATGTTATTATTTTTATTTTCTTCGACTCACTTCGACTACGCTCAGTGACCATTACTCTTTGACTATACTCGATGTAACAGTTATCGTCTGTTCAAGTGATGCGCCTAAGCGTATTGTATCGAGAACTAATGAATCCCAATATGATGGGTTTGATAAATTGTTTTTATTTCGTCTATAATTGTAACATCATCAATGGTTGATGGAATGTTGTATTGTTGTTCGTCTGCGATATTTCGTAACAATTTACGAAGAATTTTACCGCTTCTAGTTTTTGGTAATCGGTTAACTACCAATACGTCTTTAAAGGAAGCGACTGCGCCAATCTCATGACGCACATCTTTGATAATTTCATTTTGAATGGTATCATTATCATTTGTGTTATCTGACTTTAAAACTACTAAGCCTAGAGGTTTTTGTCCTTTTATATCGCAATGCACTCCAAATACAGCACATTCGGCTACAGATTTATGAGAGGCTACAATTTCTTCCATTTCGGCAGTAGATAATCTGTGACCAGCAACGTTTATAATATCGTCTACTCTACCTGTTATAAATATGTAGCCATCTTCGTCTTTATAACCACCATCGCCAGAAAAATAATACCCTGGAAATTTGTTTAAATATCCTGATTTAAAACGTTCTGTGTTTCCCCATAAATTCATTAATGTTCCTGGTGGTAATGGTAATTTGGCAGCAACATATCCTTCTACTCCTGCTTCTACTTCGTGACCTTCTTCATTTAAAATTTGAATATCATAACCACTTACCGGAAAGCTTGCCGATCCAGGTCTTACTTCTTGTAATTGTACACCAACCATATTTGCTAGCATTGGCCAACCGCTTTCTGTTTGCCACCAATGATCTATTACCGGAACTTGTAATTTTTCTTGGGTCCAAGTTAAAGTTGCTACGTCGCAACGTTCGCCAGCTAAGAATTGATATTTTAGACAGGATAAATCATAGTTTTTAATCATTTGTCCTTCGGGATCTTCTTTTTTTATCGCTCTAATGGCTGTTGGTGCTGTAAACATGACTTTTACATTATGCTCGCTAATAACACGCCAAAAGGTTGAAGCGTCTGGTGTTTTTATAGGCTTACCTTCAAAGAGAATAGTTGTGTTTCGGTTTAATAACGGTCCGTACACAATAAAACTATGACCTACAACCCAACCTACATCACTAGCTGCCCAATAAACATCATCTTCATTAACACCATATACGTTTTTCATTGAGAATTTTAACGCAGTAGCATAGCCACCAGTATCTCTAATGATGCCTTTTGGTTTTCCTGTTGTGCCGGAAGTATATAAAATATAAGATGGATGTGTTGCTGGTAAAGGTACTGCATCTACTGCTAACGATGTTTCTACTAAAGTTTTATAGTCTACATCATAACTTTTTTTAGGAATATCTACTTCTTGATCTCTATCAAACACAATAACATGTTCTGGTTTGTTTTTGGCTTGTGCAATAGCATCGTCTACATAAGGTTTATATGGAATGATACGCTGTATTTCGATTCCATTTGAAGCGGTAATGACAGCTTTTGGTTTGCAATCGTCAATACGAATGGCTAACTCATGCGGTGCAAAACCACCAAATACTACCGAATGTATGACTCCTATCCTTACACATGCTAGCATAGCATATAAGGCTTGCGGTATCATAGGCATATAAATAATACAAGTATCGCCTTTTTTTAGTCCTAAACTTAGTAATCCGCCAGCAAGTTTAGAGACTTCTTTGTGTAATTGATTATAGGTTATATGCTGTTTGGTATTGGTAACTGGCGAGTCATAAATTATTGCATTTTGATTACCATAACCATCTTTTATATGTTTGTCTATACACAAATAGCTTAAGTTAAGTTGACCGTCTTCAAACCATTGAAAATAGTCATGTTGGTCTTTAGACAAAATAGTATTTGGTTGTTTATACCAGTCTAATTGTTGCGCTTGTTCTTTCCAGAATTGTTCTGGATATTTAATACTTTTTTTATAGAAATCTTGATACAGCATAACTAAGCTTTTTTAGAGTTAAAAAGACCGAACCAATTAGGGTTAAGCACTTTAAGTTTAATTAAAGCCCAAATTATAGCTACAAAAGATAAACCAATAACAATAGATAACATTGGAGTTACAATAGTTTGGCTTTGCCATTTAAATCTAAGGTATAACGTAGCAACAACGTAGATACATATTATTATATCTGATGCTAGTGGATTGATACGAAGTTTCATTGTCTTTATATTTTAATTAAATACTTGCTTGTTTGCACACAAAACCAATATTTAATTAGTCATATTAAGACTAACTTTTATGTTTTTAAGCGACGAGTTCCATAATTTCTGAAACTATTTTTTTTACTGAAAAGGGTTTGGTTAAATACTTATCTGCACCTAAATTTAGTCCTTTTTCTATATCTGACGCTTTATTTTTAGCGGTTAAAAAAACCACTTTTATATCTTTTAAATTTTTATCTGATTTTATGTATGACAATGTTTGGTAACCATCTACATTAGGCATCATTATGTCTAACAATATAACGTCTGGCGTTTGGGTTTTTAATATCTCTAACGCTTCACTTCCATCTCTTGCTATATACACTTCAAAGTCTTGTTTTTTAAAGGTATACTCTAAAGACATTACAATGTTAGGCTCATCATCTACAATTAAAATCTTCTTCTTCATATAAAAATGTTGTACAATTTACTTAAAAGGTAGCGTAAAAACAAGACTTGCGCCATTTTTTAACCCTTTTTTAGCCCAGATTTTTCCGTGATGTTTTTCTATGATTTGTTTTGTAATAGCCAAACCTAATCCGCTTCCTTGTGGTTTTATTGTGTTTTGGTGTTGAGATTGATAAAATTTATCAAAGATATAATCATGATCTTCTTCCGGTATCCCTTTACCATTATCACTTACAGAGACTTCTATATGTTGCTTAAAAACCGAGTAATCTACAACTATTTCTCCTGTTTTAGGAGCACAAAATTTTAACGCATTAGATAATAGGTTTGTAAGTACTTGTAGGATGCGGTCTTCATCATACTCTAAATACAGTTGGCTTTTGTTTTTATTAATTATACGTATCTCTTTTTTTGCTGCGATATGGTTTAAACTAGAAATTGCTTTTGATATAGTACTACATATGTCGTTACGATTAACATCTAGATTTAGACGTCCGGTTTCTAGTTTTTCAAAATCTAAAATGTTATTAATTAAGCGTCCTAAACGATCTGAATCCTGAAGTATATTTTTTAAGAACTGTTGTTTTATCTCTTTAGGCATATCATCGTCTTCATCCATTAATAGCTCGGTTGCTGCACGTATACCTGTTATTGGTGTTTTAAGCTCGTGTGCTACAGTGTCTAAAAACTCGTCCTTTTGTCTATCTTTTACTATAAGCTCGTTATTAGCTTGTTTTAATTGTGATGATAACTGAGATAACTCTTGAGATTGCTCTAGCAACATTTTATTGTTTACAATATTTTCTTTAGACTCTTCTAAAATTTTAAGCACTTCTACCAAACTAATTTGTTCTTCTTTGACTACACTTGCTATTAATATTTTAGCTGAAGCAGCACCAATGCTACCGGTTAGTAGTTTTTCTGAAAAATTAATTAATCTAGCATCTGCTAACTGTGTGTCTTGAGGTAGTTTATATTTAGTAAAAAAGATATTTAAAGCACGGTTGGCTCTATATTCTCCTAAAAAACGAATTAATACATTTTTTATATCATTAACGTACGCTTCTCCTTTCCATACTAAAGCGCTGTCTTGTAAGGTTGTAAAGTTTTTACTATCTACATACATCTCGGCATAATTACGTTCTCTATAATTACCTTTATAGATTAATGAAAATACTAAGTAAAACATAACATTAAAAGTTATGCTCCAAAAAAATGCATGTGCAGGTGGACTTAAAAAGTCTAATCCAAATAAAGCATAAGGCTTCAATGCTTCTACACCAAAAAGCCCCAACTGAGTAAAAGAATCTTTACCTACAAAAGCATCCAAAGTAAAAGGTAATACCAAGGTATACAATACTGTTAAAGTCCCAACAACCATGCCTATAATAGCTGCTCTTGCAGAACCACGATTCCAATATAAACCAATAAAAAATGACGGTGCTAATTGTGCTATAATAGTAAAGGATATTAACCCTATAGAATATAAGGAAAGCTCTTTAGAAAACGATATATAAAAAAAATACGCTACAATTATTATGGAGAATATTGATATGCGTCTTATATTTTTAATGTATTTAGAATTTCGTTCAGGTTGATTTTTAATGAATTTATCTAAAAACCCATAAGGTATAATTAAGTTATTACTAACCATTGTTGATAATGCTAAAGTAGATACAATAACCATTGAAATTACTGCTGAAAAACCACCTAAAAAAACAAGCGTTGCTAAAAACGAATGACCTTGCTCTAATGGCAAGAACAGTGTGTAATATTCGGCATTTTGAGTATTACCAAAACTTAATTTTCCTGCCCAAGCAATAAAGATTACAAATACATTAAACAGTAATAAGTACAACGGAAACATCCAGATAGCATGTTTAAGGTGTTTTTCTCTATTATTTTCTAGTACTGCTACTTGAAATTGTCTTGGTAACAAGAATATAGCCATAAATGACAATCCCATAGTAAAAAGCCAATTAAAACCTTCTTCTAAGCTATCTATAGTGGTTAGCGGTATTAAATTGTCTATTTTGGATATTTTATTGTAAATATCTGTAGTGCCATTAAACAGGTAAAACGTAACATATACACCAATAATTAAAAAGAATAAGAGTTTTATAATAGACTCAAAAGCTACCGAAGCAATAATCCCTTTATGTTTTTCGGATGCATCGGTGTTTTGTGTCCCAAAAAAAGCAGCAAAAATGGCTAATAGCAAGGCGACATAAAACGTAGAGTCGTCTATTATTGACGTAGAAATATAGCTTGTATCATCAGACATTATTTCAAAAGTCTCAGATACTGCTTTAAGTTGTAAAGAAATGTAAGGCAAGGTACCAATTAAGCAAATACCAGTTACTAAAGCGCCTAAAAACCTATTATTACCATAACGTACAGAAATGAAATCTGCTATAGACGAAATTTTATGTTGCTTAGAAATACGAATAATTTTGCGCAATACCGTAATCCATAAAGGCGCAGCAATAACAGGTCCTAAATAGATAGTTAAAAAATTAATACCAGAATTTGCAGCAATACCAACGCTACCATAATAGGTCCATGCAGAACAATAAACAGCTAAAGATAACGTATAGACATAAGGGTTGTTAACCCATTTGCTTTGTCGTTTTTTTTCAGCAATAAAAGCAATGTAAAACAACACTGCTAAATACAATACAATTATAACTACTAACGCATAATTACTCATAATGACGTTTTAAAACTATAAACGAAATTACTACTGAAAGTAACCAAGTAGAAAATATAAACACATAAAAATAAGGCACGCCAAACACATGTCCATTAACATTAAAAATAAGTACAAAAGGTATATTAAACATTAAAAATAATGCTATGGAGAGGACGATTAGTTTTTGCTCGTGGCGTTTTTTCATATAAATATTTAAATAGAATACTAATATAATTAAAAATCAGCATTACAGTTTGTAATGCTGATTTTAACTAACTAAATTAAAATATGCTCTTAATTATTTTAAGATAAAGAACAATGTTTTAATGTGAAGAAGCTTCTCCAGCTCCCGATGGAATACGAATGTTTTCCACCATATCTTGTACATCTTGAGGCGGTGCAGGTGTTAACCTTGATACTACTACCGAAACTACTACGTTTATTAGCATTGCTATAGTACCAAACCCTTCTGGAGATGTCCCAAACCACCAGTCTTCTGCAGTACCACCACCAAACATATTTAATTTAAATTTCATCATGTAGAATAACATAATTACGATACCTACAACCATTCCTGAGATAGCACCTTTGCTATTCATACGCTTATCAAAAATACCTAAGATAATCGCTGGAAAGAATGACGCTGCTGCTAGACCAAATGCTAGTGCGACGACAGCTGCCACAAACCCTGGAGGATTAATACCAAAGTATCCAGCAATTAATATAGCTACAAAAATAGATACACGAGCCCAAGTTAATTCGCCTTTGTCAGAGATATCTGGTTTTAATTGCTTTTTAATTAAATCGTGAGATACTGACGTAGAAATTACCAATAGTAAACCTGCTGCTGTAGATAAAGCTGCTGCTAATCCACCAGCTGCTACTAAACCAATTACCCAGTTTGGAAGGTTTGCAATTTCAGGATTTGCTAATACCATAATATCTCTATCAACATATAGCTCGTTAGAGGCATCACTTACATTAGCTACCATACGTTGTCCATATTGCCCTCTTTCTTCGGTATATACAGGTTTTTTACCATCTAAAGCGTTGCCAGCTACATATTGAATTTTTCCATCGCCATTTTTATCTGCCCATGCTATTAATCCTGTATCTTCCCAATTTTTAAACCATTCAGGAATTTCAGAGTATTCTTTATTACTTACTGTTTCGATTAAGTTAGTTCTAGAAAATACTGAGATTGCAGGTGCAGTTGTATAAAGAATAGCAATTAATAATAATGCGTATCCTGCAGATTTACGTGCATCTTTTACTTTTGGCACCGTAAAGAAACGCACTATTACGTGTGGTAACCCAGCAGTACCTGTCATTAATGCTAAAGTAATAGCAAATACATCCCAAGTACTTTTAGTTCCGCTAGTATATTCGTTAAAACCAAGTTGCGTATGTAATGCATCTAATTTGTCAAGTAAAAATTCACCACCTTCAACAGTTCCTCCCATTCCTATTTGAGGTATGATGTTTCCTGTCATTTGCATAGAGATGAAAAACGCTGGTACCATAAACGCAAAGATTAATACACAATACTGTGCTACTTGCGTGTATGTGATTCCTTTCATTCCTCCTAATAAAGAGAATACTAAAACCACAGCCATACCAATAATTACACCTAAATTAATATCTACTTGCAAGAATTGTGAAAATACAATACCTACACCACGCATTTGTCCTGCAACGTATGTAAATGAAACAATTAAGGCACATATTACAGCTACAGTACGTGCTGTGTTAGAATAATATCTATCACCAATAAAATCTGGTACAGTAAACTTACCAAACTTGCGCAGATAAGGCGCTAAGAGCAACGCTAGTAGCACATATCCTCCAGTCCAACCCATTAAATAGACTGAACCATCATAACCAGCAAACGAAATAATACCCGCCATACTAATAAAAGAAGCGGCACTCATCCAGTCTGCTGCTGTAGCCATACCATTTGCTAAAGGTGAAACACCACCACCAGCAACGTAAAATTCTTTTGTTGAGCCTGCTCTAGCCCAAATTGCAATTCCGAAATATAGAGCAAAAGATAGCCCTACTAATAACCATGTCCATACTTGTACACTCATAATGTTTTTTTGTTTTTTAGTTAAGGCTTACTCGTCGAAACCGTATTTTTTATCTAATTTATTCATCAATCTTACGTAAACGAAAATTAGAATTACGAATACGTAAATAGATCCTTGTTGTGCAAACCAGAAACCTAGTTTAAATCCGCCAAGTCTTATTTCATTTAAAGCATCTTTAAAAAGGATTCCGCATCCGTAAGACACTATAAACCAAACAGAAAGCAGTATAATTAAATACTTTAAGTTTTCTTTCCAGTACGCTGTTGCGTGTTGTTGTTTATCAGACATAATATGTTTTAGTTTTAATTAGTTGTTTATAGAAAAATGTGCGTTTGTAGTCTAAAGATATTAGTAGACTCTGCACCTGTTGCTCCTTTGGTACCTGTAGTATATTCTGCAGTTATTTTAGCAAAATGACCGTTTATAAAATAGTTAAGTCCTAAACCTAACTCATCACTATTATTTGGCGTAAAATCCATATTTGATGTATTATAAGTTATATATGGCATTACGTTATGTTTTCTAAATAAAAGTCCTAATTGACCATGAACAACTGTACCTGAAGATGGGACTAAACCACCAGTACTAAATCCGTCGGTATCACCATAATTATAATTGTAATAAGCACCTAAAGCGCTAATTGCTAAGTTTTCGTTTAACGGTGCATCATAAAATGCATCTACAGCAAAGTGTGTTACAGATTCTCTATTATTTAAATCGTTTACCGCTAATGCATCTGGATGATGGAAGAAACCAGCACCTATACTTAGCACTTTTTTCTTACCTAAGTAAGTACCAACTAAATAAGGCAATTTATCTGATTCTTTATCAAAGATGTCATACTTAAAATATCCTGCGTAATTCCAAACACCATCTCCAATAGCATTATCGACTTGGTAAGTTGGTGTAGCGCCTAAAACTCCTACGTTTGTTCTTGCATTATTTGCTGCTATACGATAGCTGAACTTACCTAAAGAACCTTTAGCATAAATCCCTAAATGACGTGCAAACTGATCACTTGTTGTAATATTATTCCAAGGAAATAACCTTACATCAGAGTTTCCTGCTCCAGGATTATCTAAAGTCATCATGTTTAATGTACTTTGATTTGATAATCTTGAAATACCATTCCAATAATGTAAACCAGAACCAACATGAAGTTTTCCTGGCTCTATAGCAAACTCTGCCCAAGCATCATGTAAAAACAATAAACTTCTATTATTTGCTGTTTGTGAATTTGGGTTTGCTGTTAAATTGTCTGCACTTAAACTATTAAGTCCAAAGTGAGTTAAGATTAAAAATCTTGGTGAGATTTGTGCGTAAGCTAATAATCTAGACCTTCTAATAGAGTGTCTTATTCCTTTTTGATCGCTTCTAGCTTCAAGCCATAATTGATGCCAAGTAATAAACCTTATGTATTTACTACCATCTTCATTAAGATTTACTTTTAGTGGTTTGTAAGAATGGTCTGCTTCTTTTTTTTCTGCTTCTTGACTATTTCCTAAAAAAGGAAAAAGCAATACTGCTGCTATTAAAAATAAGAATGTTTGTTTTCTCATAATTTTAAAGAGTTAGTTAGTGAATAATTAAATTATTGGTTTTGTGTGCACTACTAAACTCTAAAAAAGAATGTGTTAACAGAAAATTAATATATAAATCTGTTAATTATATATACTAATCTTTAAAACGCTCCCATTTTATTAGCATAAATTTGTCTCCTAGCTCTGTTACAACAACTCCAGCTCCTTTAATATTTTCTGCTTTTTGAAAATAATTACCTAATTCTGTGGCGTTTAATATTTTATAAGTTGGATGATAATTAGAATTATAAGGCCTTTTAATATTATATTTTTTTACCCAATTCATTATACTTACATGAGACACGCCAAGGATACGCTCTATTTCTCTATAGGTTAATCCTTCTAAGTATAGTTGTAGTGACTTGTTTACGTAATAGTCGTCAATCTTCTTACCTATTTTATTAACAGAAAAAAAATAGTTACATTTTTTACACTTATAGCGTTGTCTATCATTTACAATTCCACTTTTAATATAGTGATCAGAACCACAATTTGGACACAAATCAATTTTCATATATATTATTTTAGCATAAATATATTAATTTAGCAATAAAAAATGATTCAAAAACTTAATTATTTATCAAATACATATTTTTAAAACCAAAAACATATAAAATTTATATTTTTTTAAGCTTATAATTAACAATAAAACAAAACCCTATAATACGGTATTATAGGGTTTTGTTTTTAACTTGTAGCTTGTATGATTATTTATGATTAAAGTAAGTATCTTCTTCTTCTGTTAATAATCTAGAGTGAATAATAAAACGGATCCCTAAAGGAATCTCTAAAGAGAAACTTGCTCCTCTTCCTTCGGTGATATCGATAGTTAAGTGTGTATGTTTCCAATATTGAAATTGATCTTGATTCATGTAAAAAGGAACGCCTTCAATATCTCCAAGATGAATATCACTTTCATCTAAATACATATCATCTTTTTCAAAAATCATTGGCGCAGAGCCATCACAACAGCCTCCACTTTGATGAAAAATTAAATTGCCATGTTTTTCTTTTAGCTGCCTAACTATTGTTTTTGCTTGTTCTGTTATGTCTAATCGTTGCATTATTATAAATTTAATAAAAAAGGCTGAATTAATTAAACTCAGCCTTTCTGCTATTATATTTTATCTATTAAAAGAAACCTAACTTATTCTTATCATAAGAGATTAGCATGTTTTTAGTTTGACGGTAGTGACTCATCATCATTTGATGGTTTTCTCTACCAAAACCAGACTTTTTATAACCACCAAATGGTGCGTGTGCTGGATAAGAATGGTAACAATTTACCCAAACGCGACCTGCTTTTATAGCTCGTGGTATTTGGTATAGTTGGTGTGCATCACGTGTCCAAACACCAGCACCTAAACCGTAAAGTGTATCGTTAGCAATCTCTAAAGCTTCAGCTTCGTCTTTAAATTTGGTTACGCAAACTACTGGTCCAAAAATTTCTTCTTGGAAGACTCTCATTTTATTATGACCTTCAAGAATGGTTGGTTGGATAAAGAATCCGTTGCCTAAATCGCCTTCTTTATTAGCGTCACCACCACAAAGAACTTTAGCTCCTTCTTCTTTACCTATTTTTATATAAGATTGAATTTTTTCATATTGATCGTTAGACGCTTGCGCACCAACCATACAATCTGTACTGTAAGGACTTGTTTGTACAATTGCTTTTGTACGCGCCACAACACGCTCCATAAACTTATCGTAAATATCTTCTTGTACTAAAATACGAGATGGACAAGTACATACTTCACCTTGATTAAAAGCAAACAATACTGCACCTTCTATAGCTTTATCTAAAAAAGCATCATCATGATCCATAACCGAATTAAAGAAAATGTTAGGCGACTTTCCTCCTAATTCCATAGTTACAGGATTTAGATTCTTTGATGCATACTGCATGATTAACTGTCCTGTTGTCGTTTCGCCTGTAAAGGCAACTTTGTCTACACGAGAGCTCGATGCCAAAGGTTTACCTGCTTCTGGTCCAAAACCATGCACCACATTGATGACTCCTGGAGGAAACACATCTGCAATTTTTTCCATTAATAAGGTTGCTGAAGATGGCGTTTGTTCTGCTGGTTTTAATACTACACAGTTACCTGTTGCTAAAGCTGGTGGTAATTTCCATGACAACATTAATAGTGGGAAATTCCATGGGATAATTTGACCAACGACACCAAGTGGCTCTTTAATATTCATGGATAAGGTGTTTTGATCTAACTCTGTTGCACTACCTTCTTCTGCACGAATACACGATGCGAAATACCTCCAATGATCTACAGAAAGTGGCACATCTGCATTTAACGTTTCACGGATTGGCTTACCGTTATCACAAGTTTCTACTAAAGCAAATTCTTCTAAGTTCGCTTCAATAATATCTGCTACTTTATTTAAAAGTGTTGCGCGTTCTGTTGCAGAAGTGTTTCCCCAAGCTTCTTTTGCTGCGTTGGCTGCATCTAAAGCAAGTTCTACATCTTCTTTTTGAGATCTTGGGTATTTTGCAATTAAGGATTTATCTATTGGCGATGTATTTTCAAAATATTCACCTCCAATAGGTGCTACAAACTTTCCGTTTATAAAATTGTCATAGGATGCTTTAAATTTTGGTTTAGAGTAACTCATAGTTATTAATTTAGATTATTAGTTATTATTTAGTTTTCAATCATTATTTATTAATAATGCAACATTGATAGTTTTCGCCTTATTAAAATGAATAATTATTAATTTTTGTAAAGTTATTTTGTTACATTCTTAAATTATTGAACATATTTATTATATTGTTGCACAATCCTATTATTAAGTATTTTTTAAAATACATTTTTGTATCATTGGGTATGAGTCATTTATTAAGTCAGCATAGAAAACATAGAAAATTAACTACGCTTGTAGAAAACAGAACGACTTACAATGCAGAGTTTGCAGAGTTGAATATTTATGAAACTCATCAATATGCAGAGCAAGTATCTTTGACTTTTGATTTTCCTATAATAGCTAGCATGCTAACAGGTAAAAAAGTAATGCATATTGAAGGCATGCCATCTTTTGATTTTTATCCAGGTGAATCTGTTGTTATGCCTACAAATAAAGAAATGGTGATTGATTTTCCTTTAGCAAAAGAAGATGATCCTACGCAATGCTTAGCCTTAGGTATTGATAGTACAAAAATTACCGAAGTTGTTGATAAATTTAATCATCACGTAAGTATTGAAAATGAAAACAATAATTGGTCTATTGACAAAAACACAAATCACTTAACCAATAATAACGAGGTTAATCATTTAATTAACCGTTTAGTTTATACTTTTACTAATAACAATAATACTTCTAAAGATGTATTATTAGATTTAATGCTACAAGAATTGATTGTTAGACTATTACAAACTAAAGCTAAGACCTTGTTATTAAGCGATCAAAACATGTTTAATGACACCAGAATTGGTATGGTTATTAACTACATTAAACAAAACTTAACCAATAAGGATATTACTGTAGATTTACTTGCTAAAAAGGCTTGTATGAGTACGTCACACTTTCATAAAAAGTTTAAAAACACCTTAGGTATCTCTCCTATTGATTATATTAATTCTGAAAAAATAAAATTTTCTAAAAAACTAATTAAAGCATCTAAAGACCTAAGAATATCTGAAATTGCCTTTAAAGCTGGATTTAATAATACTAGTTATTTTAATAGGCAGTTTAAAAAAATGGAAATGATGACGCCAGCACAGTTTAAAAAATCTGTTAGTCAATAATTTACTGTATTGTTTTTACGTAACGTTTTACTTCTTTCATCACTTTTGGCGCCAATAATAGTGTTGCTGTCATCGTTGGTATTGCCATTAATGCAAATACACCGTCAATTAAATTAATCATTAAGCTTAATGATGTCGTTGCACCAATAATTATACTTAAAATATAAAAATAATTATAGTAGTGTTGATGCTTTGCTCCTATTAAAAACGATAAACATTTACCGCCGTAATACGCATAAGAAAACAAGGACGAAATACTAAATACAGCAATACAAGCCATAAGCAAATATTTACCATAAATAGGCATAGCATTACTAAAAGCCGATGCAGTTAAACTAACACCGTTTGCGTCTGTTGTTTTCCAAACACCAGTAACAAGAATAGCAAGAGCTGTTAATGTACATACTACCAAGGTATCAATTGCTGGTCCCATCATAGCTACTAAACCTTCACGAACAGGTTGATTCGTTTTAGCAGCACCATGTGCTAATGGCGCTGTACCAATACCAGCTTCGTTACTAAATGCGCCTCGTCTTATTCCTAAAATAATTAATGTACCAACAACACCTCCAAATAACGCATCTTCTTTAATAAAACTTGCTGTAAAAGCATCTGTAAATATAAGCTTGAAGTAATAAGGAACACTTTCTATATTAACAATTAAGATAAAGAATACTAACACAAAATATAGTATGACCATGCTAGGTACTAATTTTGAAGTGACTTTACTAATTCTATTTAAACCACCTAAAATAACCACAGATGTAATTACTACTAAAACTAAACCGATAATTAAATTTGAAGTAAAATTAACCTCAAATCCGTTAGGTATCAGTACAATATCGTTAATAGCTTGGGTTAATTGATTAACGTTAAAAACCGGCAACGCACCAATTAATCCGCAAAGACTAAAAAATACCGCTAAAGGTTTCCAAGATTTACCCAAACCTTCAACAATAAAATACATTGGTCCGCCTTGTGTTTTACCTTCACTATCTTTTCCTCTAAACATGATAGCCAAACTTGAAGTAAAAAATTTTGTAGACATACCAATAATGGCACTAATCCACATCCAAAACACAGCTCCTGGTCCACCAACCGCAATAGCAACAGCTACACCAGCGATATTTCCCATACCTATAGTAGAAGACAACGCAGTCGTTAAGGCTTGAAAATGAGTAATATCACCTTCATCTAACTCGTTATCATACTTTCCTTTTAGTACATCTATTGCGTGTTTAAAATATCTAAATGGTAAAAACCTGGATAGAATTAAAAGGTATAATCCGCCACCTGTTAATAGAATTAATAGTGGAAATCCCCATACTGCAGAAGAAAACGCTTCTACCCAAGTATTAATCTGTTTATACATACTAACTGTTTTGAAAAAGTAAATATAGTATATATTTGTAACCTAATAACTAATGACCATTTTGAAACCAACCCGTCTTTTTTTCTTAGATGCTGTACGTGCATTTGCTATTTTGATGATGCTACAAGGTCATTTTATTGATACACTTTTAAACCCAGTTTACAGAGATAAAACCAACATAGCATATACTATTTGGGAATATTTTAGAGGCATTACAGCTCCAACTTTTTTTACCATCACGGGTTTAGTATTTGTCTTTTTGCTATTGCGCGCAAAAGCTAAAAATGAAGATAGATATCGTATAAAAAAAGGCTTTAATAGAGGTTTATTATTAATTGGTATTGGGTATGCGTTACGGTTTTCGTTTTTAAGCTTATTTAAAGGCGAAATTAATATGTACTTTATTGTTATTGATGTCTTACAATGTATTGGTCTGTCTTTAATTTTAATTATTGGTCTTTACCTGATTACCTTAAAAAACGAAACTGCTTTTGCACTTTTAATGCTAATTATTGGCAACCTCATTTTTGTAACCGAACCTTTGTATCGTACCCTACACATTGAAGGTGTTCCTAAATTTTTAGCTAACTATTTAACCAAAGAAAATGGTTCTATATTTACTATGATACCGTGGTTTGGTTATGTTTGTTTTGGCGCTTTTATAGCTGTTTTGTTTCATAAATTTGGTCATAAATACCGATACAAACAATTTAAAATCACCGGTTTTTTAGTCGTTGGTTTTATATTACTTTTTTGGTCATCTCCTTTTTTAACCTTTATAACTCAAATTACTGGTATACAACTTTTTGATGAAAGTGCTAACTATAATTATCTGTTTACTAGATTAGGTAATGTATTGGTTATTTTTGGACTGTTTTACACCTTTGAGCAGTATTTAAAGCAAGCCATTATCACTAAAATTGGACAAAAAACCTTGTCTATTTACGTTATTCATTTTATTATCATTTATGGTAGTTTTACCGGTATAGGTTTAAAGCATTTTTTTTATAAATCACTAACACCAACACAAGCTATTATTGGTGCTATTTTATTTATGGTTGTGGTGTGTTTTATTTCTTTTCATTATGCCAAAACCAACAAGTTTATTTATAATTGGATGCGTAAAGGGTATAAGCGTTTAACAAAACAATTTAATCAAACAAACTTATAGATATTATTAATGTTAAATAAAATTAAACATCAATAAGGTTTAATATTGCTTAAGGTAACTTTGCACAACAAAATAGCTTAAATTTTTAGTCAACATAAAAGTGCATTTAGCAATTGAAAAGCATAATCATGAAAACCACATATTATCTATTAACTACTATTATCCTACTCGCTATTACATCATGCGCGACCACAAAAAACTCAAAATTGTACGGTCACAGTTGGCAGTTAGAATATATCTCTGGTACGAAAATAGCTTTTGAAGGTTTATACCCGAACAAAAAACCACAGATAACATTTAACAAAGAAAAACACAAAGTACAAGGCAATAACAGTTGTAATGGTTACTCTGCCAACTACACCATTAAAGACAGCTCTATTTACTTTAGCGAACCAGGACCAAGTACCATGATGTATTGCGGCGAAGGTGAACAAGCTTTTTTAAAAATGATGGAAAAAGTAAACCGCTTTAGTTTTGATGACAACGGAAAACTTAATTTAATGCTAGACAATGTAACTATGTTACGTTTTAAAAAAATAAAATAACAATACACCACTACTCTATTTAAGCCTGTTTTTACAGGCTTTTTTTATTACATAAAATTAAAATGAAGCGTCATTTGAATTTGTCAGAATTTTAATATATTTTCGTTTTATTATTAATCAATAATCATATTTAATGAAAAACAAAAACTTACTTCTTTGCGTAATCGGACTTACATTATTAACGTCTTGTGGTAGTTATGTAAGAATTGGTGATTTAACAGGTATAAGCAATAGAAATATTGATAACAGTCAGAACTACGTACTGTTAGAAAGAGATGTAGAAGCAATTGCTAACTCTGAAAAAGATGCATTAGAACAAGCAGTAGATAATATGACCAAAGAGTTTGAAGGTGAATTTTTAAGAAATGCTAAAATTTATGTTAAAAGTAATGGAAAAAAAGTAAAAGTTATAGGAGATGTTTGGGGTATTCAAAAAACCAATGTAAATGTTACCACTAGTGCTAATGCTAATGTCGAATTAAAAATTGGAGACAAGATTGTTTTTAAGAGAAAAGGGGATATAATAGATGGTAAAATTATTGGTCTAAATTCTGATTCTGTTATAGTTGAGTTTGGTAAAAGAAATAAAAAAATTGAACTAAAGTATGATGATGTAACGAAAACAGAGCAATAAAAACTTTAAAATATTATAAGCCTGTTTTTACAGGCTTTTTTTATTGATGAAAATGAAAATGAAGCGTCATTTGACTTTATTAAAACTTTCTACTAACTTCGTTTAACAATCGATAACGCGAATTGGAAACTCGCTTTATCTTTTCATTAAACGAAACTCCACAAAAAAGCTCACAAAACGTGAGCTTTTTTTTATTGATATATTTTATTTAAAAATCTAGGCGTTTAAATAATCTAACACATTAGCTTCTATCCTACTTTCTATGTTAGAGACGTCTGCTTTTACAAAAGTTTCGCCCATAATGTTTTCGTATAATTCTATGTAACGGTCAGATACGGTTTGAATGTACTCGTCACTCATTTCTGGTACGGTTTGTCCTTCTAACCCTTGAAAATTATTAGCAATTAACCATTGGCGTACAAACTCTTTAGACAGTTGTTTTTGGGCTTCGTTATTATCTTGACGCTCTTGGTAACCATCGGCGTAAAAATAACGAGAAGAGTCTGGCGTGTGTATCTCGTCTATCAAGACTATCTTACCGTCTTTGGTTTTTCCAAATTCGTATTTAGTGTCTACCAAAATTAATCCGCGTTTTGCAGCAATTTCAGTTCCTCTAGCAAATAATTTGCGTGTGTAATCTTCTAAAACATTGTAATCTGCTTCGCTAACAATACCACGTTTTAAAATATCTTCGCGCGAGATGTCTTCGTCATGATCACCCATTTCTGCTTTTGTTGCTGGTGTAATGATAGGTTCTGGAAATTTATCATTCTCCTTCATGCCTTCTGGCATAGCTACACCACAAAGTGTACGTTTACCAGCTTTATATTCGCGTGCAGCGTGACCCGATAAATAACCACGTATCACCATTTCTACTTTAAAAGGCTCGCATAAATGGCCAACAGCAACATTTGGATCTGGTGTTGCGGTTAACCAATTTGGAACTAAATCTTCGGTTGCTTTCATCATACTTGTTGCAATTTGATTTAAGATTTGTCCTTTGTACGGGATACCTTTGGGCATAACAACGTCAAAAGCACTTAGCCTGTCTGTTGCAATCATGACTAATTTGTCGTCGTTAATATTGTAAACTTCTCTTACTTTTCCTTTGTAGACACTTTTTTGACCAGGAAAATTAAAGTTAGATTTTATAATGGTGTTACTCATTTTGATTTACGAATTACGATTCTGGGTTTATGGATTGTATTATTTTGACACGAATTTCATTAATTGTCACAAATTATAAACGTCTGTTAAAACTGATATTTATAACTGACAAACACTGAAATTTCAATAGAAAAACGCAAAGTTATTTTATTTTTTTGATTTCTTTTTAATAATTATGGTAAACTGCCAACAGATAACTGCTAACTGCTAACTGCTAACAAATGCCTACTCTCTATTTTCAATATTCTTGTAAGCTGCAATAATCTTTTTTACAAGTTTATGTCTAATCACATCTTTATCATCTAAAAACACCATACCAACGCCTTCTACATTTTTAAGAATTAACAATGCTTCTTTTAATCCAGAAATAGTGCGTCGTGGTAAATCTATTTGTCCAGGATCACCTGTTAATAAAAACTTAGCGTTTTTTCCCATACGGGTTAAAAACATCTTCATTTGTGCGTGTGTTGTATTTTGACCTTCGTCTAAAATAACAAATGCATGATCCAATGTACGACCACGCATAAAGGCTAATGGTGCTATTTGGATTATACCTGTTTCTATATAATTGGCTAGTTTTTCGGCAGGAATCATATCGCGTAAAGCGTCGTACAACGGTTGCATGTACGGATCTAATTTCTCTTTTAAATCGCCTGGTAAAAAACCTAGATTTTCTCCTGCTTCTACCGCTGGTCTTGTTAAAATGATTCGCTTAACTTCTTTATTTTTTAAAGCTTGTACCGCTAAAGCAACACCAGTATATGTTTTACCTGTTCCTGCAGGACCAATAGCAAAAACCATATCATTTTTACGCATTAACTCTACCATACGACGTTGGTTAGCTGTTTGCGCTTTGATAATTTTACCATTTGCACCGTGTACTATGGTTTCTCCGCTATGTTCTGATGTTGTATAGTCTTCTTTACTTTGGCTAGTCAAGACGCGTTCTATAATATTTTCATCTAACTTATTGTACTTACCAAAATGCTCAAATAACATATTTAAACGCCTATCAAACTCTTCTAGTAGATCTTCATCACCGTAAGCTTTAATTTTATTTCCTCTTGCTACAATTTTAAGTTTTGGGAAATATTTTTTTAATGTAGTAATGTGTTCGTTTCCAGTTCCAAAAAATTCTTTTGGAGAAATCTCTTCAAGTTCAATAATTATTTCGTTCAAAAGCGTTTAAATTTTAAATTAATCTGTACAATTTTATTAGTTTTGTTGGCATAAATGCTACTAAACAAACTTACGCAATTTTTGCGTGTTGTATATTAAAAAAATATCAACAAAATTAATGGCTATCATCACTTTAACAACCGATTTTGGAGAGAAAGATCACTTTGCTGGCGCAATTAAAGGCGCTATTTATAGTGAGTTACCAGATGTTAGGATTGTTGATATCTCTCATTCTGTATCGCCTTTTAACATCTCTGAAGCTGCTTATATTATTCAAAACGCGTACAGTAGTTTTCCTAAAGGGACCATTCATGTTATAGGAATTGACTCTGAATTAAACCCAGAAAACAAACATATTGCTGTAGAGCTTGACGATCATTTTTTTATTTGTGCTAATAACGGTATTATGAGCATGATTGCAAATGTGATTGTCCCTAAAAAAATTGTTGAAATAAATATACATGATAAGATTGAAACTAGTTTTCCGGTTTTAGATGTGTTTGTAAAAGTAGCGTGCCATATTGCACGAGGAGGAACTCTAGAAGTTATTGGTAAAGCTATAAACAGCATTAAACCAATAAAAAACTTAGTGCCTTATGTTAATGAAGAGAAAACACAAATAATAGGTAGTATAATTTATATTGACAATTACGGAAATGTAGTTACTAATATTAGAAAGTCTTTTTTTGAACAACTACAAAAAGGTAGAGCTTTTGAAATTTCTGCAAGAAGCCATAAGTTTAAAACTATATACAATAAGTATAGTGATATTGTAAATTTTGAAATCCCCGAAGCTCAGCGTCACGATGAAGGACGTGGTCTTGTTGTCTTTAACAGCTCTAACTTTTTAGAAATTGCAATTTACAAAAGCAACACTAATACTGTTGGTGGCGCAAGCACGTTAATGGGACTAGGATTAAGAGATACTGTAACTATTAACTTTAAAAAATAATCGCAAAAAATGTTTGTTAGAATTGTAAAATTGAGTTTTGCTGAAGAAAATATAGACGTTTTTAAAGCTAATTTTGAAACAGTAAAACATAAAATCAGAGCTTTTGAAGGTTGTCTATTGCTAGAATTATATCAAGATAAACACAATAGTAATATCTTTTTTACGTATAGTTATTGGAATACAGAAGAAGATTTAGAACATTATCGAAATTCTGAATTATTTAAAGGTGTTTGGGCAAAAACAAAACCTTTATTTAACGCAAAACCTGAAGCTTGGAGTGTAGATAAGATTGCTTTATTACATTAACTGTTTTCTTTGGTTGATAAATAGAGTTTTAATAATAAAACTTTTAACTTTACACCTTAAAGTATTGTATAATTAAATCTTTAAACACTTAACATCAATAAATGCTAGCCATTCTAAAAAAAGAAATTAACTCGTTTTTTGCCTCACCAATAGGCTATTTAGTTATAGCAATTTTCCTATTACTTAACGGACTGTTTTTATGGTTGTTTAAAGGCGAATTTAACATCTTAGATAATGGTTTTGCAGATCTATCTTCGTTTTTCTTGTTATCACCTTGGATATTAATTTTCTTGATTCCTGCGGTAACCATGCGTAGCTTTAGTGACGAGACAAAACAAGGTACTTTAGAGTTATTATTAACCAAACCTATCAGCACATTACAGCTTGTTTTAGGTAAATATTTTGGTGCCTTTTTATTAATTATCATAGCATTAATCCCTACTCTACTTTATGTATATACAGTTTATAAATTAGGTAATCCAGAAGGTAATTTAGATGTTGGTAGCACTTTAGGGTCTTATTTTGGATTGTTATTTTTAGTTGCTGCATATACTGCTATTGGTGTGTTTGCCTCTACCCTTTCAGACAATCAAATTGTAGCTTTTATAATTGCTGTGTTTTTATGTTTTTTCTTTTATATAGGTTTTGAAGGTATTGCAGATTTTACATCAAGTAATTTTATAGATAATTTAGGCATGTCTGCACATTTTAAAAGCATGAGTCGTGGTGTTTTAGACACTAGAGATATCATATACTTTTTAAGTATTACTGCATTGTTTGTCTTTTTTACAACACAAATAATAAATCGTCAAAAAGCATGATAATTACAGTTCCTTTAGTTATATCGTTTATTGTAACTTTTGTTTTGGTTTGGCTATTTGTAAAAACCATCGGAAATAAAGAGTGGCTTAGCTTTTTAATAGCTATTGTTATTACACCTTTTGCCTATTTTTACTTGCTATATCCAATGGTTAATATATTTAGTAGTTATCACCACGAAAAATACTTTAACGTTTCAGACTGGAAAGAATATCCTGCTCAACGATATGAAATGATGGGCGATATTCTACAAGACAGTACTTTAATCGGTAAAAATAAAGCCGAAATTAAATCTAAATTAGGAAAAGCAGAATGGTATGGTTGGGACGATGCCATTAAAGCAAACTCTAAAGATAAATGGAACTATAATTTAGGTTTTAAACCTGGTGCGTTTACTAAAGATCAAGAATGTTTAGAATTTGTTTTTAAAAACGATACTTTAAAATCTATAAGAAACTATCAACTTGAGAAAAAATTTGAATAAGTCACTTAAACATATCATCTTAGTTATTGTAGCTATTATTGCTGTAAACTTTATTAGCACTAAGGTTTACAAGCGTTTCGATTTAACTACAGATCAGCGTTATACGCTAAATGAAGCAACTTTAGATATTATCAAAAAAGCTGAAACTCCTATCGTGATTGATGTCTTTTTAGAAGGTGAAGATTTTCCGTCAGAATTTAGACGTTTGCAAAGTGAAACCAAGCAATTGTTAGAAGAGTTTAGAGCTTACAACGACAATATTTCATTTAAGTTTATAAATCCTACCGAAGACGAAGACACACGTGATCAAGCCATCAAACAACTTAATGCACGTGGTTTAACACCAATGCAATTAAATGTTCAAGAAAACGGTAAGCAAAGTCAAGAGGTTATTTTTCCTTGGGCATTAGCTAGTTATGATGAGGTAACAGTAAAAATTCCGTTAGTAAAAAATAAAATTGGCGAAACACAACAGCAATTAGTTACCAATTCCGTTCAGCATTTAGAATATGCTTTTGCAGATGGTATTAGTAAATTAGTCAATCCTAAACGTCGTAAAATAGCAGTTTTAAAAGGTAATAACGAAATGGATAATCTAAACATTGCAGATTATGTCAAAACACTTCGTGATTACTATTTTATAGCGCCTTTTACTTTAGATAGCGTTAGCAATAATCCAGAAAAAACATTAAAGAGTTTAAAAGATTTCGATTTAATTATTGCTGCAAAACCAACCGAAGCCTTTACAGAAAAAGAAAAATTTATATTGGATCAATATACTATGAATGGCGGTAAAAGTCTTTGGCTAATAGACCAAGTTGCTATGGATAAAGACAGTTTGTATAACGACTTTGGTAAAAATGTAGCTTTAGCTAGAGACTTAAATTTAACCGATTTTTTCTTTAAGTACGGCGTTAGGATTAATCCTGTTTTAGTTAGCTCTATGTACTCTGCGCCTATCGTATTACTATCTGGTGAAGGTAGTAATACCAGAGCAGAACGTTTCCCTTGGACGTATTCGCCATTAGCACAAGGTATTAGTACGCATCCTGTGGTAAACAACTTAAACTACGTAAAGTTTGATTTTGCTAGTCCAATAGACACCTTAAAAAACAATTTAAAGACCGTTAAAAAGACGGTTTTGCTACAAAGTGCACCACTTTCAAAATTAGAAGGTACACCGCGTGAGATTAGTCTAGATGAAGTTAATAATCAACAAGATCCTGCATCATTTAATAAAGGCTCTCAAAATCTAGCCGTATTATTAGAAGGTAAATTTACTTCGGTATATAATAACCGTGTCAAACCTTTCGATTTAAAAGATGTAAAAAACGAAAGTGTGCCAACTAAAATGATTGTAATTTCTGATGGTGATGTAATTAAAAATGAAATTGATAGAAACGGACCTAAAGAATTAGGGTACGATTCTAAATTAAATCAGTTTTTTGGTAATAAAGAATTTTTAGTAAACGCTGCTAATTATCTGCTTGACGATAACGGACTTATAAACATTCGATCAAAAGAAATAGCAGTTGCGTTTTTAAATTCAGAAAAAATCACAGAAGAAAAAACCAAATGGCAACTCTTAAACATCTTATTACCATTGGTGTTGTTAGGGATTTTTGGTTTTAGTTTTAACTACTTCCGCAAGAAAAAATACGCCAAATAAGTGTTAATAAGTTTGTTTCCTAATTAAACACATTAACAATATATTTGTAATACAACAATTAACCGATTTTAACGAATATATAAATAGATGAAATTTATTGTATCAAGTACCTATTTACTAAAGCAATTACAGGTTTTAGGTGGTGTAATAAACAACTCCAATACACTTCCAATTTTAGATAATTTCTTATTTGAATTACAGCAATCAAAACTAACCGTTTCTGCAAGTGATTTAGAAACAACCATGTCTGCTGTATTAGACGTAGAAAGTGATAACGAAGGAAGCGTTGCTATACCTGCGCGTTTATTATTAGATACTTTAAAAACTTTTCCTGAGCAACCTTTAACGTTTGTTGTAGAAGAAAACAACACTGTTGAAATTAGCTCTAATCATGGTAAATATGCATTAGCTTACGCTGACGGAAACGAATTCCCTAAAGCAGTTAGCCTAGAAGATCCTAGCTCTACTGCAATGCCGGCTCATGTATTAGCTACTGCAATAAATAAAACTATTTTTGCTGCTGGTAATGACGATTTACGTCCGGTAATGAGTGGTGTATTTTTTCAATTCTCTACAGAAGGATTAACCTTTGTAGCTACAGATGCTCATAAACTTGTAAAATATTCAAGAGAAGATGTTAAAGCTTCTCAAGTAGCCGAGTTTATTATGCCAAAAAAACCTTTAAACTTATTAAAAGGAATTTTAGGAGCTAATGAAGATGAAGTAACTATTGAGTACAACGACTCTAATGCTAAATTCACTTTTGAAAATACCGTATTAATTTGTCGTTTAATTGATGGTAAATATCCAAACTACGAAGCAGTTATACCAAAAGAAAATCCTAACAAATTAACTATAGACCGCACACAATTTTTAAACTCTGTACGTCGTGTTAGTATTTTCTCTAACAAAACAACACACCAAATAAGACTTAAAATTGCTGGTGCCGAACTTAATATTTCTGCAGAAGATATAGATTATTCTAACAAAGCAGAAGAACGTTTAACATGTGATTACCAAGGAGATGATATGCAAATTGGGTTTAATTCACGTTTCTTAACAGAAATGCTAAACAATTTAAGTTCAGCAGATGTTCAATTAGAATTAAGTATGCCTAACAGAGCTGGTATTTTAACACCAGTAGACGATCTTGAAGAAGGCGAATTTGTAACCATGTTAGTAATGCCGGTAATGCTAAATAGCTAAACCTAACTACATAAATTTAAAAAAAAGCCGCAACTTAAATGTTGTGGCTTTTTTTATTTAAAATCGTTTGATATTTTTTTACTTTTGATATAGTGAAAGGCTTCCCTAATTACCAAAGTGTTTTACTAAGCAATTAATCCAAGAACAAATGATGTATTTTAATAGACTATTATTAGTTTTATTATGTTTTACTTTATGGTCATGCAGTAATGATGATGATAATACAACTACCGACAATAATATTTTGATTGGCAAATGGTTAAGAAGTGATTACGATAACACTTATGAGCATAGTATACATTTTGAAGACAACGATTTTGGCTACACAGCAGATAAACATACAACAGCAGAAGGTATTGTATCTACAGCAATTAGTTTTGATTGGTCTGTTTCTAACAACAAAATTACTTTAGTTTTTGATAGCCATACAATTATTTCTAATTACTCCTTTACAGAAAATGGTAACCTAATAATTAATGATTTATCAACATTAGAGTTTATTAAACAATAAATTTTTATAAAATAAAAAAACGCAACCTATAAAGGTTGCGTTTTTTATTCAACTTAAATATTAAAATTTAATCATAGTAAAGATAATCTCCCTTATAAGTTCCGTTAACTATTACACCATCATTTCTTGTAAACTGAAAACTAATTTCAATTTGATCTGTAGTGTATACTTCTAATGTTAAACTGCCTGCAGATGCGTTTAAATTAGTATTAGAATTATTACTATCTAATAATGTATCACCATCTTCTAGTTCTCCATTAATAATCTGAGCGTTTTCTTCAAATTGAAAGTTTGACATATCAGAAAAACTATATGTTTGTTCTGCTAATGGACTTTGATTAATGCGTATACCAAATATATTGACATTATCAAGTTGAGTCCCATTATTTATGGCATCTAAAAGTTCAGTTTCTGTCTTATTAATAAAACTTACATATGTATTATCGCCTACCGAAGGCTCTACGAAAACGCTATTAACAACATAAGTTTCATTATTTAAAGTAATAACATTTGTATTTTGAGGTTGTTCTGTGTTGTTATCGTCGTCTGAAGAACAATTTAATGCAGTTAAAGCAAGACAAAATAAAATTACAAGTTTGTTTAATTTTTTCATTTTAAAAATTATTGTTTTAAGATTTTTATTGTTTGATTTGATTGGTTAGTGTTTATGTTTAAAAAGTACATTCCTGTTGGTAAATTAGAAATATTAATTTGAGATTGATTAGCAATATCAAGTACTTTTTGACCATTTACATTAAAAACTCTTACGTTTTTAATAGTTTGATTTGTTTTAATATTTACTACGTCTGTTGCTGGATTTGGATATAACTTTACTGTGTTTTCATCTAAAGAAATATCATCAACACTTAATGTAGAATTGTACTCGTAAGCTCCTAAATCTATCGTAGTGTTAAATATTCTATCATTACCTGATAAATCTAAATCGCCAAATAAAGCTATATCGTAGTAAGTGTTATCTCCTTGATCAACAATATAATTTGAAGCTGATGTTGGTTTGTATTCGGCATCTAAATTTAAGTTATCAGTCGTTGGATCTAAAAGTGTGATATTTGAATTATCAAAAGTTCCAGAAGTTACACCGCTACCGACCATAGCAATAGTATTATATACCCTAACTGTTTGGATATCTCCTTCAGCAGTTTTACTGTTTTCAATATCTACTGTACTTAATTGACCTCCATTATATTTGTTTTGCCAAAAAAGACTGTTTCTAAATTCAAAAACTCCCCAACCACTTCCACTACTAACATTAATAACTTGTTGGGTAGATGCGTGGTTATTAACATTATCTATAAAAGACACATTGGTTAATGAACTTTTAAATAGTCTGCCATCATTATTTAAAGTTCCTCTTCTAAACCAAATTGCTCCCCAATCTGCGTTATAAGTATTATTAGCAACTAACACATTAGACCAATTGGATTCTAAAATACTTGAGTTAGTATCGTTATGTTGTAGTAGTATAAGACCATTATTAGTTTGGTTATCTGTAATGGCAACATTATTGATTGATACAGAACCTGAAAAAGTTCTCCAATCAAATAAAATACTGTTACTATAATTATTATTAATTAATGTGTTAGATAATTCAAAATTTGAAACATTAGTGGTTACTTTTACAATTGGGCTACCAGATGTTGTATAAAAGTTACTTAAAACAAAACCATCAATAATTACATTATTAGCTGCTAAATTGAATAAACTTGATGAATTATCTGATTTGTTTTGCGTAAAATCACCAGAAATATCATCATCTAATATATCACCAGAAATTATAGTTGCATTACTTGTATTTACAATAGATAAATCTCTATCTATTTCAGAAGTTTCTGTTCCGTTAAAACCACCATAAATCTCTATTTCTGAATTAATACTAATTTCGCCAGATGTTAATTTATAAGTTCCTGATTTTACAAATATTTTAGATCCACTACCTAAAGCAGATATATTAGCGTCATCTAAAGAAGTATAAGCATTAGTCCAACTTGTACCGTCATTAGCTCCAGTAGCATTTGCATCAACGTATATAACTGTTGGTGGTTCTGGTAATGATAATGGCGCTATATTACCTGGTCCTGTTAGCATAGCTGTATCTGTATATTGAATGGCTCCTAACCCTATCGATGAATCTGCATTTCTTCTAGGGTTCATAAAACAATCGGTCGTAGGATTAAAACTGCTATAATAACCATAGTTATGAGTTGCTTCTCCATTATCTCTATAAGCTGAAATAGGTATAAAATCTCCAGAAAAAATATCAACAAACGGACTCTCTGATAACGTGTAATTAGTTAGTAAATTAGCCGAACCTATAACAGGTGTAAACTCTGATGCATTGGCATAACCAGTTGAAATAGTTGAGGAACTTGTATCTTGAGTTCCTATGTAGTCAGATGTTCCATAGTTACTGTAATATAAATTATTACCCCAAAACCCTATTGTTTCTGCTGAACCAACTGTCTCAAAACGTATTGGACTAGCTACATCAGATGTTACATTGCTACCTTCTTCATTTAAAGTTAAGGTGTTATTTTGAAAATACACATTTAATCTTGTTGAACCACCTGTTGCACTTATAAAACGTGCCACACTACCTGAAGCATTAGCAGTTTCTACTTTGTTACCAATAAACATATTATTAGCAATAAAAATATCATGCTCAAGATTTATATAATTTGTGATACGATATTCAAATGCATATCCTGAATTAGATACATTTTCATCTAGTATACTATTAAATAACTCAAAAGGATAATCATTTACAGTTTCATTAGACCAAATATCCATTGCTGGTCTTGTTGAAGCATAATTTCTTGAAAATCTACAATTTTGCACTGTAATTTTTCTTTGCACTTCATTTGAAGATGATGGATGGCTATACAATGCACTACCACCATAAGAATTAACAAAATGCAATCGGTCTAAAGTAATTTCTTGAGTTTTGCTTGCTGAATTAGGCTCTACCTTAAGAATAATTGGTGCATTATCTGTTTTATTTGCAGATGTTGCACTAGGTAATTCATTAGCGTCATCTAGCGCTAAATCTCCTGTTAAATATACAGGATGTGCCCAAGGATCCGTGCTACGTTGCGAAAGAGACGTTTCAGTACCCACAAAACCACCATAAATACTAACTCCGTACTGGTTTAGCATTGGTGTGTTTTTATTAACAGGCATGTAAGTTCCTTCTGCTATCCAAATTTGAGCACCTGTTATGGTTTGGATTCCTAAAGCACTATGAAGACTTGTGTAGGCATTTGCCCAACTGCTTCCGTTATTTGCACCTGTTGCATCAACATCTACATAAATTATGGTTTGTGCTTGCGTAAAACCAAACACTAAAAAGGTTAATAAGAGTAATGTTTTTTTCATTATAGTTGAGATTAATATTCAACAACAAAATAACTTCACTTTTAAAGGTTTTCAATTTGCTTTTTTCTGAATAGCTCTAATTTCTTTCTGAATGATTTATGAAGATTATTCTTACACTAAATATTATAAAAAAAGCCTGCTTAAATAAGCAGACTTTAAAAATTTTGGTTAATAGCGTATATTAATTATTCGCAATTCATTTTTTGTCCGTATGGCATTTGTCCGTGAATAACACCACCAAATTGTGAACTGCCATAACCACTACCATTGTGCTGTTGCTTGATTAAAAAACCTTGTAAATAGCAGTCGTTATTTTTATTTTTTTCTGTGAATGCGCCTTTAATCCAACGGTATAAAATACGACCTGTGTATTTGTTTTTTACAATACTCCAATCGTTAGATTCTATGTTTAATTTTAGAAGTTTTGCACCATCTTTTGCAATAGTTTTAGACACATTTTCTTTAGCAAAACTCACTAATGATGTATTACCATTCATGCTACCTGCTTTTGGCATTTTTATAGCATCCATAGTTGATTTTGCAGCTGCATCATAATTTGCTTTTAACGTGGCTTCAAATTCTTTTACAATTGGTTTTGCTTTTTCTAACCACTCTACATGAAATTGTTGATCGCCTTTACCAATCACATTTAAAATAGTAATATCTTTTTCGTGCATGTACGATGGTACATTAAATGCGTGTCCACCTTGGTGAGATGCAGCATAAATGACGAACACATCGTCTGCAATTAACATTCCTCTTACTAAAATTGGCATACCTGTACCAAGCTCTAAAGTTTGCGATCTATCTGCACCTACTTTGGTTGTAAACATTCCTGAAACCAACTCATAACCAATATAACCTTCTGGTGACATAGCTACTAGTTCTGGTGTTGTTAAAAAGCGTAACCATGCATAATCTGGATCTTGTGCAGGCAATATATCTACATTATCGCCCATGTCTGTCATTTGACGTCTTAACTTTACACGATCTACACCAACTGCGCTCATACCTTTTGTCATTGCAAAAGGATACGACATGTATAGAAAATCATCGCTTACTGAATTTGCAGATTTAGGCTTATTAGCGTCTGCTTCTTGTTGCTTTTTCTCAAGATATTTTTGATAATATAAATCTTGTTTTGCCTGGTCGTTAGGATATTTTTTAGCTAATTCTGCTTTAAATTCTTCGTCGGTATATTCGGTTTTTGATGAAGTTTCAGTTGAAGAACTGCCAACCATTCCTGAAGCGTTTTCAGATTTTGAAGACGAATTGCTACTTTCTTTTTTATCTAACTTCTTCTCTACTGCTGCTTTGGCTTTCTTTTTAAGCATTTTACCAAATTGCGCATGAGAGACGTTGTAGCATAATGCCAAAACGAATAATAGAACTATTTTTTTCATAAGAATTGTGTTTAGTGGACTTCAAAATAAAGCACTTAAGCACTATTCTTAATTTGGTTTTTTCTGAAAATGATGATTTTTTTTCTGAAGGAATTCTAACAAGATTCTTCGCTTTACTCTGAATGACATGATATTCTGAAAAGCTACATAAAGGTTTCCTTAATCACATCTAAAAACTGATCGCGTTTAGATTTTGAAATTGGGATGCGTTTTTGATTATTCATTAGTAAGTAATCTCCATCATCTTTTACCAATTCATCTACATATTTTAAGTTGATTAAATACGAACGATGACATTTAAAAAACATCGCATTACGTTCCAATTGCTCAACAAAGTGCTTTAACGGTTTGCAAATGGTTTTTTGTTTGCCATCTATAAGTTGTACGTTAGTGTACATACCATCGGCTTCAAAATAGACGATATCATTATGCGATGCGAACATGATTCCTTTTGGTATTTCTAAAGCAATTTTATCCATTGAAAGCTGCTTTAACGAATCGCGTAACTTGTTTAACTGGTCGTTTAAATTGTTAGCTTTTATGGCTTCTTCAGCTTTTGCTACTGCTTCTTTTAACTCGGTTGTATCAACTGGTTTTAACAAATAATCTACAGCCGACAGTTTGAAAGCTTCAATCGCATATTGGTTGTATGCCGTCACGAAAATGATTTTAAAATCGATTTGATTTGGGAAGTATTCTAAAATGTCTAATCCAGACTGATTTGGCATTTCAATATCTAAAAAAACAACATCTGGCTTACTGGTTTTAATCAAATCTACACCAGATGCTAAATCTTGCGCTTCTTCAATGCTAGTAATACTTGCACAATGTTCGGTTAGCAAGTTGGATAGTAAATGTCTGGCGCGTTTTTCGTCGTCTATAATTATCGCTTTCATATCTTAATGTATTGGCATGGTGATAACCACTTTTGTACCTGCAGCAACGTCATTTTCGTCATACAAATCGTTGGTAGTTATGGCTATATCACGTTTTAATTTGTTTTTATAAAGATGCACACGTTCTTCGTTAGCTTTTGTTGCAAACGGTTTGTGCTGTTGGTTTGGTCGTTTTAATTTTTCGGATTGTGCGCGACCAATTCCGTTATCTTCAACGGTAATTTCTAATTTATTTTGCTGAATAAATTTCGCTTCAATATGTAATTTTCGGTCGTTTAATTTGTGCAATAATCCGTGTTTTAAAGCATTTTCAACATATGGTTGAATGAATAACGACGGTACTTTTATCTGTTTTGTTTTCAATTGATTATCAACCGAAATAGTATATTCCAATTCATCTTCAAAACGCACTTTTTCTAATTCTAAATACAGTTTTAAAGCGTTTAATTCTTCCTCTAAAGTAATTTCGTTTTGCTGACTATAATCTAAATACATGCGGATTAATCGGCTAAACTTCACTAAATACGAACTTGCCAATTCCTTTTCATTGGAAATAATATAATCTTGAATAGAGTTTAAGGCATTGAAAATGAAATGCGGATTCATTTGCGAACGCAGATTTTCTAACCTTAAATTGGTTATTTTTTTATCGATTAAAATTTTATCAACTTCGGCAATACGTTGTGCTTCTTTTTGTTGTAATCGCCATCTAAAATACAGCCAAACTAAACCAATAATTGCTGCTACAACTAAACCATAAAACCAATAGGTTTCCCAAAATGGTTTAGCAATTACAAAGGATATTGGTGCTGCAAAAACAGCTTGTTGTGCACTTAAATTTTGGGCTTTTAATTCAAAAGTATAGGTGCCACTAGACAAACTATTAAAAGTAACAAAATGTGTGTTTAGCGGTATGTTTTGCCAACTTGTATCAATTTGTTTAACACGGTATTGGTAGCTTACATGTTGGTTAGATTGAAATCCGTTTGAGTTGAACGAAATATCAATTTTATTTAAATTATATGGTAGTTTGTAGTTAGTTGCAACTAATGTATCGCGGTCGTTAATTTTTACAGCTTCTACCCTAACCTTGGCTGTTTTAAAAGCTTTGAACAATGCGTCTGATTTTGGTAACACATAAAATGCTTTAGGCAAGCTTACAATAATTTGATTTTGAAGAATTAAAAAATCATTAACCGCTGTATTTAAACCATCTTGCGCACTTAACGATTTAAGCTGATGTGTTTTTGTATGATATTGAAATAATCCAGCATCGGTTGAAACCCATAACACTAAACCATCGGCATGAATAGCGTTAATTTGAAGGTTTTCAGGAAGGTTAATTCCTGAAGGTTTTAGCGTATTGTTTTCGTATTTTAATAATCCGTTGTGTTGGGTTGCAACCCAAACTGTTCCATTGGTTTTTGTTAATGTATTAACCAGTAAACTTTTAGAATTAAACGTGATTTCTTCTGCATTAAATGTTTTCGTATTGTATTTGTAAAGTCCGTCGATGTACGATACAAATAAATGATTATTAGAAACCACCGAAGCTTTTACACGACTTTCCTTTAGGATTTGTTGTTCAGGATGATTAAACGGATTTTTATATACAATACCTTGACGATAATTACCATAAAATAAGGTGTTATTATCTATTTTTGAAAAGGTTTTAGCAACTGAAAATCGGTTATTTACATCTAAAATTTTGTCATTTTTAAGATTAACTACAAACGATTCTGAAGCATTTATACTAACTATTAGTTGTTCGCTTTGCGCATCAAAAAAAAGTTTCCCGATGATTTTTTTTCCTGGTAATTGCAGTGTTTTTGTGAGCTGGTTGTGATTGTAAAACAGTAATTTACCATCATTGGTTCCTAAGACAAATTGATTATTTTGTAAGGCTGCAGACGCTGTGATTTTAGAGTCTATATTTGATAATTCAACACGACGAATATTTAAATTTGGTGATACAAACACACCATTATCTAAAGTTGTAAACCAGTAATTTTTATTAAAATCTACTTGAACATCGGTGATAGATTCTGTTTTAAAAAGTTGTTCTTTAAAGGTGAAAATTTCATTTTCAAAACCATAAATAAACACGCCAGAACTGGTTAAAAACCAATAGTTGTTTTCAATATTCAAAACATTGTAAATGGTTTCATTTTTTAATCTAGCAGGCGTTACTACTTTTTTGGGTGTGTTTTTGGTCTTATCTATTCTATAAATGACATTTTCATTAGAACTTTTGTGTGTAAAAAAAACAGTGTTTTTAAAGGCAAAAATTCTTGGTGATTGTATACGATTGCTACTTGTAATTTCAAGTATTTTTATACTTGTATTGTTATCAAATTTGTATAATCGATGACGCTCTAAATCGCCTTCATGATTAATTATAAATGTGTAGTTATTGTTACCATCCTTAGCATTGGTAATACACATTCCTTTAAATACTTCGGTAACTTGTTTGGTGCTTTTATCAATATCAAAAATGCCAATAACAGTGAATAAACGTATGCTGTTTTCTAATATTTCAAAATTTGCTAATTGTCCATTTACCAACTTACTAGCGTCATAAAATAGTTTTAAACTATCGTTTTCAACATAAAATAATTGCCCATAAATATTGTTGCACCAAAGTTGATTTTTAGCATCAAATTTTAATTGAAAAAGAGAATTTCCTCTTTGTTGAGGATGACTAAAGTGTTTGTAACTTTTTCCGTTGTAACGGTATAAACCTTTGTTTGCAGCAAGCCAAATGTAGTTTTGGCTATCTTCTGCTATATCATAAAACTCAACATCTGGAAGATTTGAGACTTTAGACATATGTTGTATTACTGGATTTTGAGCATGAGCAACGCTTCCAAAACCAATAATAAAAACAAATATTATGTATCTAAATATTAATTGCATAGCTTATAATTAGCAAACTTAATATTTAATTAGCTAATCAAGCTTTGTTTTTTCTGTAAGCAGTCGTTTTTTTTCTAAACAAAAAACGCAACCTTGGTTATGGTTGCGTTTTTAACTTTATCTAAAACTAACTAACTAATAAAATTAAAAGATAAAGGATATTTTGGGGTTTCTCCGTGACTAGCTTTGATCGCATTTATCACTGGAAAAATAATAGATATCAAACCTAAAACTATAAAACCTAAGATACCTAGACCTAATAGTAAAATTAAGGGAATACATATAATAAAATACACTAATAAACTTAGTTGAAAATTAACTATATTTTTACCATGTTGGTCTAACTCATAAACTCTATCTCTTTGAGTTAACCAAATAATTAAAGGTAGCAACAAACTACCAAAACCTATTACTAAAGTAATTAACTGACTTAAATGTGTTAATACTATTAATTGTTTATTCTCTTGCATGATAATACTTTTTTGATTGATACTTATATGACGCACATTTATCAAAAAAGTTACAAAATTTTAAGAACTTATTAATTAAATTATTGTTAATGAGGAAGTTTATCTTTTAAAACTCCATAAATAAACGTTCCTATAACTGCAGATCCAATAACTATTAATATTGGTAAAAAACCAGCTCCTACTAATGTAAACATTGGTCCAGGACATGCTCCTACTAAAGCCCAACCTAATCCAAATATAATACCGCCTAACAGATAACGATATATTGATTTTTCTTTATCAGGAATAACTATTGGACTACCATCAATAGACTTGATTTTTTTTCTTTTTATAAGTTGGATAAAGATAATTCCAAAAAATAATGCTGTACCAATAATACCATACATATGAAAAGATTCAAATCGAAACATTTCGTATATTCTAAACCACGATGCTGCTTCAGATTTGTACATAATTATTCCAAAAAAGAAACCGACTACTAAATAGATGAATACTTTTTTCATTGTACTAAAAAATTAAAGGAAATAATAAATGCACCATAATTAATCCTCCAATAAAGAATCCTATTACAGCTAATAATGAAGGTCTTTGAAGGTTACTTAAACCTGTTATAGCATGACCTGAAGTACATCCGCCTGCATAACGTGTACCAAAACCTATAAGCAATCCGCCAACAATTAAAATAATAATTGTTTTTGGCTCTTGTAAGGCTTCTGCAGAAAACAATTCTTTGGGTAAATAACCATTATCTTCCGAAAAACCTATTTGTTGTAAACCTTCTTTTGTAGCGTTACTAATTTGTGGCATCGTCCCATCAGTCATAAAATTCTTAGCTACAAATCCTCCTAAAATTGCTCCTAAAACAACTAATAGGTTCCAGCTTTGTTCTCTCCAATTAAAATTGAATAATTGGCTGAATTTTCCGCCACCACAAATGGCACAGAAAGTGCGTAAATTAGAAGACATACCAAAAGTTTTTCCCATTATTAAAAGAAAAAACATAATTAGTGCTATTAAAAAACCTGAGAGCAACCAAGACCATGGTTGTAAAAAAAATTCCATAAATCAATTTTGTGCAAAAATACATGCTATAATTTAATTTATGGAAATTAAAATCTCTTTTAACTGTTAGAGATTTTTTTAGTTTTTGATTTTAAACACTTTAGTTAAAATATCTTCCATCAAACACCATTTAGTGATTGCAGACTGAAATAAATTAGCGCCTACAAACACTGTAAACCACAACCAATTTTGATTAACGTACATACCTAATAATACGCTTATTATAACAAAAATTCCTGCTATTGCTCTTATATACCTGTTTAACATAACTATTATTTATTTGAATTTAAATTGCTCTTTCTATGGGTACAACAATCGCTTTAATAGGATTGTTGGTTTCTAAATTGCTATTGAACTCCTTTATTAAATCAAAAAGGATATCAATAAACATGTCTTCAGTAAATGAGAAAAACATTGTAGACTCATTACTTGCATTTTCTGCTCCAAACCAATTGGTAGACATAATTAAAGCATGATTGTTTTTATAACCATCTATATCAGATTCGCTAAAATTTTCAATACCTGCTTTTTTAAAGAGTTTAATTACATCCTTATGAAACTCTTCTACTGCGGTTACTAATACTAATTTCATATCTTTCAACTTTACTGGCCAAATGAGCACAACTAAGATTTTTTTTGAACTCTCATGACACTCAATCGTGCTCGGCCAGCTTTTTATTTATGGTTTTTACGTTCTATCATATAATACACTAAAGGCACAACTAATAAGGTTAACACTGTCGAAACGATAGTTCCACCCATTAACGAAATAGCTAATCCTTGAAAAATCGGGTCAAATAGGATAACAAACGCACCTATGACTACTGTTCCTGCTGTTAATAAAATTGGTGTTGTACGCACTGCTCCTGCTTCTATTGCGGCTTGTTTTAATGGCACGCCTTCTTCTAATCTTAAATTGATAAAATCGATGAGTAATACCGAATTACGTACCATAATTCCCGCCAAAGCAATCATACCTATAAATGATGTTGCGGTGAAAAATGCTCCCATTAACCAGTGACCTAAAATAATACCAATCATAGATAATGGTATAGCAACCATCATTACTATTGGTGCTTTAAAGTTTTGGAACCAACCTACAATTAAGATGTAGATTAAAGCAATTGCCCCTAAAAAGGCTATTCCTAAATCCCTAAATACTTCCAAGGTAATTTGCCATTCTCCATCCCATTTTACGGTGTAATCATCTTCAAATTCTGGTTGTCCTAAATACATTTCATTGATCTCGTAACCTTGTGGTAACGGAATTGCTTTTAATTTATCTTCCATTCCTAAAATAACATACGCAGGACTTTCTAATTTACCAGCCATATCTGCTAGCACATACACCACGCGTTTTTGGTTTTTACGGTAAATACTTTTAGCACTTGTAGTTTCAGTAATATCAACCAAGTCTACAATTGGCACTAAGTTGCCTTGTTGCGATTTCACTTTTAGCTGTGAAATATCTTGAATAGTTGATTTTTCCTTTTCATCTAAAGCTAACACTAAACCTATTTGATTTACTGCATCTTCATCATACAACACGGTTAACGGTCTGTTGGACAATGCCATATTCATGGTATAAGCAATCTGTTTTGGTGCTACACCGTAAAGCATTGCTTTTTCTTTATCTATGGTGAATTGAAATTCTTTTTGATCAGCTTCTACCATCCAATCGACGTCAACAACATCTTCTGTATTATTCAAAATGTTCTGAACTTCATTAGCAATCTCCATTTGCTTATCATAATCAGGACCGTAAATTTCAGCCACTAAAGTTGATAATACAGGTGGACCTGGCGGCACTTCAACAACCTTAACATTCGCATTATATTTTGAAGCTATCTTTTGAATGTCAGGACGCAATAATTTTGCAATATCGTGAGATTGCGCACTACGTTCTCCTTTATCAATTAAATTCACTTGTATATCTGCCATATTACTTCCACCACGTAAATCGTAGTGACGTACTAAACCGTTAAAAGTAATTGGCGCTGAAGTCCCAATATAATTCTGATAGTTAACCACTTCTGGTCGCGTTGATAAGTATTGCGAAATTTCTTGAGCTACAACTGCTGTACGCTCTAAGGTTGTTCCTTCTGGCATATCAATCACAACTTGAAATTCGTTTTTGTTATCAAACGGTAACATTTTTACAACTACCGAATTAGTGAAGAACATCACCATTGTTCCCATTAATAAGATGAAAGTCAACCCTAAAAACAACCAACGTTTTGAAGAACTTTCAATTAACGGACGTTCAAATTTTTCATAGAACTTATAAATTAATGTGTCCTCTAAAGGTTTTTTAGGTTTCTCAGCTACACCTTTTTTATCTTTTTCACGCAAGAAAATATAACCTAAATATGGTGTAATGGTTAAGGCTACAAATAATGATAAAATCATCGCAATAGACGCACCGATCGGCATTGGCGCCATATATGGTCCCATTAATCCAGACACAAATGCCATAGGCAATACCGAAGCAATTACAGTGAATGTTGCTAGAATAGTTGGGTTACCAACTTCGTTAATGGCATAAAGAGCCGCTTGTTTAAAAGGCAAGCGTTTCATTTTAAAATGCCTATGCATATTTTCGGCAATGATAATTGAATCGTCTACCACAATACCTGTAACGAATACTAGCGCAAATAAGGTGATTCGGTTAAGCGTATAATCCAGCATATAGTAGCTTAATAGCGTTAATGCGAAGGTAATTGGCACAGATAAAAACACGACCAATCCACCACGCCAACCCATTGCCAACATCACTACAAATGTTACTGCAATGATAGAACCAATAAGGTGCAATAGTAATTCTGATACTTTGTGAGATGCTGTTTCACCATAGTTTCTGGTGATTTCTACGTGAACATCATCAGGAATTAAAGTTTTACGTAAATGCTCTACTTTATCAATGATGACATCTGCAATTTTCATCGCGTCTGCACCTTTTCGTTTTGCTACAGAAATAGTTACTGCAGGATATTCTGATTTGTAATCGCTTGCTTTTTCGCTAGCCTGACCAAAACCAAGACTAACATAATTTTGTGGCACTTCTGGACCATCAACAATTTTTGCCACTTGCTTTAAATAGATGGGCTGATTTTGCTGAACACCAACGACTAAATTTTCAACATCAGTCATCGATTCTAAAAACTTGCCTGTGTTTACAACAAATTCGGTATCATTTTTATCAAACGTTCCGCTATTTAATTGTGCGTTGTTGGCTTTAATCATTTCAGAAACTGATAAAAAATCTAAGCCAGCACTTGCTAATTTATCTTTATCTAAAACGACACGTATTTGACGTTCTCTTCCACCTATTTTGTGTGTAATTGCAACGTCATTTACTTTCTTAATTTCGGCTTCTAATTCTTGAGCCATTTGCCCTAATTGAAAATCGTCATAATTCTCACTCCACAACGTTAAACCTAACATCGGTACATCATCAATAGCACGTGTTTTTACTAATGGAAACGTTACGCCTTCAGGCATTTGATCCATATGCTTATTGATTTCGTTGTAAAGTTTTACAAAAGAACGCTCGATATCTTCGCCAACATAAAACTGAACGATGACCATTCCTTGTTCTTTCATAGACGTAGAATACACATATTCCACACCTTTTATATTCGAAATTAATTGCTCTAAAGGCTTGATCACTCTAGATTCAACCTCGGTTGGACTTGCACCAGGATAACCTACAAAAATATCTGCCATAGGCACATCAATTTGCGGCTCTTCTTCTCGAGGAATTAAAAACGAGCTGTACACACCAATGACCATAAAAACAATCATTAAAAGCACTGTAAGCTTCGATGTCATAAAGACTTTGGCAATTTTTCCTGCTAAACCTTCTTTCATTTTGATTTCTTATTTTTTGGGCGTTTTAACGGGCTATTCGCTATATCTTTTTATTGTCTTACATTTCGACTGCGCTCAATGTGACAATAAAAAGGATGCCGCTTCTATCCCTAACGCTACTTTGAACTGTTAATTCAATCTTGTTATTAATTTAAAATTCAGTACTATTTACTGCCTACTGCAAACTGAATTACTGCTTACTTATTTTCGCTCCGTTATACAACTTTCCTTCTGCTGAAACGATATAACTTTCATTGGCGTTTAAACCAGATAATACTTCTACTTCATTTCCAAATGTTCTACCTAAACGCAGCCAACGTAACATTGCTGTATTACTTTGACTTACCGTGTAAACGCCGCTTAACTGACCATTGTTTACAATAGCTGCTTTTGGTATTAAAACCATTGAAGTTTCAGCTTTTCTTTCTACAGGAAATTGCACAGTTGTGAACATTCCTGATAGAATTTTTGCTTCGGTTTTATCTAAGGTTATCTTCACCAAATATTGTCCGCCTGTTTGTGCTGCAGATGTACTTACTTCGGTGACTTTTCCAGAAATAGTTTGGTTAATAGATTTTACATTTACATTGACTTTTGTATCTTTTTTTATGTCTGAAATTTCGGTTTCTGGTACCATTGCAACCACTTCAAAATCGCCTGGAGCTTCTATTGAAATTAAAGGCTGACCTGGATTTGCCATATCTCCTTTCTTCACATTTTTGTTTGTAATAACACCGCTAAAAGGTGCAGTAATGTTGGTATAAGCAAATTGTGCGTTAATTTCATTTTTCATTTGCTTTGCAGCTTCAAGACTTGCTTTTGCCATCTCGTAATTGGCTGTCATATCATCCATTTCCTTTTGAGAGGCACTATTTTTTGCAAAAAGTGCTTGAAAACGCTCGTAGTCTTTTTTAGCGTTATTAAATGCTGCTGTAGCTTTTGTAATATTTGCTTTTACTTGTGCTTTTTGCGCTTGTAAATCGGCATTATTAATAGCTACTAACAACTGTCCTTTGCTTACTTTATCGCCAACATTTACAGGTACGCTATTGACGTAACCCATCATTCTTGTGCTTAAATTTGCACTGTTTTCAGCTTGAATTTTTCCACTTACCGCTAAAAATGGGCTATCATTATTGTCGCTAACCTTTGCTATTTTTACAGGAATAGCTGGCGAGTTATCTGCAACTACTTTTTTGTCTTCGCTACCACAACTTGCTAGTAATATTGCGGTTGAAAGTGATAAGATGGTATATAGTTTTTTCATTTTTATTTAAGTTTTATATTTAGGTCTCGACTGCGCTCGACCTGACAAAATTTGTCTCCTCGAGCGCAGTCGAGAGGTTATTCTTTAGTTAAAAAATTAACGTACGCTAAAGCGTAATTGTATTCAAAAATGGTTTGGTAATATTCTAATTGTTTTTGTGCGTATTGAGTTTCTGCCATCAATAAATCTGATGTTTTTTCTAAACCTTCTTTAAAACGATTGGTACGAATACGAAGTGATTCTTCCGATTGATCTAAAGCTAATTTTGATAGGTTTAATTTGTTTTCGGCATCAATAAGCATTCGTTTAGCTTTATTTAATTCTAACTTACTTTTTGATACATATTGATTGTATTCAAGCTTCGATTTTTCAAACTCAGCTCTACTTTTTTGCGCTTTTCCAAAACGCTTTGACCCTTGAAAAATATCCCAACTTAATTGCGCACCAACAATGTATCCGTTGGCATCTGCTTGAAAGATTTTATCATCATACATTTCGTAACTTCCAAAAGCGTTTAAACGTGGTAAAAACGCCATTTTATCTGCTTTACTCATTGCTTCATAAGCTTTACTTGCTAACTGCATTGCTTTGATATCGCTACGATTTTCAGTAAACGTTTTTAACTCAATTGTACGCACATAAGGTGTTAATGTATCGCTTGGTTTGTAGGTTATAAATGTGTCGTCATTCATTAAAAATGATAAATAATTAGACGCATTTTGCACGTTACTTTTAGCTTGTTGTAATTGGTTTTTTACTTCGGTAACACGCACTTCTACATTAAGTACATCGGCACGTTGTAAATACCCTTGCTCGTAACTATTATCTGCTAATTTTTTATTTGCGTTAGCAGCTTCTAAAGCTTTTTCTAAAACATCTACAGCTTTGTATGCTAATTGTAATTGCATATAGGCTTTATCTACTTCAAAAGTCATATAATCTTCTGTACGCTTTGTCTTTAGTGACATAGCTTCCATTTTAGATTTGGCTGCTTTACGCTGAAATATACCATCAACATTAATTAATGGTTGTTGTACTTCTAGCTTGGTGGCAAAGTTTTGTGTTGTTTCTGGATCGTTTAACAGTGCTGGATTAAAATCTGCTTGGGTTAAAATTTCTTGATTTAATTTTGAACCAAAAGCCATTAAAGGATTTGTTGTTGAAATACCTGTGTGACTAGCTGTAATATTTGGCAAGAAAATAGCATTGGTCTGTCTATAATCTGCTTTAGCTTGGTTAAATTCTTCTTCAGAAATTTTTATAGATGTATTGTTTTCTGAAACTTGAGTCAAAACTTCACTTTTACTTATTGGTTTTACCTCTTGAGCTTGTGTTGAGGCAGACCATATAAATACTGATAGGATTGATAAGTTAATTAAATGTTTCATTTTTCAATTTTTACTGATACAAATGTACGTTTAGAAAACACCCATGTCAGTAACATATGTTACCTAGATAAAATGATAGCCTAATGTGACTTTTGTCACATTTAAATTAATCTCTACAATTTATTTTTGTGACATGAAAAAATGGATTTTCTTTTTTGCTGTTAGTTTAAGCGCTCTTATTATATTTAATATGCTAAGAGTCTCTTTTACTTTTATATACTACGAATTAGATCCTATTGGCTTTATTGAAGAGCTTTGCGAAAATAAAGACAAACCAGAATTACAATGTAACGGAAAGTGTCATTTAAAAAAAGTAGCTCAAACGACTGGTGACGAAAATGAGCCTGTTAAAATTATAAATTTTGAAGAGTTACTTCTATTTAAACAAGACATTACAGATTATAAATTACAAACAAACTTTTATAGTTTAAAAAGGGAAAACTTTACCTACCTTAACCTTTATAACTTTAGTTATAAATCTTCCTGTTTTCATCCTCCACAAGTTTAAGTCTACATACCATTATTATAGCTTTAATACTGTTTTTCAGTATTAAAACCACAGACTTATTACAAATTTTCAAATAAAAATATACGATGAAAACATTTTATAGTGCATTATTATGTGCGCTAATCACAACCGTATCTATTGCTCAAACAAACCCTAAAGTAAAAGATACAACTACACAAAAAGTAACAACTTTAGACGAAGTTATTATAACCGGAAATTTAAAAACAGACCCGATACATACTATTGTTACTAATAATTATGATGAAACTATTGTTCAACCTAAAAACGTAGCCGATTTATTTAATGATATTAACGGTTTTTCTGTTATTAAAAGAGGTAATTACGCTATAGACCCAAGTTTTAGAGCTAGTCAATACGAGCAATTAAACGTGCAATATGATGGCGGAACTAAAGCAATGCACGCTTGCCCAAACCGCATGGATCCTATAACAACACATGTGATTCCTGAAGAAATTTCAAAAATTGAAATTATTAAAGGTCCGTACACCGTACGTTATGGCGCAACATTTGGCGGTATTGTAAACTTAGTCACTCAAAAACCAAATTATTTAGATAAAGGCTTTCATGGTAAAGCTTCTGCTGGATATGAAACCAACGGAAACTCGATGGTAAACATGTTTCAATTACAATATATTGAAGATAAATATGACATTGTTGGTAATGTTGGGTACAGAGATTTTGGAAGCTATGAAGATGGCAATGGTGTCGAAATTCCATCGTCTTTTAGAAGCACCGATTATGGTGTAAAGTTAGGCTATAATTTTACAGACAATCAACGTTTACAAGCGCATTGGCGTCAATCTTTTGGTCGTGATGTACAACATGCTGCGCTAATGATGGATACCGAATATGATGATAGTAGTATCCTATCTTTAGATTATAAAATTTCTGATTTAGGTGAAACTGTTAAAAGCTTTTCCGCGAAAGCGTATTACAGCTACGTAGATCATTTAATGACAAATTTTGACAGACCTTCATTTGTACGCATGGCGGCAGAATCTTCTGTTGAATCTACAACCATTGGCGGAAAATTAGAATTAAACTGGCAACCAGCAAAAAACCTGACTGTTTTTAGTGGTTTAGACGCAATGACTATTGCAAGAGATGGTGGAAGAACCAGAACCATGAAGCTAAACATGATGGGCATGCCACTTGCTATGCCAATGGTGTTTAACGACAAGGTTTGGCAAGATTCTTACATTAACGATTATGGTGTATTTACAGAAGCAAAATGGGCAATTAACCCAACAACAGTACTGACTGCTGGTATGCGTTATGACTTAGTAAAAAGTGATATCCAAGATCCAGAAGACGACTTTGCTACGCGTTACGATTTAGAAGAAAAAACAGATAACAACGTAAGCGGAACAGTCTCTATCAAGCGATTAGTTACAGATAATTTTACGTTAGAAGCTGCTTATGGTCGTGGTGTACGAAGTGCTAATATGATAGAGCGTTATATTAATCATTTTACTGTTGGTCAAGATCCTTATGAATATTTAGGAAACCCAAATCTAAATCCAGAAGTTAACAATCAATTTGAAGTTGGTTTTAAAGGAAAAAACAGTAAAAACAACTTTAATTACGCGGCTAGTTTTTACTATTCTAAATTCGAAAATTATATCGTAGCGGTTGTAGATCCAACCATTACACGCAAGTATATGCCAACTGCAATGCCACAAGAAGTAAAAGTGTTTAGAAATTTAGATAACGCTTATAAAACTGGTTTTGAAGCTATGGCGAAAGTTAACTTTTTAAATGATTTTTATTTTAAAACTGAATTGGCTTACGTGTATGCAAAAAACAATGATTTAAGTGAATCTTTACCACTTACACCGCCATTAAATAGCACGTTTTCTTTAGGTGTTAATCGTGAAAAATATTGGGCAAAAGTGCAATATAACATCACAAGTAAACAAGAGAATATTGCCGAAAGTTTTGGAGAAACCACAACAGCTGGTTATGAAACTTTAGATATAAAATTAGGTGTAAAACCACTTAAAAACTTAACATTAGGTATTGCAGCATTAAATATTTTTGATGAAGCTTATAACAATCACTTAAACTTTAGTTTTACAAATCAAGCTGATTTTGGAAGAACACCAATTACAGAACCAGGACGTAACTTTTCTGCTTTTGTGCAGTATCAATTTTAATAAAAACATGTCCGTTATTTATTAAAAGTTCTTGATACAATTTTTTAGTTCTGCTTCGACTACACTAAGCAAACACTAAAAATCACGTGAACTGACGCTATTTTGATTGCTAAATCATATAGAAAAAGGGCATTTTTAAAATGCCCTTTTTCAATTAAAAACCAACCAAAATCACTGACAACCACGTCAGTTTACTTTTCTTGTGCCGCCATGTCCGCCAGCAACAACAATCATAATTTTAATACTTAAATAGATGAATTTAAAAAATTGTATAATAGGATTCATCATTTTAAAACGCTGATATTTTGATATTCTTTGTGTCATAATCTTAAATTTTTTATTCAGGGATCAACCACCAAAACGGTTTCATTTTTGCTTTGTAAATAAAGGCGTAGTGTAAGGCTAATTTTAACCAATGTCCTGCTAAACCTATATCTCCAAAGGTTTTCCCTAGTTTTCTACCTTGTGTTTTTGGATATTTATTATAATCTGGTACAATTGGGTATGTGGTAATACTTACACCACTTCCTTGAGTCATACCATAACCAGCAGAAGCTATACATGCTGCTCCCATATTTCCCATTGATCCTTTATGGTGTAAAGATTCTTTACCGGATTTTATACTATCGATAATGTTATCTGCTACTAATTTTGCTGTAATACCTGATGGCATACCTGTTCTTGGTGGAGCAGGAAATATATCAGTTCCATTTTTACTTTTTCTAGGTTTAGAAATTGTATGTGGCGGCGCAAATGCAATACCTGGTGCAAAGATGTTTTTATAACTTGGGTTTTGATAGGTTTCTGGCCAATCTTGCACACTCCATTGCTCATAAGGTTTTGGTGTATAATCAGCATCTACAATCATAAAGCCTTTAAATAGCTTGTCTGTAATGTCGTTATCATTTTTATCGTAAGCTTTAAAACCGTGACCTGAAAATGCTGGAATTAACATTGCAAAATCATAAGTTTCGGTTTTGTATTCGCCATCTAAATTTTCATAGTGCGCTATGCCATCTTCAATTTTATTTACGCCTGCTCCTGTAATCCATTTTATATCTCGATCTTCAAAAATCATTTCTATCATCTCATTAGACTTCATCGTCATGCTTCCGTAACTCATTAACATACCATCCATACCAAAATCTCCTAATAGATATTCATTAGATATCCAAGTAATTTCAGCCATATCACGTACTTTATGTCTACGTAACTCTTGTTCTACATTCAAAATATATTCAAATGCAGCACCTTGACACGTCGATTTGGCGTGACCAGTACCTATTAAAATTTTGGCTTTTTTTCCGTTTTTCATTTGCTGAATCACTTCATTTAAACCATGCCAAGCATGATCCGCATGCGTGTAAGTACAAACAGAATAGGTTTTGTTTTCACCAGGAATTAAGCCTTCTGTTGCTTCAAAATTTAGCTTTGGTCCTGTTGCATTTATCAAGTAATCGTAAGTAACTTTTTCTTGAGTTCCTTTCTTTTCACCTGTAACATATTCGGCTAAAACATAAGGTTTCTGCTCTGTTTTATCTCCTTCTGGATAAAAGGTTACCGCTTTGGCTTGCTTATACCCAATGCCTTTCTTTTTGTATAATGGCGCTAATGGGAATAAGATTTTTTTGGATTTCATTCTACCAATTCCGACCCAAATATTGGACGGAATCCATTGGTAATTACTATTAGGAGAGACTACGACAACTTCGTGATCTTTAGATAGCTTTCGTCTTAAGTGCGACGCAGCTACGTGACCAGAAATTCCTGCTCCTAAAATGACAATTTTAGACATTTTGATTCAGATTATGAGTTAGTTACGATTAAAAAGTGAAGTGTATACTTTTTTAATCCTTCTGTAAAGGTAACTTTAAGCTAAAGTTTATACAGTTACTTTTGTTACATAAGATTTTTAATTTGTTTTCCTGTAACTCCAAACTGCCAATCCATTCATTATAAAGGCATATAACGCTGTTTTGATTAGTTGTGGTAAAATGTCATTTATGTTAGAGCCTTTTAGCATGACCATGCGCATTACTTCTACAAAGTATTTAATTGGGTTAAACTCCGTTATGGTTTGTGCCCATTTTGGCATACTTTCTATTGGTGTAAATAAACCACTCATTAATATAAATATAACCGTAAAAAACCAAGCAATAAACATGGCTTGTTGTTGTGTTTCGGTGAAATTTGAAATGAATAATCCAATACCTAATACTACAAAAATATAAATGGAAGTGTATAAATACATGAGTGGCAAACTACCAATCATTGGCACATTAAATATAACTTTTGCCAAGATTAAACCAATGGTTAACAAACCCATTCCTATAACCCAAAACGGAAAGAGTTTTCCGATAATAAACTGGCTTTTTTTAATTGGCGTCACGTTTATTTGCTCTAAAGTACCGATTTCTTTTTCGCGAACAATATTCATTCCAGACAGGAATAATGTAATCATAGTGACTAGTAAAACCAATATTCCAGGAACCATAAAGGTTTTATAATTTAGTGTTTCGTTATACCAAAATAAAGGAATAGTTTCAATATTTACGGGCTGAATTTGCTGGTCTGAAACCTGCATCAAATCCACTTTTAAATTTTGATTAAAACGTTGTACAATCTGTGAAACATATACATTTTCTACTCCAGCTGCAGCACCATCAATTGCGTTAATAGTAACTCCTAAAGCATTGTGTTTTTCGTTTTGTAAATCGCGTTCAAAATAATTCGGAATTTCCAAAAGCACATCCACTTCTCCTTTTAGCATGGCAGCACTTGCCAATGCTTCTGAAGGAAAATCGGTTAATACGTTAAAATAAGTTGAGGCGTTAAATTTTTCTACTAAGGCTCTGGAGGTTGATGTATGGTCGTTATCGATATAACCGAATTTGATATTCTTAACTTCAAAAGTGGCAGCATTAGATAAAATGACGAGTTGTAATATTGGTAAAACAAAAATGATAGGAAGCATGCCTTTATTTCTAAAGATTTGCTTGAATTCCTTTTGTATGATGTATAGAATTGTTTTCATTACTCGAGTCTGATTTTATATTTCTTCACACTTAAACCGATGAAAAAGATGGTCATAGCAACTAAAATCAATGTTTCTTTCCATATAAATTGAATGCCAACACCTTTCAGCATAATGCCTTTTATAATGATGATAAACCATTTTGCAGGAATGATATTACTAATGATTTGCAATGGTAATGGCATGCTTGATATTGGAAAAATAAAGCCAGAAAGCAAAATAACAGGAAGCATTAATCCCATCAAGGAAATCATCATTGCTGTTTGTTGGGTTGCCGAAATGGTTGAGATTAATATACCCAAAGCCAAAGCACTAATGATAAACAATATACTTTCTAAAGCTAATAAAAACAAGCTTCCTTGTACTGGCATTTTGAAAATAAAAATGCTCAACAATACAATAACTACTGCATTGATTATGGACAGAAAAATATAAGGAAACACCTTTCCAACAATAACTTGGAATGGTTTTAATGGAGACACCAAAAGTATTTCCATAGTGCCTAATTCCTTCTCTCTTGTTATAGAAATAGAAGTCATCATTGCAGAAACTAACATCAAAATGATGGTCATAACTCCAGGAACAAACATATACACGCTTTTTAATTCGGGATTGTAAACCATTCTTGTTTGTGGAACTGTTTGATAGGTGATTGTGATTTCTTTGTTCAATTCTTTTTGATATTGAATAAGAATGGCGTTTACATAATTACTTATGGTATTTGCTGTATTTGGGTCTGTAGCATCTGTAATTATTTGAATTGTTGCTTTGTGTTCTTTGATTAGATTTTTGCTGAAATCTTTTTCGATATTTAAAACTGCTTTTACTTTTCCTTTTTTGAAAACGGTTTCAATGTCAGATTCTTTTTCAATAAATTGATTGATACTGAAATATTTTGAAGCTGAAATTTTATTGATAATTTCTTCTGTTGTTACATCTTTAGAATGGTCTAAAATGGCGATATCTACATTATTTATTTCGTTAGTAATAGCGAAACCAAACAACATAATTTGTGCTATTGGCATTCCAAAGAGTATAAACAATGAACGTCTATCTCTAAAGATGTGGTAGAATTCTTTTTTTATGAAGCCTATGAATCTTTTCATAATATATTCCCGCGGATTACGCTGATTACCGCAGATTTTTTTTGTTTTTATAGTCCGTTTACTTTTCTGTAAATGCCTTTTGTGATGTCATCGACATTGAAATTCACTAAAATGCCTAACTTCAGTTCTGAAATTTTTAAATAAGTTAGAACTTGTTTATGATGAACTTTTGCTAAAGTTTCTACTGATTTGATTTCGATTATTACCTTATTATTTATTAATAAATCTAATCTGTAACCAATTTCTAATTCAATATCATCATAAAAAATTGGTAATGCTACTTGTCTTTTTACAGATAATCCTTGTTTTTCTAATTCATACATTAAAACGGTTTCATATACAGATTCTAATAAACCAGGACCTAATTCATTAAAGACTTTAAAAATCGCTCCTCTGATGATAAAGGATAATTCATTTTCTGTTTTTTGTTCCATAATTATTTTATTTTTTTCTACCGCTGATTTCGCAAATAAGCGCAGATTTTTTAAATCTATTTTCTGCGTAAATCTGTGAAATCTGCGAGAAACATTTTCATCCTCTTGCTAGTTTTAAAAACACATCATTCATATTATCTACTTCAAACTGCGCTTTTAATTGTTTTGGAGTATCTAAAGCTTCTATTTTACCATTAACCATAATTGAAACTCGGTCGCAATATTCTGCTTCATCCATATAATGTGTGGTAACAAAAACCGTTGTTCCTTGGTTGGCTGCTTTGTAAATCATTTCCCAAAACTGACGTCTGGTAATCGGATCAACGCCTCCTGTTGGTTCATCTAAAAACACAATTTTAGGGTCGTGAATCATGGATACAGAGAATGATAGTTTTTGTTTCCAGCCTAAGGGCAATGCGCCAACGAGTTTGTTTGCTACTTTTTCTAATCCTAATTCCTCAATTAAAATTGCAGATTTTTCTTTGATTCGTTTTCTGGATAATCCATAAATACCTCCAAAAAAAGTAATATTTTCTTTCACTGTTAAATCGTCGTACAAGGCAAATTTCTGACTCATATAACCAATGCTTTTCTTGATGTCTTCAGCATGTGTAAACACATCGAAACCAGCTACATTTGCTTTTCCAGAGGTAGGATTGGAAATTCCTATCAGCATTTTCATAGCTGTGGTTTTTCCTGCTCCATTTGCGCCTAAGAAACCAAATATTTCGCCTTTTTTAACTTCAAAAGTTATAGCATTTACAGCAGTAAAATCTCCAAACATTTTGGTTAAGCCTTCTACTTGTATGACGTTGTTATTCTTCATTTTTTTTAAGCCCTCACAGGTTTTAAAAACCTGTGAGGGCTATTTTTTATTTTGCTAATTCCATAAAGGTATCCTCAATGGTTGCTACTGTTTTATCAATGTTTATGTTTGATAAATTTTTAGATTCTAAATACACTTTTAAATCTTCAGGATTAAAATCTGTTCTATTATCTGTATAATGCACAAATTCGCCAAAAGGGTACACACTATGATTGTGTTTATAAGCATTTAAACTATTAATAAGTTGGTACATATTATTTGCGCTCACGTTGTAAATTGGTTTTGGGTAATGTTTTACAATCGCTTCTGGTGTATCTATTTCTAAAATTTTTCCATCTTGAATCAAGGCAATTCTATCACACAAAGCGGCTTCATCCATATAAGGTGTGGATACCAAAATGGTGATGTTTTTTTGTTGTAAACGTTTTAGCATGTCCCAAAACTCTTTTCTAGAAACTGGATCAACTCCTGTAGTTGGCTCATCTAAAAACAACACTTTGGGTTTATGGATTAAAGCACAACATAAAGCGAGTTTTTGCTTCATTCCTCCTGAAAGTTTACCAGCTCTACGAGCTTTAAAAGGTTCTATTTGCACGTAGATATCTTTGATTAACTCGTAATTTTCTTCAATGGTTGTACCGAAGATGGTAGCGAAAAATTCTAAGTTTTCTTCGACAGTTAAATCTTGATATAGCGAAAATTTTCCAGGCATGTAACCAACGCTATTTCTAATGTTTTTATAGTCTGAAACTACATTAAAACCTGCAACTGTTGCTGTACCTTCGTTTGCAATTAGCAATGTTGTTAAAATTCTGAATAACGTAGTTTTTCCTGCGCCATCAGGACCAATTAATCCGAAAAGTTCACCTGCATTCACATCAAAAGAAATGTCTTGTAAGGCTTTTACGTTTTTGTATGATTTTGATATGTTAGAAATATGAATGCTCATTTATTCTTTAGTTAACCACATTTCAGCAGGCATGCCTATTTTTAAGCTTCCATCGTTTTTTACATCTACTTTTACAGCATAAACTAATGCAACGCGTTCTTCTTTAGTTTGAATAATTTTTGGTGTAAATTCTGCTTCCGAAGCAATCCAACTAATTTTACCCTTATAAGATTTCATTGTATCTGCATCATCAATTTTAACCGTTACTTCTTGTCCGATTTTTATATTGGCTAATTGTGTTTCGCTGATGTAAACGCGTAGTTGCATGGTGTTTAAATCGGCAATTTTATAGAGTGGTTTTCCAAAAGCAGTAATCTCGTTTGGTTCTGCGTATTTGGTTAAAACGGTTCCGTTTGCTGGATTTATAATTTTACTTTTTTGAATTTGGTCTTCTATTTGTTTTAACTGCACGTCAATAGATTTTAGCTCGTTTACCACAGGTGCATTCTGAATTTCAACACTTCTAATTTGATTTTTAATAACATCTATTTCTCCGGTAACATCATCTAATTGTTTTTGTGTTCCTGCATTGTCTTTTATTAAATTTTCTACTCGCGTTTTGTTGGTGTTTGCTGTTTTTAATTTAGAATTCAACACAGCAATTTGAGATAAAACACCTTTAGATTTCGAACTAATTACAGCTTTAGACACTTCCAATTGTTCACGTTTTAGCGTTAACGGAATTGTATCGATATATCCTAAAAAGGTTTCTTTTTGAACAATATCACCTTCATTTACGTCAAATTGCATCAATTTTCCGTTGTTTTCGGCAGAAATGGTGATTTCTGTAGCTTCAAAATTTCCGTAACCATCTGCTTTTCCGTTATCATCTCCACAAGACAATAAACTGATTGCTATGATGCTAAATCCTATTATGTATTTGTAGTTTTTCATCTGACTTATTTTATTGACCTTTAATAACATTATAATTAGCTTTTGCGAGTTGTAACTGAATTTTATGTTTTACCAACGTATTTTCATCTTCATATAAATTGGTGAATTCTGTAATGTATGCTGAAGATGTAATCACGCCATTTTTGAGTTGTGAATCTGTTGACTTGAGAACCTCTTTTCTTAAGTTGATGATTTCTAGATCTGATGCAATAAATTCTTCAATTTTATCAATTTCTTTTTGTTGTTGATTTAGTTGAATGTTTGTATTTAGTTTAAAAATTTCGGTTTCATTTTCCACAATATCTTTATTGATTGCTAAAGATTCACGTTGTTTTTTATTAGAATTCCAATCGAATACATTCCAGTTCAATTTTACACCAACTGTATAAAAAGGTTGAAACGAATTATCCAACATATTCAATCCAGGATTACCATAACCACCTGATGCAAAACCTAGTAATTTAGGTGCGTTTTGCTTGGATAATACATTTTCTGAAGTTGTAATTTCTTCTTTTTTAAGTTGAAATAATTCCAATTCTGGTCTAGCTAATTCGGTTTGTAAATCGGTTTCTACAAGTGGATTTTGAAATACTACAGAATCATTTAATGGTTTACTTATTAAACTAGAAAGCGTTGCAATAAGACTTGCTTTATTACTTACTAGCTCTTTAAATTGTTGGCTTAATTTTAATAATTCGGCTTCCAAAACTTTATCGGACGATGGTAAAATAACACCATACTTTATTCCAGATTGTACTTCTTTCAGTTTAACTTTTAATTGTTCTTTTTTGGCGTTTAGTAACAACTCTGATTCTTGTACTAATAAAATTGAAAAATACAATTGATTGATTTGCTGTTTTAATTGATACAAACTGACTTCAACCTGCTTTTGTTTGGTTTTAAGTTGTGCCGATTTTAAATCTAATGTTGCATCAGTTGCACCTCCATTATAAATAAGTTGATTAACAGATAATGTAGCACGATATTGATCTTTGTTTAAAGGTTCTATACCAGCATTTGGAATAGGAATTTCAATCACATCAGACTGATATGTTGCTTGTGCATCTAAACTTAATTGTGGTAATTTTGATGTAGAAACCACTTCTTTATCCAATTTGTTTTGTGCATCTAATAGTTGCGTCTGTTTTGCTAAAGGATAATTCTCTATCACTAATTGGTAACATTGCTCTAAGGTGATGCTTTGCTGTGCAACACTTGGTAGCGTGATTAAGATTGCGAAAATGACTATTAACTGTTTCATTTTATGTCGTCTTTATGGAATTAATAATAAAATTGGCAACTTCTGTTTTACGATCTTCCATTAGTAATTTATAATTTTTATCATCTGAATTTGTAAATGCCATGATTAAAGGTTTTGCCACAAAAGGGAAAATATTCAGAGCCATTATATTTATAAATAATTGTTCTGCACTAATTGGTTTTATAAGTCCTTTAGCAACGTCTTCATTTACTTGTTTTTTGAATTTTTCAATATTTGGAAAACCTTTGTCTTTTAATTTTAAAATAAAATCTTGATTTCTATTCAATTCTTGAATGATAAAATTTGGCAAATATGGATGCTTTACAATGAATGATATATAGTTAGAAGTAAAGTTTTTAATCTTGTCTTCAATAGAAGAATCATCATTTAAAATGGCGTTTAATTGAGGTGCCAATAATGAAAACGCATTGTTAAAAACCGCTTCAAACAATAGTTGTTTACTTCTATAATAATAATGAAGCATGGCTTTGTTAATTCCAGCTTTATCTGCTATTTCTTGCATTCGTGCGCCATCCATTCCTTTGGATTGAAATACGCTTTTGGCAGCTTCAAGTATCTGTTCTTCGGTATTTTCGTCTTTTGTTTTTTTCATTTTAACTATATGGTTTAACCAAGTGGTTAACAAATGTACAAAAAATAATCAAACACAACTCTGGTTGATTATTTTTAATCTATTTATTTAATAACTTGTATCGTCTAGCTCTACTTTTCCGTTAAACGTTTTGTATAAAAACAAGAAATAAAATGCTAAAAGTGGCGCACCAATTAGTACAATAGTAAGCATGATCCCTAATGATTTTTGTGATGATGCTGCATTGTAAATAGTTACACTATATTCTGGATTTATAGTTGAAGGCAACAACACTGGATACAATTGAAAAGCTACTAACATTAATAAAAATGCCATGATTAATGACGAAAATACTAATGCATAAAAGTATTTCTTTTTAGATACTAATCTTGGCACATTGGCTACTGCTAAAAATGCTAAAATTGGTAAAGCGAAAAATATAGGTTGTTCTTTAAATTTATCGGTTACACCGTGAAGATACGTTAACGTGTAAAAAGATGTAACTGCAAAACTGACAATGAAGAACACCATTCCTCTTTTTAGTAAAAATGATAATCTATCATGCAGTTTTCCTTCTGTTTTTAAAAGAAGAAAAATAGCTCCTTGTGTCATAAAAATGGATAATGTTGTAAACCCAACCATTAATGAATATGGGTTTAAAAACGCAAAGAAAATACCACCTTTATAAATAAAGTTTTCGTGTAATTCAAAACCTTGTAATACGTTACCTAAAACAACGCCAAGTAAAAAAGCTATTAATATATTTGATGTAAAGTAAATGATGTCCCAAGTTTTTCGCCACCATTTCATTTCTTCAGCACTTCTAAATTTTATAGCAGCAGAACGTAATACCAATAGCATTAAAAACAACATAAACGGAATATACATTGCCGATAACATTGTTGCATACATTACAGGAAAACCTGCAAACAATGCGCCGCCACCAATAATTAACCACACTTGATTAGCATCCCATAAGGGTCCAATTGCATTTATGGCTATACGCCTACTTATATCTTTTTTTAAAAATAAATGCCATGCGCCAGCACCATAATCAAAACCTTCTAAAATAGCATAACCAGAAAACAAAAGTCCTACTACTAAATACCATAATGTTGGATAATCTATACCTAAAAATGTTTCCATAATCTTCTATTAAGTGTACTTTAAAAATTCATTTGGATTTTCAGATTCATCATAAGGACCATGCTTTATCTTCTTGTTTAATGAGTATAAAAACAGTAAAAATAAGATGGCATAAACCACAAAAAACAAAATTAATGAGAATAGAATTTGATTAGCAGATACCTCTTGAGAAAATGCTTGGCTTGTTTTTAAATGACCATAAACAACCCAAGGTTGTCGTCCCATTTCGGCAGCAAACCAACCAGCTTGATTGGCTATTTGAGGCAATAATACCGAAAATGCAAATATTTTAAGTAACCACTTTTTATCAAACAACTTACCACGCCACCATAAATAACTAGCATATAATGTTAACCCAATAAAAAACATACCTATAGAAATCATGATATGATAAAATTGAAAAACAGCGTTGACTTGCGTTGGTATTTCATCTTCAGGAAACGCATTTAAACCTGCAATAGGTTTGTTAAAATCTTGATGCACTAAAAATGATAATCCGCCAGGAATACCAATACCTGTAACCGTTTTTGAAGCTTGATCAACCCAACCAAACAAATATAAATCGGCAGCAGCAGATTGCTCGTAATGACCTTCCATAGCAGCTAATTTTGCGGGTTGATTAACAGCAACACCATCTGCAGAACTATGACCTGACACTAATTGTGTTAACGAAATTATTGTAGCTACAGATAATGCTATTTTAAAGGCTTTTTTAGAAATCTCTACATACCTTCCTTTTAATAAATAATACGCGTGTACACTTAAAATCATAAATGCACCAGCTAAAAATGCACCTTGCCAAACGTGAATTATACGATCTACACTAGATGGATTAAAGACCATTGCCCAAAAATCGGTTACTTCTGCTCTAGCATTTAATCCTTCGCCTACAATATGATAACCTGCTGGTGTTTGCTGCCAACTGTTGGCTACAACAATCCAAACTGCCGAAAACATAGATCCTAAAAATACGCCTATTGTTGATATAAAGTGAACTTTAGGCGATACACGATTCCATCCAAAAATTAAGATGCCTAAAAAGGTACTTTCTAGTCCAAAAGCAAATAATCCTTCTGCAGCTAAAGCACTTCCAAAAATATCACCAACATATTTGGAATATACAGACCAGTTGGTACCAAATTCAAACTCCATTATGATTCCGGTTGCTACACCAATACCGAAGGTTATGGCGAAAATCTTTAACCAAAAACGAGTTAAAATTTCGTATTCTTTTTTACCTGTTTTAAGATATAAACCTTCAAAAATAACCATGATTAATCCGATACCAATGCTTAATGGCGGATAGATATAATGAAAAGCAACAGTGAAGGCAAATTGAATTCGGGCTAAGATTTCTACATCCATAATTGTAAGTTTCTAACAAAAATACGACACAGATTATTGGTTGAATGTAATAAATATTACATATTAAAAACTTTAACATTTAGCATAAAAAAAACCAGTTGCAATGATTAAAATACAACTGGCTTTTTACTTTATTTATGAAGTTTGACTATTTAAATTGTGACACAGCTTCACTTAAATCGTAAACCTTTGCATTATTTTTTAAGTTGGAAATAATACTACTTCCTGCTGCACTACGGTAACCACCAGCACAATGTACAACTATTGGTTTTTCAGTTGGAATTTGATTTTCTGAATCTCTTAATTCATTCAAAGGAATTGATATAGCGTTTTCAAAAAACTTACCTTCTTCTACTTCACTTTTATTTCTTATGTCAATAATTGTGTATTGATTTGGATTATTTTTAAAGTCTGATAAATCTATTTTTTCTGTACTTTCAAAAGATGAATCATCTAAAGTAAGAATGCCTTGCAACTGATCTTCATAACCAATTTTGGCTGTACGATGTAATATTTCATCTTTATCTTCAACTGAATTTAAAACTACATAAAATGCTTCTTTTGGTTTGACGATAGATCCTAACCAAGTTTCAAACTTATCATTTTCGGTTTTTGCCATAATATTTATGCTACCTTTTAGATGATTTTTTTTGAAATCGGCTTCATCTCTAACGTCAATAATTAAAGCGTTGTCTTCAAAACTATCTGCTTTAAATTGAAAGTTTGCTTCTGAAATTGCCTTTTCATAATCTTTTGCTCCAACTTTATTTATATCTACGTTATATCCAAAATATGAAGGAATAAATGGTTGATCTTTTAAAATATGATTGACAAAATCGTCTTCAGATAAATTTTTAAACGCCCAATTTTCTTCACGTTCTCGACCTAAAGTACTTGATGCATCTTTACTCATATTTTTACCGCAAAGCGAACCTGCGCCGTGTGCTGGATAAACAATGGTATTGTCTGGTAAATCGTTAAATTTTGTTTGCATGGTTTGATACATACTTTTGGCTAATTCTTCGCGTTTAGCTTTCATATTTCCAGCTTTTTCACGTAAATCTGGACGACCAACATCGCCAATAAATAACGTATCGCCAGAAAACATCGCATAATCTGCGTTATTTTTTGCAATAATTGTGATACTATCTGGTGAGTGACCAGGTGTGTTTATTGCAGAAAACTGAACGCTTCCTAGGTTAAAAACATCGCCATCATCAAAAGTTTTGTGTGGATAATTAGCACCAACTAATTTACTTACAAAAATGGTTGCGCCAGTTTCTTTATGTATTTGAAAATGACTACTTACAAAATCTGCATGCGGATGCGTCTCGAAAACCGCAACGATTTTTGCATTTTCTTTTTCGGCTAATTTATAGTAAGGTTTAGGATCTCTGGAAGGATCTACAATTGCCATTTTATTATCGCTAATTATTGCATAAGAATAATGCGCTAATGGCTTGTCTTCAAATTGAGTAATATTCATTTTATTTAGTTTTGGTTTAGATGAAAATAAGATAAAAAAAATCGGTCTTAACTTGATGAAAAGACCGATATTTTAAGAGTATTTTATAGGTTTTTCTTTGCTAAATACCAGTCTACTTTTTCAAGAGAATCGTCGTTAATTCTTTCATTTAACTCATCTAAAGTTTTTGGTGGTCCAACAATTACTTTATCTCCTTTTTTCCAATCTAAAGGCATCGCTACTTTGTATTTATCCGACGTTTGAAGTGCTTCTAAAGCTCTTAAAATTTCGTCCATATTACGACCAACATTTAATGGGTAATACATTACAAGACGTATTTTTTTACTTGGATCTATAAAGAAAACTGCACGTACTGCTGCTGTTTCACTTTCGTTAGGTTGTAGCATTCCGTAAAGCTTAGATACTTTCATATCTATATCTGCGATAATAGGAAAATCGAAATATACACCTGTATTTTCTCTTACGTTTTGTACCCAACCTAAATGTGCGTGTATACTATCTATACTTAAGCCAATAAGCTCTGTGTTAAGTGCATCAAATTCTGGTTTTCTTATTGCAAATCCGCTCATTTCTGTTGTACAAACTGGTGTAAAATCTGCTGGATGAGAAAACATTACTACCCATTTATCTTTTGCAAAATCAGAAAATTTAATTTTTCCTTTAGTAGTTACTGCTTCAAAATCTGGTGCTTGATCACCAATTCTTGGCATAGTGTTTACTTGGTTTATTTCATTGTTTGTTTCCATAATTACTATATGTTTTTAAATATTAAATTTCTATGATGTAAAATTAAAACAATAGATTTAATCTATTTGAAACAATTGTTACATAAGATCGAAATTTAACAATAGTTTAAAAAAAAAGAGTGCAATTACTTGCACTCTTTAACCAAATTTAAATAAAAAAGCTACTCTTTAGTATCATCCTTTTTACTTTCTCCACTCATAAACTTTATAGCAAAACCTATAAGGGTTAAACAAACAATACCAAAAATAACAATCATTATTACACCGTTACTCCAGCTATAAAGAGATATATTTTGAGATACCATAATTGATTAGTTTAGTCTTTAATTATTACAATGTAAAGGTATAACTGATTTACATAATGAAATATGACATTTGTCATTAAAACTAAAAAAGCATCTGAAATTATCAGATGCTTTACGCTATTAATTAAGATGATGATATTTACACTTCTTTTCCCTTCATCATTTTGTTCCAATATAAATATGGTAATCCATATTTTTTTAACATCCAAAGTCGCCAATGCTCTTTTTCGCTATTAAAAACAAGCATTTGTTTAAGTTTTGGATCTGGAATAAAGTTATTATCGTAATCAAACTCGGCTAAAATCATTTTGCCATATCCAGTTACTAATGGACAAGATGAATAACCGTTGTATGATTTATTTCCTTTTTTACTATGTGCTATTAATTGTAAAATATTATCTGTAACTACAGGTACTTGCTTACGTATTGCAGCACCTGTTTTTGCTGTAGGTAACGCAGCAACATCACCTAAACCAAAAATATTAGCGTATTTATTATGTTGCAAAGTGTGTTTATCTACATCTAACCAACCAGCTTCATTAACTAACGGAGATTCTTTAACAAATTTTGGAGCTGTTTGTGGTGGCGCAAGGTGAAGCATATCAAAAGGCATTTCTATAATTGACTCGCCAGACATGATTTCTCTTAATTCGTTATCTTCATTTATCACACATTTATTTTCGCCAGTTCCAACACCTTTAAAAGTTACAATTTGGTTTTCGCCATCAATTTTAATTGGCGCGTAAAATGGTTTAAAATGAATACCATATCTACTAATTACTTGCATTAGGCTTTCTCTAATTTCTTTCACTCCAAAAATTACAGAGCCAGGTGTTGCAAACACAACATTAGTTTTATTTTTCAATCCGTTTTTCTTGAAATAATCTGCTGCTAAATAAGCGATTTTTTGAGGTGCTCCACCGCATTTAATTGGTGTTGTTGGCTGTGTGAACACCGCATTACCTACTTTAAAATTCTTAATCACATCCCAAGTATGTTTTGGATCTGTATAATTACTACAAACTACACCTTTACCCAAAGATTCTGTTAGACCTTCTATTAAAGAGGTATCCATAACTAAACCAGGAGATACAATTAAAAAATCATATGTTATAGCTCCATTTTCTTTAGTTTCAACAGTATTTTCTTCTGGTTTAAAAATTGTAGCGTAATCTTTTATCCATTCTGCACCATTTGGCATAACAGATGACATAGGACGTTTTGTTTTATCGAAATCATATGTACCTGCTCCAACTAATGTCCAAGCTGGTTGATAATAATGCCAATCTGCTGGCTCGATTATACCTATATCTAACGATTTATTTTTGGATAGTAAATTGGCTGCAGTCATGATTCCTCCTGTTCCGCCACCAATTACTAGAATTTGATAGTGAGATTTCATTATTATTTTTATTTATTGAGTTTGTTAGTTTTCAATTTTGATAAAAATAACAGTGTTTTAAGATAAAAATTGTAACTTTTGTTACACAATAGATAAAACAATAGCGTTTTAACAATATTAAGTGCAGTTTTTTATCAAAAACTAAAAAACTATAGTTTCTTTTTCTATTTTATCTATTCTAAAAAATAATTCTCTACCAGCTCTTGGTTGTATTGAGTTGTGAGCATTTTCCATAATAGTGATTTTAAAGTACGGTTTGAAGTAATTAATGTACTCTTCTTTACAACCTCCAAATGGTGGTTTATCCGTATTTAATGGTGCATCAAATAATAATCCTACAACTTTACCTTTTGGGTTTAGTAAGTCATAAGCTTTTGCTGCATAGGCTGCTCTTAAATTAGGATTTATTGCACAGAAAAAAGTTTGTTCTACAATAAGATCAAAAGTTGTATCTATATCGAAAAAGTTTTTTTGTATTAAGTGGTTTTTTGGGAAGTTAGGCACTCTTTTTGAAAAATTTTCTAAAGCAGTTTTAGATACATCTACAACATAAACATTTGTAAAACCTTGATTGTGTAAATATTCAGCTTCATAACTATTACCGCCGCCAGGTATTAAAATCTTTAAGTTTTTGTCTTCTAACTGATCAAAATAAGCTTTTAATGGTGGTGAAACTTGTCCTAAGTCCCAACCTATATCATCAATTTTATAACGCGTATCCCAATATTTTTCAGATAAATCCATCAATCTAAATTAGTGATAATGTTAATAATTTCATTTTTTTGAAGCACTCCAGATTGGCGCCAAACTTGTTTTCCGTTTTTAAAAATCATAAGTGTAGGTACGCCTCTAACCTGATATTTTGCGGCTAATGCTTGATTTTTATCTACATCAATTTTTATAATAGAAATACGCTCTTTTAAATTGTCTTTTACTTCTTTTAAAATAGGACTCATCATTTTACATGGTCCGCACCATTCTGCAAAAAAATCTATCAAAACAGGTTTGTCTTGATTTATAATATCTGAAAACTTACTCATACCTAAATGTTTTAATTATCAAAACTAATACTCCAAATACCTCTAACTTGGTCTGTTGTATAACCTGTAGCTTGGTCTTCTGGATATAACAAAGTTAACTTTTTTATTATTTCAGGTTTAATATTTTCGTTTGGTTTACCATGACATTGTAAACACATACTATTTGTAACGATTGGATAATATACGTGTACTTGATCTTTATCTTCTTTTACAATTGGACTAATCTCTTCTTGATTTGTCAACTGTTTTTTAAAGGTATTGATATAATCAAGCTCTATTGAGTTTGCTTTATTATTAGGATTTCTTGGTTTATCTGAAACTCTTTTAATATTAGCATTGTGTACAACACTCATACTATCTGTTAACGGATAAGCTTGCTCATTACAAAATGCTAACGCTTTTAAAGTTCCTTTTTTTTGGATGGTTCCCATCAAGTTTTTTCCTAAAACTGCTTTTGTAGTTAATGCATATTTTAAACCACGTTCGTCGTAAGGCAAATCTTCAAAATTAACCTCTGCTTGTTGTTTGTGCATACCTTGTCCCATTCCTTTACCTTTTCCGTTACCCATGCCTTGACCTTTATGTTTACCTTGTTCTTCCTTAAAATGATCTTCAAACCATTCTGGTTGCTCAATATCAAAATCAAACATATATTCTGCAATTTGCTTAATATCTTCTTCTGGGAAAGATTGTTTTGGCATAACACCAAAGCGTTTTACAGCACCATAGAGTTTTGCATTTTCTTTAGTTGGGTTTTTTATAAAAGTATTTATTTCTGCGACAAATTTTTCTTTTGATGTATCTTCATCTATGTAATGCCTTTTTATTGCAACCATTGGTGGCGCAATCCGATCGTCATGACTAGCAGTTGGACTATGACAAACGTAGCAATGTTTTTCCAAGAGCTTTTTACCAGGATGATTGTTAGCTTGTAATTGTACATCTAATGCAGAGTGTTGTTTCTTTTCTGAATCTTTACAGCTAAAAAAAGTGATTGCTAAAGCTGAAATTATAAGTAACTGTTTCATGATTATTTTGATAATTTACCAGTTGCGCAACTGACGAAAGATTTAGCTTTAGATACTAATCCATTTTCATCTTCTATTGATGGATAACCTAAACTTTTTAGCTTTTGTTTAACCTCTATTGCATCTTCTGAGTTTGAGACATTAAAAGTGACTTTACTTTCTTCTACATCTACTAGAATATTTGAAATTGTTTCAATTTCTGATAATTTAGTTGAAATAGTATTTGCACAACCACCACATTTTAGGTTTTGAACTATTATTGATGTTTTCATATTTGTTTTTATTTATAATTTAAAATTCCGCCTTCCAAATCATAGATGTCTTTAAAACCTCTTTCTGCTAATTTGTTAGCGGTTTGTCTGCTTCTATTTCCGCTTTTACAATAAATGTAAACTGGTTTTTCTTTGTCTAATTTGTCAAATTCTACATTAAATTTCCCTGAAAAAAAGTCAATATTTTTAGCGCCTTCAATGTGTCCTGCTTCAAATTCGGCTGGCGTACGCACATCTATTAATTGCACGTCTTTATCTTGGATTTGCGCTTTAAATTCTTCTGGAGATAATACTTTTATTGGTTTATCTTGTACTGAGTTGTTTCCGAATAAAAATGAGAATATTGACATAATGAGTATGTATTTCATCTATAAAAATTTCTATAAAATTACGTCAATTTGTTACTATTATTGGTAACCTTTGTTACAAAAAAAATGTGTGTTACAGATTTGTAACACACACTTTTAACTAACTAAAAAACTTAAAACTACTTTAATGTTGATGGACAAACATAGTCTGTTACTGGTATATCTGTTTTTTTGATAGCACCGTAACCACCACCAACATCTATTAAGTTGTGGATGCCTCTACTTTTTAAAATAGAAGCTGCTATTACTGATCTATATCCACCTGCACAATGCACATAAAATGTTTTATTATCTGGAAATTCTTGTAAATAATTATTTATGTAATCCAATGGTGTACTTTTTGCTCCGTCAACGTGTTCGGCAGTAAACTCTCCATTTTTTCGTACATCAAATACAACGTCTTTATTATCTTCAAAACGGTTAGCGAATTCTTCTGCTGAAATTGAAGTTATAGTATCATACTCTTTACCAGAATTTTTCCAAGATTGAAAACTACCATCTAAATAACCTATTACGTTATCAAAACCAACGCGAGATAAACGTGTTACCACTTCTTCTTCTCTTCCTTCTGGAGCCACTAAGAGTATTGGCTGACTTACGTCTACAATTAAAGCACCAACCCAAGGAGCAAATCCACCATCTATACCAATAAAAATTGAACGTGGTATATGTCCTTTTACAAATTCTGATTGATGACGTACATCTAAAATAATAGCTTCTGTCTCATTTGCTGCAGCTTCAAAAGCTTCTGGTGATAACGGTTTATTAGATTTAGTGATAACGTTATCAAAACTTTCGTAACCTGTAATATTCATCATTACATTTTGAGGAAAATATCCTGGTGGCTCTGATAAACCGTCAAGAACTTCTTCTATAAATTCTTCTTTGGTCATATCTGCTCTTAAAGCATAGTTGACCTTTTTTTGATTTCCTAAAGTATCTGTAGTTTCTTTACTCATGTTTTTACCACATGCCGATCCTGCACCGTGATTTGGATACACTATTAAATCGTCACTTAATGGCATAATTTTGTTACGTAAAGAATCGTATAGATATCCTGCTAATTTTTCTTGAGTTAAGTCTTCTACCACTTTTTGCGCCAAATCTGGACGACCTACATCACCAATAAATAATGTATCGCCTGTAACAATACCGTGTTCTTTACCGTTTTCATCTATTAAAAGATATGTGGTACTTTCCATTGTATGACCTGGTGTATGAATAACTTTTATCTTGTAGTTACCAACTTCAAAGATTTGTCCGTCTTCTGCTACTATTGCTTCGTAATTTGGTTTTGCTGTTGGTCCAAATACAATGCTAGCTCCTGTTTTTTCTTTTAAATCTAAGTGACCAGAAACAAAATCTGCGTGAAAATGCGTTTCAAAAACATACTTGATTTTTGCATCGTCTAATTTTGCTCTATTAATATATGGCTGAACTTCGCGAAGCGGATCTATTATTGCTACTTCTCCATTGTTTTCTATGTAATACGCTGCGTGAGCTAAACAACCAGTATAAATTTGTTCTACTTTCATGTTATTTTATGTTCTAATTCAATTTTAAAAATTGATTATTAATGGGTTATAAAATTAATTGATTTGTAATTATATAGATGTAACAAAAGTTACAATTATCATTTAGTTAACTCTTTGAAGATTATATATATCCCCATAACAAGTACAAACCATCCAAATCCTTTTTTAAGTTTTGCGCCTTCAATAAATTTTGAAAGATATGTGCCGATAAATATACCAATAATAGAGATGGATGTAAAACTTAATAAAAACAACCAATCTATTTCTATATTTTGAACATCTCCTATAAATCCTATTAACGAGTTAATAGCTATGATTAATAACGAAGTTGCTACAGCATTTTTTATGGACATTCTAGCAAAAAACATTAGTGTTGGAATGATTAAAAATCCGCCACCAGCACCAACTAATCCTGTTAAGACACCTATAAATGCCGCTTGAAAAAAGAAAACCACAAAATTAAGGCTTACATCTTCTTCTATAACTTCTTTTTTACTTTTTAACATAGATATTGAAGCTAAAAGCATTAATACTGCAAATAGTAACATTATTGCAATATCTTTTGTGATTATAAAATTGTTTATTTTATAAAATTGTTCTGGTATTGCTGGTACTAAATACTTACGTGTTAAAAATACTGCTGTAAATGCAGGAAGAGCAAAAACAATTGCTGTTTTAAAGTCTACTAATTTTTTTTGAATGTTTTTTAAAGCTCCAACTAAAGCAGAACTACCAACCACAAATAAAGAATATGCTGTAGCTGTAATTGGATTAATCCCTAAAAGATAGACTAGTATAGGAACTGTAAGTATTGATCCGCCACCACCAATTAAGCCTAAAACAAGACCTATTAGTAACGCGCCTATGTATCCAAGTATATATTGTATTTCCATAGTTAAGAGTTAGTACTCAAAACTAATAATGATTAGCTTGTTTTTTTGTAACATTTGTTACAGGTTTATAAGTCAAGTACTTTAATATTATTTCTGTGTAGCTCTATGCGACCATTTATTTCTAAAGCTTTAAGTAGTCTTGATATCACAACCCTTGATGTATGCAAGTCTGAAGCTATTTCTTGATGTGTAACATGTATCACATCGTTATGATTTACCATTGCTTTATCTTTAAGGTACTTAAATAGTCTTTCGTCCATTTTTAAAAAAGCAATGGTGTCTATTGCTTCTAAAAGTTCGGTCATTCTGTTTTGATAGCTTTGCAACACAAAATTACGCCATGATTTATACTTGCCTAGCCACTCTTCCATTTTTTGAACTGGCACCATTATTAACCTTGCATCTGTTTCGGCTATTGCTCTTATTTCACTTTTAGAATCTCCTAAACAACACGACAATGTCATTGCACAAGTATCACCTTGTTCTATAAAGTAAAGAATAAGCTCATCTCCTTCTTTATCTTCTCTTAAAATCTTAATGGCTCCGCTAATTAATAGTGGCATAGATTTTATGTAGTCTCCTATTTCTATCAATTTAAGTCCTTCAGGAATATCTCTATAAGTACCAACATTGTTTATTTCTTGAAGCAATTCATCTTCAAATAAATAGCCATAATGCTGCTTAAGCTCTTCTATCATTTTAGAATAATTTTTCTACGTAAAGTTATGTATTTTAAGTAATATTAAGTTTAAGTTTGCTAAAATTTAATCTTGTTTATGTTAAAAGCTGTGTTATTTGATATGGATGGTGTAATTGTAGATACAGAACCTTTACACAATAAAGCCTATCACAAAATGTTTGAAGACTATAAAATTGATGTAACTAAAAATTTATACGAAAGTTTTACTGGTCAATCTACAAGAAATGTTTGTACCAAACTTGTTAATCATTTTAATTTAAAAGCTAATCCTAAAGATTTAGAATTGTGCAAGCGTAGTCACTTTAATGGTTTATTTGAAACAGACGAAAGTTTACAGCTATTAGATGGTGTACTTGATATTATTGTTGATTATTTTAATAATGGTTTAACTTTAGTTTTAGCTTCTTCAGCTTCAAATAGTACAATTAACAAGGTGTTTACAAGATTTGAATTAGACCAGTATTTTAAAGCAAAAATTAGTGGTGCTACTTTAAAAGCATCAAAACCACATCCAGAAATTTTTGAAAAAGCAGCTCAATTAGCCGGTTTTAAACAAGAACACTGTATTGTTATAGAAGACTCTACAAACGGTATAAAAGCAGCAAAATCTGCAGGTAGTTATTGTATTGGATATGACAGTTTACACTCAAAAAATCAAGATTATAGTCAAGCAGATTTAGTAATTTCTTCTTTTAAACAAATACCTTATCAAAAGGTTAAGACACTTATTTAATTTATAGTGTTATGACCAATGTCATGTTTTAAATAGTTTTTGCACACTAATTTTGAATTATAAAAAATTAGTTATGTGCTTTTCTTTAGTTAACAAATACAATGTAGCCGGACCTAGATATACAAGTTATCCAACGGTACCATATTGGAATACAGAAACATTTTCTTCTAATAAATGGAAAGAAAGCCTTATAAAAGCTTTTAATGAAAGTAATCAAGAAGAAGGTATAAGTCTTTATATCCATCTCCCTTTTTGCGAAAGTTTATGTACTTTTTGTGGTTGTAACAAACGTATAACTAAACGTCATGAAGTTGAAACTCCTTATATTGAAGCTGTTTTAAAAGAATGGAATTTATATTGCGAGTTGTTTGATGATAAACCAATTATCAAAGAGCTTCACTTAGGTGGCGGAACACCAACATTTTTTTCGACAGAAAATTTAACCCTTTTAATTAATGGTCTTAAAGCTAAAGCAGAACTTGCTAATGAATATGAATTTAGTTTTGAAGGTCATCCAAATAATACCACAAAAGATCATTTACAAACCTTATATAATTTAGGGTTTAGACGTGTTAGTTTTGGTGTACAAGATTACAACCCAATAGTACAAAAGGCAATACACCGCATTCAACCTTTTGAAAACGTAAAACGTGTTACAGAACAAGCTAGAGAAATTGGTTACACCTCTATTGGACATGATATAATTTTTGGTTTACCTTTTCAAACAGAAGCACATGTAGAAGCAACAATAAAAAAAACAAAAGCGTTACTACCAGACCGTATTGCTTTTTACAGCTATGCCCATGTCCCATGGATAAAAGGGAATGGACAACGTGGTTTTAAAGACAGTGATTTGCCAAAAGCAGATAGTAAACAAAACCAATATCAATTAGGTAAAAAACTACTAGCAGATGCAGGTTATTACGATATAGGTATGGATCATTTTGCACTAAAAACAGACAGTTTGTATAAAGCTAGTAAAAACGAAACCATGCATCGTAACTTTATGGGCTACACAGCATCAAAAACTAAAGTTATGATTGGTTTAGGTGTATCTTCTATAAGTGATAGCTGGTATGCTTTTGCACAAAATGTTAAAAATATTGAAGATTATTATCAACTTATAAACGATAATATAATACCTGTATTTAGAGGTCATATTTTAACTACAGAAGACCTAATAATAAGACAACATATTTTAAATTTAATGTGTCATTTTAAAACAAGTTGGATGTCAAATGGTTTGTATTTTGAAGAAATACCAGAAATACTAATCAAATTACAAGAAATGCAACAAGATGGATTAGTAAACATAAAACTAAATCAAATTTTTGTTACAGAAAAAGGCAAACCATTTATAAGAAACATATGTATGGCTTTTGATTTGTTGCTTCAAAGAAATAAACCAGAAACACAACTTTTTTCTATGACAATTTAAGCATGTTAATTAAAGCTTAAATCATAAAAAAAAAAACTTTAAAACCTTAAAAAATTAATAACTTTATATAACTCTTAAAATCAACAAAAAATGAAAAAAATAATTGTACCAGTAGATTTCTCAGAACATTCTAATTACGCTTTAGAAGCTGCATCAATATTAGCAAAAAAATATAATGCAGAAATCTTAGCATTGCACATGTTAGAAATCTCTGAAACTATATTAACAAAAGGAGAAACAGCTTTACAAGACGAAACTGTTTTCTTTATAAAACTAGCAGAAAAAAAGTTTAATGAATTTTTAGAGCAAGACTTTTTAGAAGGTATTAACGTAACACCAATAGTTAAACATTTTAAAGTATTTAGCGAAGTAAATGATGTTGCTAAAGAGCAAAATGCAGATATGATTGTTATGGGATCTCATGGTAGTAGTGGCTTAAAAGAAATATTTGTTGGATCCAACACAGAAAAAGTAGTTAGACATGCAGATATACCTGTACTTGTAATAAAAAACAAACCGACTACTTTAAGTTTTGATAATGTAGTATTTGCTTCAGATTTTACAGAAAAAAGTGTTACACCTTATTTAAATGCTACTAAGCTATTTAAAACTTTAGGTTCTAAACTACACTTGCTATATGTAAATACACCAGGTGACAATTTTAACAGCTCTCAAGAAATAGAACAGACAGTAGCAGACTTTTTAACTAAAGCAGATGGCGACTTAAGTCAATTAGATAATGTAAAATATGTAGCAGATTACACAGTAGAAAAAGGTGTTTTAAACTTTGCTAATGTATCTGGCGCAGATGCTATTGCTATAGCTACACATGGTCGTACAGGGTTTACACATTTCTTATCTGGAAGTATTTCAGAAGATATTGCTAACCACTCGTCTTTGCCTGTTATAACTTTTAAAATCAAGTAAGTAAATTTAAAATAATTTTAAAAAGCCAGCTTTTTAGCTGGCTTTTTTATTTCCTAACAGTTATCATGTTTTATTATGAAAATTTAAACTAACTTTAAGTAAATCAAAAACTTAAGACTATGAAACACATTTTAATTCCTTTAGATTTTTCAGATAACTCTTGGGCTGGATTAGTATACGCTGTCAAACTATATAAAGATGACTTATGTACATTTCATCTTTTACATACAGAAGTTTTAGATCCAGAAACACTTTCTACTTTAAATGAAGTTTATATAGAAAACATAATGAAATTGGGTAACGACCAACTCAATCAATTTAAAGAACAAATTGAAAGTAGTGATCCTAATGCTAATCATGAGTTTAAAACTATTATAAAATTTCAGCCTTTAACAAATGCAATAGAAGAAATTACAAAAAAAATCTCTGTTGACTTAGTCATAATGAGTACTAAAGGAATAAACAGTATATTAAATAGTTTGTTTGGTACTAATAGTGTTAATGTTGTAAAAACTCATTTATCTTGCCCAGTTATGATTTTGCCAGAAGATTATGACTATAACCCTATAAAACAAATTGCTTTTTCGACAGATTTAAACCGTTTTTACACTACAGAAGAGTTAACTATATTAAACGATCTAGCTTACGATAATAACGCTGTTTTAAGAATCATACATATAGAAACTAATAAACCATTATCAAGCATACAAGATTATAATTTATCGGTACTTAAGTCAAGCTTACAGGGCTTTAAAACACATTATCATAGTGTACCAAACTTTGACAAAAAAACAGAAGTAATAAATACTTTTATAAAAGATTTAGATATCGATTTATTAGTAATGGTCAATTACAAACATAGCATTTTTGAAAAAATTCTAAATGAGCCTGTGATTAATAAAATTGGTTTTAATCCTCAAATACCATTTTTAGTTATTCCAAATAAAAAAACATCTTAAACAATGAAAAACAAGAGTTTTGATGTCACAAAATCGTCTGGTAAAAAAGTAAGTTTTTCAATAGATAAACTTAAACATTCATTAAAAAAAAGTGGAGCAGATACTAATTTAACTAACCAAATTGCAGATAAAGTTAGAGATGAAATCTATCAAGGTATAAGTACAAAAGAAATATATAATCGTGCATTTGCGCTTTTAAAATCTAAACAAAGTCATATTGCCTCCAAATACAAATTAAAAAAAGCAATCTACGAACTTGGTCCAACAGGCTTTCCTTTTGAGCGCTTTGTTGCTGCAATTTTCAATGCAGAGCAATATAACACTAGTGTTGGCGATGTAGTTTCTGGTATTTGTGTCTCTCATGAAATAGATATTCTTGCCACAAAAAATAACAAAACCCTATTAGTAGAATGCAAATTTCATGGTGAGCAAGGACTAAATTGTAATGTCAAAATTCCGTTATATATATTCTCTAGATACAAAGATGTTCAAGATAAATGGAATGATAATCAAAATAAAACTTCTACTTTATCAGAAGGTTGGGTCGTTACTAATACTAGGTTTACAGAAGACGCTAAAATTTTTGGTAATTGTGTAGGTTTAAAATTACTTAGTTGGGATTACCCTCACAATAATAGTCTTAAACAACGTATAGATAAGTATAAGTTATATCCCATAACAGTTTCTACTTTACTAACAAAAAGAGAAAAACAGTTTTTATTAAATAGAGATATAGTACTTAGTAAAGACTTACTAAATGATTCTTTTTATTTAGACCATTTAGGTGTTTCTACTACCCGAAAAAAAAGAATTTTAAACGAATTTAACTTATTATGTAATTCTTAACAAATGTCCAATACAGCCAAAATAACGTTTTTAGGAGGAGCAAAAACCGTCACTGGATCAAAGTTTTTAATCGAAGCTTATAATACTTCTATAATGATAGATTGCGGCGTTTTTCAGGGATTAAAAGAATTACGCCAAACCAACTGGAATGATTTACCCATTAATGTCAAATCCATAGATACAGTATTACTTACACATGGACATTTAGATCATGTTGGCTATTTACCAAGACTAATCAAACAAGGTTTTACAGGTACAATTATTGGTACTGCACCGACCTTAGCTATAGCCGAAATTATTTTAAAAGACAGTGCTAAAATACATGAAGAAGAAGCTAAAAAAGCCAACAAAGAACAATTTACTAAACATCATCCTGCTTTACCTTTTTATACTATAAAAGACGTAGAAAACACCATTTCTAAATTTGAAGTCCAAACAGAAGCCAAATGGATTAAAATAAATAATCACATTTCGTTTAAATTTAATTACAACGGACATATTATAGGTGCTACTTTTATAGAAATTGATATTGAAGGTAGACGTTTTGTCTTTTCTGGAGACATTGGTCGTACTAATGATTATCTTCTTAAAGACCCTAAAAGACCAAAAGAAGCAGATTATATATTTTTAGAAAGCACCTACGGAAACAAATTACACAGTAAAGAAAATATAGAAATCCTATTAACCACTATCATTACAGAAGTAATCCATAAAAAAGGTAATCTAATCATCCCTAGTTTTGCGGTAGAAAGATTACAAACACTTATGTATATTCTGTTTAAATTATATCAAAAAAACAAAATACCTAATATCCCTATTTTTGTAGATAGTCCAATGGGCAATAATGTTTTAGAAGTTTTTAAACGTTTTCCTAAGTGGCACAAACTATCAGAACAAGACTATCATGCTATGTGTAGACATATCAATATTATTACATCATATGCAGATACCTGGAAAACCATTGACGATCCTAGATCTAAAATTATCATTGCAGGTAGCGGTATGGTTACTGGCGGTCGCGTACTTACCTATTTAAAACAACTCATAGACATCAATACAACAAGTATATTATTAGCTGGTTATCAAGCCGAAGGTACCCGAGGAAGACTTATAAAAGATGGTGCTCATGAAGTGAAATTTTTCGGAAAATACCATAAAGTCAATGCAAAAGTATACAGTATAGACAGTCTGTCAGCACATGCAGATCAATCTGAAATATTAAACTGGCTAAGCGCTATTGAAAACACACCAAAAAAAATATTTTTAATTCATGGTGAAGCAGCTTCTATCGATAATTTAAGGTTAAAAATCAAAGATCAAATGGGTTGGAATACACATATTCCATCTCTTTATGAAAGCTTAGAAATCGATTTATAACCTCTTAAATACATGATAATTATCATTTTTATTTAAAGCATATAAAAGTATCTTAAAGAAATAAATATTAACTCTTAAACAATATAAAAATGAAAACTAACAAAGGAAAACTAGTAGAATGGTTTAGCGCAGAGCGCATGCATGAAATGTCAAAAAATTGGCTATCAGATCTTAATTTTATTAAAGATGAACAATTATTTTTAGAAGAATTAATTACAAATTATACCCAAAAAATTATAAGCAATAACGATTTAGAACGTGCTCAAACTGCAACAACAGCATTATACAGAACCAAACGTGGTAATGAAAAACTAATTAATAACTTAATTAAACACGAACAAGAACTTGAAATTATCGTAAACGGTATTGATGAGCTTGAAGAAGAAAATAAATACAAAAAAGAACACAGAGAATTTACCTCTAAAATAAGTGAGTTTTTTCATGATTATAAAGCTGTGAAATTTGAAATTTTTAGCTTAATTAAAGATTTAATGAAAACAGATAAAATGAAAAATCTTATCAAATAAAATAATGAGACTACTTCTTTTAAATATAATTTTAATACTTCTTTTAAGCTGCGAAAACACAACGCAGCTAAAAGATTATTGGAAAAACCCAGATTTTGAAACCTATAATCCAAAAAAAATACTAGTTATTGGTATGACTAAAGATGATGAAGCTAGACATTTATTTGAATCTCATTTTCAAACACAACTACAATTAAAAGATCTCAAAGTAGACAAAAGTCAAAACATTTTAACTACCGATTATTTAAATAAAAAGCATACTGAAACAGAAATAAATAAAATTGAAGACTCGTTAATCAAACTTAATTACGATACAGTAATTTTTTCTAGAATAGTTGGTGTAAAAAATAAGATTAAATATTCTGAAGAGTATTATAAAACACATACATACAAACACAACTTTAAAGACGACTTTTTAAAATATCAAGACCAGTTTTATAATCCTTCATATTACGAAAATTACAATGTTTATAATGCCGAAACTAGCATATATTGTTTATGTCCTAGTAAAGAACGTACATTAATCTGGAAAGGTTATATAGATATTGTAGATCCTAAAAACATAAATGATAGTATAGAAGATTATATAAAACTACTTATCTTAGTTTTAGAAGAAGAAGCTATAATACCAACACCAAAATAGTATGTTATCTAAATATTTTGGTGTCTTTTTACTCTTAGTCTTACTTGCCGAAATTTTAGGCACTGTTGGTGGTTTTGGCTCGTCAGTATTTTTTGTACCAATTGCTAACTTCTTTTTAGATTTTCAAACTGTTTTGGGTCTTACAGCCTTGTTTCATTTATCTAGTAATGTAGTTAAAATAGCATTCTTTAAAAAAGGAATTGACAAACAAGTTATCCTGTACTTAGGTATACCAGCTGTTATTTTTGTAATTATCGGTGCTTACGTAAGTCAGTTTTTTAACACCAAAATACTTACCTATTTTTTAGGCGGGTTTTTAATTGTACTTAGTCTTATCTTTTTAGTTTTTAAAGAATTAATAATTAAAGCATCCAACAAAAACGCCATTTTAGGAGGTGTTTTATCTGGTTTTAGCGCAGGTTTATTAGGTACAGGCGGAGCAATAAGAGGCATAACACTTTCTGCGTTTAAAATGAATAAAGAAAAATTTATTGCTACTTCTGCAATTATAGATTTAGGAGTAGATTTAAGCAGAAGTGTTGTGTATTACAACAATGGTTACATACAAAAAGACATATTATACCTCATCCCTATTTTACTTGTAATTAGCGTTATTGGAACTTATATTGGTAAAAAAATCCTTAATAAAATATCTCAAGATCAATTTAGAAATTTTGTTTTAATCCTAATCTTAATTATCGGTATCTCTAGCTTTGTAAGTCTTTGGTTTTAATCATGAAGTATAAACAAAGGTATTTTTGCTACTTTACTATGTTTTGTAATTGGAGATCCTTTAAAAAGTCTTTCAAAAAAAGTAGTTTGTTGTATAATAAACACCTCAAAATCAATAATATTTGTCTGTACATAAGTATCTACAACATAATGTAATGGCACATTAGTAATATTGAAATAGCTATAGTCTTCTTCAGAAAAGTTTGAATTTAAAACCTCAACATCTGCCTCTTTAAAGCTATCATTTTCAGTTTCTATAACTCTAAGAACATGAAATTTAGTTTCTTTATTATGTAAAAGACTAGAAATTAAGCTTAATCGTGATTTAGTTAAATGATCTTTTTCGTCTAAAGGAATTAAAACTTCGTTAGGTATTTCAAATTTAAAATCCTTTGGAATAACAAGTGTTGGACATTCAACTTTTCTAATTACATTAAGTGTATGACTACCAAAAACAACCTCATCTGCACCTGTCACACCGTTAGTTCCCATAACGATTAGGTCTATATTTTGAAGCTGTATTAACTGATTGATTGCATCTGTAAACACATCGTAATCTACATGAGAGTTTATAGTATGCTTATCGTTTTTATATGACGTTTTTAAACTGTTTACAAGGTCTTCTAAATCTTCTTGTGGCGACTTTACGATACTTGCATACAAATTATCTGTGCTACTTGTCATCAAATCTGCAGACGTAAATGCAGATGCTTTATGCACGTAAACTAAATGAAACGTTGTCTCATTATTTTCAAATAACTGTAAAGCATAATGAATAGCGTTTTTTGAAGTTTCAGAAAAATCAGTAAGTAACAGAATGTTTTTCATATAAAATAGATTGGCTTTAAGATTTCAATTCAGCATGAAATTCAAAAAATAAAGATAAGAAGAAATTAGTGACAATTAATAGCGCCTTCTACCATTTCTACAACAGGAGCTGGAGAAATATAAGGAATACCAAGACCTAAACCTCTTAAAATAAATAGCGCACCAATAATCACAACAAAAACAGGTATTGCCTTTTGGATGCGTTGTTTGGCTTGTACATTTAAAAATTTACCTAAATAAATAGCGCTAGTCATTAAGGGTATTGTGCCTAATCCAAAAAAGAACATATATAAACTACCTTGCCAAGCTGTACCAGTTGCTATTGCTCCAAAAACTGCCATATAAACTAATCCGCAAGGTAAAAACCCGTTTAAAAAACCAATGGTTAAAAAAGTATCTGCGGTTTTCTTTTTTAAAGCTTCACCCATTTGTTTTTTTACAAAAGCTACCGCTTTGTAAATAGGTTTTACTACAAAGTTTTGTCCTATTTTTTTATACGGAAACACAACAACAACTATCATTAAAACGCCAATAATAATAGAAAGTCGTTGCTGTAAACCAAAAATATATAAACTTTTACCAATTAAACCGAAGATTAAACCAATAATACTATAAGCTAGTAAACGACCAATGTGATAAGCTGTAATTTGAGATATTTTTTTAAAAGAATTACTCCTATCAACAGGCAACATAAAGGCAATAGGACCGCACATTCCTACGCAGTGAAAGCTTCCTAATAAACCAAATATGATAGCCGTAAGTAGCATTTTAATATAAAATTTCTTCTTTATAAAGGTAGTTGTTACCTTTGTAATTCCAATCTATTTTAATGTTCCAACGACCATCTAACAAACGTTTGTCAGGTATGAGCAAATTGTGGTTAGACAGAGAAATTGTGGTTTCAAAGTCCAATTGTTTATTAGATGGTCTATATAGGAACACTTTACCTGAAATATTACTTGGCTCTAAATTTTCAGGAAAACTGATTAGCATGCCTTTTTCTGTTTTTCGCCACTTCAAGTTAGCAGACAGTGTTTTGGCATTTTTTTCTTTATCTATATCGTTTTGATATTTTAATTCTTGTTTATAGTAATCTTCTGTAACTAAATCATGATCTAACTTCTTGTCAGTATTCATATTGATAACAAAGTACATTATAAAGCTAATAAAGCCAATAAATGCAATTACAATTCCGGTTCCCCAATTAAGTTTCATATCTCTAATATTTTTATGGCATTACCTTACGCAAGCTTCAGGTCAGGCTTTCGGTAGTCGCGCTTTACAAGGCGCTCCAACAATACCTCAATCCTTAATGCAAGGTGTACTTGCCATTATTTATTTATTCTTTCAATGTTTATATTTTAGAAACTTCTAGGACCTAAAAAGTTAACCTTAGTTGTTTCTATTAATTTGTCTTTGCTATAAATTTCAATAGTTAATTCGGTCTTATCACCTTTTAATAAACTTTGGTCAAGCTCTATAAATAAAGTTCCTTCTTCTAGACCTTGTTTAGGCACTGTTACTGTATTTTCTGTAGATACTAGTTTTACTGTACCTTTATAACCTTTTAATTTAAAGCTAACGTCTTCAACTGGTTCTGTTGTTTTATTTACCAATTTATAGGTAAATACGTTACTTATTATATTGTTTTCTTTATGCTCGTATAATTGTCCTGGTAACCTTAATACGCGTGCTTCAAGTTCGTTTCTTAATTGAAGCATTGCAATTAAAACACCTATTAAAACTGTTAATACTACAATATAACCTTTAAGCCTTGCTGTAAGCTTAAATGGCTCTTTGTCTTCAATATTAGCTTCGCTTGCATACCTAATAAGTCCTTTTGGTAAGCCAACTTTTTCCATTATGGTATCACACTCGTCAATACAAGCTGTACAGTTAACACATTCTAATTGTGTACCGTTTCTAATATCAATACCTGTAGGACAAACATGTACACATTGAAAACAATCAATACAATCTCCATGTCCTAAAGCTTCTCTGTCTTCATCCTTACGCCATTTTTTGCGTCCATTTTCGCCTTCTCCACGTTTATGGTCATAGGCTACAACAATAGATTTAGTGTCTAAAAGCACACCTTGTAAACGACCGTAAGGACAAGCTATGATACATACCTGCTCTCTAAACCAAGAGAAAACAAAGTAGAAAATACCTGTAAATATTAGTAACGGAATTAATGTACCTAAATGCTCAAACGGACCTTCTTTGATATATCCTAAAAGCTTATCACTACCAATTAAATAAGCTAAAAAGATATTGGCAATTAAAAATGAAATAATTACAAAAACAGTGTGTTTAAGAACTCTTTTTCTTATTTTTTCGCTAGTCCATCCAGATTTTTTAAGTCTTAATTGTTTTCCTCTATCACCATCAATCCAATATTCTATACGTCTAAAAACCATTTCCATAAAAATAGTTTGTGGACAAATCCAACCACAAAAAATACGACCAAAAGCTACAGTAAATAGAGTAATAAAGATAACACCAATAATCATTGAGATTACAAACAGGTGAAAATCTTGTGGCCAAAACGGAAAGCCGAAAATATTAAAACGACGCTCCAAAACATTGAACATTAAAAACTGATTGCCATTTATTTTAATAAATGGTGCTGCAAATAAAAAGGCTAGCAAAAAGTAACTTACGTACTTTCTGTAATCATAAAACTTACCGCTTGGTTTTTTTGGAAAAATCCAAGCGCGTTTTCCTTCTTCGTTTATTGTTGCAATCGAGTCTCTAAAACTCTCGTTGTTTGGAGCTTCCATTTTAACTTATTATTAATCGTTATTTTCTGCTGGAGTAGATGTTTCTACTTCAATAACTTCTGTTTCTATAACTTCTTCTGGCACTTCTACATTATCAACACCTTCTGGTTTCCAAATATCTCCTTCTGGTTCTTTTGGATTTGCTGGTGTTGTACCTTCTAAAGACAATACATAACTAGCTACTTGCGCCATTTCTATTGGTTTTAAATCGTTTTTCCAAGAAATCATTCCTTTTCCAGATCGTCCACCTTCTGAAATGGTATGGAATACATTTTTAATTCCACCTCCTAAAATCCAGTAGTTATCTGTTAGGTTTGGACCAATTCCTCCTCCACCATCTGCCATGTGACAAGCTACACAGTTAGCATTAAAGATTGATTGACCAGCTTTTAAATCGGCAGCATCTGTTAATAACGTTACAGTATTAACATCGACTAAGTTTTTAGCTGTTTTCTTATACTCTTCTATTTCAATTTTAGCTTGTGCATATTCTTTTTCTAATTCTTCTGCTGCAAAATCTGCTGTTCCAATAACATGAAATCTTACTAAGTAAACTGCTGCAAATACAATTGAAATATAGAATGACCATACCCACCATGGTGGTAAGTTATTATCTAACTCTTTAATACCATCGTAATTGTGGTCTAGGATAATTTCATGTTCTTCCTCAATTGGTTTTTGTTTACCTTTTAATTTATCATAAATGTTATTTAAGGCTTTAAATTGAGGCGTTTTTGTTTTACTAGCTAAGTAACGTTCTTTACCAGCTTCATCTAAACTTTGGAAAAGCACGTTTTCTATAGAACCTACTATTCCTTCTATTGCTATAAGTACTAATAAAATTAAAAGTAAGAACAGCATGATAACAGGATACTTTAAAAAAGCTGGCTCGTCTCCTGAATCCACGAAATACTCGATTAATCCGAATATTGTGAAGAATATTACAGGAACTCTTACATATGATGGGAATAAATTTCTCATGATTCTGATTCGTTTTGGTTGTCTAATTCTAATGGTATATTACTTACTTTAGAGATGTAGTCTTTTTTGGCGGTGATTACCCACCAAAAAAGAACTACAAAAAATCCAAAGAATATAAGAAGTGATAATATTGGGTATATCTCTACACCTGCTATTGTCTCTAAATGATTTTTTACAAATTTCAACATGACGTATTAGTTTTGAGCTGTTGTTTCTTCTGTTTGTTCTACTTTAATATCTGTACCCAAACGTTGCAAGTATGCTATTAAAGCTACAATCTCTCTGTCTTTCATTTCTACAAAGTCTGCACCAGCATTTTTCTTACTTGCTTCGTAAGCAGAAGCAAAATCTGGATCGCTGTAAAGGTTTTTCTCTATTTGAGTACCTTGCTCTGTCATTTGAGCTTGAGCATTTGCAATATCTTCGTCCGTGTAAGGCACACCTAAAGATACCATTGCACGCATTTTAGCTTCGGTTTGAGATTTATCAAGCTCGTTATCAATTAACCATTTATAGGCTGGCATGATTGATCCTGATGATGTACTTTGTGGATCATACATATGGTTGAAGTGCCAGTTATCATTATACTTTCCTCCTAATCTATGTAAATCTGGACCTGTACGCTTACTTCCCCAAAGAAATGGATGATCGTAAACAAATTCTCCTGCTTTACTATACTCACCGTAACGCTCAACTTCACTTCTAAATGGACGTACCATTTGAGAGTGGCAACCTACACAACCTTCACGTATATAAATATCTCTACCTTCTAACTCTAACGGTGTATAAGGCTCTACACTACTAATAGTTGGAACATTAGATTTTACCATTATTGTCGGTACAATTTGAATAATACCTCCAATTAAAATTGCGATAGTAGCATAGATAGTTAATCTAATTGGTTTACGCTCTAACCAAGTGTGCCAACCTTCACCTGCAACACGTTTTTTAGATACACGTTGTAATGCTGCTGCTTCAGCAAGTTCGTCTTCAACTTTACTACCTTTAGCAATTGTAACAACAATGTTGTATACTAAGATTAACATTCCTGTAAGGTATAACGTACCTCCTATGGCACGCATCCAGTACATTGGGATAATTTCTGAAACAGTTTCTAAGAAGTTACCATACACTAACGTACCATCTGGATTAAATTGTTTCCACATGCTAGCTTGAGTAAATCCAGCAACATACATTGGTAACGCATACATTATAATACCTAAGGTACCAATCCAGAAATGTAAATTAGCTAATCCTACCGAATGTAATTTAGTTTTAAATAACTTTGGTACTAAATAATAAATCATACCAAAGGTTAAGAAACCATTCCATGCTAAAGCACCAACGTGGACGTGAGCAATAATCCAATCTGTAAAGTGAGCAATTGCATTTACATTTTTAAGAGAAAGCATTGGTCCTTCAAATGTAGCCATACCGTAACCCGTAATAGCAACTACCATAAATTTAAGCACTGGATCTACACGAACTTTATCCCAAGCACCACGAAGTGTTAATAATCCATTAATCATTCCTCCCCAAGAAGGCATTAATAACATTACAGAGAATGTTGTTCCTAAACTTTGAGCCCATTCTGGTAAAGCGGTATATAATAAATGGTGTGGACCAGCCCATATATAAATAAATATTAAAGACCAGAAATGTATAATTGATAATCTATAAGAATATACAGGTCTATTGGCTGCTTTTGGCACAAAATAGTACATTAAACCTAAAAATGGTGTTGTTAAGAAAAATGCTACCGCATTATGACCATACCACCATTGTACCAACGCATCTTGTACACCTGCATAAACTGAGTAACTCTTAAATGCACTAACAGGTAATTCTAAACTGTTAAATATATGTAATACTGCAACAGTAACAAACGTTGCTATGTAAAACCAAATTGCAACGTATAAGTGACGTTGACGACGTTTTAACATAGTACCAATTAAATTAACTCCAAATGCAACCCATATAAGTGCTATTGCAATATCAAATGGCCATTCTAACTCTGCATATTCTTTTGATGTTGAAAACCCTAAAGGCAAAGTAATTGCAGCACCGACAATAATTAATTGCCAGCCCCAAAAGTTTATGTTGCTTAATAAATCGCTAAACATTCTGGCTTTTAATAATCTTTGCGTAGAGTAATAAACACCTGCAAAAATTGCGTTACCCACAAATGCGAAGATAACGGCATTGGTATGTAATGGTCTTAAACGACCAAAACTTAACCATGAAATCCCATCTGTCATATTTGGGAATAAAAACATGAAAGCTAAAATTAGTCCTACTAGCATACCAACTACTCCCCAGAGCATTGTTGCATAGAGAAACTTTTTAACAATCTTGTTATCGTAATAAAATTGTTGCATTTCCATAATAATTGTGATTAGTCTTTGTTGTTTTTAGTTATTGTTTTGTTTGTTTTTATAAGTTCGTCTTCAAAAAGCATTCTTACAGATGGTGTATAACCATCGTCAAATTGCCCGTTTCTTACAGCCATAATAAAGGCTACAAAGAAAATTACAGCAACAATAATGCTTACCGTTAATAATATATATATAACACTCATACCTAATTAGAAGTTATGTTTCAAAATTACTTTAGAAGTCTTGTTTAAAAGATGATATTTATCATGTTTAAAATTATTTTAGTTTTCGGCCAATCCAATTTGTAGCTATTGTAGTGAAAATCACAATACTTATAGAACTTAAAGGCATCAATATTGCCGCAATTACTGGCGCTAATTGTCCTGTAATAGCAAAATATAATCCTATAACATTGTAAAAGAATGACAGCAAAAAGCTCCATTTTATAATTTTTAGTGCACTTTTTGAAGCCTTGATATAACTATACAAGTGATTAAACTTAGAAGCATCCAAAATAGCATCGCAAGCTGGAGAAAACACATTTATATTTTCTGAAATTACTACACCAACATCACTTTGTGCTAATGCTCCTGCATCATTTAGTCCGTCACCAACCATAAGTACTTTTGCGCCTTCAGTTTGATGGTATTTTATATATTCTAATTTATCGTCTGGTTTTTGATTAAAAAGTAACTTAGTTTTTGATGGCAGTAGTTTTTTAAGATTTTCCATTTCACCTTCATTATCCCCAGAAAGTATCGCTAAGTCATAATCTTTTTTTAGCTTATTAAATAGTTTAGACAATCCTTTACGATAGCTATTATAAAAGGTAAATTTTCCTTTATAAATAGTATTAGAACTTACGTGAACAGCTGTATTTAAAACTTCTGTTTCTGTTTGATAACCTACAAATTTTGCAGATCCTATTTTTATATTTTTGGAAGCATGAGAAGCTTCTATACCTTGTCCTAAATGTTCTTTATAAGTATCTAAAGTAATAATATTATGTTCGTCTAAAATATCATAAAGACTTCTACTTAAAGGATGATTAGATCCTCTTAAGGTGTTTTTTAATAAAGTTTCTTCTTCTGTGGTAAGTGGCAAACCTTCATATTTTGCTTCACTTTTTTTGTTTGAAGTAATGGTTCCTGTTTTATCAAAAATTATCGTGTTTATGTGCGATAATTGTTCTATTACCGAAGCGTTTTTTAAATAGAACTTTTTCTTACCAAAAATACGCAACAAGTTTCCGAAGGTAAATGGAGCCGATAATGCTATAGCACATGGGCAAGCAATGATTAAAACAGCAGTGAACACATTCATCGCTTTAGAAGAATCTACATAAAGCCAATATGCAGTTGCTATAAAAGCTATACTTAAAATAATGATTGTAAAACGCTTACTTATAGCGTTTGTTAGCGTTGTAAAACCATCTTCTTTATTTTTATTAAACACATCGTTACTCCATAATTGTGTTAAATAACTTTGCTCTACAGACTTTATGGCCTCCATTTCTATAACACCAGATGTTTGTTTTCCGCCTGCAAATAATTTATCTCCAGATGCTTTTTTAACTGGTTCAGATTCGCCAGTTACAAAACTGTAATCAATTTTTGCGCTTCCGTTAATTAAAATTCCGTCTACGGGAATTAACTCTTGATTTCTTATTAATAATCGGTCTCCTTTTTCTATATCATAGACTTGAACTGGCACTTCTTCGTTATTAATAATTTTTGTAACTGCAATTGGAAAGTACGATTTATAATCGCGTTCAAAAGATAAAAATGAATAGGTTTTTTGCTGAAAGAATTTACCAAGTAATAAGAAAAATATCAACCCTGTTAAGCTGTCAAAAAATCCTGATCCGTAGTTGAAAATAATTTCTATTGTACTTCTTAAAAATAGAACAATTGCACCTAAAGCAATTGGTATATCAATATTTAAAATTCTGGTTTTAATAGCTTTATACGCCGAAATAAAATAATCTTGTGCAGCATAAAACACTACAGGTAACGAATACGCAAACATTAACCATCTAAAAAGATGTTTATATTTTTCTAGCCAATATTCATCTACCTCAAAATACTCCGGAAAAGACAAAAACATGACATTACCAAATGCAAAACCAGCAACGCCAAGCTTGTATATTAAGCTTCGGTTAACATTTTCTTTTCCTGTTTTATAATCGTCTAAACTAATGTACGGCTCATAACCTACAGAGCTAAGAAGCAAGACTAATTCTTTTAAACTAAACGTTTCTGTATTATACGTTGCTCGAACTGTTTTTTTACCAAAATTGACTTGAGATTGAGAAATAGCAGGATTTAATTTGTTTAAATTTTCTAAAATCCAAATACAAGAACTACAATGAATATGCGGAATGTAAAGCGTAACAATTTGTGTTTTGCCATCGTCAAACTCTACTAATTTTTCGATAATTTTTTCTTGTGAAAGAAAATCGTACTTACCTTCTATCTCTTTAGGAACAGCTCCTGGTGAAGATTGAAGATCATAGTAACATGTTAAATCGCTTTCCGAAAGGATTTCGTAAACCGTTTTACAACCATTACAACAAAACACTTTTTCATCTTTTGTTATTTTGGTATCTGCACATGTATCACCACAATGATAACATACTTTTGCATCCATAATTTGCTCTTTTATACCTGTAACAAAGATTACATTTAAACTCAATATATTTTATGATATTTGTCATATTATGTATAATTTTGGAACATTAGTCTTTTAGGTATGAGCAAATGTGAACAATGTATTGTTAGGCAATTTAATAGTTTAAAGGCCTTAACAAAAGAAGAGTTAATGCGTGTTTCTGCATGTAAAACAACTCAAATCGTTAAAAAAGGAGATAACATTTTTGAAGAAGGTGATTCTTTAAATGGTATTTACTGTATAAGAGATGGAGTTTGTAAATTAACTAAGTTAAGTGAAAATGGTAAAGATCAAGTTGTAAAACTTGCACTTAAAGGCGGAATGATTGGTCAACGCTCTTTAATTAGTGGAGAACCATCTAACCTTACTGCAACTGCTGTAAATGATATGCAAGTTTGCTTTGTTCCTAAAAGTGAAATTATCCAAGATTTACAAAAGAATCCTGATTTTTCTATGGACGTATTAAAAAATATGGCCAAAGATTTAAAAAACTCTGATGATCAGCTTGTTGATATGGCACAAAAAACGGTTAAGCAACGTCTTGCTAATACGCTTGTTTACATTCATCAAAAATTTGGGAGTGATGAAAATGGTTTTTTAGCACTAACCCTATCTAGAGAAGATTATGCAAGTATTGTTGGTACTGCTACAGAAAGTGCTATTAGAATCTTATCTCAATTTAAAAAACAAGGATTAATTAGTACAAAAGGAAAGCAAATAAAAATTGAAGACGAAGCAGGTTTACTAAGAGTTGAGTAAACTTTATCATATTTTAATAAAAAAAGGTGCAACAATTAATTGTAGCATCTTTTTTGGTTTTAGTTAGTTACTTAGTTAGATGTTTAGTTATTGATATACTTTTACGTAATCTATTATAAACTCTTGAGGAAAAATTGAATCGTCCACATCAGGACCTCCAAAATAACCACCTATTGCCATATTTAAAATAATAAAAAATGGTTTATTAAAAGGATAGTTCTTTTTATCTTTTTCTTCTGGTGAGAAGGTATATACCAACTGATCATCTATATAAAACTTAATAGCATCTTTACTCCAATTGGTTTTATACACATGAAAACCTTCTTCAATATCTCCTATAGTCTCTACATTAGTGTTTACTGATTGACCAAAACTTGCTGGTGTGTGTAATGTAGTATGAATCTCATGAGGTGTTTTACCTACATATTCCATAATATCTATTTCACCACAAGCTGGCCATAAACCATGTCCTTGAGGTAATTTTGCTTTTACTTCTACAGTACCGTATGTAAATTCGTATAAGTTTTCTGATTTAATTCTTGCAGATATGCTTTATGGAACAAAATGGAACAACTGACGAACACCTTATTACCTGCCTACCTCAATTTTTATTAGTAACTTAATTAAAAATTGGTGCTGGAATTAACCAGGATAATAAGGCAATGATACCTAATCCTATTAAAATTAATATTAATATGATAAAAAATTTCCTGTTACTCATATGATAAAATTATTATTTATTGATGGATTGTCAGAACAGTATTTGTCCTTAATTTGCCAATCGTGGAAATAACATTGGATTTATAAAAACCAATTTTTCTCAACAAATCGGTTTTTTTATCGATAATACAAATTATGTGGTCGTTATGAGATGCTGCATATTCTTTCAAGCCATATCCAGATTGTATGAACTCTATATTTGATTCTTTCTCCAAAAGTTGTTTTAGGTAAGTGCTTAAGGATTCCAAATTACTAGCTACTTGAGCTGTCAAGTTTTTCTGTTCCTCTAAAACTAGAATTTCAATATCAAGTTTGGTGTTTTTGAAGGTCTTGATGAATCTATCAATTTCTAAAGTGTTAATTCCCAGTTTGAAATCTGAAGCAATTGTGATACAAAGCCCTTTACATATAGAAGTGTTGGGTGGCGCGATTAAGACAGGACAGGTTCTTACTTTTTCTAAAATCATTCCAGTATTCTTACCCACTGTTTTATTTGAGTTACCGGATACTATTACTAAATCTATACCGATTTTTTCAACATTAGTTTTAATGCTTTCGATAAGACCAGAATTTTCGGAAATAGCATAAAAGCTATGTTTGTCATTATCGGAATCTAATGTGCTATGTTCAACCAAAGCACCCAATTGTCTCAATGATTCCTCTTTGGGCTCATCAAAAAAGGCATCATCAGCTTGAAGTAATTCAATAGCATTTAAGCCTGAAACATCATAAGAATACGTATTTAAAAAATAAAATTCGCAGTATTCTTCTTTAAGAAGTTCTGTAACGTAATTAATGGCTACATTAATATTACGAGAAAAATTAGTTGGGATTAATATCTTTTTCATTTTGTTCTTATTAAGAGTGAATATCCAGTTTACTGCTGTTGAAATTCTTAAGGGCAACCGTGAAAGTAGTTACTTTCACGGTTGCTTATACACAAAAAAAATGAGGTGTTTTGCTATTAATCAAATTTTAAACTATGTTCCATTTTTAAATTTTTCAGTACTTATTTTATTATTTCATATCCATTATTTGCGCTGATATCTGCTTATTATGGTATAGAATTGATTTCTAAAACTGTTGCAATCCGTTACAAGTTTCAAATAGTTAGCTCTTCTTTGCTCATGTATTTTTAGCCGATTCAAATCATATTTAACTTTTCCGTACTCATATTCAGTTTTAAGCTCTTGTTCATATTTACATAAATTTGCCATAATTAGGACGTTGTTCCTTCTAATTGCTAAAATTGTATTTGAAACAGACGTATTTTTAATGAGTTTTTTTTCGATTAGTGACATCTGTTCTAATTCACTATTGAAGGCTTCTATAGCCGCCATCCACGTGTGTAATTCATTTAAATCTTTTTTTATACAAAGACGTCTATGTTCATCCATCTTGTGTGATATAATACTGCTCACATGCTTATGTTTATTTAGTCAACACCAACGAGTTTAATTTACCCATGAATTTTATTGAAAAAATCATCCTTGAGACGTCTGTATTTATCCAAATGGTATAGATAACTTCTTCGGTAGCTTTCATGTTCTGTGATATACACCATATCACAAGCCGTATCTTCACACTCTGCAATGTTTGTTCTTGAATTGGAGTATTTAATTAGCGCATTTAACAAGGTTTGATTTTCATTTTGTTTCTTTTCAAAACGTTTTACAACCGTACTATCCTCCAATTTTGTGTTGAAGCCTTGATTACAGATTGTAATAAGATTGATAAGCTCTTTTTCTATATACTTAAGATGGCTCATCCAGTTTTCCAATTCCTTTGTACTGATTTTATGTGTTAGATCTACATCGGAGTCGTGCTTAAATAGACTATTATTAAAACCTGCCATACTCTTGTTTTTTTAAATTGTTATGTTGATATTATTGAATGTCTTTTCTTGTTGGACTTCAATAATTTTTATTTCATGTTGCCCCATAGGAAACTCCCAGGTTACTATATCTCCCTTTGAGTAGCCAATAAGTGCTGCTCCCATAGGAGTGAGAATAGATATTTTATTGTTCTTAACATCCTTATCCGTTGGTGCAACTATTTGAATTGTTTTCTCTATTCCATTATTAAAAATTATTGTCACTTTACTGTTGAATCTAATTACATCTAGTGGCATTTCGCCATTATCAACAATTTGGGCTGTTTTCAATTCATCCAATAATTTCTGATGAGACTTTAGAGTTTGAAAATCTTCAGCATAACCTGAAATGTTAAGTATCTTTTTTAAATAGACGTACTCTTTTTTTTCCATTATTAAACTTCCATATTTCATGTCTTCATGTTTTAAATTTTTATTTATGGGAATATCCCTCTTTGCACATAAGCTTTTTCAATACGTTCAATAGCAATACAATATGCAGCAGTTCTCATGTCTATGCCTTCACGTTTTGCATACTCATAGACTTTATCAAAAGACTCTTTAAGTTTTTTGTGTAGTTTTGCCATGACCTCATCTAATTGCCATAATTCGCCATTACGATTTTGTAGCCATTCAAAATAGCTTCCTACAACACCACCTGAATTGCACAAAATATCTGGTATAATAGTAATCCCTTTTTCTAATAGGATTTTTTCTCCTTCAACATTAGTAGGGCCATTTGCCCCTTCTGCAATGAGAGTAGCCTTTATTACAGGCGCGTTATCTTTTGTGATTTGATTACCAAGTGCCGCAGGAATGCATATATCGCATTCTGTAGCAAAAAACTTTTCATTGTCAAGATGGAATGCTTCTGGGTAACCAACGACACTACCTTTATTTGTTTTTGAATAGCTTAATAGATTTTCGACATTAATACCTTCTGCATTTCGTATACTACCAAAAGCATCTTGAACTGCTACCATTTTTGCACCATCCTTTTCTAAAAAATGTGCAGCCCAATAACCCACGTTACCAAACCCTTGAACAATAAATCTTTTATCTATTAAACTTTCGTTGTTTTTTTCTGCCCAAAATTTAATTGATAAATAGACTCCATATCCAGTTGCTCTATCGCGCCCTTCAAGCCCACCACTTCCTGCTGGTTTTCCGGTAACTACATGTTGGTTTGCGGTACGTTCAGCTGGTGGTCTTGTACTCATGTAGGTATCTGCCATCCACGCCATTGTTTGACTGTTTGTGTTAACATCTGGAGCTGGTATGTCATGTTCTGGACCAATATTGTCTGCCAAAGCAAAGGTGAAGCGTCTGGTAATACGCTCTAATTCTCCTTGAGAATATTTTGAAGGGTCTAATTTTATTCCACCTTTTCCACCACCATAAGGCAATCCAGCCAATGAGGTTTTCCAGGTCATCCACATAGCCAATGCTCTTGCAGCATCTATATCTACAGTTGGATGGTAACGTAAACCACCTTTGTATGGTCCTAATGCATTATTGTGCTGTACTCTATAGCCTGTAAAAATCTCCACTTCACCATTATCCATCTTTACTGGGAAGTTTACAATAATCTCATTATTGGTAATGCTTAAGATTTTTTTAATGTTTGGATGAAGTTTAATATGGTTTGCAGCACTTTCAAACTGCTCCATAACATTATCCATCATACCCCTTACGGGTATTTTTTTAGATTTCTTATTTATTTCTTTTGTTAATGTTTCCATTTCTAATATTTAATTAGCGATTACGTTATTTTAGTGAATCTTTTATATTTGAAAATTTAAAAGGGCTGATCCTTATAGTTTCAAAGCTTAATTTGTTATTGTTCGTCCTTTGTGATGACATTGCTCTAAAAAGGGATTTAAAATTCATTTTATCCTGTATTTATATGTTTATACTGTTTTTGTTTATTATAATTTCTTTAATTGGCATAAAAATTTATTTGAAATACCTTTCTGAAATAGACCGCTCATGATATTTAATCCATTATGTATTTATGCCTTGCATAATTACGATTGGGCTTTTTGTCTATTGCTTTCTGACCATTAACTGTTGTTATTAGGGTATTAAAAATCATAACTTTTTGTTTTATTAGTTAAACAAACAATGACTTGCGTTCTTGGAATGTTTCGACTTCTGTGATAACTTCATCGGGCAGCGACTCATCATATTCACTACAAGACCAAACCTTGTCTTTTTGCGCTGTTAAAACACAAGTGTTTACATGTGAACAGCTTGTGCAAATACTAAAGTGATTCATATTGAAAAAAATTATTATTAATTACATATACCCATTGGCAATGCGTGTGCCAAAACAAGAACTCTAAATGAAGAAACTTCGAAAAACCCTTTATTTAAAAGGGTTTTTAGCATGGTTAGTAGTAAATTTAAAATTGGAATAACTGGGGTATAATTACCCGGTTGAGGAAAAAAGTATCAAACCTAATCTTATTGGTCTGCAAGTTTTTGCCGAATGGTCTTTCGGTCTATTTGAAGAATTTCTGCTGCTTTTGATTTATTATTATCAGTAGCTTTCAGTACTTTTTGAATGTATTTTTTTTCCATTACTCGTAATGGAACGAGTTCATCGGAAGGGAAGTTTAAGTTATACTTTAAGTGTTCGGGTAAATGCTGGACTTCAATAACTTTATCGCACATAATAACTGCACGCTGAATAATATTTTCAAGTTCTCTAACATTACCAGGCCATTCGTAACGTTCTAAAATTGTCAGAGCTTCCGGAGTGATTTTTACAAATCTATCTTTATACTCCACTCCATATTTAAATAGGAATTTGTCCACTAATAATTGGATGTCCTCTTTGCGTTCACATAGTGGAGCAATTTCGATTTCAACGACAGTTAAACGGTAAAACAAATCTTCCCTAAAAGTTTGTTTTTTTATCATCTCCCTCAAATCGCTGTTTGTAGCTGCAATGATACGCACGTCTATTTTTTCTGCTTTTGTGGAACCAACTCGCACTACTTCTTTTTCCTGCAGGACACGAAGCAATCTTGATTGAACAGGCAATGATGCATTACCTATCTCATCCAAAAAAATAGTGCCACCATCAGCTGCTTGGAAAAACCCTTCTCTATTGGTTTCGGCTCCCGTAAAAGCTCCCTTTAAATAGCCGAACAGTTCCGCTTCCAACAAATTTTCTGGAATAGCACCACAATTAACTGCGACAAATGGGGCTCTTGAGAATTTGCCCTGATAGTGGATAGCTCGGGCTACCAATTCTTTACCTGTACCACTTTCGCCTTTGATAAAAATAGTTGCCTTATTATCTTTTATACGCTCAATAACTTGGATTACGTCATTTATTTTTTCTGAATTCCCGATGATATCTCCGTAGGCTTTGGTATTTACTTCCTTGTGGCTATCTTCTTTCGTTGGTGCTTTTTGTGAAGCGACCATAGATTTATCAATTGCAGTCTTTAACTCATCCTTTGTAAATGGTTTGGTTAAATAATCTACCACTCCGGATTTAATAGCTGCCAAGGAATCTTGAATGGACGGATAGCCTGTGACGACGAGTTTTGGTAATTTTGGATAATGTTCTGACACAAATTTTATGAGTTCGAAACCATCCACTTCGGGCATTTTTAAATCTGTAATCAATAAATCAATTTGTGTGTCCCTTAAAATGGAGACCGCTTCTTTAACCGATATGGCTTTAAAAACGTGATAATGCCAAGACTGTAAATGGCGCTGCAACAATTCTAGAATGTTTACATCGTCATCCACAATAAGTATGTTTTCCTTGCGTAGTTGCATCTATGAAATTAATCTTTTGGAAGTGTCACCGTAAAGATAGCACCTTTTTTATTATTATTTTGAGCTGTGATGGTTCCTTTATGAGAAGCGACAATACCATGAACGACGCTCAACCCAAGTCCTGAACCTTCTCCTATGGGTTTTGTTGTGAAAAAGGGTTCAAATACTTTATCCATATCCTTTATATCAAAACCTTTTCCTTCATCAGAAATTTTAAGAATGATGTGTTTTTTATTTTGACTTGTCTCAATAGTAACCACTCCATTTTGCTGAGAAAAGTAAATAGCATTCATCAGTAGATTGAACATAATTTGTGTCATTTGTACGGTATCAGCACGCAACATCAAATTTTCATCTTCAATTTTAACGATATATTTTACTTTACTTTTACGAAATGTTGGTTCCAGTAATTTTATTGATTCTTTAATAATACTTACTAGATTAATATGCTTCATTTCCTGTGGCATTGTGCAAGTAAAGAACATCAGTTTTTTAACAACCTCTCTTGAAAATATGGCATTTGTAATGATTTTATCGAGGTCATTAAGAGCTTGTTCATCTTTTTTCAATCTTGATTGTAAAAGCTCCGCAAAACCGAGGATATTGGCTAATGGTGTGTTGAGTTCGTGAGCGATACCTGCTGTAAGTTCACCTAAAGTGGCAAGGCGGTCTGCACGCTCCATCTGACGTTTCATGGAAAGCTCGTTATTTTTAATGTCGATACGCTCCAAAAGATTGCCAATTTTTAAGGCGACATTTTCCAGCAATAATGTTTCTTCTTCTAGAAATTTGTCTGCTTTTAAAGCTGAAGCGTTAAAGGATGCGATGATACGCCCTTTGGGATCATTAAAAATTAAAATGGAACTGACGATTGTTGGATTGGCTGTATTTAATGGTTCGGTGTTTATATTTATAGATGGTGTTTCTATGGAAATCTCTGTCTTGTCGGGATATTGAAAGGCTTTTTTTAAACTGTAAGCAATTGCTTTTATGGTTTGTTCCAGCTGGTCATAATCGGCATTTACAATAATAGATGTCACTTCATAGAGACAGGTTAATTCTTTAATACGCTCTTTTAATTGTTGTTCTGACTTACTCATGTGACGAAACATTTTTATTTCACTTTAAAATAAGCTTAATTTTTAACATCTACCCAATATTTTACAAAAACCACAATTTATTTTTTGCTTCTTGTTTAATGTCGTTTTGGAACCTTGGTACTAATTGCGCCACCATTTCGGGATATTTGATGATTATTGGGACATTTTGAGGTTTTAATGATTTCCAATACAGTCTGCTGAACTGGAATACTTACCTTTTAAATAATTTAAAATTTTGAAAGTAGTCTATCTATCTCAGATCTCTTAATACGAATAAGTCTTTTAGAAAGGTTTACAGCTCTAAGTTCTCCTATTTCAATTAGTCTATAGGTTGACCTTTCAGAAATATTAAGTAAAGTAGCTGTTTCTTTTACTGTTAAAAAATCTTTTACTTGAATAATTTCTAATGGCTCAAGTTTAACTTTTAAGGTTTCTTCATTTGATTTTCTAATCTTATCATTTTTCTTTCTTTTCTTATAAGCTATTTTTGCACATTTATCTCCACAAAAACGAGTTACAGTTGTCTTAGCTACAAAAGTCTTATTACAATTTTCACAAATTCTACTAACTCTAATATTTGAACTCATTCAATTCTATTTTGCTTCTATTTACATATATAAATAGACATAAATTAAAATAAGATTAATTAGTCGCCATAATCTCTCCTACAATTCAAATATAAATCAAAAAAACACAATCAGGTACAAAAGAAACTAAAAAATTATAAATTTTTATAAAAACAAAAAATACAAAAAAAACTCTTTTAATTGATTTTCAGTGATTTTAATTTAAAATACTTTAGTGTGTTTTATATGATTATTTACCGATACAGAAGTTAGCAAAAATATTACCCAAAAGATCATCACTAGTAATCTCACCTGTAATCTCTCCAAAATGATATAATGCTTGTCTAATATCTATTGCCATTAAATCTCCAGAAAGTCCTGTTTCTAAACCGTATTTTACTTTTTGGATTTCTTCAAAAGCTTTTAATAAAGCATCATAATGACGTGTGTTTGTGACAATAGTTTCGTTATTATTTAATGCGCCTGTATTAACAAAACCAATTAATTTGTCTTTTAAATCTTCTACACCTTCGTTATTTTTTGCCGAAATCATTAATGCTTCAATGTGTTGAATTGTATTTAAAGATTGTGACACTTCTTCTTTTTCTTCCTCTGATAATTGATCTACTTTATTGGCTATAATTAACATTGGTTTAAGCGGGAACTTGTTTTTAATCTTTTCTACTTCTACAATCAAACGTTCGCTTTGTGTTTTAAACTCGTTAGCAGAAAATAAAAAGACAACAACTTGTGCTTGGTCTATTTTCTCAAAAGTTTTTTTAATCCCAATATTTTCAACAACGTCTTTTGTATCTCTAATTCCTGCAGTATCTATAAACCTAAAACCGATACCGTTAATTACCAATTCATCTTCAATGGTATCTCTGGTTGTTCCTGCAATATCACTTACTATGGCACGTTCTTCGTTTAAAAGCGCATTAAGCAATGTAGATTTACCAACATTTGGCTCTCCGACAATTGCTACTGGTATTCCGTTTTTAATCACATTTCCTACGGCAAAACTGTCTATTAAGCGTTTTAAAACGAAAGAAATACGATCTACCAAATCTTTAAATTGTGTGCGATCTGCAAACTCTACATCTTCTTCTGCAAAGTCTAATTCAAGTTCTATTAGAGAAGCAAAATTTAACAATTCTTCACGTAGCTTAGCTATTTCAGAAGAAAATCCGCCACGCATTTGCTGCATGGCAATTTGATGTGATGCTTCATTATCACTTGCAATTAAATCGGCTACAGCTTCGGCTTGGCTTAAATCTAGCTTTCCGTTTAAAAAAGCACGTAAAGTAAATTCGCCAGGATTTGCCATTCGGCAACCTTTTCTTAAAAATAGCTGAATAATTTCTTGTTGAATATATACCGAACCATGACACGATACCTCAACTACATCTTCTCCTGTATAAGAATTTGGGTTTTTAAAAACCGATACTAAAACCTGATCTATCACACGGTTTTCGTCAATAATATGTCCCAAATGTATGGTATGCGTCTTTTGGTCGCTAAGCGACTTTTGGCTTTTTACAGACTTAAAATTATCTGCTGCTATCTTTATAGCGTCTTTACCCGATAATCTAATTATGGCAACTGCGCCAGCGCCAGAAGCGGTTGCTAAAGCTACTATGGTATCGTTGTATATCATAGTGCAAAAATATGCATATTTTATTCAACTTTTATAGTTTATATTTGTTGCAAACTTATTTGTAATGAAAAACACTTTAATATTATTTATTTCGGTTTTAGCATTGTTTTCTTGTAAAGAAGAAAAAAAGGAAATTACTGTTTTTGGGACTAACATTGGTGACTACGCACCAACTTTTACTGCGCCAACTCCTGATGGGGCTACTTTAAATATTAACGATATTGACGCCAAAGTCACTATTTTAGATTTTTGGGCTAGTTGGTGTGGACCATGCAGAAAAGAAAACCCAAACGTAGTTAGAATGTATAACCAATATCACGACAAAGGATTAGAAATTGTCGGAATTTCTTTAGATAAAGCACAGCAAAAAGACCGATGGTTAAAAGCTATCGAGCAAGATAAACTAACTTGGAAACATGTATCTAACCTACAAGGTTGGCAAGAGCCAATAGCACAAACCTATGGTGTAAGATCAATACCTGCTACTTACATTTTGGATAAAGACGGTAAGATTGTTGCAAAAAATCTACGTGGTAAAGCTTTAGAAGATAAAGTTGCTGAGTTATTAGCGAATTAAAATTTTTATTTCACTTTCGTGGAAAATCAAGAAACTTCGATAAAACATCGGAGTTTTTTTGTTTAGATTTTGCCTAACTTTTTCATTACAAACAATAAAATGATTGGTAATGCTAAAACAACAACCATTGTTAAATTAATTTGAAACAAGTACGGAACAAAAACTAAAGTAGTTACATAACCACCAATTGCGCCTCCAAAATGCGCATCATGTCCAATATTACCAATACGTTTTTTCATTCCGTAGATAGAATATAATAAATATCCAATACCAAAAACATAGCCTGGAATTGGAACAGGAATAAAAAAGAAAAACAAACTCATGTCTGGATTAAGCAGTATTGCTGCATATAAAACACCTGTAACTGCTCCACTTGCTCCTACTGCGCTGTAATGGTATTCATCTTTATGAAAATATAGCGACAATAATCCACCAGCAACTAAGCTGACTACGTAAATAAATATAAATTTAAGTGACCCAACATATGCAATTACATTGTTTGCAAAAAAATACAGCGTAATCATGTTAAATAATAAATGCTGTGTATTTACATGCAAAAATCCAGAACTAAACAATCTAAATTGTTCGCCTCTTTTTATGGCACCAACATTAAATTTATACTTATCAAAAAAACCATAATCGTCAAATCCTTTGTAAGAAATTATGACGTTTGCAGCGATTATAATTATTGTAACAATTGCTAAATTACCCATTTCAATATTTAAGTTTCATTCAAATATACTATATATTTGCCAAGCTAAACTAAGAACGCATCATGCAATTTATTGCCTACATATTAATCTACCCTTTTTTGTGGTTAATCTCTATCTTACCTTTTAGATTACTTTATGCTTTTTCTGATGGATTGTACATTTTAATCTACCGTATTATTGGCTACAGAAAAAAAACCGTAAAGGAAAATTTAAGACTTGTTTTCCCTGAAAAATCTGAAGCTGAAATAAAAACCATAACAAAAAAATTCTATCATCATTTATGTGATATGGTTGTTGAAGCTATAAAATCTATGACTATTTCTGAAAAAGAAATGAAAAAACGCTTCACTTTTAAAAATATTGAAGAGCTTAAAAAACACGAAAAAGAAGGTAAGAGTATTGTAATGATGACTGCGCATTATGCCAGTTGGGAATGGATTTTTATATTACAAACCTATATAAACTACACTGGTTACGCTATTTACAAACGATTAAACAATAAGTATTTTGACCGTTTGGTAAAACGTATTAGAGCACGTTACAACTCTTATTTAATAACTACTAAAGAAACTTTTGACGTACTGCAAAAAGCAAAGAATAAAGGCGAATTAACTATTAATGGCTTTGCTGCAGACCAAAGCCCTAAACCAGATAAAGCTTACCATTGGTTAAATTTTATGGGAATTAAAGTTCCTGTTTATACTGGTGCCGAATTAATGGCAAAACGCCTTGATATGACTGTAGTATTTTTTGCTGTAAAGCGTGTTAAAAGAGGTTATTATGAAACTACAATTACTACTCTTGCAGAAAACCCTCATGATTTTAAAGATTATGAAATCACGGATCGTTTTTTTGAATTAGTAGAACAACAAATTTACGAAGCACCAGAATACTACTTATGGACTCATAAACGATGGAAACACAGAGATAAGGTGCCAAAAGAGTTTATGTAAAACAAAAAATTTCAGAAAATAACATCATATTATCTTCTGAAATTTCTTTTTTAAAACCTTTTTTGTTTGTTTAGAAGTTTGGACTTAAACCATATTCTTCGTAAAATTTATCTAGTATATCTACCACTTCATCTGCTGTATCTACTAAGTGTATTAAGTCGATATCTCCAGGACTAATATTTTTAAAACTATCTAAAAGTGTTGTTTTAATCCAATCCATTAATCCTTCCCAAAATTCGGTACCAACTAATATAATCGGAAATTTTTCTATTTTGTTAGTTTGGATTAAAGTAATTGCTTCAAATAACTCGTCTAATGTACCAAATCCACCAGGCATGACTACAAATCCTTGAGAGTATTTTACAAACATAACTTTTCTAACAAAAAAGTAATCAAAATCTAAGCTTTTATCTGAGTCTATATAAGGATTATCATGTTGTTCAAAAGGTAATTCTATATTTAATCCTACAGATGTTCCGCCAGCTAAATGAGCTCCTTTATTACCTGCTTCCATAATACCTGGTCCTCCACCAGTAATTACACCATAACCGGCATTAACAATTTTTGAAGCTACTTCTTCTGCTAATTTATAGTATTTATGATCTGGTTTTGTACGAGCAGATCCAAATATAGATACACTTGGTCCTATTGCACTCATTTTTTCAAATCCGTTTACAAACTCGCCCATGATTTTAAAAATCGCCCAAGAGTCGTTTGTTTTCTTTTCATTCCAACCTTTAGGATGTTGTTCTTTTCTCATATTATAGTTTTAAAAAATTCAAACAAACAAATTTAATAGATTTGAAAGGATTTAGCTGTTCTATTCACATTTTTTAAACAAAAAAAGACTAGCAATATTACTAGTCTTTATATAACATTCTAAAAATGAATATTTTATACTAAAAATTACAGTGGTTTTCTTCCTGAAATGATGTTATAGAGCACTGCTATTACTGCAATTACTAATAACACATGTATTAAACTTCCGGTTCCCATTCCTGAAACAACTCCAAAGAATCCTAGAACCCACATGATTATACAAATTACGGCTACTAGCCAAAGAATACCTCTCATAATTATTGGTTTTTGTGGTTAATGTTAAATAAAGTTACATAACCAAAACACCATAATGTGTTAACAAAATTGTAATTAGCTTATTATTAAGAGTTTAATTCTTTCTTTAAAAATCGTGCTGTATGACTCTTTTTATGTTTTGCTACTTCTTCTGGAGAACCTTCTGCAACTACTTGTCCGCCACCTTTTCCGCCTTCATAACCTATATCTATAATATAATCTACCGTTTTAATTACATCTAAATTATGTTCTATAATTAACACAGTATTACCTTTATTTGCTAATTTATTTAACACTTGCATTAACACTCTTATATCTTCAAAATGAAGTCCTGTTGTTGGCTCATCTAAAATATAAAAGGTGTTTCCTGTATCGCGTTTACTTAGCTCGGTTGCTAATTTTATACGTTGCGCTTCTCCACCAGAAAGCGTTGTACTTTGTTGTCCTAAAGTGATGTAGCCTAATCCAACATCTTTTATGGTCTTAAGTTTTTTATGAATCTTTGGTATGTTTTCAAAAAAGTCTACCGCTTCATTAATGGTCATGTCTAATACATCGCTAATGCTTTTTCCTTTGTATCTTATTTCTAAAGTTTCGCGATTAAAGCGTTTACCTTGACACGTTTCACATTCTACATAAACATCTGGTAAAAAGTTCATTTCTATTACACGTAATCCGCCACCTTTACAGGTTTCACAACGTCCGCCAGCGACATTAAAACTAAATCTACCTGGTTTATAACCACGTATCATCGCTTCTGGTATTTTGGCAAAAAGACTACGTATTTCGTCAAAAGTTTTGGTATAGGTTGCAGGATTACTTCGTGGTGTACGACCAATTGGCGATTGGTTAATATCAATCACTTTATCAATATGTTCTAAACCTTTAATGCTTTTGTATGGCATTGGTTTTTTAACACCATTAAAGTAATGAGCGTTTAAAATTGGATACAACGTTTCGTTAATTAACGTCGATTTACCGCTTCCTGAAACACCTGTAACACCTATCATTTTTCCTAAGGGAAACTTTACAGAAACATTCTTTAAGTTATTACCTGTACAGCCTTTAAGCTCTAAAAACTTACCGTTACCTTCACGACGCTTTTTAGGGATTTCAATTTCCATTTTACCATTAAGGTACTGTGCTGTAATGGTGTTACCTTTTAATAACGCTTTTGGCGTGCCTTCACTTATAATTTCGCCACCATGTTTTCCTGCTCGTGGACCAATATCTATAACGTGATCGGCACGTTCTATCATATCTTTGTCGTGCTCTACAACTATAACCGAATTACCAATATCGCGTAAAGACACCAAACTATTAATTAGCTTTTCGTTATCGCGTTGATGTAAGCCAATACTAGGTTCGTCTAAAATATATAACACACCAACTAACTGCGATCCTATTTGTGTTGCCAACCTAATACGTTGTGCTTCTCCACCAGATAAGGATTTTGAGCTTCGGTTTAAAGACAAATAATCTAATCCTACATCTAATAAAAATTGAATTCTGGCACGAATTTCCTTTATAATTTCTTCTGCAATTTTTAGTTGCGTTTTGCTTAAATGTTGTTCTAAATTGCCAAACCAAGCAGAAAGCTCGCTAATATCCATATTAGCTAATTCGGCTATATTTTTTTCGTTTACTTTAAAATAAAGCGACTCTTTACGTAATCTACTACCTTCACATTCTGGACATTCAATTTTGTCCATATAGTCTTTTGCCCAACGTTTTAATGATGTTGACTCTGCAGTATTGTATTGGTTTTCAATAAAATTAGCGACACCTTCAAAATCTATTTTATAATCTCTGGTAATACCTAATGTTTTACTTTCCACAGAAAACTTCTCATTTCCACCATATAAAATTACTTGTTTCGCTTCGTCTGGAATAGACTTATAAGGATCTGTTAATTTAAAATTATAGCGTTGTGCAATGGTTTCGAACTGCTTAAAAATCCAGCTCTTTTTTTCTGGTCCATGTGGCGCTAATGCTCCAGCTTTTATGGATAAAGAATCATCTGGAATTATTTTTTTCTCGTTAACTTGATACAACGTTCCAATACCGTTACATTTTGGACAAGCACCTTTTGGCGAGTTAAACGAAAAGTTGTTAGGTTCAGGATTTGGATAAGAAATCCCTGAACTTGGACACATCAAATTTCGGCTAAAATAACGTGCTTCTTGTGTATCTTGATTAATCACCATTAACACGTCATCACCATGATACATTGCTGTATTAATTGTCTCGGTTAAACGCTTATCGTTATCTACATGTTCATCTATCTTTAAGCGATCTATAACAATTTCTATATCGTGCGTTTTGTAACGATCTAGTTTCATGCCTTTAACCAAATCTCTAATTTCGCCATCAGTTCTCACCTTTACAAAACCTTGTTTTGCAATTTGCTCAAACAACTCGCGGTAATGTCCTTTTCTAGACCTAATGACTGGTGCTAACACGTTAATGCGCTTACCTTTGTAACTTTCGGTAATTAATTTTTTAATTTGCTCATCACTGTAACTCACCATTTTTTCGCCTGTATTGTAACTGTAAGCGTCGCTACCTCTTGCGAATAATAGTCTTAAAAAGTCGTAAATCTCGGTAATAGTACCAACGGTAGATCGTGGTGATTTGCTGGTTGTTTTTTGTTCTATAGCAATTACGGGCGACAAACCATCAATTTTATCTACATCTGGTCGTTCTAATCCGCCTAAAAATTGTCTGGCGTACGCCGAAAATGTTTCGATGTAACGACGTTGTCCTTCGGCATAAATGGTATCAAACGCTAAAGACGATTTTCCGCTTCCCGACAAACCAGTAATCACAACTAGTTTTTCTCGTGGAATGGTAACGTCTATATTTTTTAAGTTATGTGCTCTTGCGCCTTTAACTTCAATGTTTTCTTCAAAATTTGTCATAGCAATTTTTAGCAAATATCTGTGAATTGGCAAAGTTGCGAAGATACGATTTTTATCACTCTTTTTGAAGTGCAATTAGTTATCATTTTCTTAATGAAGTCTTTGTGATTTTTTATATTTTCGTTGTCACGGAAATTAAAAAACAGATACCAATGAAACTTTTAGGAATAGGATCAAGAATTAATCATACATCATACGGAAAAGGCGTTGTTACTAATGTAGATAGCCAACAATATTGGGTAACTTTTATAGAAAACGGATTAGAAACCATACCGTTAGACGATGATTTTGAAACTATTGAAGCTGCCGAAAACGAGGTAGATACAGTTAGTTTTTTTGATATTGAAAGTAGCTTGGTAAGTATCTTAAAAAAATACAGTGATGTTTCTGAAGTTGTGCATATTGGCGACAAATGGAAAGGCGGTATTATGGAACTAAAACCAGCAGACCAAAACCTAAAAAGTAAAGAAATAAAAATTGAAGATTTTTTTCATAAAATAACAATGGTTCGTGATCGTTTGCGCGTTATGGAACAAAAAATAAATTCTAGTAATCTTGAAGAACAAGAAAAAATAGATTTACAGCAATATATTACACGTATTTATGGTAGTTTAACGACGTTTAACGTTTTATTTAAACTGAAAGAACAACAGTTTGTTGGGCAGAAGAGTAAGTAGTTAAGCTGTTAGCTGTTAGCAACAGCTATAATTATGCAGTTAAACTTTATATTTCTTAGTAATTATTAGGCAAACAAATTTGTGATAATTCGTGAAATTCGTGTCTTTATTCTGACCTTGAAGTTTTTATATCATCCAACTCTAAACCTAAAAACATAAACTTATGAAAGGTTGGTAATTGCGCATTAGTTTCGGTAGTTTTCCAGTTGCTCCATGTTGCTTCTAAACCGCCAATAGGTAAAATATCTACCCACATTTGAAAGCTTTTAGGTTTATAATTCTCGTCTAAATGCCATAAATAAGAATCGCCTGGTGTGCTTCCGCCTTTTGTATAAGTAACTAACAGACCTTCTTCTCCGTCTTCATTTTTGGCAATACTTCGTTTTGTACCAGCATCAAAAACTTTATATGGCGCTACTAACCAAAACGTATCATTATTAAAATAATCTATTGCTTTTTGTACGTATTTTTCTTTTTCTACGCCATTATACGCTTGATCTTGCACAAAAACTTTAGAGTTGCTTTTGTTATTTAAATCTAGTTCTACTTTAAAATGACTCCAAAACACATTACAAGTATTTTCTAATTTGTTCCATTGGTACTTGTGTCTTTGTTTAAAAGTAAACTCGATATAATCGGTATTTTTATAAGCCTCGTAATCTAAAGCCTCTAACATTTTATTGGCTAAAACATCCGCTTTTTCTGTTGGGTTTATTTGTGGTAAATCTTCTGCATATTTAAAGTATACAAATCCAAAAAACAGTAATGATGGTAGAGTAAAAAAGATAATTACTCCTAAAATTATTTTAAATATTTTCTTTGCTTTTATTGCCATAATATTGAGATTTTTCAAAAACTTATTATTCGAAATTAAAATTGTTCTCGATACGATTTTTTATTCTATTTCAAAACACTTCTACTCACTTTGACTACGATAAGTGACCAACTTTTAATTACCATCTTTTAGTCGTTACAAAAAATCACTCGAACTGACATATTTGATGTTTTAAAATCCAACTGCGGTATCGTCTCCTCTTGGATCTGCGCCACCTTCTAATTGCCCGTTTTCTTTAATTAAAATAGCATCTACTTTACCAATTACAGGTGTACGATTTGTATTTATAATATATCCTTTTTCTTGTAATTTATTAGTTAATTCTTCATTAAAAGCGTTTGGTTCTACTCTAATTTCGTCAGGCAACCATTGATGATGAAATCTAGGCGCTTCTACTGCTTCTTGAATACTCATGTCAAATTCATGCACATTAATTATAGCTTGCATGACGCTAGTGATAATGGTAGATCCGCCAGGCGTACCAACAACCATATATAATTGTCCGTCTTTTTCTACAATAGTTGGCGTCATAGAACTTAGCATACGTTTTTCTGGTAAAATACTGTTTGCTTCTGCTCCAATTAATCCGTATACATTTGGTTCGCCTGGTTTACTTGAAAAATCATCCATTTCGTTATTAAAAAAGAAACCTAATTCTTCTGAATACAATTTAGAACCATAACCAGAGTTTAATGTTGTGGTTACCGCAACTGCATTACCGAATTGATCGACAATTGAATAATGTGTAGTTTCATCACTTTCAATAACCTGAACATCGCCATGTTTTATCTTTGTTGAAGGCGTTGCTGACTCAAAGCTAAAATCTTTCATCCTATTAGACGCGTAACTTTCGCTAATTAATTGGTTTTGTGGAATGTTTACAAAATCAGGATCTCCTAAATAAAAACTTCTATCTGCATACGCACGTCTTTCGGCTTCTGTAATTACTTGAATGGTTTTAAGTGAATTATGCCCAAATTCACTTAAATCATAAGGTTCAATTTGATTCATAATTTGCGCTAAACAAATTCCACCACTTGATGGCGGCGACATAGAAATGATCTTTAAATCATCATAAGTAAAGGTTATTGGATCTCGCCATTTGGCTTCGTACTTTGCAAGGTCTTCTTTGGTGATTATTCCACCATTCCTTTGGATGAAATTTGCTATAGAATCTGCAATTTCACCTTTGTAAAAGGCATCACGACCATCTATCATAATTTTGACCAACGTTTGTGCTATCTGTTTATTTTTAATGGTATCTCCAGCTTTCCATTGTTTAGCAAACAGAATGGTATCTTTATTAACTTCAAGAAAATCTTTACGCTTTTCGTCTAAAACAGATTGTTGCTTTTTAGTGACCACAAAACCACGATTAGCCAAATTTATCACAGGTTGCATAATGGTTTGAATAGGCAAACTCCCAAACTTGTCGTGTACTTCAAATAAACCAGCAATAGTACCTGGCACGCCAACAGCCAATCCGCCTTTTGTACTTAAATTAGGGATAACATTACCCAAATTATCCAAATACATTTGTTTTGTAGCTGCAAGTGGTGCTTTTTCGCGATAATCTAACGCGCCAATGTCTCCATTTTCTAGTCGGTAAACCATAAATCCGCCACCACCAATATTTCCAGCATAGGGATAACAAACCGCCAAAGCTAAATCGGTTGCTATCATGGCATCAAAAGCGTTTCCGCCTTTTTTGAGAATCTCTACTCCTATTTTTGAAGCTTCAGCTCTTGCTGAAACGATCATAGCTTTATCTGCAATTACACCTTCTTTTGTTAGTTTTTTGTCTTCTTTACAATTGAAAAATGAAAGAACAACAATTATTAAAAATAACCTGTATTTCATGATAACTCTTGGTTGATTTGGATTAGTTTTTCTTCTGAAAATGTGATAAGTTCCTCAAAAAAAGAGGTGAATTCGGCTTCGAATTCGTCATAAAATAAATCAAGTTCTTTTGTGGCTAAATTCATTTGTGATCGGTTTTTGGTTCGCTTATTCATTCCGTCTAAAACTTTTGCTATGCCTTCTTTTGTCGCATAACTTAACAGCCAATTTCCTGAAATTAAATGGGGTATCATTTTTAGGATGCGTTGTGGTAAAATTTCAATATTATCGGTCAAAATTTGATAAAAATTTTCGGCATAATCTTCTAATGGCACATCAGAATATTTTGACCAGTTTTTGGCTAAAAAATGATCATATAAAATATCTACAATAATACCAGAATAATGTCCGTAATTTTCATGAAGCCTTTTGGTGCTTTGTCTAACGGTTGGATGCGCATCTGTAAAAGTATCTATTTGACGGTGTAATAATATTCCTTTTTGAACTTCTATCGGGTACGTTTTATACTTTTTACCGCGTATTCCATCGGCGATAAAGTTACCAATAGTTAGCATTTTGTTATTTCCGGAAAGGTAGATATGCGCTAAGTAGTTCATTCAATAAATATATGTATTTTTAGCCTTTTAATTAAGAGATTTGAACAGATTACCAAACTTAGATGTTTTACGATTTATATTAGCCAGTTTAGTGATAATTTTTCACTTACCGCAATTATGTCGTAATCAAGGTCTTCCGTATTTTTTAGACGCGCCAATTTTTAATCGCGGTGTTGAAGCCGTTTATATGTTTTTTGTTTTAAGTGGTTTTTTAATTATTAAAATAATTTATAACGATAAGTTACGTGACCGATTTTCAATTAGAAAATTTTATATGAGACGTATTTTAAGGATTTTTCCTTTATACTATCTTATTCTAATTTTCGGTTTTTTATTTTATTGGCAAATATTACCTGTTTTAGGTATTCCTTTTAAAAATAATTACAACCTAAGCAATGCGGTTTTATTAGGTACATTTTTTCTACCAAACGTGATGTCAAAACTATATATGCCTGGCGGAATTCTTGAAGTGTTATGGTCTATTGGTATTGAAGAACAGTTTTACATTATCGTTGCGCCTTTACTTTTTATCATCAATAAACATCGAATATTACAAACGCTTTTAATATTAACAACCGTTTATTTTATTGTATTTCATCTTGATTTTTTTAATGTCTTACAAGAGTACATCATGGTATTTTTCTTCTTATTTTTTGGTGGAATTGTCGCCATACTTGAAGACAAAAAACAATTAGACTATTTAAAAAAAAGCGTAATTTTTCCTGTTTTAATAACCATTTTAACAGTCTTATATTTCACAACATCTTTATTTGAGTTTGAATCTGTTTTTCTTTTCAACCTAGTAACAATGGTACTTTTTGGAAGTTTTATTCATACCATTGCACATAATAATAAAGGTGTAGAGATTAGAAACCGAATGCTAAATTATTTTGGACAGATTTCTTACGGAATTTACATGTTTCACGTTATTGCTTTAAACATAGTCGTCTTTCTATTTTTAAAAATAGAATGGTTAAAAACATTTAGTGATAACATGACCATTATTTTAATTAATATTTTGACCTTTGCATTAACCATTTTTATGGCGCATTTGTCTTACAGATATTTTGAGACTTATTTTTTAAAACTGAAAAACAAATTTAGAGAATGACACTTATAAAATCTATATCAGGAATTAGAGGAACCATTGGCGGTAACGTTGGAGACAACTTAACACCAATTGATGCAGTAAAATTTGCATCGGCTTACGGTACGTGGCTAAAACAACAACGCGATAAAAAAGATTATAAAGTTGTAGTTGGTCGCGATGCGCGTTTGTCGGGCGATATGATTCAAAATTTAGTAATGAATACACTTGTAGGTTTAGGTATTAACGTGGTTGATTTAGGATTATCTACAACACCAACTGTAGAACTTGCCGTACCAATGGAACACGCAGATGGCGGCATTATTTTAACTGCAAGTCATAACCCAAAACAATGGAATGCTCTAAAGTTGCTTAACGCGAAAGGTGAATTTTTAAATGGTAAAGAAGGCCAAAAAATATTAGAAATTGCCGAATCTGATAACATGACGTTTGCAGAAGTTGATGATTTAGGTGAAATTACTAAAAACGACGCTTACTTTGATTTGCATGTTGAGGAAGTGTTGGCTTTAGATTTAGTGAATAAAAAAGCAATAGAAGACGCTAATTTTAAGGTTGTTGTTGATGGTGTAAATAGTACTGGCGGTATTGCTATTCCTTTACTTTTAGAACATTTAGGTGTAGAAACCATTAAATTATATTGTGATCCAACAGGTCATTTTCCGCATAACCCAGAACCTTTAAAGGAACATTTAGGCGATTTAAGTGATGCTGTAAAAAAACATAATGCAGACTTTGGTATTGTTGTAGATCCAGATGTAGATCGTTTAGCGTTTATGGATGAAAACGGAAATATGTTTGGTGAAGAATATACCCTTGTTGCTTGTGCCGATTGGGTTTTAAGCCAAACACCTGGAAATACTGTTAGCAACATGAGCTCGACTAGAGCCTTAAGAGATGTTACCGAAAAGCATGGCGGAACTTATGAAGCTTCTGCTGTTGGAGAAGTAAATGTGGTTGAATTAATGAAGAAAAACAACGCCGTTATTGGTGGCGAAGGTAATGGCGGAATTATCTATCCAGCTTCTCACTACGGTCGTGATGCTTTAGTTGGAGTAGCTTTATTTTTAAGTCTTTTAGCAGATAAAAAAATGAGTGTTAGCGAACTTAGAAAAACTTACACTAGCTACTTTATGAGTAAGAAAAAGATAGAGTTAACGCCTACTTTAGATGTTGATGCTATTTTAAAAGCAATGGAAGATAAATACAGTAATGAAAATTTAACCACTATTGATGGTGTAAAAATTGACTTTGCTGAAAGTTGGGCTCATCTAAGAAAAAGTAACACAGAACCCATTATTAGAATATATACCGAAGCTAAATCTCAAGAAGCAGCAGATACTTTAGCAGAAAAAATCATTTCAGAAATTAAAGAAATTGCTAATATTTAGTATATTATAGCTTAAAATTTTCAGGTTATGTACACAACAAACGCTAAAAGAACCGAAACTTCTAAACTAGAAACTTATTTCTCTCAGTTTAGAAAACATATTATAGGAATAGACCAAGAATTTGAATCACCTTACGGAAAACAAAAAATGGTTTATACAGATTGGACAGCTTCTGGTAGATTGTACAGACCAATCGAAGAAAAGATAATCAACAATTTTGGACCTTTTGTAGCTAATACACATACGGAAACCACTGTATCTGGTACCGCAATGACTAATGCTTATCATAAAGCAAGACAAATCATTAAGGGACATGTAAACAGTAATAAAGATGATGTTTTAATTGTTGCTGGAAATGGTATGACAAGCGTTGTCAATAAGTTTCAACGTATTTTAGGACTAAAAGTCCCTGAAAATTTAAGCAAATACACTAAAATACCAAACGAGATAAGACCTGTTGTGTTTGTTACACATATGGAACATCACTCTAACCAAACTTCATGGTTAGAAACTATGGCAAAAGTTGAAGTTATTCCTGCAGGAAAAGACGGTTTATTCTGCATGAAAAACCTTGAAATTTTACTTGAACAATACAAAGACTGTCCATTAAAAATCGCTTCTGTAACTGCCGCATCTAACGTTACTGGTTTAAAAACACCTTATCACCAAATTGCTAAAACAATGCATCAACATGGTGGTGTTTGTTTTGTAGATTTTGCGTGTGCTGCACCTTATGTAGATATTAATATGCATCCAGAAGATGAAGACGCTTATTTAGACGCTGTATTTTTCTCTCCTCATAAATTCTTAGGCGGACCTGGAACATCTGGTGTTTTGGTTTTCAATAAAAAATTATACAAAAATATGATTCCCGATTGTCCTGGTGGCGGTACTGTAAGCTGGACAAATCCTTGGGGAGAACATAAATATATTGATAGTATCGAAGACCGTGAAGATGGCGGTACACCAGGTTTTTTACAAACTATTAAAACGGCTTTAGCTATAAAGCTAAAAGACCAAATGGGTGTAAAAAATATTTTAGATAGAGAACACGAAATGTCACATCATATTTTTAAAAGTTTAAAAAACATTGAAAATTTACATGTTTTAGCTGCAGAACATGAAGATAGATTAGGCGTGTTTTCATTCTATATTGAAGATTTACACTTCAATTTAGGTGTAAAATTATTGAATGATAAATTTGGAATACAAACACGTGGTGGATGCAGTTGTGCAGGTACTTACGGTCATTACTTATTACACGTAGACAAAGAAAAATCTCATTCTTTAACTTGTGAAATTACAGCTGGTGACTTATCTCAAAAACCAGGTTGGATACGTATGTCTATTCACCCAACAACCACTTGTGCTGAAGTAGATTATGTATGCGAAAGCATAGAAGCTTTAGCCAAAAACCACAAAGAATGGGCTAAAGACTATGAATACAACAAAGCTAATAACGAGTTTATTCATAAAACATACATACCAAAGCAAACAACTAAAGTTAAAGATTGGTTTGAATTGTAATGTTTTTTAAAATGAAGTCTTTTTATGTGTTAATCACTACTTTAGTTTTATTTACTTCTTGTGCTAAAAAAACACTTTTATCTAAATATAAGGAGGAAATATCCGCACTAAAAACAGATCAGGATATAGAAGACTATTGGAAAGATCTTTTAGACCAAGATCAGAACGCATTATATAAAGATAATTACATAGCAAAACAACACGATTCTCTAACCATTACGCACATGATTAAGTCTGCGTTAATGATTGAAATTCATGGCTTAGAACACTATCTTCCTAATAATAGTGTTATAGAAATGCACCACATTCATAATTATTTTGGACCTTCACAAATTGCCTATTGGCCAATTATAAAAACTTGTGCTAATGCAAGAGGTAATCAAAAGTTAATTCAATATCCAGCTTATCAGTTAGAAGGGATTTCATTAACATTTTATAACTACTCTGTTTATGGCGAAAGCAATAAACATCAATCATTACTAGAAAAACTAAATAAGATAAATAGTAACACCATAAGTAAAGACTTATATGAAGCTTTTATATACCAACTTAAACTTCAAAAGCTAAAAGAAATTGAAGTTATAGGCAAATGGCAACTTCAATCTTTTAAAACAAAAAAAGAAGATGGTTATTTTGAATTTGTAAAAATGAACGATAATAATTTGTATTATAGAAAACATAAAAGAATTCAAAAATTAAAGCTTGTAAAGACTTCTAACAACATTAAATATTACAGAGTTGAAAAAGAACCTTTTGGTTGGCAATTTGTTTTAGATCATAATGGTCAATTATCATTAAATGATGAAACCAATAATGTATTAATTTCGTATTCTATATACAAGGACTAGAGAAAATCTCTAAAACAAACATTTTCAATCAATTAAAACAATATTGATTTTCTTTCGTTATAATTTTTAAAAAAAATTGTTGTTCACTGTACATTTTTAAATTTGAAAACATTATTTTCAAGAAAAAAGTATTGCTATAACTTTTAAAAGCTATTAAAAAGAAAATTGAAATTTAAATACACTTTCATCATAATTTGCCTGTTTTCCATTTCGGCGCTAAGCCAAAATAAAATGGACATTAATGCTGTGTTTGACACAAACAATCACAGTATTGCAATAACTCAAAACATTACTTATTATAATAATTCTAACAAGGTTTTAGATACTATTTATCTTAACGATTGGAGTCATAGTTATTCTTCCAAAACATCTCCATTAGCCGAGCGTTTTGCAGACGAGTTTAAAACCGTTTTTCATTTTGCTAAAAACGAAGATAGAGGCTACACTGCCCTAACAAGCATAAGCCAAGATAATAATGCCTTATTTTTTGACCGTTTAGATAAGAAACATATAGATGTTATTAAAGTTGCTTTAAAAGAGCCGTTACAACCTAAAAGCAGTTATAATTTAACTTTAAACTACATTGTACAAATACCAAACAATAAATTTACACGCTATGGTGTAACAGATGATGGTCAATATAATTTACGTTTTTGGTATATTACTCCTGCTATTTTTGATGGTAAATGGCATTATTACAGCAATAAAGATTTAGACGATTTATACTTACCAAAATCTGATGTTAATCTAACAGTAACCTACCCAAAATCCTTTACTCCTATATCTGAATTAAACACCTTAAAAAATACAACAAGAGGAGACAATGTTACTACTGTTTTGCAAGGAAAAGATGTTTTAACGACCAAGTTTTCTTTAGTTAAAAACAATGATTACAAAACTGTAGAAACAGACTTTTTTAACATCAAATCTAATATTGATACTGAAGATTTAGATCCTGCTGAAGTTGCTATTGTTACAGATAGAGTAACTCAATTTATTAATAAAAACTTGGGTGAGTATCCTCATGATAAAATGTTATTAACCTGGATAGATTATAAAAAAGATCCAATTTACGGTCTTAACTTATTACCAGATTTTATAAGACCGTTTGACGATACATTTCAGTACGAACTAAAAATCTTAAAAACAGCACTAAGAAGCTACTTAGAAAACACATTGCTAATCAACCCAAGAAAAGATCAATGGATTTTGGATGGCATTCAGATTTACTATTTAATGAAATATGTAGAAGAAAACTATCCAAATCAAAAAATACTTGGTAAGCTAGCTAATATTTGGGGCGTACGTGCTTTTCATGCATCAGATTTAGAGTTTAATGACCAGTATCCATTTTTATACATGCACATGGCACGTACCAATCTAGATCAACCACTAGATATGCCTAAAGACAGCTTACTTAAATTTAACAAAAATATATCTAATAAATACAAAGCAGCTGTTGGACTTAATTATTTAGATGACTATATAGGAAATAAAACCATTGAAAATAGTATTTCTGAGTTTGTGAAAACTAGAAAAATGAAACCAATTTCTGCTTTAGATTTCGAGAATTTTATTAGAAATAAGACTAACAAAAATTTAGATTGGTTTTTTGAAGATTATGTCTCTACAAGTAAAAAAATAGATTATCGTATAAAAAGAGTTAAAAAAACTGAAGACTCTTTAGAAATTACAATAAAAAACATTCGTGACAACACAATGCCAATTGCCTTGTTTAAACTAAAAAATGATACGGTAATTTCTAAACAATGGATTGAAGGTTTTAAAGGCACAAAAAAAATAAAAGTAGAAAAAACTGAAGCTGATCAATTAGCTTTAAACTATGATAATGTTGCGCCAGAATTTAATCAACGTAATAATTTTAAAAAACTTGATGGTTTTTTCTTAACCAATAAACCATTACAGTTTAGACTATTTAAAGATATAGAAGACCCAAATTATAGCCAAGTCTTTTTTATGCCAGAGTTTGAGTATAATTTTTATGATGGTCTTTCACCTGGATTAAAACTTTATAACAAAACATTATTAAGCAAAAGACTTAATTACAAAATAAGCCCAAAGTTTGGTATAAAAAGTAAACAATTAGTCGGTAGTGCATCTGTATCGTATTCTGCAAGACCAGAAAACTCTAATAATTTTAGAACACGTTATGGTATATCTGGTAATTACTACAATTATGCACCAAATTTATCATATACAAGCTTTACTCCTTATATAGATTTTATATTTAGAGACCATAAAAACTTAAGAGATAATAAAAGAGAATATCTAAATTTTAGATATGTTAATATTGACCGAGAAGTTGATCCAACAGGCGAATTTGAAACCGATGGAGAGCCAAAATATGGTGTTTTTAATGCTAGATATAGTATTAACGATAGAAATTTAAAAGAAACAAAATACTTCAACGTAGACTTACAACTCTCTAAAGATTTTGGTAAAGCATCTACTACGTTAGAATTTAGAACTCTTACCGAAAAAAACAATCAATTTAATTTAAGGGTTTTCTCTGGTATTTTCTTGTATAATCAAACTTATCAAGATTCTGACTTTTTTAGTTTTGCTTTAGACAGACCTACAGATTACCTATTTGATTATGATTATTTAGGACGTAGTGAAGAACAAGGCTTATTAAGCCAGCAGTTAATCATTGCAGAAGGTGGATTTAAATCAAAATTAGAGCAACCTTATGCCAATCAATGGATTACTACTGTAAATACAAGTGCTACAATATGGCGTTATATAATGGCGTATGGAGATGTTGGAGTTATAAAAAGCCAAAACTTAAGCCCTAAATTTGTTTACGATTCTGGTATACGACTAAATCTTGTAGAAGATTATTTTGAAATATACCTTCCTGTTTATTCTAATTTAGGTTGGGAAATTGGTCAACCAAACTACGATCAAAAAATACGTTTTATCGTCACACTTTCTCCTCAAACTTTATTAGGTTTATTTACAAGAAGATGGTATTAAAAAACAACTTATTTGAAGTTTTTAGATATTAAAAAATTCTTAACCAAAATTGATATTTCTTTTAAATAATAAGAAATTAACAAAAATTTACTTATTTAATTTAATTTTTCGTATTATTTTAAGATAATCACACATTGCAAAAATCAGATTTAATGCCTATTTTTGCAAGTAACTTATTCCTATATTATGCAAGCAAAAACTAACACAAAAAAAGACCTTTCTTTTGAAGACTTTAAAACAGAAGTCCTTAACGATTATAAAGTAGCTGTAACCAGTAGAGAATGTAGCTTACTTGGTCGTAGAGAAGTGTTGACTGGTAAAGCAAAATTCGGGATTTTTGGTGACGGTAAAGAAGTACCTCAACTAGCATTAGCTAAAGCTTTTAAAAATGGCGATTTTAGATCTGGATACTATCGTGACCAAACATTTATGATGGCTATCGGAGAGCTAAACATAGAACAATTTTTTGCTGGTTTGTATGCTAATACAGATCTTAAAGAAGAGCCTATGAGTGCTGGTAGGCAAATGGGTGGACATTTTACCACACATAGCTTAGATGAAAACGGAAACTGGAAAGATTTAACCAAACAAAAAAATTCAAGTTCAGATATCTCTCCTACTGCAGGACAAATGCCAAGATTATTAGGATTAGCACAAGCTTCTAAAATATACAGAAATGTAGACGGTATAGATGCTGCAAAATTTTCTAATAAAGGTAATGAAGTTGCTTGGGGAACCATTGGTAACGCAAGTACAAGTGAAGGTTTGTTTTTTGAAACCATTAATGCTGCAGGAGTTTTACAAGTACCAATGGTAATTAGTGTTTGGGATGATGAATACGGAATTTCTGTTCATGCAAAACATCAAACTACAAAAGAAAATATATCTGAAATTTTAAAAGGATTTCAACGCGATAAAGACAATGAAGGTTATGAAATTTTACGCGTAAAAGGTTGGGATTACGTTAACCTAATCGAAACTTATGAAATGGCAGGAAAAATTGCAAGAGAAGAGCACGTTCCTGTCCTTATCCATGTACTAGAATTAACTCAACCTCAAGGTCACTCGACTTCAGGCTCTCATGAACGTTACAAATCTCAAGACCGTTTGTCTTGGGAAAGAGAACATGATTGCAACGTAAAAATGCGTGAATGGATGATTGCGCATAACATTGCAACAGAAGATGAGCTTGAAACCCTAGAAAAAAATATAAAAAAGCAAGTAAGAGATGGTAAAAAAGCAGCTTGGACAAGCTACTTAAAACCAATTCTTGAAGAAAAAACAGAAGTCATTTCATTATTAACACAATTAGCAACAACTAGTTCTAATAAAGTTTTTATTGAAAAACTTACTAACGAGCTTAAAGATATAAAAGAACCTAACCGTAAAGACGTCATTTCTTCAGCTAGAAAAGCTTTACGTTATGTAATATCTGAAGAAAGCGAAGCTAAGAACCTATTACTAAATTGGATAGAGAATTACTTTGCCAAAATTCAACCAAAATATAGCTCTGATCTTTTAAATGAAACAGAAACAGCTGCTATTCATGTAAAAGAAGTAAAACCAACTTACGATGATAATCCAGAGCAAGTAGATGGTCGTGTAGTAATACGTGATAATTTTGATGCTATTTTTAATAAATATCCTGAAACATTAATTTTTGGTGAAGATTCTGGTAATATTGGTGATGTAAACCAAGGTTTAGAAGGTTTACAAGAAAAATATGGCGAATTACGCGTAGCAGACGCTGGTATTAGAGAAGCAACAATTGTAGGACAAGGTATTGGTATGGCTATGCGCGGTTTACGTCCTATTGCAGAAATTCAATATCTAGACTACATAATGTATGCGTTACAAATTATTAGTGACGATTTAGCTACAGTAAGATACAGAACAAAATCTACACAAAAAGCACCATTAATTGTACGTACTCGAGGACACAGATTAGAAGGTATTTGGCATTCTGGATCACAAATGGGTGGTATTTTAAATCTTGTAAGAGGCGTACATGTTTTAGTACCAAGGAATATGACTAAAGCAGCTGGTTTTTATAACACGTTATTAGAAAGTGATGAACCAGCAATAATTGTAGAATGTCTTAACGGATATCGTTTAAAAGAACCTATGCCAAATAATATAGGTGATTTTAAAACACCTTTAGGTGTTGTAGAAACTGTTAAAGAAGGAACCGATATTACACTAGTTTCTTATGGCTCTACACTTAGAATTGTTGAGCAAGCAGCTAAAGAGTTGCTAGAAGTTGGTATTGATGTAGAAATTATTGATGTACAATCTTTATTGCCTTTTGACTTAAATCAAGATATCATAAAAAGTGTAGCAAAAACAAATCGCCTAATGGTTATTGATGAAGATATGCCAGGCGGAGCATCTGCATACATTTTAGATCAAATTATAAATAAACAAGGCGCTTTTAAATACTTAGATAGCGTACCAAAAACATTAGCAGCAAAACCTCATAGACCAGCTTATGGTACAGATGGCGATTATTTTTCAAAACCATCTGTTGAAGATGTTTTTGAAGCTATTTATGATGTAATGCATGAGTCTAATCCTACTAATTTTCCTAAATTAAGGTAGGTAATTTTAAGTTTTAATTAAAAAAAGCGCATCTTTATAGGATGCGCTTTTTGTTTTAGAATATAGTAAGTTTATTCTTCTAAAAATTTAATTAAAAGATTATTCAATTCTTCTTTGTGCGTTATATTTAATCCATGAGGAGCATCTTTGATGATATGAAAAGTATTATTTACAATTCCTTTTGCTGCTTGTTTTGCAGAAGTTTCTATCGGTACAGTATTATCTGCATCTCCATGAATGATTAATGTTGGTACATCTACATTTTTTAATTCGTCTCTAAAGTCAGTATGCATCCATGCTTTGGCTGCTTCAATTGTACCACGTGGCGATGCATGAGACGCTACTATAAAGTCATAGTCTAATTGTGCTTGACTAATTTTATCTTTATTTTCTTCATAATTATAAAATCCTTTAGAGAATTCTTTTAAAAAACCTACACGGTCATTTTCTAAAGCGTCTTTGATTCCTAATAAATCTTTTTCTGGGACACCAGAAGGGTTATCATCTTTTTGTTTTACTAAAGGAATTATACTACTAATTAATGCGGCTTTAGCAATTTTATCAGTTCCGTAATCAGTACAATATCTAACTACTTCTCCTCCTCCCATAGAAAAACCAACAATAATCGCGTCTTCTAATTCTAATTGTGTAATAATTTCATTTAAATCACTAGCTAATGAAGAGTAATCATATCCATTCCATGGGAAAGAGCTAATACCAAATCCACGTCTATCATAAGATATACAACGGTAACCTGCTTCAACAATTTTCCAAACTTGATGTTCCCAAGATTTTCTGCTTAGTGGCCAACCATGAATTAAAATAACTGGCTGTCCTTCTCCATAATCTTCATAAAAAATATCTACTATTTCTTCTGTATTTTCATTTGTAATAAAAGGCATAATTAAAATTTTAATTGGTTTACTTAAAGTTAAGTTTTTAAAAGACTTTTTGATGTTAAACTAGTGATAAACTATTCTTTTAATATGTTAAAGCTTAAGAAAAAGAGTAACAATTATTTAATACCTTTAACCTAAATTATATTAAATTATGAGCATTACTAAAAACGATCTAACTACAAGAGATTGGCTAGCTATAGAACGTACTAAATTAGCAAACGAAAGAACTTTTTTAGCTTATTTTAGAACTTTTTTAGTCATTTTAGGTACCGGTATAACTATTTTAAAAATTGAACTTTTTGAAGACTTAGAAACCTTTGGAGTTGTTTTAATCGGCATTGCTCCTATTATATTATTAATTGGTATTTTTAGACTTTTTAGGGTTAAAAACACCATTAGAAAACACTATAAATTATAGATGAAATCTGCTACCGTTGCGAACATACGTAAAGAATTAAAACATAAATCTAACGACGAACTTACCGAGCTTTGTTTACGTTTATCTAGATTTAAAAAAGAAAATAAAGAACTACTTACCTACTTACTTTTTGAAGCAGATTATGAAGCTGGTTATATTGAAACTATAAAAGCTGAAATTGATGAACAGTTTGACCAAATTAACACCAGTAGCTTTTTTTATATAAAGAAAAGTGTACGCAAAATTTTACGTAACACTAAAAAATACATCAGGTATTCGCTTAACAAAGAAACTGAAGTCGAACTTCTTTTATATTTCTGTAAGAAATTAAAAGCTATGACGCCTTCAATATCTAAAAACACGACATTAACCAATCTTTACAACAGAACTATTTTAGCAATTAAAAAGAAAGTAAAAAATCTACACGAAGATTTACAATATGATTATAACCTAGAATTAGAAGACCTTAAATAACTACTTTCTTTTACTAACCTTAATTATTGGTCATAAAAAAAGCGAACTTAAAAGTTCGCTTTTTTTATTGATATTCACTTACTTATTATGCAGTTTGCATTTGATGTTTACCTTCGTAAACTTCTTCAATTAATTTTTTATTAAATGCTGGTAAGTCATTAGGGTTTCTACTAGTTACTAATCCTTCATCTACTACTACTTCACTATCTTCCCATTTTGCTCCTGCATTAACCAAATCTCTTTTTATGGAGTTAAAAGATGTAATTTTTCTTCCTTGTAAAACATCTGCTTCTGCTAATAACCATGGTGCATGACAAATAGCTCCTACTGGTTTTTTATTTGCAAAAAATGATTTTACAAATCGTATAGCATCTTCATTACGTCTTAAAACATCTGGATTAATTACTCCTCCTGGTAACATTAGCGCATCATAATTTTCTTGAGATGCTTCATCAATGGTTTTATCTACTTCATATTCATTACTCCAATTTCCATCTTGCCATCCTTTAATTTTTCCTAAATTTTCTGATACAATATGTACATCTGCACCAGCTTCTTTTAAAGCATTCATTGGTTCTTTCAACTCGCTTTCTTCAAATCCATTGGTTGCTAAAATTGCAACTTTCTTTCTATCTAAATTTTCCATTTTTGATTGTTTTTTTGTGATTAATATTTCTTTTTCGTTATCTAAATTACTGAAAATTAATACTAAACAAGAAAATCAAAATTGGTTTAACCGGACTTTAATACTTAATGTTAAAGAATATGATTGTTGTGTTAAAAACAGAGTTAAATGTTAAATACTTTATTGCTTAGGCTCTATAATTAAATAGACAGAAGTACTATCTCCTACATTTAATACCTCGTGCTGTGTTACTTTGGTTTTACTCCAAGTTGTTCCTGTAGGTACTTTAATAGTTTTTGTTCCCGAAGTATCTGTAATTTTAAATGTTCCTCCTTTTAAAGTATAACCAAAATGTGGATTGTGATAATGTTTTTCGTGTCCTACTCCTGGCGGAAATGTACATTTTAATATGCGTTGTTGTTTAGTGTCTTGTAGGACTTCACATACTTTTTTACCGTTCCAACCAGCTTGTAAAGGATCTGGAAGTGTTTGTGTTGTTTTGCAAGAAAACAATGAAAAGATTAATACAATTGAAAAAAGGTGCTTCATTAATTTAAAATCTTAACTAATAATTCCTTTAGTAAATCACCTTGCGGTACAGCATTGCTATTTACACCTTTACTTTTAACGTCAAACTCTCTAAGTAAAGCTACCACTTGACTTACTTTTCGCATCGGGAAGTTTCTTGCAGCATCCAAATATTCGTTTACAAAATAAGGATTAACACGTAAAGCGCTTGCCACACTTCGCGGATTTTTATCATTCATACCATGTAATTGCAATAACTGAGAAAAGAAATTAAATAGTAATGCAACCGTAACTACCATTGGATTATCCTTTGGGTTATCTGCAAAGTATTGTACAATTTTAAATGCTTTTACGCTGTCTCTTGCGCCTATTGCTTTTCTAAGCTCAAAATTGTTGTAATCCTTACTAATTCCAATATTTTCTTCTATATGCTCTGGTGTAATTTGTGTATTTTTAGGTAAAACGATTTGAAGCTTTTCAAGTTCATTATTGATTTTCCCTAAATCTGTACCCAAAAATTCAACTAACAGTTGAGAGGCTTTTGGCGTAATCGTGTAACCTTTAGGTGATAAGACACGTTTAATCCAATCTGGCACTTGGTTATCGTATAGTTTTTTACTTTCAAAAACAACACCAGATTTTTTTATCGCCTTATAAACTGCTTTACGTTTATCTACTGTTTTGTATTTATAACAAAGCACCAAAACGGTTGATGGTTGCGGGTTTTTAGCATAATCATCCAACTTGTCAAACGTACGTGATAAATCTTGCGCTTCTTTTACAATAACCACTTGGCGTTCTGCCATCATAGGAAAACGCTTAGCATTGCTAACAATATCTTCTACCGCAACATCACGACCATATAAAACCATTTGATTAAAACCTCGTTCTTCTTCTGTAAGAATGGTTTCTTCAATAAATTCTGAAATTTTATCAATATAATAAGGTTCTTCACCCATTAGTAAATAAATGGGTTTGATATTTCCGTTTTTTATATCTGTTACCAGTTGTTTGACGTCGTCCACAAGCTTAAAATTGCAAGTTTAAAATTCCAAAAACATGACATGGAATTTGCTTTTTTATTATTGTACCTTAACTTTGAAATAAATTATACAGCGTTAATGCTAGACCTCAATTTTCCAAAGTTTTCGTTTCGTTTCAAAAATAGCGAAAATAAAGTATCTATCTTTGATGTGATACGTAAAAAATTTATCGTTTTACAACCTGAAGAATGGGTAAGACAGCATTGCGTTCATTATTTAATTGAAGTCAAAAATTATCCAATATCTTTAATTAACGTTGAAAAGGAGCTGAAAGTAAACGACTTAAAAAAACGTTACGATATTGTTGTTTTTAACACCGATGGAAGCATTAAGCTAATTGTTGAATGTAAAGCACCTAAAATTAAGATTAGCCAAGATACTTTTGATCAAATTGCGCGTTATAACCTAACGCTAAATGCCGACTATTTAATGGTTACCAATGGTATAAATCATTATTATTGCAAAATGGATTTTGAGGCTGAACACTATCAGTTTTTAAGAGATATTCCAGAATATAGTCAGCAGTAGAAAGTAAGCAGTTGGCTGTATTAGAAAACAAATAAACACATCAACAAATATTGAAAATAGCAGTTGTCATATTAAATTGGAACGGAAAAAAGCTACTAGAGCAGTTTTTGCCTTCTGTTATTGATTATTCTAAAGACGCCACAATTTATGTAGCAGATAATGCATCTACTGATAGTTCTGTTGCTTTTGTAAAAGATCAGTTTCCTAATGTAAAAATCATAGAAAACAAAATTAATGGTGGATACGCTAAAGGTTATAATGATGCATTACAATTTGTAGACGAAGATATTTTCTGCCTTCTTAACAGCGACATTGAAGTCACACCAAATTGGCTTGACCCAATACTTGACACTTTTAACACTGAAACTGAAACAGCAATCATTCAGCCAAAAATTTTAGATTATAAAGACAAATCTAAATTTGAATATGCTGGCGCTGCTGGTGGTTTTATTGACAAGTATGGTTATCCTTTTTGTAGAGGTCGTATTTTTGACACTATAGAAGTTGACACTAATCAATATCAAAATACTAATATATTTTGGGCTTCTGGTGCTTGCTTTTTTATAAAAAAAGAAGTTTTTAAACAATTAAATGGTTTTGACGAAAGCTTTTTTGCCCATCAAGAAGAAATTGATCTATGTTGGCGTGCATTTAATTTAAACTACAAAACAAAATATGTTTCAGAAAGCACTGTGTATCATGTTGGCGGTGCAACGTTAAGCGCAGCAAATCCTAAAAAAACGTATCTAAATTTTAGAAATAGTTTATTTACCTTAACCAAAAACGCTAAAGGAAATTTGTTTTTGATAATCTTAGTTAGATTAATTTTGGATGGTATTGCCGGATTAAGATTCTTATTACAACTAAAGTTTAATCATTTCTTAGCCGTTTTAAAAGCTCATTTTTCATTTTATGGCAAATTAAAAACACTTTTAAGGCAACGTAAAAACTTAACCCAACAAGCAGGATATTTCTCTATAAAATCTATAGTTTATCAATATTTCATTAAAAAAAGATCTACTTTTTCAAAACTTTAAATCTTTTAGCAAAAGTTTTGTTAAACCTAATTTTAACATTTTAAATATTTATACTTTTGGTGTGTATAAATTTAATTTTATTCAATCCATAAATTATGAAGAAACTAATATTATTTAGTGCAAGTGCACTACTGTTACTAAGTTCATGTGTATCTAAAAAAGAATACGCTGCATTAGAAGCAAAACATAAAGAAACACAAGATTTATTAAACACTGCTACAGTTAAACTAAACTCTTGTTTAGCAGATAAAGCTGCAGAGTTAGCAAGAGTTAAAGAGTTACAAGATCGTTTAGCCGATATGAAAGCTAATAACGAAGCTTTAATACAAAGCACTAAAGACATGACTGTTTTAACAACAAAAGGTGCAGAAAACTTAGAAAAATCTTTAGAAAGCTTAAAAGAAAAAGATTTAAAAATCTCAAGATTACAAGACGCGTTAACTAAAAAAGACAGTGTTACATTAGCTTTAGTAACAAGTTTGAAGAAAGAAGTTGGTCTTAATGATGAAGACATTGAAATTAATGTAGAAAAAAGCGTAGTATTTATCTCTTTATCAGATAAATTATTATTTAAAAGCGGAAGCTACAACATTACCGACCGTGCAAAAGAAATCTTAGGTAAAGTAGCAACAGTAATTAATGGTAAACCAAACTTTGAAGCTATGGTAGAAGGTCATACAGACAATGTACCATACAGAAAAGGCGTATTGTTAGATAACTGGGACTTAAGTGTAAAACGTAGTACCTCTATCGTAAGAGCTTTACAAGAGTTAGGTGTTAAGCCAGAACAATTAATTGCTGCTGGACGTGGTGACCATTTACCTTTAGTACCAAATGATACTGCTGAAAACAGAGCGACTAACAGAAGAACAAAGATTTACATCTTACCAAAAATCGATCAGTTTTACAAAATGATTGAAGAAGAAATGAAGACATTATCTGAAGAAGAAGGTAACTAATTCAGAGGAAATAAATATGAAAAAGCTCAACTTTAAGTTGGGCTTTTTTTATGGATAAATTATTCACTCCAAATAGCTAGCTCATTACCCGAAGGATCTAAAAATTGAAAGCGCTTTCCGCCAGGAAAAGAAAATATATCTACAGAAATTGTCGCGCCTAATTGAATTAGTTTTGATTTAATACTTTCTAAATCGTTATGATACAAAACCACTAATGCACCATTTACAATTGGTTGATTTGTTTTTTCAAAACCACCATCTAGTCCGCTAGATTCAAAAGCAATATAACTATCGCCATAATCTGTAAACTGCCAACCAAAAGCGTTGCTGTAAAAGGTTTTTGTAGCTTCTAGATTGGTTGCTTTTAATTCGATGTAGTTAATGTGGTTATTGGTTGGTTTCATTTTTTATTTTAGTTTATTTTCTACGATTAAAGAAAATTCAATATCATAAAACTACTTCTCGATACAATTTACTCATACTTCGTAAATCACTCGAAGTGAAATATTTAAAATAGATAGCTAGGCAAAACTTTTTCTAAACAACAAATACTAAAAAATCTCTAAACTTCCTTTTCCTTCTCTAACAATTAAAGGTTCGTCTTGTGATAAATCAACAACTGTAGATGCTTGATTATCTCCGTATCCTCCATCAATAACTAAATCTACTAAGTTGTCCCATTTTTCTAGAATTAACTCTGGATCTGTTGTGTATTCTATAATTTCGTCTTCATCTCTAATAGATGTTGAGACAATAGGGTTACCTAAAAGTTTTACAATTTCTAAAGCAATATTATTATTAGGTACACGTATACCAACTTCTTTTTTCTTTTTAAATGCAGCTGGTAAGGTTTTAGAACCTGGTAAAATAAATGTGTATGGTCCTGGTAAAGCGCGTTTTAGGATTTTAAAGGTTTTAGTATCTATTTGCTTAACATAATCTGATAGATTACTTAAGTCGTGACAAATAAATGAGAAGTTTGCTTTATCCAATTTTACGCCTTTTATACGTGCGATTTTTTCTAGTGCTTTTGTATTTGTGATATCACATCCTAAACCATAAACAGTATCTGTTGGATATATTATTAAACCTCCTTTTTTTAATACCTCTACTACTTGCTTAATCGCTTTTGGGTTTGGGTTTTCTTCGTATATTCTAATAATATTTGCCATTTGTTTTATTATTAAATTAAAACTTCTCGATACATTTTGATAATACCTCGCAAAACACTCGAAGAGACGTTACTCTTCAAACTTTTAGACTTTGAACTTTGAACTAAAGTTACCCTATTACATCTAATTTTGCAAAACGTAATAACAGCTTTTTAACTCCAGCAACTTCAAATTTAATTTCTGCTTTGGTATCGGTTCCTTTTCCTTCTATTTTTAAGACTTCTCCTTTTCCAAATCGCATATGACTTACAATATTACCAACAGCTAAATTACCATCAAATAAGTTGGTACTTGGCACATCGTTTTTACCTAAAGCATCTACTTTTTTGAGGTTTTTAGGTGTTGATGGTGTAAACTTTTCCGGCGCTTTCTTTTCTTTCTTTTTAAACTTAGGTTGGATTGGCTTTTTAAACCTAACCTTATTTGGTTCTACATCTCCAAAGATGTCTGCAGATAACATTGGATTGATACGTCTTTCTTCTTTTGGAGTAATATTTTCTATAAACTGATCGTCTATTTCTTCTATAAACCTACTTGGTTCTGAATCTACTAATTTTCCCCAACGGTAACGTGATAAAGCATACGTTAAATAGGCTTGTTTTTCGGCTCTGGTTAAAGCTACGTAAAACAGTCTTCGTTCCTCTTCCAGCTCGCTACGCGTATTCATGCTCATAGCACTTGGGAATAAATCTTCTTCTAAACCTACTACAAAAACATTATTAAATTCTAGTCCTTTTGCAAGGTGAATGGTCATTAATGCCACAACATCATCATCTCCTTTTTCATTATCTAAATCTGTAGCTAATGCAACATCTTCTAAAAACTCGGCTAAATCACCTTTGGCATCTGCTAATTCTTGCTGTCCTTCAACAAAATCTTTAACACCGTTTAGCAATTCTTCAACGTTTTCTAGTCTTGTTACACCTTCTGGAGTTCCGTCTTTATTAAACTCGCGCATTAAACCACTAGATTTCACAACGTGTTCTGCAAGTTCAAAAGCGGTAGCTGTTTGATTCATCACTTGATAACTTTCAATTAAGGTTACAAAGTCACGCAATTTATTTTTGGTACCGTTATTTATATTTACTTGAACCGTATCTATTTCTTTTAAAATTTCCCAGATGGTTTTTCCTAAACCGTTGGCTGCAACCACTAAACGATCTATAGTCGTTTGACCAATACCTCTAGCTGGATAATTAATAATTCGTTTTAAAGCTTCTTCATCAGATGGATTTAAAATTAAACGTAAGTAAGACAATACATCTTTAATTTCTTTACGTTGATAGAAACTTAAACCGCCATAAATTCTGTACGGAATATTTCGTTTACGTAACGCGTCTTCCATTGCTCTAGACTGTGCATTGGTACGGTATAAAATGGCAAAATCGCTATTGTTAAGTTGCTGATTCATTTTGGTTTCCCAAATGGTGCTTGCTACATAACGACCTTCGTCACCATCGGTTAAACTTCGATGCACTTTTACTTTTGGTCCTTCTTCATTAGCTGTCCAAACTACTTTATCCAACTTAGTTTGGTTATGATCAATCACTGAATTTGCTGCACCAACAATATTTTTTGTAGAACGGTAATTTTGTTCTAATCGATACAATTTTACATTATCATAATCACGCTGAAAATTAAGAATGTTATTAATATTTGCACCACGAAAGGCATAAATACTCTGCGCATCATCACCAACCACACATATATTTTGAAAACGATCTGCCAACGCGCGTACAATTAAATACTGACTATGGTTTGTATCCTGATACTCGTCTACCAAAATGTATCTAAACTTGTCCTGATATTTTGCTAAAACGGTTGGAAAACGTGTTAAAAGCTCGTTTGTACGCAATAATAAATCATCAAAATCCATAGCACCAGCTTTAAAACAACGATCTACATATGCTTTATAAATATTACCCATTTGTGGTCGCCTAGCCATAGCATCTGCTTCCATCAATTCTGCATTATTAAAGTAAGCTTTTACAGTAATTAAACTGTTTTTGTAAGATGAAATCCTGCTGTAAACTTGTTTAGTTTTATACAGGTCTTTATCTAAATTCATCTCTTTGATAATCGATCCTAAAAGTTTTTGAGAATCTTGCGTATCGTAAATTGTAAAATTACTCGGAAAACCTAAATGATGACCTTCTACTCTTAAAATACGTGCAAAAACGGAGTGAAATGTACCCATCCAAAGGTTTTTAGCTTCACTTTCGCCAACAATTTGAGCAATACGCTCTTTCATTTCGCGTGCAGCTTTATTGGTAAATGTTAATGCTAAAATACTAAAGGAATCTACGCCTTTATGCATTAAGTAAGCTATACGATACGTTAATACTCTTGTTTTACCAGAACCTGCACCAGCAATAATAATCATTGGTCCATCTACTTGTATTGTTGGTTCTAATTGCGCGTCGTTAAGTTGAGAAAGATACTTTTCCAAGGGTAAAAATTTTTGTTGTAAAAATAACCATACCACTTGGTTTTACTAAAGGTTTTTATCAATAATTATAAACAATTACAGCATAGCTTCTTTAAGTCCTGCTCTTATATTAATCCATATAAAATTAAAAACCGATTTATGTTTAACACGTTGTATATTTTTAGCTGTTGCTTTTCTAAAATTATCTGATTGATCATTACTGTTATTTGATACAAATAGATTTATTAAACCTGACAAAAACTTATTTTTTTCTTCGCCATTTTCTTTTAAAACAATTATATCAAAATTTTCATATTTAGTTTTTAAATCAATATTTGAAACATCAGAGTTTCCATTTATTGTAAAGTAAGTTTTCTGTAGTTGACCATCTAATCTTATATTTAAATTAGGCTCCATAAATTGGTTTAGTTGACTTGCATTTAAAACTCCTATATCTGCTTTAAAAACAAATTGATCTAATTGGTTATTAACGTCAAAATCCCAACTAACTTTTAAATTGGAATTATCCATAAATTTAGAGGTAACATCAATTTTTGTAGTACCCAAATTAGTAAAAGCATTGCCTAAATGACTAATGTTTGCATTTAGATTAGTAAATTTTATTTGACCAGCAGGCTTATCTTGTTTTACCTTCTCTTCATAAGTGATAAAAGCATTTTTAATTTGCACATTTTTTACTTTTAAATCGAAATTTAAATCTCTTAATTGTTTACTGTACATAGGTTTTACAGACAAATCATCTGCTACTAACTTATCTCTATAAATGTTGAAATTTGGCTGCTTTATAACTATATTCTCTGTTGTAAAACTAAAAACACTATCATTTTTAAAGTTTGTTGCAAAGTCATTGACTACAATCTCTTCAACATTTAAATCATAGTAATCACGTTCTACTTTTAAGTGTTTAGAAAGTTCTTGCTTTTCATATTTTGTTTTGATTTTTAAATCGAAAAACGTTGCGTTGTTTTTATGGACTTCAGTTTTATTTACAGTCAAGTTTTCAAAATCGTTTAATACATAAAACATATTGTTGGTTGACAATTTAAACTCTTCAAATCTAAAAGGAACTTTAGCATTAGATGTATTTGCATTAAAAACAATATTTGATGTAGATAAGTTTAATTGTTCTGATTTAAAAAGTACATCTTCAGTATTAAAATCAAAAATTTCAACATTGGCATTTTCTACAGAAAAAGATTCGATATAAATAGGTTTTTTAACCTGATTTTTTATTTGAGTATTAAAATCTTTAGATGATACTTGTTTGTTATAAAAGTGAGTGATTTTTGGAGATTTTACGTTTATATTTTCAACATCAATTGTATTGTTTTTCCAATAATTCCAATAACTAAAATCTTTAATAGATAGTGTTTTAAATTCTAACTGCGTGTTTATTTTTTCGGTAGTTTTTCCTTTTACCGTAAGTAAAACTTCTTGTATCTTAAAATTACCATTCAACAAGTCTAAATCTATAGATTTATATTGCAACTCAATGTGTTCTGGTAGATTAGACAAATAGTTTTCAACTTTATTTAAAATACTAGTTTTAGTAATAAAATAGCCAGCAATCAATACGATTATTGATAAAATTGCGATTAATCCGGTTTTTTTGGTTTTTGTGGTCATATACTAAAGATAATATTTAGAATGTGTAACCTTTCAATTTTATAATTATATTAACTTAACAGAAATATTAGCATTGTAATTTTACTATTTTTGAAAAAACAACTTATAAATTCATGGATACACTATTAAGTTTTCTTTCTAACATCTCTTGGTGGATGTGGATAATTATAGCTCTTGCTTTAGTTGCGGTACGCGATATTATTCAACGTAAACATACCATAAGTCATAACTTTCCTGTTGTTGGTCATATTAGGTATATGCTAGAAAGTATTGGTCCAGAGTTAAGACAATATCTTGTTGCTAATAATCGAGAAGAGCTACCATTTAATCGTATAGAACGTGGTTGGGTTTATGCGTCTTCAAAAAACGAAAACAACTATGAAGGTTTTGGTACCGATAGAGATATTTATGCGCATCAGCATATTTTTATAAATAATGCAATGCTTCCTTATAAATTAGAAGACAATCATCCAAATAAAAAAGACAACCATTTTTTACCATGTGCAAAGGTTATGGGGCAATACAACAATCGTAAACGTCCATACCGACCAGCATCTGTAATTAACGTATCTGCAATGAGTTTTGGCTCTTTATCTGCAAAAGCTATAGAATCTTTAAATAAAGGTGTAAAAATAGCTGATGCATATCATAACACTGGCGAAGGTGGTTTATCACCATATCATAAACATGGTGGTGATGTTGTATTTCATTTTGGTACAGGATATTTTGGCGTTAGAGATGATGATGGAAATTTTTCTATGGAAAAATTAAAACAATTAGTCAAAGACAATCCTTTTGTTAGAGCAATAGAGGTTAAATTGTCTCAAGGTGCAAAACCAGGAAAAGGTGGTGTTTTACCTGGTAGTAAAATCACTAAAGAAATCTCTGAAATTAGACACGTGCCAATGGGTGAAGATGTATTATCACCTCCAAATCATTCGGCTTTTAATACCATTCCTGAATTAGTAGAATTTGTAGAAGCAATTGCACATGAAACCGGTTTACCTGTTGGTATAAAAGCTGCTATTGGTAAACTTGGACAATGGGAAGAACTTGCAGATTATATGAAAGCCAACAATAAAGGTCCAGATTTTATTACTGTTGATGGTGGCGAAGGTGGTACTGGTGCTGCACCACCAAGTTTTGCAGACCACGTGTCTTTACCATGGGTTTATGCTTTTGGTGATTTATACAAATTATTTAAAGACAAAGGGTTAACAGAGCGTATCGTCTTTATTGGTAGTGGCAAATTAGGATTTCCTGCAAAAGCTGCTATGGCATTCGCCATGGGCGCAGATTGTATAAATGTAGCGCGTGAAGCTATGATGAGTATTGGTTGTATACAAGCACAAGTTTGTCATACCAATCGTTGTCCTGCAGGTGTTGCAACACAAAATAAATGGCTACAACGTGGTATTGATGTACCTTTAAAAAGCGAACGTTTAGCACAATACTTTAACACCTTTAAAAAAGAATTTTTAGAAATTACTCACGCTGCAGGTTACGAACATCCTTGCCAGTTTAAAATGAATGACATTGAAGTTAATGTAGACGATCATAATTTAAGTAAAGAACTTGACGGAACTTATCATTACGATAAAGTAGCTGTCCCGTTTAATGGTATGCAAAGCTTAAAAAATTGTCCTCATTTAGGTGGGAAAGCATAAAAAGAAAGCCATTTCAAAATTGAAATGGCTTTTTTCTTTAAATTATAGTGTCTATTAACTATCTCTTAATACGTGTATTGTTATAGAAAGTGTTCTAACATTACCTGAGTTATCTGTGAAAGTACCTGTTACAGTTCCATCTATGTACTGCCCTACAGCACCATAACTAGATAATGTAAATTGTAATGTATTAGGAATACTATAGTCCATATCTATATTCGCTTCAATACCTACCACTCCATTGTTGCTTATGGCATATGTACCAAGAGTAGTATCGCCCACTCCTAAATAAAACCATTCATTAGTACCAGCTGATCCAGAATTTGCATTTACAGAAAATCCTGATCCTTGAGTGTATTGATCTGTGTTAATATTAGCAATAAAATACTCAACAGGATCAGTATCTACTTGAATGCTTATAAATTCTGTTACCGCATTACATGCAATTATATTACCAATACTAGTGTTAGAAAAGTTATAGTTTAACAGATTTGTGGTTTGAAACGCATCATAATCTACACCTTCTATTGTAAAATCAGTAACAGATGGGCATTGCAATACAGAAAAAGAAAATGCACCATTAGTTATTTGCGCCGATGCTTCTTGGTTTCCATAATCCATTACTACGTAACCGTTAGTAACGTTGGCATTAGAACAATCTACTAAATTACCTGTAATTGTTGTAGAGGTTACAGTAGCTAAAACGATATTTCCTAGATTAGTATCTGAAGAGAAAGGTCCTATTGTAGTACTATACACTTCTACACTGCATTGATCAAACGCTTTTAAAGTTAATGTTTCGTTTGCTGGTATTAAACCACAAATCTCTCCGTTACCATCAGAAATTCCTACTCTTGGGTAAACAGCACCATTTCTCCATAATTCTACTCTTACACTTGATAAAGGTGAGTTTGCATTATCAACAACATTTAAACATAGGTTTACTGTTGGAAATTGAGCATCACAATTCCACCAAGAGAAATGAGATACTTGACCAACATATTTTCCACCACTTAAGGTTGCTTGTCCGTCTTCAACCCAATAACCATTAACCTCATCAAAATGCCATAATGGTATTGTTGATGGTGCTACACCACTTTGTGCTGGATCTATTGGTAATTCAATTTCGGCTACACTAGCATCTGCAATGTTTAATTTTTGACCAGAATCACCTTTTAGTTCTACGTTTATCATTCCATAAGTCTCTAATAATCTTTCTTGACCATTAGTGTTTTGTGCCTGTAAATTTCCTGGCATAATGTTTTCAACTTCTGGATTTGCAGGATCTAAATGATACATGTACACATCTACATTTCCTGAATAGGCGTTACCGTTTTCATCTTTAAAATTTCCATCAAACGCAACTTTTGTTCCGTTGGTTAAAGTAACTTCACTACTTGTTCCAGAAGCTACTGTACCAGCTAGGTTTTCTGTAACCATCATTATTTTTACCTGATTAACACCTTGTGTTGGCACAACAGATCGCATACCATTTAAAAAACCTGGTTTTTCTGCCAAAATAAATGCTTGTCTCTCGGATACCGTAACATCATTTATTATAAAATAACCATTACTATCCGTAACAGCTGTTTTAGTGCCAATAGTAATATTAACGTTATCTAAGGCTAGATTAGATTGGTTTACAATTCTACCCATAAAACTTCTTTGTATGCTTGCACCTTGGTTTAAAGTGCTTCCTGATGGATCCTCAATGTAAGGATCGTCAATGCTTTCGTTTTTTTCACAAGAATAAAAGAAAGCGCTAATTACTAACAGGATTGCTAGTAATTGTTTTGAGGTTTTGTTTGTTGTTTTCATAATTACTGATTTATTTTTTAGTTCACTTTTATATAAGTAGCACTTCTTTTTTGTTACCCTATTGTTTGTGTTTTTATTTAAAAAGATTTAAGAATGCCTTTTTATTTGTTTTAGAAATTGGCACACGGTAGTCATTATCTAAAACAATGTAACCTTCATTTTCAAAGTGTCTAACGTGTTCTAAATTGATGATATGCGATTTATGACATTTAAAAAACTTTGAACCTAAAGCTTTTTCAAACTTACCCAAATTGTAAGAACTTGTTAACATTGATTTGTTGGTTAGGTGAATTTTTGTGTAACCTTCATAACCTTCTAAATGCATCACTTCTTCTTCAGGAATAAAAGATATACCTTTTGAGGTTGGTACAATTACTTTATTTTTTTTAACTGTATCTGATAATAAATCCAATAGTTTAGAACTAGACTGCTTTTCTTTTTCTGAAGAAATATTTGCTAATGCTTTTTGTACCGCAACTTTTAAATCATCATTATCTATTGGTTTTAAAATATAATCGACTGCAGATTGTTTAAAAGCCTCTATTGCATAGTCGCTGTAAGCCGTCACAAAAATGATCTGAAAATTGATATGTTTTAATCGAGTTAACAACTCAAAACCATCAATTCTTGGCATTTGTATATCTAAAAACAAAACATCAAACTGTGTTGCGTTTATGGCATTTATAGCATCTTCTGGCGATTGGAACATACCAGCAATCTCTATTTCTGGAAAAAACGTATTAAGCTTTTTTTCTAAGCCTTTTAGGTTAGAAATTTCGTCGTCTACTAATATGGCTGTTAATTGGCTCATCAACTTAAATTGGTTATTGTAAATATAGCTTGATTTCCTTTATCGTCTAAATCAGGACTTAAAACCTCATTTTTATATGTGATTTTCCATTTATCGGTTTGGTTTAAAAACTTTATTCGATCTGATATTACGATTGATGATTTGTGCTTGTTTTTTTCGGTTTTTGTATTTTCAAAACCAACACCATCATCTATAATTTTCACCTTTATTGTTTGCTCATCAATTTGATTAAATTTTAAGGTTACTTTTCCGTTTTCAACTTTATTAAAAACACCATGATTTACAGCGTTTTCAACTATGGGTTGCAGTAACATGGTTGGAATTTTAACCTTGTTGGTGTTTATGTTTTCATCGCAAAAAATCTCAAAATCTAATCGATCTTTAAATCGTAGTTTTTCAATTTCTAAATAACTTTTTAGTAAATTAATTTCATCTTTTAAAGTGATTTCATTTTGTTTAGACAGTTCAAAAAATTGTCTAATTAGTTTTGAGAACTTTACTAAATATTGCTCTGATGCTTCGTAATTATTTTCGTTGATGTAATACTGAATTGCCGACAAAGAATTGAATACAAAATGCGGATTCATTTGACTTCGAAGGGCTTTTAATTGAATTTCTGATAATTGCTTTTCCTGAATAAGCTTTTGGTCTTTTTTCTTTTGTATTTGCTGACTTACCTTCCAAACTGTAGATACCAACAAGGTAGTGATTAAACAACCAAGTAAAGTTTTAAACCACAAGGTTTGCCACCATAAAGGCTGAATGGTAAATTGAAATAATTTTTCTTTATCATTCTTTTTTATAACAAGCGTGTATTTATCTGGTTTTAAATTGTTGAAATTTATAAGCGATGTATTAGAAACAGTCCATTGATTTTGAATTGGGTTTAATTTATATTGAAACGTTGTTTTGCCTTTATCATTTGAAAAATCGATAGTTGAAACAGTAACATTAAGACTGTTATTATCTTGAAATTTAAAGTAAGCTTTGTTTGAAATCTTATTGTCGTTAAAATAGATTTCATCTACATATATATCGATAAATTGATTGGTAGCTTTTGCCATTAAAGGTATTGAAATTAAACCAGAATTTGTGCCTACAATCAACGTATTATCTTCTACAAAAACAGTGTTTACTTGGTTTGTTGGTAATCCATTTGAAGTATCAAACGTTTTTGAATATTGGTATTCTTGATCGGTTTTGTCGTATTGCAATACACCAGAAACGGTTGCTAGCCAAATTGAATTATTATTTGAATAAGCATTATTAACGATTAAAAATTCTGATTTTTGTAATGGTGCAATAGTCTCTAAATTGGTAATGTAACTTCCAAAACCGTCGGTATTAACAACTATTTGATTTTTAGTTTTGGTTAAGCTTAAAATGGACTTATTAAACTTTTCATTTTTAAAACGTACGGTTTCAATGTTACTATCTTTTAATTCTTTTAAACCATTGTTGGTAGCGATAAGCAGTCGGTTTTTAAATAGTAATATTTGCGTGATTCCGTTTTGGTAATATTCTTCCTCAACATGAAATGTTTTAGAGTCTAATTTTGCTATTCCTGTTGAAAACACAGCGTAAATAGTATTATTGAAATATACAAATTGCCTAAAGATGTCTGATTCTGCTTCTAAATCTATTGCATATTGTTTTTTGGAAATTTTGCTTTTTGTTTTACTGTAAATAGATGTTTTAGAAAGAAAATATTCAGTATTTGTTTGCTGTATAAAGTTGGCATCAAAAAAGAAATCGTCTTGTGTTACATATGGATTTAGGGTTTTATCTTTTATATTATAGTGAAAAAAACCTTTGTTAAATACATTTATAAGCAGTTTATTATTAACCGATTTTAGATCTAAAATTTTATCATTTTGTAAATAGTAGCGATTCTCTTTTTGCGATTTAGAAATTTGATACACACCATTATTAAAAGAGCTTAACCAAATAGAACCAGAATTATCAATCAATCCAAAATGTGCTTCTAGTGCTTCAGGAAAATCAAATCTGTTTTTAATGTTGAAATCTTTATCTAATACACCAACAAAACCATTTCCTGTTATTTGCAATTTATTGTTAACCAAATTAATACGAGAATATTTTACAGATTCTACATTAAGTTGCTCTTTAAATGTTTTACTATGTAATTGTTGTGTACTAAGATTAAGTATGTGATATGATTTATTGTCTATAAAATAAAACAAACTATCTGTTATTTGACCACGCTTATGGATGCTAGACAACCCATTTTTGAATTTAAATTCTTTTGATTCATTAGATTTTGTGTGAATTTTAATAGAATCTAATGGATAAATCAGCTCTATGTTTTTAATGTTAGAATGCTTAACGTAAAGGAAAAAATTATCGCTTCTAAATTTATTTTCTAGTACTGTTTTCCATTGATTATCGATTAACCTGTGTGACTTTGAAGGACTTGTTAGAATAACTTCATTTGCTAAATGACTGGTGAAAATTGGATAGAAAATTTCGTCTTTCTTATCACTTTTAAAATTATAAACGCTATCATTTTTAATATAACCTAAACTAGATGTTTTAGACAAGAACCAAAGCTTATCGTCTTTGGTTGGCAAAATATTCCAAATATCGTTGGTTGCTAAACCATCTTTTGTGGTAAAAGTTTTAAAGGTAGAACCATTGTATTTTACCAACCCTTTATCTGTAGCAAACCAAATAATCCCTTTATAATCTTGAGTTAGCTTATACACATGGTTACTTGGTAAACCATCTTGAGTCGTATAATTGGTGTATTGTTGTGAAAAAGAAAAACTCCATATCAAAAAGAAGAGCAATATGATATGGAATTTTTTATGTTTCAATAGTTTTTATTTAATTGATGATTACAAAAGTAATGGTTTTAGAAGTTTATTAAAACTCATCTACTAAACCGTTACAATTATTATCTATTCCATCTTGAATTTCTGGAGCTCCAAAATAAACATTAGAATCATTATCATTACAATCTGTATTATTTGTAGAACTTCCTGTAAAGTTTACTGTTGTTCCTGCATCATTGGAATCTCCAAAACCATCTCCATCAACATCTTGATAATAATACACCACATCTATATTACCATTACAATTGTTATCAATACCATCTGTTGTGTTTTCAGCTTCAAAAGGATTAATACTTGCGTTTTGATCATCACAATCCAAACTGTTAAACACATATCCAGTTGGTATTGTCATTTGTTCTTCTGCATTACAAGGTGCAGGACAACTAGCAACTAAAGGATTATTTATATCTCCATAACCATCGCCATCAACATCTGCATAAAAAGTATAGTCTTTACTAGAATTTACATCACAATCTTCGTCTATATTATTATCTGGTATTTCGGTTGCTCCTGGATTTATAGAAGCATTAGTATCATCACAGTCTGTATTATCTAATACATATCCTGTTGGTGGTGTATTACCAGCTTGAGTTGAGTTTGAAGCATCTCCATAACCATCATTGTCATTATCAGCATAATAGGTTGTTACTGTTTGACAACTTCCATCAAAACATGTTTCTCCTACTCCACAATCGGAATCAATATCACATTCTTCATCTACTACACCATCACAATCATCATCCATATTATTGCCTAATATTTCTGAAGGACATTCGCCACATTCATCTATTAATCCATTTCCATCGTTATCTATTCCATCCATAGATATTGAAGTTGGATATAATGCTGAATTAGAATCATCACAATCTGTATTATCAGATACATATCCATTTGGTTGTGTACATGCATTTTGTGTTTGGTTGGCATTTCCAAAACCATCTCCATCTGCATCTTGATACCATGTTTGTTCAACACATGACTCATCGTCATCGTTACCACATGCTACTATTAATACTAAAGTAAATAGTAGGCTTAATTTTAGTATTGTTTTCATAATCTATATTTTTAATAATTTTGATCTGCATCTCGTTGTACTCTACATTCACCTGAAATAGTTCTGGTTGTACCATTATCATCAAAAGTTCCTGAAAAAGTAAATTCTAAATAATCTCCTATATTTGATGGGTTTGCCGAAGTAACTGAAGCAACTATTGGGTGCGTTGCAAAATCACCAGATAAAACAAACAAATTGGTAGATGTACTTTCTGCAAAATAGAATTTTTCTGTTGGAGTACTATCTAAAGCTAATCCCCAATTATAAGTAGAAGCTGGCATAAAAACACCATTACTATCAAAAGAAAAACTAGCAGCAATTCTTCTTAAATCGCCACTTGGTTGTTGTCCTGATGCATTTATCTCAAATCTATCTATTATTGTAGAAGTATCTGTTTCTAAATGTCCTTCTACCTCATAATCAAATATTCGTTCTACACCATCTATTGTGTATTTAAAATATTCGTTTGTATTTCCTGTAGTTGTTGACCCATCGTCATCATTACTACAAGCTACTAAAAATATTATGCTAAATAGTAAGCTAATTTTTAATATTGATTTCATAATTTTATTTTTTATTAGCGTTATAAAATTGTAATGCTTCAGAGAATTTAAAACCAAAAAAAGCGTCTTTACCTTCGTAGTAAATTACTTTTACTCCATCAAAAGCATCATTTAAAAAAATAATTTCATGAAAATCTTTTTCTTGAAGTTTTCTGCCATTTATTAAGTAATATCTTACTATTTCTGTTTTCTCTGCTTTACTTAATTGCTTTGAAGTTTCGGTTTTAGTAGTTTTTTCTAATGCTTGCGATTTATTTTCATCTTTACAATTAAAAACTAATAAACCTAAACAAATCACTATATACTTAATTTGTATTTTCATAATTATCTATTTTATAAAACCTCATCAATTATTACACAAAATTCGACCTCTACGCTTCCATAAACAACGTCTAATCTCACCTCGTCACCAACTGCTGTTCCAGCACGTTGACAAGTAACAGTAACTGTTTGCTCAGTACCATTATCAATAGTAATTAATCCAGTTCCTGTATCGTTTAATGCTATTACATTAGTAGTAAAAAACAGCGTAGTTGAACCTGTATATGAAGCAATTTCTATTCCTGGAGCTCCATATGGACCATTACTTGCATTTGGAAAATACTGTGTATTTAATTCTGACTCTGGAATTAAAGTTTGATCGTTATTATTGTTATCTAAATATGAAAACCCTTGATAGTTGCATTGGGTTTCATTTGTTGCATCGTTATTTACATCGTCGTCATTATTACAAGATGTAAAAAGAACTAAAGCAACTATTATATTTCTAAATACTTTCATTTTAATCTAAAATTACTTCAAAGGTTCCTTCGTAATGTCCTGTAATGACTTCTCCATTTTGATTCATAAAAGTGTAATCGACATCTATTGTACTGGCAGAAGGATTGTTAGCGTCTAAATCTATTGTATTAATTGTTATACTTGGACCTTGCGTACCTGGAGTATTAAAAACGCCTACATTTTCGTCTCCTGTTCCATACTCCACACCGTTAATAAAATAAGCAGGATTTAAACCATTTATTTGACCGTTTTCTATTATTACAGAGTCGTTTATACTAGAAACCACATAAGTGTTTCCTGCAGAAGGACCTGCATTAGACAAACTTGGATTACCTACAACTTCTACATTTAAAAACACCCAGTTAGTAGTATTTAAAGAGAATAAAAAATCATCATTTAAACCATTGACATTTGCTGGGTCATTATCAAACATACGTCCATTAGAGAAGAAAAAACTATAGTTGTCTGGATAACCATCACCACCAATATTAGGATCGTCATCATCTTCATCTATTTCAAAATAAGCATTTGGTGTATTGTAAAATACATTGTTATGTGTAAATCCATCTGTTGGAGTTACAGGATCTGTTTGTGCATCGTCGTTGTTATCACAATTAAACATTGTGATAACTAACAATACTGCAAATAAAAACTTTATAGATTTCATACAAATAGTTTAAGGAGTTACAGTATCTATAATTACACATAACTCAGCCTCACTACCATTAGATAAAACGATATCAAATCTCATTTCATCACCAACAGCACTATTTCCTCTTTGGCATGTTACAGTACCTGTATAATCTACAGTACCTATTCTAATTTCAGGATTTGCATCTACAGCACCATCTGTTACAGCTCTTGTTACTATAAAAGTATCACCTGGACTTGCTGTGCTCCAAACTTCTACAGCTGGCATACCTGTTCCATCATTATTTGGAAAATAATCTGTTTGTAAATCGGATTCTGGAATTAAAGTTTGCGTACTATTAATTTCGGCAGTAAGACCTTGATAATTACAAACGTTTTCATTTGGCGCATTACCATCATCATTATCGCAATTAAATAATGTTATAAGTACTAATACGACTAATGCTTGTTTAAATAAGGTTTTCATTTTTAAAAATTTTGAGGTTAAATTATGATCTAATAACAAATCGCCAAGAATAACTCTATCAGGAAACTTGACGATTTATTTTAAAAGATTAATAGCAATCCAAAAATAAAGAGGTAGACATTAGAAAAGTACTACCAATCTATTTGTAAGGATTCTCGTTCAACCAAAGTTGGTTTTCATTCAATTATCGGTTTACTTGTACAATAATTTAAAACACATTAAGTTTGTTGTATAAACAAAAAACATCCATGGAAGATCAAGTTTTAACTTTATTATTATATTGTATACCTGCTTTAATTACTGGTATTGTTGCTTACTTATTTTTTAGAGAATACTTTAATAATGAATTTGAGCGCAGAAAATATGAAGTAGCTAAAGAGCTTAACAAACAATCTTTACCAATACGATTACAAGCTTACGAACGTTTAACGCTGTTTTTAGAACGTATCTCTCCTAATAAATTATTACTTCGTGTTGCTCCTGTAGGAAACAATAAAGAAGACTACGAAACTTTATTAATAAAAAATATCGAGCAAGAGTTTGAGCACAACCTAGCACAACAAATCTACTTTAGTGATAATTGTTGGAGTGTTATCAATGCATCTAAAAGCGCAACTGTGCAATTAATTAGAAAAGTCGCTATGAGCGAAAAAATTGATAATGCAGATAAACTTCGTGAAGCTATCTTAAACGAAATGCTAGATAAACCAGCACCAAGCAATGCAGGTTTACACTATATTAAAAAAGAAGTATCTGAAATCTGGTAAGAGTTAAGGCTCTATTTCGTCCTTAAACTTTTCACTTTGATCCATCGGTTGCCCTATAGCATGTTTGGACTCAGCGTAATGATACCCTTGCTGCCACCAGGTTTCCATTAATTGTTTATTAAAGATTAATGAGTTTTCGGTAAGTTTTGTAGGTGTAAAATATAGATTAAGCTTTACATTTCTATGTTTTGCTGCCAATCGTCCTATTGCGATATCGCCTTTTTCTACTTGATCAGACAAATGTCCAAATAGATTAATCATTAAAGAAAACGGGTTTTTACCTAAAACCTTGTTATACTCTAAGTTTTCACTTTCTAAAATAATCGCATCTACTTCGGTTGCACCTCTTAAAATAGCTTCTCTTATTGGCACAACACAAGCTAATCCACCATCGGCATACTCAAAACCATCTTTAGTTGCTAAAGACATAAACGGTACTAAATTGCACGAAATCCAAATCCAGTCGCAAAATTCTTCATAACTAAAATCTTTAATAGACTTATACTCTGCTCTATTTTTAGATAAATTAGTTACAGTAACAATCACGTCTTCTTTAGTAGCACGAATACGATCATATTCTTCTTTAGTAAAATTCTCTTTAATATTCTTTCTTAAATTTTTACTTTCTCCAAAGGTTCTCTTACGTTTAATAAACTGTAAAACAGTATTAAAGTAATTAATAGACACGTATTCTCTATCGCCTTTTTTCTTAACAACAAAAGGGTTAATATTAAAAATAGAATGCTGATTAACATGCGTATAAATATCATACAGCTTACCAATATCATGCGCTGCCAAATGCGGAATTAACAAACTACCGGTAGATGTGCCCAAATACATATCATAATCTCTACCTTCTTGCTCTATCAAATATTGCGCGACGCCACCTGCAAACGCACCTTTACTTCCGCCACCAGAAATTACTAAAGCTTTCAAATTTAATCTTGTATTTGGATTACTATTATTTTTGCAAATTACTAATTATTGATTGATATCTATCGTCTTCAGATAATTTTTCTAATAGCGATTTAGCAAAACTTTTAAATCGCCAATTATGATGTTTTGAAGCTTCTATTAAATGTTTTAAAGCATCTTCATTAAACACACCAATACTAGACAAATAACCAAATGCGTTTTGACGCAAACTAAACGGTTGCTTTGGATTGGTATAACTTACCAATTCCTCAAAAAAATCTTGTTTTTTATCTGTTTGAAATTCTGGTGTTGCCAAAGCCAATGTTAACCATAACGTACGCACATTGTAATCGTTAAATCCATAAATAGATTGAGTTTGCTCTAAATATTCATTTCGCTTTCGCGGAAAATTTGCCCAAAGATTATACAAAGCAGCTTCAATGGTGACGTACGACTGATCGTTTAATAAGGTTTCATAATCCTGCTGAAAGTCTTCCGGAATTTCAGACATGTTTAATGCTAATGCTTGTCTTAAATGAAAGTTTTTAGACGCAAACGCTTCTTTTACCAAATCGTTGTAAGTTGGATAGTCTGGTTTAGACAACGCCTTTTTTAATACTGCAACTTGCATTGGATAAAATCCTTCTGGTAATTGCGTTACCAAACTTGATGGTACATAATTATCATCATCATCTGTTCTGTAGGTTAAATACGGATGTTCTTCGATAGTTAATAAAAATGCAGACGTTTCGTTAGATTGTAATGCGTTTGTCATCTCATTAATTGGCAGCGTTTTATTTTTCAACCAAACTTGTACAAAATTAGACAAGTCCATTTTGGAAGCTTTTTCAACTTCACTTATAAAATCATTAGTCTCTACATTACCATAAGCATGTTTCTTCAAATAGCGTTTAACAGCTGTTTTAAACGCCTTATCGCCTACTTTTTCTCTTAGAACATGCAAAACCCAAGCGCCTTTTTTATAAAATGTCGTACTGCTAGATTTTGGATCCAATAATGCTGTACTTTGTCCAGCTTGTTCTTGTGCTTCTAATTCTTTTAAATATTGGTACAATTGCCAATAGTAATAATCGTCACCAAAAATATCACGTTCTGCTAACAGCGCGTAATACGTAGCAAATCCTTCTTGAAGCCAATGGTGTGTACCTGAAGTTTCGGTAACCGAATCGCCAAACCATTGGTGAGCTAACTCATGCGCATTAACATTAACGTAGTTTTTATCTGTAAAACCAACCTCATCAATCATAAAATCGTCTGAAAAAATCGTACAACTTGTATTTTCCATACCTGAATACAAAAAGTCTTTTACAGGTACTTGTTTGTAGTTTTGCCAAGGATATGGTACGTCAATTTCTTCCTCTAAAAAATCAAACATCTGCTTTGTGTAACGGTACGTTGGCTCTACTTTTGCAGAATCTTCTGGATAGTAATACAATTGGATAGGAATACCGCTTTTTGAAGTGATTTCTTTTTTATCGTATTTACCAATAGCTAAAGCAACAAGGTAACTTGACATTGGTTGTTGCATGTCGTAATGCCAAGTTTTAAAACCATTATTTTCTTCAATATTTAATAATTTACCGTTTGAAATAACATAATAATCTTCATCAGCTATTATACTTAAATCAAACTCAATTTTATCATTCATATCATCAATACTTGGCAACCAATTACTAGTGTATTTACCTTGTCCTTGTGTCCACACTTGTGTATATTCTTCTTTTTCGACAAAATACATAGCTTTTTTAGGCTTTGACTTATAACTTAACGAAAGCTCATTATCTACCGAAACATCAAGTTTTTTCTTAATAATTAAATGATTTGATGTTAAATTAACCTCAACTTTACTTCCATTAACAGACACATCTTCAAACTCGATGTTTTTTGCATCTACATATAAAGAATCTATTGGTTTTAAAACATTAAAATAATAAGTAACCAAACCAAAAATTGATTTATCCTCTGTCTGTACAGTAATATTTACTTCTGCTTTTTCAAAATCCACAACATCGGTTTGCTGTGCAGAAACAAGACAACTAAAAAATGTAAAAAGAAGTAATAGGTAATATCTCATAGTTTATTTTTATCAAGGACTAGACCAAAATACAATTTTTTGTCATCTCGACGAAAGGAGAAATCGCATCATATGTTTTTTAATATTTTTCAACTACACTCATAGCTGTATGTTTGATGTCTCTCTATGTTCGACATGACTTAGGCTTGTCATTTCGACGGTAGGAGAAATCGCATCTAGTTTGTAGTACTTTTGGAGTTTATAATATTCTTACTCTACACTGAGCCACTTGTGTGATGTCTCACATACGTTCGACATGACAACTTCTTGATACATTTTGCTCATGCTTCACAAAACACTCGAAGTGACATTAAACACTTTCACCTTAACTCAAAAAAATGTAATTTCGTTGCTTATGAGTACCAACTTACAAACTCCTATAGATTATTTAAAAGGCGTAGGACCAAATCGTGCAGATTTACTACGTAAAGAGTTAGGTATTCATACGTATCAAGATTTAATAAATCTGTTTCCTAATCGGTATTTAGACCGCACGCAGTACTATAAAATTAACCAGTTACAACCTAATGCTAGCGAAGTTCAAATTGTTGGTAAAATTATCAAGTTTGAAGAAGTTGCTCAAAAAAGAGGCAAACGATTAGTTGCTACTTTTAAAGATGAAACTGGCACTATGGAACTAGTTTGGTTTAGAGGTCAAAAATGGATTAGAGAAAGTTTAAAACTAAATACACCATACGTCATTTTTGGTAAAACAAATTTGTTTGCAAACAAGTTTAGCATGCCTCATCCGGACATCGAATTACTATCCGAGCATCAAGCAAATTTGCGTAGTAATATGCAAGCCATTTATCCTTCTACAGAGAAACTTTCTAACAAAGGAATTAGCAATCGTGTGATGACAAAAATCATGCAAAATTTATTCTTAGAAACGAAGGGAAAATTTGCCGAAACTTTGTCTAAAAATTTGCTAAAAGAAAACCAATTAATTTCCAAACCTGAAGCTTTATTCAACATCCATTTTCCGCAAAATCAAGAAGCACTTTCTAAAGCAAAATTTAGGTTAAAATTTGAAGAATTATTTTACATTCAATTACAATTAATTTTAAAAAATTTAATCAATAAAAAGAAGATAAAAGGATTGCCTTTTGATAAAGTTGGAGAACACTTTAACAACTTTTACAAACACCATTTACCGTTCGAATTAACCAATGCACAAAAACGTGTTTTAAAAGAAATTCGTTCAGATTTAGGTAGTCATGCGCAAATGAACCGCTTATTGCAAGGTGATGTTGGTTCTGGAAAGACCATTGTTGCGCTAATGTCAATATTAATGGCGCTTGACAATGGTTACCAAGCCTGCTTAATGGCGCCAACTGAAATTTTGTCAGTCCAGCACTACAACGGATTAGTTGAGTTGTGTAAAGATTTGAAAATCAGAATTAAACTACTTACAGGTTCAAGTAAAACTTCAGAACGAAAAGAAATTCATAATTTGCTAGAAAATGGCGAATTAGACCTCTTAATTGGCACACATGCATTGCTTGAAGATAAGGTGAAATTTAAAAATTTAGGACTCGCAATTATTGACGAGCAACATCGATTTGGAGTTAAGCAACGTTCTAAATTATGGAAAAAAGGTCCGTCCATAATTTTAGAAAACGGCGAACAATCTGCTCCTATTCCACCGCATATTTTGGTGATGACAGCAACACCAATTCCGCGTACTTTAGCCATGTCAATTTATGGCGATTTAGACATCTCGATTATCGACGAATTACCACCTGGAAGACAAGCCATAAAAACCGTTCATCGATACGATAATAATCGACTAAAAGTGTTCCGATTTATACGTGATGAAATAGCTAAAGGAAGACAAGTTTATATCGTCTATCCGTTGATACAAGAAAGTGCCCAAATGGACTATAAAGATCTAATGGATGGATACGAAAGTATCGCTAGAGATTTCCCTGCGCCTAAGTATCAAATTTCGATTGTTCATGGACAAATGAAACCTGCCGATAAGGATTTTGAAATGCAACGTTTTGCTAAAGGCGAAACTCAAATTATGGTCGCTACAACGGTCATAGAAGTTGGTGTAAATGTGCCAAACGCTTCTGTAATGATTATTGAAAGTGCCGAGCGTTTTGGCTTATCGCAATTACACCAATTACGTGGTCGTGTTGGTCGTGGCGCAGCACAAAGTTATTGTATCCTAATGACTAGCCACAAACTATCAGAAAACAGTAAAACACGCATCCAAACCATGTGTCAAACCAACGATGGTTTTGAAATTGCCGAAGTGGACTTAAAACTTCGTGGTCCAGGAGATGTTATGGGTACGCAACAAAGCGGTGTACTTAACTTGCGCATTGCAGATGTGGTAAAAGACAGCAACATTTTACAACACGCACGTTATTGGGCTAAACAACTACTAAGCAAAGATCCTAGCTTATCACATCCAGAAAATGCGGTTATTTTAAACACCTATCGCCAAATGGCTAAGTTTAAAAACATCTGGAATTACATATCCTAACACCAATTCATTCAATAAACTGTTATAAAATCCGTATTTTTAGAGTAAAAAACTATGAAAACTCTAATCTTAACCTTAATCCTTTTTGCTTTTATGACTTCAATTACAATTTTTCAGTTTAATAACACCAGTAATTTAGATAATTGGCAAATTGTAGATGATGTCGTTATGGGTGGAAAATCTAACGGAAACTTTCAATTAAATGAGGATGGTCGTGCAGTATTTAGCGGCGACGTATCTTTAGAAAATAATGGCGGATTTAGCTCTGTGCAATATACTTTTGATGCTTTAGATATTACCAACTACAAAACGGTTTGTATCAAGCTAAAAGGCGATGGTAACAACTATCAATTTAGATTAAAAAAAGACCAAAGCGACTACTATTCTTATAAAAAAGAATTCAATACCAACGGAGATTGGCAAACTATTAAATTACAACTAGATAGTTTGCAACCAACTTATAGAGGTAGATCTTTAGATATACCAAATTTTAACAGCAACAGCATTGAACAGCTTACTTTTTTAATTGCTAATAAAAAACCACAGTCTTTTAAGTTAGTATTAGATAAGATTTGGCTGGAGTAAACTGTTTTATTATTTACGTTATAGGAGAAATCGCATCTTGGTTTGTAGTGTTGGATTTGCTTACTCTGATTTGTGCTACTTGTGTGATGTCTCACGTGTGTTCGACATGACTAAGGGATACTTTTACCCTTTTTAAATCCTAACTGTATTTAATATGGAATTATTGGTTTTATATCGAATGAATTTTCGTGTGAAGTATTGAAAGTATAACTTCACTTTACAATGAAAAATTGTAAGATTGATATATCACAGTAATAATTAAAGTAGAAAACGAAATCACGAGAAAAAATTATGGCATCAATATTTTTAATTGGACAGGAAATTGACCCTGATAAAAACATAAGTCTATTTTATGAGATTTCTTACAGACTACAAGCTAATAAACACAAAGTAATCACTTTAGATAGAGATTTTGGAAAAGAAAGAAGTTCTGATTTTCAAAATTTATTAAAATCCGCAGATGTTATAATTCCTGTTATTACACAAAGTTCATTGAAATCAAAAGAATTTTATGATCAATTAACTCAAATCAGAAATTATGTAAGCCATAAAGAAGATAAAATATTAATTCCTGTGGTAAATAATGACGTTGTTCTTTCTAATTTACCTGAATCTATTATTGCAATAAAATTTATTAGAGTAGATGATAAATTTGACGAAAATGAATTAGACTTAATTAGTAAAAAAATAAATGAGGCGATTAACTCTTTTTTGGGCAGAAAAATTGCTAAAGACGAAAAAGCTAAAGAAATAAAAGAAAAAATTGAAAAAACTGCCCCAACTTATATATCGGAGACAATTTTAGAATTAGAAAATCGGGAGAGGTACAAACGTTGGACTGCTCTTTTTTGGTATTTTTTAGGATTCATTTCACTGATAATTGGAATTTGGGTTGCCGTCTATTTTTCCGATTCAACCATCATTGGATTTCAAGAAAAAGAAAATTGGAGTCTTACATTTTTTTACACTTTAAAAAGTATATTTATAATTCTGTTACTAATAGCATCATCTAAATACTCATTTACTTTAGCTAAATCATACATGAGTGAATCTCTAAAAATTGCAGACAGGATACATGCAATTTCATTTGGTAAATTTTACTTACAAGTTTTTGATGAACAAATTAATCCAAATGAAATAAAAGAAATTTTTAGAGATTGGAATATCAATAATCAAAATAGCGAATTTTCTAATCAATCAACATCAGATTACGACCCTAAACTATTAGAAAAAATAATTGAATTAATTGAAAAGGTAAGAAAATAACTTACTATTCCGCTAACAATTTATCCATAAACGTTGTAAATTCTTCTTTAAACTCGGTAAATTTTTCTCCAGTTGCAGGACCGTTAAAACCTGTGTGTATTTTACGTACTTTACCATTTTTATCAATAAAAATAGAAGTAGGATAACTTAATACGTTGTTAAGCATTGGTAGTTTTTCGTTGGCTTTACTTTTGCTAGTCGTACCGGTTTGCGCTAATAAAATTGGGTAGTTAATCCCTACTCTGTCTTTTAGGCGTTTTATGTTTTTAAACGCTACTTCTTCGGTTTTTGCGTATTCAAACGCTAGCGCAACAAACTCGATAGCTTTGTCTTTATTGTTGTTGTAATATTGTGCGTAGTAATTGCTTTCATCTAAACAATTTGGACACCACGTACCCATAATTTGTACAACTACTACTTTGTTTTTAAATCTATCATCGGTTAATGATATTTGGTTTCCGTTTTCATCAGGAAATGTAAATTCTAAAGTTTCATAACCATCTTTTAAATAAGTTAATGTGTTGGCATCTGCTAATTTAAAATCGTCATTACGTTTAGCAATAAAAGGTTCTTCCCAATGGTTACCAGAATAAAATGTTCCATTTAATATACTATCGGTTACGGTTGCTGTAAATAAAAACGCATGTGAGCCATCAAAAGTTGATAATTGCATTTGGTTACCACTAATTACTCCATCTAAGTAACGATAATCACCTGTTTCGGTTCTAAATGTTCCTGTTACAGTGTTTCCGTTTTGTTTAAATATTCCTTTTGCTTTGTAGCTATCATCTGTATTAGGACTAAATGTAGTTTCCCAATTACCAGATATGTTAGTTTTTGGCAAGTTAGAGGTATTAAATCGTGTTTTTTCTGGTTTTGCTGTAAATGGTACGCTACGATCTTTTCCTTCGGTAATAAAATGTCCTTTAATTATTTTGTTTTCTACTTTTGCTTTTATGTAGCTTTCAAATACTGGCATTTGTATAAAAACCGAGTCGTTTTTGTAACTTATCTCATCTACCGTTATAACTTCTTCTGCATTATAAATTTCTAAAGTATTAGCATCTTTAACTTTAAATAAAAATGGCAGATTAAGATTGTCTTTTATTTTTAGTTCTGCTCTGTAAAGTCCTGAATATAAAAACTCAGTTGTATCTTGTTGACAAGAAAAAATAAGCACTGCTATTAGTAGAATTGTTATTTTACGCATGTTATAAGAGTTTAAGGTGGTAAAAATAGTCACAAAAAAAGGTGTTGCCAAAACAACACCTTAGTTTTATGTAAATATTAAGACTGCACTACTCTTCTATTTGTTCTATTTTTTGCTCTTGTTTACTTATTTCAATTCGTTTTAAAGCTACTTTTTCTTTTACTTCTTTAATCTTTAATTCGTGTTGTTTTAAGCGTTCTTCAATCTTATTTATCTTATCTAACCTAGATTTTGCTTCTTCAATGGTTAGCTTTTTGTCTTCTAGCATTTGTCTTGTTTTTACTCTTGCTAATTCTAACCTAGATTGGCTGTTACTAACAAATTCTTGACGTTTTTCTATATGTTTCTGACTTATTTTTAAACGTTGTTTAGCCATCTCTGCACGTTTAAGACCAAATTGTTTTTGACTTATTCCAGATTGTTGTCGTTGCTCTTCTAAGATTTGTTTTCGTGCCTTTAACTCTTCTTTATAAGAATTATGGATTTCTTTTAACTCTTCATGTTCTTCTTGACGCAGTTGTTTTAATTCTTGCAGTAACGCTTTACGTTCTTCTGGTGATGCCTCTTTCATTTTTTCTTTAATCGCTTCTGCTTGCTGTTGCATTTGGCTATACACTGCTTTATGTTGCGATTTCATTTTGGCATGTTTTTCTTTTATTTCTTCACGCTTTTCTTGAATATCTTTACGATTTGCTTCATGCTTTTGTTGGATTTTCTCCCTTTTCTTTTCCTTTTGTTGCTCGATCTTGTTTTTGGCTTCATTTAATTTGTTTTGCGCCAATAATGGTTGCGATGCTAATCCTATAAAAAAGACAAGCATTAAAAGTGGTTGTAAGATTTTCATAATTATTGATCTAAGTTTTCTAAGTCTTGCAAGTCTTGGTCTATATCTTTAGCTTCTTGGTCTAACTGTTCAACCATTTTTACTGTTTCTTCTTCTATAGATTGAATAGAATCTACTGCGGTTTCAACATTATTATTGTCTTCTGTCTTTGTTTCTCTACATGATGTTAAAGAAATAGTAAGCATAAAAAATACGATACTAAATATTGTTTTCATTTTTATGAAATTAATTAATCATTGTTCAAATTACGTATCATCTAATTAAATAGACTTTCGATTTAGAGGTTTAACACTGTTTTTTAGTTGAACTACATTTTTTAACGACACACAACATAAAAAACTTAATATCAATAACTTAAGATGAAAAATTAGCAAAGAAGTTTCTTCAGTAAAACTTTTAATTTGCTTTAATTTAAAACTTATAATTTAATTTTTACAAAAAACGTTTTTAGGCGTTTCTATTGCTGCCAAGTATTGTTATATTTGTGCCCTTAATTAGCAGATAAATGAAGATTTCTTACAACTGGATAAAACAGTTTATAAAAACCGATTGGACAGCAGAACAAACTAGCGAATTACTAACAGATTTAGGTCTTGAAGTTGAAGGTTTAGACCTTTACCAAAGTGTAAAAGGCGGATTAGAAGGTGTTGTTGTTGGCGAAGTTTTAACTTGCGTACAACATAGTAATGCAGATAAACTTAAAGTAACTACAGTAAATATTGGACAAGAACAACCTGTACAAATTGTTTGTGGCGCACCAAATGTTGCTGCTGGACAAAAAGTACCTGTAGCAACTATTGGCACGACTTTGTATACTGAAGATGGTGAAGCATGGACTATTAAAAAAGGTAAAATAAGAGGCGAAGAATCTCATGGAATGATTTGCGCAGAAGATGAACTTGGTTTAGGTAAATCTCATGACGGTATTATGGTATTACCAGAAGATACTATAGTTGGTACACCTTGTGCAGAGCTTTTTGAAGTAGAAAATGATCAAGTTTTTGAAATTGGTTTAACACCAAACCGTGCAGATGCTATGAGCCATTTTGGTACTGCAAGAGATCTTAGAGCTGGTTTATTACAAAAAGGAATTAATTTAGAACTTATTACTCCTAGTGTAAGTTCTTACCACGTAGATAGCAGAACTTTAAAAATAGATGTAGATGTAAAAGATTATGATTTAGCACCACGCTATTGCGGTGTAACTTTATCTGGTCTAAAAGTTGAAGAATCTCCTGCTTGGTTACAAAATAGATTAAAAGCTATTGGATTAGCACCAATAAATAATATTGTAGACGCTACTAACTATGTATTACACGAGTTAGGACAACCTTTACACGCTTTTGATGCTACAAAAATAACAGGACATAAAGTTGAAGTTAAAACTTGCGAAGCTGGAACAAAATTTACCACTTTAGATGGTGTTGAACGCGAGTTACATGAAGACGATTTAATGATTTGTGATGCAGAAAAACCAATGTGTATCGCTGGTGTTTTTGGTGGTGCTGATAGTGGTGTAACAGAACACACAACAGCCATCTTCTTAGAAAGCGCGTACTTTAATCCTGTTAGTGTGCGTAAAACAGCTAAGCGTCATGGATTAAACACAGATGCATCTTTTAGATTTGAACGTGGTATAGATCCAAACCTTACCAAATACGCTTTAAAACGTGCGGCTTTATTAATATTAGAACTTGCTGGTGGAGAAATTACTAGTGATATTTTAGATTTTTACCCAAAGAAAATTGAAGATTTTCAAGTCACTTTAAGTTTTGATAAAATTACAAAACTTGTAGGGCAAGAAATACCTAAAGAAGAAGTAAAATCTATACTAGCATCTTTAGATATTAAAATAAATAGTGTTACAGAAACTAATTTAGGTTTAATCATACCACCATATCGTAACGACGTTACAAGAGAAGCAGATGTTATTGAAGAAATATTAAGAGTATACGGATATAACAATATAGAAATTAGCACAAAGATGAATGCTTCTGTATCTAACTCTTCTCGTTTTGAAGATTATAAGCTACAAAACGTTGTTGGTAACTTATTAGCCTCACAAGGTTGGTACGAAATTATGGCTAATTCTTTAACAAGCGCTAAATACATAGAGTTAAGCGAGCAGTTAAAAGAAGAGCATAATATACAAATGCTTAACCCATTAAGTCAAGATCTTGGCGTAATGCGTCAAAGTTTAGTTTTTTCAGGGTTAGAAGCTTTAAGCTATAATATAAATAGAAGACAAGCCAATTTAAAGTTTTTTGAATTTGGTAAAACCTATCACAATTATAACGGTACAAGAGAAGAACATAAACACTTATCATTATTTGTAACAGGTTTTAAAAACGAAGAGAATTGGGCACATACACCACAAGAAAAGACTAACTTTTTCCATTTAAAAGGAAGTGTTGCCGCAATATTATCAAGATTAGGAATTGATAGATATCAAGAAAGCACAGCTAAAAATGACGTGTTTAGCGAAGGTTTACAATTAAATATTGGACGTGATACTTTAGTTGAGTTTGGAGTTTTAAAAAGTAAAATAACTAAACAGTTTGATATTACCCAAGATGTGTTTTATGCAGATTTTAATTGGGATACAATTTTAGTTGTAGCTAAACGAAACAAAATTAAATTTACACCTATACCTAAGTATCCAGAAGTAAGACGCGATTTTGCTTTGCTATTAGATAATAATGTAACCTTTGAAAGCATTACTAAAATAGCTAAGAAAACCGAAAAGAAATTACTTAAAAACATTAATCTATTTGATGTTTATCAAGGTAAAAACTTGCCTGACGGTAAAAAAAGTTATGCAGTAAGCTTTACATTTTTAGACGAAAACAAAACGCTTACAGATAAGGTTGTAGATAAAATTATGAGTAAGCTACAAAGCAACTTTGAAAGTGAACTTGGTGCTGAATTAAGATAATACGCTCATGAAAAATCATATTTTAATAGTTTTTAGCATTGCTATGCTAATTAGCAATACAGTTAATAGTCAAAATAAACTGTATAAAATTAATCAAGACTCTACATCTACACTTGGTCTTTTAAAATATGATATAAATACAACCTTACAGAGTGTAAAACACGCCTTTACAAGACCTATTTACTGGAAAAAAAAGGATTACACTAAGTTAGGAGGTTTAATTGCAGGTACAGCTTTGTTATCCTTAACAGATGAAAGTGTTAATAATTTTGCTAACAAACATTCTGATAAATTCCCAAAATTAGTTAGAGATGTTGGTTGGTATTTTGGTAGTCCTCAAAACTATTTTATGGCTAATGCTGGATTATACGGATATGGTCTTTTTGCTAAAAACGAAAAAGTTAGATATACTAGCGTTTTAATTATATCCTCGTCCATTACATCTGGATTTTTGCAATCCTTAGCCAAAAATGCATTTGGAAGAGCTAGACCAGGAAGAGACTTAGGAGCATTTTACTTTAAACCTCTTTCTAAAGAAGGTGGATTTCACTCTTTCCCTTCTGGTCACACCGTATTGTCAGTTACTATGACGCATGCAATTGCAAAACAGTTTAAAAACCCTTGGGTAAAAACAGGTATTTATGCTTTTGGTGCCATACCACCTTTATCAAGATTGGTGGATGACGCACATTGGATTACAGATATAGCTTTTAGCACTGCTTTAAGTATTATTGTTGTAGATAGTATTGACAAGTTTTTAAAGAAAAATAACGCATTTGACATAGACCATAATAGAACTTCAAATAAAATTTCTTGGAACTTTATGTTTAGCGGTAATAAAGTTGGACTTATTGGTACTTTCTAATAAAAACTAAACATGTCAAACATTTCAAAAAATCAAGGTGACACTTTTAGTTTAATCCTAGGTATTTTCTTTATATTATTTGGCATTTACAGAGTCTACAGATATTTTATTAATGAAGTAAGCTCTTTTAGAGCTATACTTGGTATTGGTTTTATTGCATATGGTATATTTATTTTATCCCGATATAAAAAATCAAAACAACCATAATAATTACTTGTTAAACAAAACACTTTTTCTAGTATTCTAAATGTTAAACCTTTGCAATTAAGCTAAGTATGTTTTATTTTTAGGTTAAAAAATAAATGCTATGATTTTTAACCCTACAAACATAGAAGAAAAACTACGTCTACAACAATCTAAGCAAATAGCACAACCAGACATTTTAAAACAAGTACAAGCCATTTTTGATGCTGAAAATGTAAAAGAAATCAATATTGAAAATGAATTGAAATCTGCCAATAGTACTACTAGCAATTCGTTTAATATAGAACTTTTAAAAAGTGATCAAATTTTTCACATAGACAGCATTAAAAAAACGTGTATTGATTACCGACTTCGATTTTTAGATACTAAGTATTTTAAAAATGAATTTCCGCAAGAAGCCATTAATAAAATAAAAGCTTTAGAAAAAGAACACAACATCACACTAAGCGGATTTAAAATTATGGCACCTTCTAAACTATTTAAGTTAGAAAACCCTGATGATCCTTTATTATTTGCACCCATAGGAAATGATTATTATTACTTAATACACAAATGGGGAAATGATTTAAATCCATTAAGAAAATGGCGTATGCTACCTTTTAAAAGTTATGAAAACTTATTGGTCTTTGCGTTAATTGTTAGTTTTGCATTAACCTATCTTTTTAATTATAACTTACCACAAGACAACAACTACACAAGTTATTTTTTCTTATTATTTCTATTCATGTTTAAATCTATAGTTGGCATTGTTATTTACTATGCGATTTCACAAGGAAAAAATGTAAATTCTGCAATTTGGAATAATAAATACAGTAAGTAATTTATTGCATAATTTTTAGTATCTTTAATAGAAATCAATACTAAAAAACTATGGAAACTGAATATATAAAAATTTATACTGGAGATTTTTTAACCTCACAACGCATACAACAACGATTAGAAGATATTGGCATTAATGCAGTGGTAAAAAATGAAGACGAATCTGCAAGACTGGCTGGTTTTGCAAATCCTGTACCAAGCTTACAAGATATTTATGTACATGAAACCGAACTTGAAAAAGCTAAAACAGTTGTTGATGCTATTAAAAACGAGATATAATTAAAAGAAAAAAGCCTCTTCAAAACGAAGAGGCTTTTAACACTAATTCAAATAGCATTTACACGGTTTATTATGACTTTGGTAATAATACAGTATCTACAACATGTATCACACCATTAGATTGATTTACATCTGCAATAGTCACTTTAGCTGAGTTTCCATTTTCATCGGTTACATAAACGTCATTTCCTTTTGTCCAAACAGTTAATGTTCCTCCTGAAACAGTTTTAATCATTGCTTTACCATCGCCTTTTTTAATTAATTTAGCAAAAGCTTTAGCATTCCACTTTCCTGAAACAACATGATACTTTAAAATAGTTTGTAATTGTTCTTTATTTTCTGGTTTTACTAAAGTTGCTACTGTTCCTTCTGGTAATTTATCAAATGCTGCGTTTGTTGGTGCAAATACAGTAAATGGTCCTTCACTTTGTAAAACTTCAACTAAACCTGCTGCTTTTACTGCTGCTACTAAAGTTGTATGATCTTTAGAGTTTACCGCATTTTCTACAATATTTTTAGAAGGATACATTGCTGCTCCACCAACCATTTTTGTATCTTCTTTCATCATTTTGTTTTGAGCAAATCCTAAAGAAGTCACAAAGAATAAACTAAGCCCTAATACGATTTTTGATAATTTTTCTGTTTTCATAATAAATTGATTTTTGGTTTTTATGTTCAGTCTATCTACGCAGTTAAGTTTTGCTTGGTTTTATATTTTTTCAATTTAACAGAGAATTAACAAAAAAATGTTAAGAAGATATTTTTAATAGATTGAATATTTGTTTTAAAAAAAATATCTTTGATAAAAACTAATAAGAATGAAAAAATTTAAAACATTAATAATTAACCCTTACCTATATACTTTGTTAATATTATCTTTTTTAAGTGGTTGCTCAGCCTCTTCTGATGATAATAACAATAACTCAAACTCTAATACAAACAGTCAAGGAGAAAAAGTATATTATGGTAATATTGGCTTTACTAGTCAATCAGAAGTTGATGCTTTTGCATTAGAAGAATATGATAGAGTTACAGGAAGTATGCAATTTATAGGAAATCAAATACAAAATGTTGATGGATTAGAATCTATAAAATGGATTAAAGGAGATTTATCATTTCTAAACACCAACTTAACATCTATTAATGGATTGAATGACTTGAACTTTTCTGATGAAAATACATTCTTAAATATTATTGGCAACTCTCAATTACAAAGTATAAGCGGATTAAATAATATTTCGAAAAAAATTTCTTTCTTTGAAATTAGTGGCAATCCTCTTTTAACAGAAGTAAATGGATTAACTAGTCTTACAGAAGTCACATATCTTTTTGAACTAAGAAATAATGAAAATCTAACAAACATCTCTGGGTTTTCTGGTTTAAGCGGTGAAGTGACATTTTTTGATATTACTGGTAATAATTCTTTAGTTGATTTTTCTACTGTTCAAAATATAAGCTTTACATTTTCATTTTTTTTCGATAATAATGATTTAGCTACTAACTTACCTCCTATTAATTATACAGATTCAACAGGAAATATATTTATAGAAGATAATGAAAATTTACAAAACGTTCAACTCGATTATTATGGATCCGGAGTTTCAATTAAAAATAATCCTAGTTTAACTAATCTTAATGGATTAGAAAATTTACAGAATGCTTCTTTATTTATCTCTAACAATAATAATCTCAATAATTATTGTGCCATAAATGTAGCTAACATAGCTAGTATAGATACAAATAATAATTTATATAATCCTACTATTGAAGATTTACAAAATGGGAATTGTAGCTTATAATTATTAAAACTATACAGCATACATTTTATCACGCTGCTCTTTAATCTTTTTATCTTCCATATACTCATCAAAAGTAGTATATCTATCAATTACTCCATTTGGTGTAAGTTCTACTACTCTATTTGCTACAGTTTGAGCAAACTCATGATCGTGAGTTGTAAAAAGAACAGTTCCTTTAAATTTCTTTAAAGAGTTATTAAAAGCTGTAATACTTTCTAAGTCTAAGTGGTTTGTAGGTTCGTCTAGCATTAACACGTTAGCTCTAATCATCATCATTCTTGATAGCATACAACGTACTTTTTCTCCTCCAGATAGTACATTAGATTTTTTAAGTGCTTCTTCTCCAGAAAAAATCATTTTTCCTAAGAAACCTCTAATATGTACTTCTTCTCTTTCTTCTTCTGTTTTTGCCCATTGACGTAACCAATCTACTAGCGTTAAGTCGTTTTCAAAAAACTTACTATTATCTAATGGTAAGTAAGATTGTGTTGTGGTTATTCCCCAAGAAAATTCGCCAGCATCTGCCTTTTGGTTACCGTTTAATATTTCATAAAATGCTGTTGTTGCACGAGAGTCTCTTGAAAACACAACCACTTTATCTCCTTTTTGAAGATTTAAATCGATGTTTTTAAATAGTACTTCGCCATCTAAAGATGCTGCTAATCCTTCAACATTTAATATTTGATCACCAGCTTCACGCTCGCGTTCAAAAATAATAGCTGGATAACGTCTTGATGTTGGCTTAATTTCGTCTACATTAAGCTTATCAATCATTTTCTTTCTTGATGTAGCTTGCTTACTTTTTGCAACGTTAGCAGAGAAACGACGAATAAACTCTTCTAATTCTTTTTTCTTCTCTTCTGCTTTTTTGTTTTGCTGTGCACGTTGTCTTGCTGCTAATTGTGAAGACTCATACCAGAACGTATAGTTACCAGAAAAGTGATTGATTTTTCCGAAGTCAATATCACTAATATGCGTACAAACAGCGTCTAAAAAGTGACGGTCGTGAGATACAACAATTACACAGTTATCATAGTTTGCTAAGAAATGTTCTAACCAAGAGATTGTTTCGTAATCTAGATCGTTGGTAGGCTCATCCATGATTAACACATCAGGATTACCAAATAAAGCTTGAGCCAAAAGCACACGTACTTTTTGTTTACCATCTAAATCAGCCATTAAGGTGTAATGTAAATCTTCTTTTATACCTAAGTTAGATAGCATAGCTGCAGCATCACTATCTGCATTCCAACCATTCATCTCTTCAAACTGTACTTGAAGCTCACCTATTTTTTCAGCATTTTCATCAGTATAATCTGCATAAAGCGCATCTATTTCTGTTTTAATTTTATATAAAGGTTTATTTCCTTTTAAAACAGTTTCTAAGACTGTATCTTCATCGTGCTTATTGTGGTTTTGTTCTAAAACCGACATACGTTTTCCTGCTTCTAAACTAACATGTCCAGAAGTTGGTTCCATTTTTCCTGAAAGTATTTTAAGGAATGTCGATTTTCCTGCACCATTGGCTCCGATAATTCCGTAGCAGTTTCCGTTATTAAAAGTGGTATTTACCTCATCAAAAAGAATACGTTTACCAAATTGAACAGATAAATTAGATACTGATAACATAAGCTATAATTTAATTTTTTGCAAAAGTAGAAAATTAGTATCAAAAAACACTATATATTGCCTTATTATAAGTTTTAACAACGCATTAACATTATGAATATATTGCAAAACATATTTTTGTTGATATATAGATAATAAGCCCTTAATATATAATGAATTATAAATTCGTATACTTTTTTTTAGCAATATCTTTGAGTTTTTTTTCTTGCGAAAAGGATAAAAAGGCTAGCCTAGATGGTAATGCTTTTTTTGGAGGCGAAATTATTAACCCAAATTCTAACTTTATTGTAATACTTAAAGAAAACAAAGTTTTAGACAGTGTTTATTTAGATCAAAACAACCGTTTTTCTTATATTTTTAAAAACTTTGAGCCTGGTCTTTTTAGGTTTTATGACGGTAAAGAATTTCAATCTGTACTTATACAACCCAATGATAGTTTGATGTTTAGGTTAAATACTATTGAATTTGATGAATCTTTAGTGTTTACCGGTATTGGCGAAAAAGAAAATAACTTTTTAATTGATTTATTTCTTCTAAACGACAAACTACAAGATTCTGTCTTAAAAATTAGTCAATTAGAGCCTGATGAATTTGAAGAAAAGTTAGATGAAATTAGAAATCAAAAACTAGAAAAGTTTAAAAGTTTTAATGAAAAAAACGAAACTACTGAGATTTTTAACACTTTAGCAAAAGCTAAGATTGATTATAATTATTATTATAGTAAAGAAGCGTATCCTTTTATAAATTACAGAGAAAACGAAGAACAAATTTTTAACGAACTACCTGAAAATTTTTACAGCTACAGAAAAGATATAGACTACAATAGTAATTTATTAAGAGAGTACAGACCTTACGTATCTTTTTTAAGAGTACACTTTAATAATCTTGCTCTACAACAACATTTTAAACACTCTGAAGATAGTACCTATAATAATAAGTCTTTAGAGTATAACATAGATAAGTTTAATCTTATAAGCGACAAAATAAGTGATACATTTATTAAAAACAGACTGCTTTACTATAACATGGTTAAATTTATTAATGGATCTGAAAATGATAAAGATTACGAGACGCTTTTAAATTTATTTAAAAAGAAAAGTACTAATAATGATCAAATAGTTAAGGCTAGCAAACTTGTTAACACATACAAAAGATTAAAGCCTGGTAACACTTTGCCAGACGTAACAGTAATTAATAAAAATGATGAGTTTTTATCTATTAAAAAGATAATTGAGAAACCAACTGTTATATACTTTTGGGACGTATCCAAACGCTACAGATACCACTTAAAAGATGTACATCTAAAAGCTGCAGAATTAAGTAAAAAATACCCTGAAATAGAATTTATTGCTATAAATGTAAATAACATTAGTACAAGAGAACAAGCAGATATTTTACAGCGTAACCGTTTACCTTTTGTTAATGAGTATCATTTTAAGTCGCCTAAAAAAGCTGTAGAATTATTAGCGATAAGTCCTATTAACAAAGTATTTTTAGTGGATAAAAAAGGTAATATTGTTAATCCAAAAGGTAATATGTTTGACATCAAATTTGAAAACGAGTTATTAGCCTTGATTAATAAGTAAATTATAATTATAAAAAAAAAGCCTGCTAATAAGCAGGCTTTTTTTTTAGTCTTTCTTATGATCATTTTGTACTTCAATATCTCTATACCTGCAACATGCGTGTACAGAGTTATAAGCTTCTTCTGTTGCTTTTAGCGTTTTTGTATCGTGTCCTACAGATACTACACTTTTTTTAATGCTATCTAAATTTGTTTTACGCTCATCGTAAATTAGCTTTAATTCGTGTGTTTCTACATTCCAATTAGCACTTTTTACGCCTTTAGTTTGGTAACATGCTTTTTCTATTCGTGCTTTACACATACCGCAAATACCATCTACTTCTAAAGAAGCTCTTTTATTTTTATTTTGAGCAAACGTAGTTGTAGTAACTGTCATAATTAATAAAATCAATAATTTTTTCATTGTAGTCTATTTTTAATTTAATTTATATCGTAATCCTGTATAATACATACTTCCAAAAATTGGACCGTACACAAAATTAGTATCAAATGCTGTTCCAAAAGGGTCATTTGCACTAACTATAGGATTATCTTGTTTTACATTTGTTATATTTTCTCCTCCTAAGTATATTTCAAATTTAGATGAAAACACTTTAGTTACTTGCATGTTTAATGTAGCTACTGTTGGAGTAAATTTATTTAATTGATATTGGATTGGGTTATCTATTGTTGAAGAAAATCGTTGTTCTCCTAACCAATTAAAAGTAGCATCAAACTTCCATTGACTTTGGTTTTTTAATTCTGTTTTATATCCTGCATTAGCAAAAAAACGATGTTTTGGTGTTAATGGTTTTGATAATTTACCCGTTTGGTAGTCGGTTTTAACATCGTAATATTTATATGCTGTTCTTAAATCGAAGTTATTAAATGCTTCGTAGTTTACTTCAACTTGAAAACTATTTGCGTAACTACTACCTTGTAAATTATAAAAACTAACAGCTTGAGCATTTTCTAAATCTACAACCACTTGGTTTTTAAAATCTGTTCTATAAAAATCAAAAGTTACATCTGCTTTTCTTCCAAAAAGATTAAAACCTTGTAGATATGAAACACCATAATTCCATGCAATTTCAGGATCTAAACCATAAATTGGTCCATTATTATTTAAATTTGAAAACTGTCTTGAAGACGCAAATAAGTTCTGGTTTTCTGCAAAAATATTAGCACTACGTTTACCGCGACCAAAAGAGGCTCTAAAAGCAGATTTGCTCCAAGGAGAATATCTTAAGTGAAAACGTGGTGTAATAAATTCGCCTAACAAATTATGCGTATCAAAACGTAATCCTGCAGTAAGGTTAAGTTTTTTTAAATTATCAAAAGAATACTCAAAAAATCCACCAAAGCTACGCTCTACCCTATCATAATTTGTATTTAATGCAAACTCATCATAATTATCATACGTAAAATTTACACCTGTTTTTATTTTATGTCTAGAGTCGCTTATTATCGAGTTATAAATAACGTTAGAATACACACTTGTGTGTTCTATATTATATTCATTTAAACCAAAGTAAGAATCTTGTTGGTGATTACTTAATGCCATTTGAATACCTAAACTTTGCCAAGGTAGATCTGCATTTACATACCCAAATTTACCCGAAACTTCGTAACGTTTAGTATCTATTTCGCTTCCCCAGTTATTAGTTGTTAATTTGTCTGTATCTGGATTAAAGTTTATTTGTCCTGATTGCTTATAATCATCTAAATACTTAAGGTTTAAAAAAGTAACAATACCCTTTTGAGTATTAGTATACTGCCAACGATTCATCAAGTTAATTTGATTAAACTTTGGCATATCCAAAAATCCATCGTCATTTCGATCATGCTCTTCTTGATTCGTATTACCATGTATATAAAGACCTGTACTAATGTTTTTAGAAACATTTGTGTTAAAATGTGTATTAAGTTCTAGCCTTTCGCTTGTTGCTGCGTACATGTTAACAAACACTTTATCATCTGTCATTGGTTTTTGCAATTCGGCATTAATCTGTCCCGAAATACTCTCGTACCCATTGACAACGCTTCCTGCACCTTTTGTTATTTGTATACTTTCTACCCATGTCCCTGGAATAAAGCTTAATCCGTAAGCTTGAGAAGCACCACGAACTGATGGAATATTTTCGGTAGCAATTAAAATATAAGGACTTGATAGACCTAACATTTTAATTTGCTTAGTGCCTGTTACTGCATCACTAAAGTTAACGTCTATAGATGGGTTAGTTTCAAAACTTTCGGACAAATTACAACATGCAGCTTTTAATAACTCATCACTACTTACATATTGTATGTTTTCTGATTGTATATAAGACCTTGAAGTAGATTTAACTTTAGAGTCTAAAACCACTTCATCTAAACTTGTTGTAGGTTCTAACCAGTGTTTTATCGTTTTACTAGAGTTTACTGTTATTGTATCTGTTTTAAAACCAACATAACTAATCACTAATTTATTAGATGTTTTACTTAAAGGTAAACTAAAGCTGCCGTCAAACTCTGTAGATGTTCCTACTGTTGTGTTTAACCAAACTAGATTAGCGCCAGGTAAAGGGGTTTCTTTTTGTTCTTCATTTGCTTCATACACATAACCCTTAAGTTGGTTTTGCGCAAAAATGGTTAATGGTAAAAAGCAAAATAGTAATATAAATAGCTTTTTCATATTACCCGTAAATTTCTATTAGCATTACTATTGCCATTATAATCATAATGGAATTTTCTATAAATGTAGCTTTGGTCATTGGTAATTTTAAAGCAGTACCCAAACAAGCACATTGTATTGCTTTTTTGTCCAATAAAGATTTTGTTACACCAACTGTTGTAATGCCTAAAATTATTATTGTAATTATTAATGCTACAGAAATTTCTATTCGCATTAAAAACATTATACCTAAAGCTAATTCTATAAAAGGGTAAATCCAACCATATGCAGGTAAAGCTTTAGCTAACGGGTCATACATTTTAAAACTTTCAGGAAAACCTTTTAAATCTAAAAACTTAAAAAAGCTAAATACGATATAAAAAATACCCATAAAATCTAGCATAAAGTTTGAAACATCAAACCTATTTCTATTTAGTAAATATGAGGCAGCAATAATATATCCAAAGATTAAAAATAGTGGAAATAACTGTCTTATTAATGATTCTTTTTCTTTAGAAACTGAATCAAAAACGTTGTTCTCTTTACTTTTCTTATTAATAGTATATTTACTAGACAATGCGTCTTGTAAAGTATTTATTGAAATGTGTTTAGACATGCTTATTTCAACCTCGGCATTTTCTAAATCTACCGAAACATCTGTTACGTGGTCTAAACTTTGTAAAGCTTTTTCAACAGAAGCTTTACAACCATTACAGGTCATTCCTGTAACGTTATATGTGTGTGTCATGATTTTTTAATTTAATTGTACAATTTTTAATTCCGCAAAAGCGGAGCTATATAAAAATTGTAAATCAAATTATGTAAACATCGTGAAGTTGCTGTAAATCTACAACCAGATTTGGTGGTGAATAAAATTGATGCGGAATAGTTTGCTTTGGCAAACTTTCTTTATACAAAAAGAAATTATAAACAAACGCTGTAAAAACAATTTGCTTACTTATATCTAAGTCTTCAAACTTAGTAACTTTAAGCTTGTCTTGTCCCTTAATTATTTCTACATCGTCTTTACAACATGATTTTGGCATTTCAATAACATCAGAGCATTTTTTTACTTTAGAAAACACTGCTGAGTCTACCAAACGATCACCACAATAATGCTTTTCTACAGTAAAAGATAATGTAGAGAACAGTACTAAAAATGCCATTAATACTGAAAAGACGCTATGTAAAATTTTTAGTTTCACGATGCAAATTTACAAAATAAAATGACTTACTAAGCGTTTAACATTTGGTTTAACATGTCTTTAAAATATTGTAGATTAATATTCGGCACAATTCGTGTTATATTATATCTTTGAAATTATAATAAACAACCTATGAAACATCTTTTTACAACTATTACTGTTTTATTATTATCCTGTGCTTCTTTTGCTCAAAATAATAATGCTTTTAAAGCAGGTGAAAAACTAACATTTTCAGCAGCTTATAATATGTCTGGTATTTTAACAGATATAGCCGAAGTTAAAATGGAAACAAGCGCTGTAAATACAAGCGGAACTACATTATATCGTTTAAAATGTTCTGCCACTACGTATTCTAATTTTGATAGTTTTTTTAAAATTAGAGATTTATATGAAAGCTATGTTAATCCAAAAACAGTAGCTCCATATTTATACCAAAGAGATATTAGTGAAGGTGGTTATTATAAATTTGTAAAGTACAAGTACAGTTACAAGACCAACACAGTTTCTAGTTTAATTAGAAAAAAATCTAAAAACTTTGCTTCTGGTTTTTGGGACAGAAATAATACTATAAAAATTAAGCCAGGTACAAGAGACATAGTTTCTACTTTATATAAATTAAGAACTTTAGACATACACAAAGCACCTGTTGGCGCTAGTGATACCTTTACAGTTTTATTTGATAACAAAGAAGTTAAATGTAGTTTTAAACTTTTAGGTAAAGAAACTATTAACACTGCTATTGGTAGAAAAGAATGCTATAAAATAGCCATAAACGTTACTAATAATAATGTTTTAAAAGGAAGTAACGCTAATATTATATGGCTTACCGCAGATGAGAATAAGATACCTGTGTATGCTAAATTTAAAATAGCGGTTGGAAGTGGAGAATTAAAAATTAAATCTGCAACTGGCTTAAAAAATTAAATTATGAAAAAAGTAACCTTAATATTATCTTTAGTTTGTGCTATTTTAGCAATTATCTTAGCTATATTACCTTTATTTAAATTAGCTTTTATACCAGCAATTTTAGCGTTAGTTTTTGGTATTATATCCTTTATAAAATCAAAAAAAGATAACCAATCTACGCATGTCGTACAGGTTTCTTTTTTATTAGTAATAATAGCTTTAGGCTTATCTACTTATAAAACTGTTTTTACTGTACAAGAAGTTGGTAACACAGAAGAACTTGAGCAACGTGAAAAAGAAAATGAAGAAAAAGCTTTAGAAGAACTTGAAGATTTAGATATTGATCTAGAATAACAGATTAAATCCTATCTAATCAAAAAAGAGGAATCTTATTTTAAGGTTCCTCTTTTTTATTGTCTTGATAATTAATGTGTTTTGATAAATTTTGAAAAGAAAAATATATATTTTTGAAACAAATAAGCATATCTTTACCGACCAAATATTCATCCTGATAATGAAATCGCTTTTAATAATCTCTGCATTATCCTTAGTTGGTTCTTGTACAACCACTAAATATTCAACTAAAATAAATAATCTTAAAGATTCTATTGTTATAAAAGATTCTGCAACAATTAGTAAATATGCAAAAACAATTACTGTAGAAGAACTTAAATCTCAAATTTATAACATAGCTTCAGACTCTTTTAATGGTAGAGAAGTTGGAAGTAAAGGTCAAAAGTTAGCTGCAAACTACATTAAAGATTTTTATGTCAAAGAAAAAATATTACCTGGTAATGATTCAACGTATTTTCAATATATACCAAAGTCATTTCTTCCAAAACAATATAATGCTACAGAAAATGTTGTAGCCTTCATAAAAGGTAAAGAAAAACCTGAAGAAGTATTAATTATCTCTGCACATTACGACCATTTAGGCGTAACTGATGGACAGATTAATAATGGTGCAGACGATAATGGATCTGGTACTGTTGCCATGCTGCAAATAGCACAAGCTTTTAAAGAAGCAGAACGTAATGGGATTTCACCAAGAAGAAGTATATTATTTTTACACCTTACTGCAGAGGAAATTGGTTTACAAGGCTCTTTATACTACACACAAAATCCGCTTTTTCCTTTAGAAAACACCATTGCAGATCTTAATATTGATATGATTGGACGTGTAGATGATAAACATAAAAACAATCCAGATTATATATACTTAATAGGTTCTGACAGAATTAGTAAAGAGCTTCATTTTATTTCAGAAATGGTAAATTCTACCTCAACAAACATAGAATTAGATTATACGTTTAATCAAAAAGATGATCCCAACCGATACTATTACAGATCAGATCATTATAATTTTGCTCAAGAAAATATTCCTGTAATCTTCTACTTTAATGGTACTCACGAAGATTACCACAAACCTTCTGATACTGCAGATAAAATTAATTTTAACTTATTAGCTAAGCGTACTAAACTTATTTTTTCTACAGCATGGTACTTAGCGCATAAAGAAGAATTCCTATTACATAACAGTGATATTTAACAACTAAATTCTTCTTAATTATTAAATCTTAGACCTTCAAACTAGAATTTTGTGTTATTTTTGAGAGGCAATTATAGCTCTTAAAACAAATACATATGAAATCATTATTATCTATTGCTAGCTTTAGCTTACTACTTGCTGCTTGTGGTAGTCAACAAAAACAAGCAGAACAAAAAACAACTCAAAAAGAAGTTAGTCCAACAACTTATGCCGAAACAATTACTGAAGCCGAGTTAAAAACTCTTCTTTATGAATATGCATCAGATGAATTTAATGGACGAGAAACAGGTACAGAAGGTGAAGAAAAAGCAGTAAACTTTTTAAAAGCCCACTACATGACTTATGGTGTTCCTGCTGCCAAAGGAAACAATGATTATTTTCAAAAAGTACCACTAGAAAAACTAGCAGCTCCGGATGTAACCTTAACTGCTAATGGTACCGCTTTAAAAAACTTAGAAGACATTGTATCTATCACAGCAATGCCAACAAGTCAATTTTCTGCAAACCAAGTTATTGATTTAGGTTATGGTATAGAGGCCGACAATTACTCTAATTATAAAAATATAGATGTTTCTGGTAAAGTCGTTTTTATACGTTCTGGAGAACCTAAAAACGAAGATGGCACTTACCTAATCTCTGGTACAGAAGAAGCTACTAAATGGTCTAACCTAAGACAAGAATTTGCTACAAAACGTGATATTGCTAAAGAAAAAGGCGCTAAAGCAGTACTATACTACAACCCAAATATTTTTGGTATGGCTGCAAGACGTTACGGTAGTTCTAGCGGTCGTATGGTATTAAGTGGTAATGACAATAATATGTATTATATGTTATTAAATAATGCAGCTGCAAAAGCTATTTTAAATACAGACACAGCAATAGACAATGCGTTTACTAACAAAACTTACAATACAAATATTGCTATAGATTACACTAACAAATCTGAAGCTTTAAACGGAAACAACGTTGTTGCGTTTATTGAAGGTACAGAAAAACCAAACGAGTACATTGTAATCTCTGCACATTTAGACCATATTGGTAATCATGATGGCGAAATTAATAACGGTGCAGACGATGATGGTTCTGGTACTGTTGCAGTTTTAGAAATAGCCGAAGCTTTTGCTAAAGCTAAAAAAGATGGTCACGGACCAAAACGTTCTATTGTATTTTTAAATGTTACAGGAGAAGAAAAAGGCTTATTAGGTAGTAGCTATTATACAGATATAGATCCTATTTTTCCTTTAGATCAAACCGTTGCAGATTTAAATATAGATATGATTGGGCGTATTGACCCAAAACGTGAAGGTGACAGAAATTATGTTTACTTAATAGGTAGCGATAAGCTAAGTACAGAATTACATAATATTTCTGAAGAAGTAAACAGTAAGTACACTAATATAGAATTAGATTACACTTATAATGATGAAAACGATCCAAACCGTTTTTACTACAGAAGTGACCATTACAACTTTGCAAAAAACAATATTCCGGTTATATTCTATTTTAATGGTACACATGATGATTACCATAGACCAAGCGATACTGTAGAAAAAATTAATTATGATCTATTAGAAAATAGAGCGCGTTTAGTATTTTATACAGCTTGGGAATTAGCTAACCGTGACCAAAGAATAGTTGTAGATAAAGCAGAATAAATATAACTACTGCTAAGTAAAATAACTTTTACCATTAATAATCTATCTTTTACTCATTAAAACGTAACGTTTACTCATTACGCTTTTAATAAAAGGTAGATTATTTTTTATTTAGAGTAATTAAAAATTTATTAAAATGAAATTCTTACTCTTATTTAGTATCCTTTTTTCTTATACAAACATATATTATACATCAGCTTCTTTAGTCTTAAAGACTATTAAACAAGAAGAAAATCAATCCCTTTTTTTTAAAAACTTAAAAGAAGGAGATCAATTAAGTATAACTTATCAATCCTATGGTTGTTTTAATCAACATTCAGAAACTTTAGAATTTAAATATTTAGACAAAACTCTTACAGCTACACTTTTAAGCAACGATATTAAAAAATCGACAATCATAAAACCAACAGAAATTGACTATTTAATTGAATTTGAAACACAATTAATAAATATAAACAACACAAAAAGAGGCTGCACAACAGTAAACTCTTACACGTTTAAGTTAAATAACGATAAAAGTATAGTAAGAAAAGATGATACTTGTAATTGGAATGGTTATAAATTATTAAAAGAAAAGTTTTTTAAATAAAGTTTACAAAAAAAGCCTTTCATTTCTGAAAGGCTTTTACTTTTTGGGTGGAAGATCGGTCTCGAACCGACGACCTCCTGAACCACAATCAGGCGCTCTAACCAACTGAGCTACAACCACCGTGTATAACGCATATTAAAATGCGTGTGCAAATGTAGTTTATTTACTAAATATCACAAAAGATTTTTAAATAATTTTTATACTATTTTAAATCAAAAAGACTATTTACTGCTGCAAACCGCTCAACTGTAAAACCTTCTGCGTATTCACTATTAATTAAACGCCCTAAATCTCTTGCTCTATAAATAATACTATCTGTAAAATTTTTACTAGAAATTGGTGTTTGAGGCTCATTACTGTCTGGATTATAAAATTGTGTTTTATAAGCTAAGACACTTTTCATTTTTATATCAATAAAATCTGAAACGTCTACAACAAAATCTGGTTCTATATGCTTCCATTGTATGTAATGGTAAACCTGTTTGGGTCTCCATTTTTCTTGTGGCTTTCCTTCTATTTCTGTTTCAATTTTTAATAATCCACTTAAAAAACACGCATCACTAACAAGTTTACTAGCTTTACCATGATCAATATGTCTATCATCTATAGCATTACACAACACTATTTCCGGTTGATATTTGCGTATCATTTTAATGACTTCTAACTGGTGTTGCTTATCATTAGTAAAAAAACCATCGGCAAAGTCTAAATTTTCTCTTGCTGCGACACCTAGTATATTTTTTGCGTCTTCGGCTTCTGCTTTACGTGTGTGTTCTGTACCACGTGTACCAAGTTCTCCTTTAGTTAAATCTACTATAACTACTGTTTTACCATTTGCTACTTCTTTTGCTATGGTTGCTCCTGCGCCTAACTCTACGTCATCTGGATGTGCCCCAAATGCTAATATATCTACTTTCATTATGTTATTTATTCCACTGTTTTTGTTGGTCTTTATTTAAAAAAGTCCAAGCTACTACTCTACTCTTTTTTTGACCAATATTAATTGGTAAAGTTTTTATAATTTTTGCCCCTAATTTATCTAAAGACGCATACATCGATTTTATATTGTCTTTATTAGCAACTAATGTTGTATACCAAAAGCACTTATTTTTAAACAAGCTACTTTCATATAAATAATTGTGTAAAAATGCTTTTTCTCCACCTTTATACCACAATTCATTTGATATTCCAGAAAAGTTTCTGTTTATACTATTTGTGTCTTGATTTAATCCTTTTAACTTTTTTAATGTGGCTGAATTTGCTTCAGTTTCATCTTTGTAAAAAGGCGGATTACACATAGTTAAGGTGAAGGTATCTGTTTTAGTCAAAATACCTTGAAATATTTGATTAGGATTACTCTGAAATCTTACTGATACCTCATCCTCTAATTGGTTTTTAGCTATAATTTTTTCAGCTTGTTTTATCGAACTTCTATTTACATCTGAGCCAACAAACTGCCAATTATAAATTGATTGACCAAGTAACGGATAAATACAATTTGCGCCAGTACCAATATCTAAAACCTTTATGTTTCCATCTAAATTACTACTTAGTAATAAATCTTTTAAAAGATGAATATATGCAACACGACTTGGTATTGGAGGTGTTAGATTATTGTCATCAAATTGCCAATAATTAATACCGTAATCTGCTTTTAAGATTGCAGTATTTAATGTTCTAACTGCTTTAGCATCAGAAAAATTTATAGTTAAATTACCGTACTTATTTTTAAAAACAAATGGTTGAAGTTTAGGGTAGTTATCTATTAAAACTTCAAAGTTATAATTATTTGTATGTCCTTTAGCAGATTTCAAAATGTTACTTTTTGATATTTTTTAAAGCTTGTTTTATGTCTGCTTTTAGATCTTTAGTATTTTCTATCCCTACAGAAAAGCGTATTAATCCATCACTAATACCCAATTGCTTCCTCTGCTCTGGTGTTAGTAAAGAGTGTGATGTTTGCGCTGGAGATAACATAGTGCTTTCTACACCAGCAAGACTCATTGATGGTTTAATTAATTGTAATGCTTTTTGAAAAGCTTCTGCGTCTAAATGATCTTTCAATTCAAAAGATAACATACCTCCAAAATCTTTCATTTGTGACTTTGCCAATTTATGCTCAGGATGATCTTTTAAACCAGGATAATAAACCTGTTTAACTTCATCTAACTTATTTAACCATTTAGCCATTTTTAAAGCGTTTTTAGATTGTGCTTTAACACGTAGTCCCATGGTTTTCATACTACGTTCTAACATCCAAACCGTAAAGTCACTAAGACTACCACCAAGGTTTTTAGAGACATTCCATATACGATCCATGTGTATTTTGCTTCCTGCTACTGCGCCTGCACAAATATCACTATGTCCACCAAAATATTTAGTTGCAGAGTGCATAATTAAATCGATACCAAAATCTGCTGGATTTTGATTTACAGGACTTGCAAATGTGTTATCAATACTAGTAACAATACCTTTTTCTTTCCCTAATTTGGCTATAGCTTTAATATCTGTAATTGTTAATAATGGATTTGAAGGTGTTTCTATATGAATTAACTTCGTGTTTGGTTGTATTGCTGCTTCAAAGTCTTCTACTTGATAACCATCTGTAAAAGTAAATTCTATATTTAACTTAGGAAATTCTTCTCTTATAAAATTTGTTGTGCCTCCATAAATTGTGTTTTGTACCACAATATGATCTCCTGCTTTTAAAAATGCTAAAAACATATGACTAATAGCTGCCATACCAGAACCAAATATCATTGCTGCTTCTGTATGCTCTAAAGCTGCTATTTTTTTGGATAAATATTCTTGGTTTGGTGTATTAAAATATCTTGGATAGCGTTTTACTTCTACATCCATAAACTCATATGAAGAAGATAAGAATATAGGCGAAACTGCGCCTTTAAATTGTTTATCTTCTACTTCTCCGACGTGAGAACAAATAGTGTTTAACCCTAAGTTTTTATGTTTCATTTTATATTGCAATTTTTAAAAAACTAAAATACAAAAATATGCATCTTTAACATTGATAATTATAGATTTATAAACTGACTTTATACTGGTTTTAACACTTCTTTAACCTAAAAAAACATCTACTTTTTGTATACTATGGGTTATGGTAACAATTGATAAGCAAGAACATACGGACATTTTAGAACAATCTATTAAACACCTAGAATATTTAGGTTTTGAAAACATTAAAGCAGACCTTGATGGTTATGATACGCCAAATTCTTTTACCAAAAAGAATGGAGAGGTCACGGTCACACCAGATATAACTGCTTTTAAACGAAGTAGGAAATATTATTTTGAGCTTGGTATTAAAAGTAAAAAACCTAATCTTTTAAAAACCAAATGGCGTTTGATTGATGTAGTTTCAAGAATGAAAAACAGCCGATTTAAAATTATTACGACAAAAGGTCATTATAGTTTTACAAATAAAATTTTAGATGATCTTAATTTAGATAAAAACCTTATTAAACTATAACATAAAGCCTGTTTAAAACAGGCTTATTTATTTTGAACTTATATCTGCTTTAGATTTAAGGAGTTTGTTTTGTTCTTCCATTAAATCTGAAAGTTTGCTAAGCAACTCTATGTCTTTTGGTGTTGTTACAGTTTTATCTTTTGTATCATGAGACTTGGCTCTTAACCTATTCATTGCTTTAACAACTAAAAAGACAGTTAGTCCAACGATTAGAAAATCTAAAAAAGCTTCAAATAACTCGCCGTAATAAATAGCAACTTCCTGTGTAGTTACTTCTCCATTTTTATTGGTAATAGCTTCTCTTAACACATATCGTTTATCTTGATAGTTTAATCCATCTGTCATTAGTGACAATGGTGGCATAAATATTTTTTTCACTAAAACATCTATCACTTTATTAAATGAGGCACCAATAATAATACCTACAGCCATATCCATCATATTGCCTTTTACGGCAAACTCCTTAAATTCTTTTAAAAATTTCATCTAAATATTTAACGTGAAGTTATTTTTTTCGGATTTTATTATAAGCTCTTAGCATGAAAAAAGCCCATAAAACCACTAAAATAAATACTATAATAGAAAACCAAAATACAATATTATTTCCCATCGTTTATAAGCTTTATAAAAATCAATATACCAATAAGCATTGGTGCCCAAAGCCCAATAAATATTCCATGAAGTTGATATCCGTTAAGAAACAAGTATTCGGCTACTATAATGATTGCTAGACAAAGAATTAACATAAATATGTTAGCCCAACCTAACTTTTTAATATATTCCACTAAAAATTAACAATTTATAATTTGTATCAAGTTAGTCAATATTTTCTTAGATAGTAATTAAAAACTTACTTTTTATAAAACTTGATATATTTTCTGTAAGAGAAAACACCTAAAATTGCAATTAAAATAGCTGATACACCAATATAAATTAAGCTAATATCTTGTCCAGATTGATAAGAATGTAATCCGGATAAATAGAAGTTTACACCAAAATAAGTAAAAATAATACTTCCAATAGAAACTACAGACCATAAATTAAATGTCCATCTTCCTCTTAAGCCAGGTATTAATCGCATATGTATTACAAATGCATATATCATTATACTTATTAAAGCCCAGGTTTCTTTTGGGTCCCATCCCCAATATCTTCCCCAACTTTCATTAGCCCATTGACCGCCTAAAAAGTTACCAATAGTAAGCATTATTAGACCAACGGTTAAAGCCATTTCATTTATATAAGTTAATTCTTTAATACTTAAATCTAGCTTGGTTTTATTATTTTTATTAGTAAATGCCATTAAGAATAAACTTACTAAACCAATTATAAAGCCTAGCGTAAACGGACCATAACTAGCAACAATGACTGCTACATGTATTTTTAACCAATAACTATTTAATACCGGTTGTAAGTTTGCTATTGCAGGATCCATCCAACTTAGATGCGCTACCATTAATAATATTGAAACTACAAAGGAAGTTGCTGCAATAGTTAGCTCGCTTTTTCTTCCAAATCCTAAACCAAAAAACATGGTTGCCCAAGCCACATAAATCATAGACTCGTAACCATTACTCCATGGTGCATGTCCAGAAATATACCATCTTGCAATTAAGCCTAGTGTATGGATAACAAAAAGTATTATTATTACGACTTTAAATACTTTAATACTTGTCTTTAACCATTTGCTATCTATTTTAAAAATTTGCCATATTAATAAGGCTAACAATAAAATTCCTGCTGTTAAATAGTAAATAAATAATTTTTTAAATACATCGTATTTATTGTAAAGTATTTCTGCATTTATCTTAGATTCGCTTGGCATTACCTCGGCTCCTACTTTAGATTGAGAGGTTTTAAAAGCTTTTAATAGTTTTTCTGGCTGGGAGAAATCTCCTGTTTTTTTAGCTTCATTTAAGCTATATAAATACCAATCAAATCCGGCGTTTATAAAACTTCCGTAGGTAGAGTCTTGAATTTTCTCACTATAACCTTCATTTTTATATTCGAATGGAGAAATCCAAGTATTATTATCATCGTTAGGTACAGGGAAAATCTTTAACGATCTACCTTCTATTGCATTACTTAATAAATTAACACGATTATTAACCTCTATAAACTCTTTTTGAATAGCTGTTTTTACTTGCGTTTCATAAGCTTCTTCTAATTGTCTATCTAATTTGTAGTTAAAATCGTCTCCAAAGAAATCTAATAACTTAGCATAATTTTGGTCTTTACTAATACCTATAATACTACGTATCAAATCTCCTTTACGTGGTTTTATATAAATAATTGGCACGTTATACCACAACATCGGACTTTCTTGAATGCTTAAGAAGAGTTGATTGGCAGTCATACCTTCATAAGCTTCGTATTTACTTAATTTTCTAAGTAATTCTGAAGCATAGGTATCTATAGGCATCATACGACCATCTAAATCTTGTAAAACTAACTTTGCAAATTCTTCGGCGTGAGATTTTGGTGCTACATTTGCCTTTAAAATAGAATCTATTTGCCTTTTTGATGGTGTTTTTGGTACCGTAACTTGATGATCATGACCATCGTCTTCTGTGTGATCATGGTCGTTTTGAGCTATTCCGCTTAAAGCGAAACACAAGAAAAATATAGTTAAAAGTTCTGCTTTTTTAGCTTTTACTTTTTCTAAAAGTCTTTTTAAATCTCCAAAACGTGAATTTTTATCAAACATAATCGCCATCAAACCTATGTATAATAAGAAATAACCAATGTAAGTTACCCAAGTTCCCCAAAAATCATGATTTACAGAAAGTTTTGTTCCTTTTTCATCTGGATCAAAACCAGCTTGGAAGAATCGATAACCTTTATGATCTAAAACGTGGTTCATGTAAATATGATAATCAAAATCGCCTTCTTCTTTATCAAAAATGGTCACTTTACTTTCAAAGGTTTGATAAGAGTTTTGTGTCCCTGGATATTTTTGAGCGATAAAATCATTCAACTTTACACTAAATGGTAATTTGTAGACTTTTGCGCCGTATTTTAGGTTAATATCTAAATTATCAATCGTAATTTTTTTGAAAGGATTGTTTGTTCCTTGTCCACCAATTAAACCAACACGTTTGGTTTTTCCGTTTGCGGTAACGTCTAGTATAACACCATCTTCATCAAATTTTAATAATTGAGATTTTTTACCAACGCCTATTTCTCCTTTAATTATTGGATTTGGAACTACAAATTGCATGTCTCCAATAATGTAACGCGAACGTAACATAAATGGTTGAATACTGTCTTTAACAAGTTTTCCTTGGCTCATTGTTGCCATTTGCAAATATTCGCCATCAAAAGGAGAATTAATTGTAATTCCGTTTTCAGACTTTGTTAAATTAATAGCACCATCTGTTGGCTTATTTAATGCAAAAAGCACATTATGTATACTTTGTACTTCGCCTTCTTTTAAGAAATGATTGTGTGGTGCGCCTTGACCTGCTTCTACGATTTTTAAATAATTTTCGCCATTTTCATTTGGGATAATTGTTTCTTCTGCACCTTTAATAAACTCGACTAACTCAATACTTACCGGTTGATTATTATAAGCCGTATTTAGATTGAAACTATTTTTCATTCTACCAGAAAAATCAACTTCTTCTTCTATTGGTAGACGTTGTGGTACGCCATCAATCATATAATCACCATCAATATATGCTGTGATGTATGTTTTTTGAGAAAGAAATGCGTTGCTAGTTTCTCCTTCACGTATAGGCATCATACCTTCAAAACTGTAATATCTTGTTATTCCTGCACCTACTATAATTAATATAAATGCTAGATGTAATAAAAGTGTTGCCCATTTTTCTTTACGTAACAACCTGTATCTTGAAATATTACCTATAAAGTTAACCACAAAAAGTACCATTATGGCTTCAAACCACCATGCATTATAAATTAAATTACGCGTGTAAGGTGTTGGAGATGTATCCATTTTGGCATCTAAAAATGTACCAGTAGCCATAGCGATGGCAAATACAATAAATAATATAGCTGTTAATCGTGTTGAGAATAGAATCTTGCCCAATTTATTTTGCATAGGTAAAGCCTTTTTTTGCTCGTGCAAAGATAGTTGTTTTTGTTGGTTTAAAATCAGTTTAAATAGTTAAAAAGTTTAACTGTTTTGTTGCCTTGCTTCAAAAATTTTAAGATGGATAAATGTACCCATTTTTCTTGCTCTTCGTTTAGCTAACTCTGCATTTTCACCTGCAAATAAGTGTTCTATAGTTACAAACCAAAGGTTTAACCAAATACCAAAATGATGTTCTGTAATACTATTATTATTTGCTTTATCTACTTTTACGTGCACTTCTAATGGGTTTCCTGTATATTTTTTCTTTAAAGGTTTCCCCATAAACAAGCTACTTTCCCAAAACGTGGTTAAGTGATCTAAATGTTGATCCCAATTGGTAATAGCTTGATTAAAAATTGGTCCCAAAATAGCGTTTGCTCTTACTTTTTTGTAAAATTGATCTACTAATAAAGCAACATCTTCTCGTGTATTTATATCGTCTTTAATCATTATAACAAAGATACGTTAATGTCCGTTTTTTATAGATATTTTCTTATTATTTTTACACCATGATAAAAATAGTTTTGCTTGGCGCAGGAAATGTAGCCACTCATTTATATAAAGCAATTTCTGCTACTGATAACATTAGCGTTATACAATGGTATAATCGTACTTTAAACAATATTTCATTATACAAAAATGAAGTTAATATTACCGATAATTTAAACGAATTAGTTGATGCTGATTTATATATTATTTGCGTAAGCGATGATGCAATTGAAACTTTAAGCAACAACCTTCCTTTTGAAAAGCGTTTAGTTGTTCATACTTCTGGAAGTGCTAGTTTATATGATATTGACAAAAAACACTATCGTGGTGTTTTCTATCCGTTGCAAACTTTTAGTAAAGATGTTGCTTTAGACTTTACAACAGTACCAATTTGTATAGAAACATTAAGAAAACAAGATTTTAAACTTTTAAAATCTGTTGGAGAAGCGTTAGGTTGTCAAACCTACAAAGTTAATCCTGATCAAAGACCAGCTTTACATTTAGCTGCTGTTTTTGTAAATAATTTCACTAATCAATTGTATAGGGTTGCACATGAAATAACAGAACACCATGGTGCAGAATTTGATATTTTAAAACCATTAATTACCGAAACTGGTAAAAAAGTTCAAGACGTTTCGCCATACAAGGCACAAACTGGTCCAGCTAAACGTAACGACAAAAAAACAATAAAAAGACATTTAAAATTATTAGATAATGAGCATCATGAAGCTATTTATAAACTAATGACCTCATCTATAAAAAAAACACATAATGGAAGATAAAAGCTACAAAGAATACTTACACCAAATCAACACCTTTATTTTTGATGTAGATGGCGTTTTAACTAACGGAATGGTTACTATAACTACTTCTGGCGAAATGATAAGACATATGAATGTTAAAGATGGTTATGCAATCAAACAAGCACTTAATCATGGATTTAATATTTGTATTATATCTGGCGGGACAAACGAAGGTGTTAGATTGCGCTTACAACATTTGGGTATTAAAGATGTTTATTTGGGCGCTCATCAAAAATTAACTCAGTATAACGAATATATTAGCAATAATAACATCAATGCAGAAAACGTGTTGTATATGGGAGACGATATACCAGATGTCCCAGTACTTAAACAAGTAGGATTAGCTACTTGTCCACAAGACGCAGTACCAGAAGTTAAAGACATATGTAATTATGTATCACATAAATTAGGTGGCGAAGGTTGCGTAAGAGATGTTATACAACAAGTATTAAAAGTTCAAGGTAAATGGGACAGCGATTTTGATGCCCAAACATTTTAATGCAACAAAATTAGAATAACAAAAAACTAAAAAACCAACAACTAGTGAATATTATCAACCTAATTAGATATAAAAACTTAATTTTAATTGCGTTAGTACAAGTGCTTATAAAATATGCTATGTTTCCTGCTTTTAATGTAGATACAACGCTTAGTACTTTTCAATTTATCATTTTGGTTATTTCAACTGTATGTATCGCTTCTGGCGGTTATATTATTAACGATATTTTTGATGTAGAAACAGACGCAATTAATAAACCTAACAAGCAAATAGTAGGAAAAACCATTGCAAAAGATAAAGCCTATAATTATTATATGGCATTTACTTTTATTGGCGTTGTTACTGGGTTTTACCTAGCTAACGATGTTAACAGAAGTACCTTTTTTGGCATTTTTGTAGTCATTGCCGCACTACTTTACATTTATGCTTCCTTTTTAAAACCAATGCTACTTGTTGGTAACATTGTAATAAGTGGTCTTGTAGCATTAAGTCTAATTGTTGTTGGTATTTTCGATTTACTACCTACCATAAACATGCAAAATAAGTTTATACAATCTTCTATGTTTGAAGTTATTGTAGATTACGCCGTTTTTGCATTTTTAATCACATTTATTAGAGAAATTGTAAAAGATATTCAAGATATAGATGGCGATTACAACGCGCAGATGAAAACTTTACCTATAGTCTTAGGTAAAAACAGAGCTGCAAAAATTGCTTTTGGGTTAACTATTGCTTCCATTTTAATATTAGCCTATTACTTAAATGCGTATCTTTATATGCAGACCATAGCCATTATTTACTTTTTAATTGCTGTGATAGCGCCTTTAATCTATATTGCTATAAAATTGTTTTCTGCTGAAAACAAAAAAGATTTCAAATTGATTAGCAGATTATTAAAAGTCGTAATGCTATTAGGCATGCTATCTATGGTCGTGTACTATTTTATCATATAATTATGCTGAAAGAAAAACTAAAAGACAGACATATAATATTAGCTTCTGGATCACCAAGAAGACAACAGTTTTTTAGAGATTTAGGATTAGATTTTGAAGTCCGATTGAAAGACACTAAAGAAGATTACCCTAATCGCTTAATGCATTTTGAAATTAGCGACTATCTTGCGCAATTAAAGTCTTTACCTTTTTTAGACGAACTTAAAGAACATGAAATACTAGTAACCAGCGATACCATTGTTTGGCATAAAGGCGTAGCATTAGGCAAACCTAGAAACAATGATGAAGCATTTGCAATGCTTAAATCTTTAAGCAATAATACGCACGAAGTGATTACATCTGTATGTGTACGTACAAAAATCTTTCAAAAAACGGTAAATGCAACTACAAAAGTGACGTTTAAAGCGTTTACAGATGAAGAGATTTGGCATTACATTAAAACCTACTCGCCTTTAGACAAAGCTGGCGCATATGGTATACAAGAATGGATTGGACAAATTGGCGTAACCAGTATTGAAGGCTCGTTTTTTAACGTTGTTGGTATGCCAACTCACCTTGTTTACAAAACGTTAAATACCATTGCAGAAGAGTTTTAAGATTGTAAATTTATACTACAATTTCTTATAACCATGCGATTAAAATTAACCACAATTCTACTTTTTTGTATTTTTATTTTTGCTTGCAAAGAACAAAAACAAACTACAGATTCACCTAAAAAAATTACAACTAAAAAAGAAGAAAAAAAACTACCGACAGCCTATAAACCTAACCAACAATTTAAAGACTATTGGTATGCTGGAAAAGCTGAAATCACTTCCTATACAATAGAACAGGCACGTTATGGCGAGTTACGTGACGGAAAAGCTGTTTTAGTATATGTCACCGAACCTTTTTTACCAAATATTCAAGTAAAAGCAGACCAGAAAAACCCAGAAAACATAAGCGTTTTAAAGTTAAATGCCACTAAAAAATTCAATACTGGTATTTATCCGTACAGCATTATGCAAAGCACATTTTATCCCGTTGCAAACAACCAACACGCTATAAAAGTTAGTGCTTCTATACAAGAATGGTGCGGACAAGTTTACACACAAATTAACAACAGAGAGCAATTTGAAGTTATATCACATTCTTATTTTGAAGGTGAAGCAGATCAAAATTTTAACTTAGAAAAAGCAGTATTAGAGAACGAAATTTGGACACAACTTCGCATTAATCCAAAAAGCCTTCCTACTGGCGATTTTAAAATTATTCCAAGTTTAGAATACATTCGTTTAAAACATAAACCTTTAAAAGCTTATAACGCTTTCGCGGAAATTTCAGAAGGGAAATACAAGCTTTCAATTGAAGAATTAAACAAAACACTTACTATTAATTTTGAAAACAATTTCCCTTTTACCATTACAAGTTGGGAAGAAACTATAGACGGATTAACCACAAAAGCGACAAAACTTAAAACTATAAATACCGCATATTGGAGTCAAAAGAGTAATAAGGATTTACCGTTAAGAAAAACATTGCAACTAGATTAACAATTCAGTTTAAAATCTATATTTACCAAAATTTTAATATATGTTTGAGCATTTACAAGACGAAATTTTAAAAACAATAGTTCTTCTTATTATATTTTTAATAATAAGGTCTATTTTAAAAATTTCAATTAAAAAAATAGGACAAAAAAGTAGCATCAATGATGCTAGAATTGGGTTAATATCTAGATATTCTACCTTTACTCTAATTCTAATATTTTTACTATTTGTTTCTTATATATTTGGTGCAACACTAGAAAACTTAACACTACTTTTCTCTTCGGTTTTTGCCGTTATTGGTATTGGTTTATTTGCCATTTGGTCTATTTTAAGTAACATTACTTCTGGAATAATCATGTTTTTTTCGTTTCCTTATAAAGTTGGAGACAAAATAAAAATCCACGATAAAGATTCGCCTTTAGAAGGTATTATTGAAGATATTCGTGCGTTTCAACTTCATCTAAGATTAGATAATGGAGATTTAGTGACGTATCCAAACAATTTAATTCTACAAAAAGCTGTAACTTTAGTTCAGAAAGACGCAATTGAAGACTTTGGAGATTTCCATTAATTATGGCAAAAAACAAACAAAAAAAACGCACACAAAACTATAAAAAGCACTTAGGTCAAATACCTGGCGCATTGGTTTATACAGGAAAAAAAGAAGACGTAAAATTACACCTTCATTCTTTTGATTATACCGATAACGACATTCACGAAAAAGACCTTTCTAACATAGAAGAAGCGTTTGTGTTTAAAGATACAGAGTCTGTAACATGGGTTAACCTTAACGGATTAAATAATATAAACGAGATAGAAACCATAGGTAGTTACTATCAACTTCATCCATTACTATTAGAAGACATTGTAAATACTTCTCAACGCCCAAAAATTGACGAGTATAAAAGTTACATCTTTATTGTTTTAAAAATGATGTATTACGATGATAATGAAACTATTATATCAGAACAAGTAAGTTTTGTACTAGGCAAAAACTATGTATTGACTTTTCAAGAAGCCGAAGGTGATGTTTTTGAAAATGTAAGAGATCGTATAAGACACAAAAAAGGACGTATACGTACAGAAGGTGCAGACTATTTATTGTATGCCTTAATAGATGCTATCGTAGATCATTATTATGCCATTATAGAAACTATGGGTAATAAAATTGAAGACCTTGAAGACGAGCTTTTTAATGGAATTTCTCAAGAAGATATCTCTCAACAAATACAAAATTTAAAGCGTGAAGTTTTAAAAGTACGACGCGCTATTTTTCCGCTTCGCGAAATTATTGGTCGCATAGAAAAAGACCCAAATAGTTTAATTGAAGAACAGACAACACACTTTTTTAGAGATGTTTACGACCATATTATACAGGTTACAGAAAACTTAGATATTTATCGCGAAATGATTTGGAGTTTAATGGATATGTACATGACAACCATTAGCAATAAAATGAACGAAGTCATGAAGGTGTTAACCATTATCGCCACCATTTTTATTCCATTAACCTTTATTGCTGGTATCTACGGGATGAACTTTATTAACATGCCAGAGCTACAATACAAGTATGGTTATCATGTAGTTTGGGCTGTTATGATTCTTATTTTCTTAGCCATGTTGTACTACTTTAAACGTAAAAAGTGGCTGTAGTTAGCAATTAGCAGTTAGCAGTTAGCAGTTAGCAGTTAGCAGTTAGCAGTTAGCAGTTAGCAGTTAGCAGTTAGCAGTTAGCAGTTAGCAGTTAGCAGTTAGCAGTTAGC